>DELT01000001.1 GCA_002354555.1 Methylophaga sp. UBA2689
GTAATGGATGGTCCTGAAGAAGCAGGTGGTCACGGCACGGGCATGCGTCCGATGGAGCTTCTACTGCTGGGCCTTGGTGGCTGCACATCATTTGACGTCATCGATATTCTGAAAAAATCGCGTCAAGATGTTACCGATTGCGTGGTTGAAGTTTCCGCGGAACGAAGCGAGGAAGCGCCAAAAGTCTTTACCAAAATTCATGTGCACTACACCGTAACCGGCCGCAATCTTAAACAGAATTTTGTCGATCGTGCGGTAAAACTATCGACAGAGAAGTATTGCTCGGCGTCAATTATGTTGGCAAAAACCGCCGAAATCACCCATGACTATGAAGTGATTGAACAAGCCTAATCGAATTTCAATAAACCGGAGCATAACCATGCAGCGACCAACACGAACTGGCGGTTTGCGTCATGTGGCACTAACCGTCGAAAATCTCGAAGCCTGCGAACAGTTTTATGTGGACTTACTAGGCATGGAAGTCGAATGGCGTCCTGATGAGGATAACGTTTATCTGACCTCTGGCAATGACAATCTGGCTTTACACCGTGGCGAAAATATCAATAAAACACCTGTTCAGCCTCTGGACCATATTGGTTTTATTATTCCAACACCTGAGCAGGTTGATGAATGGTATGCCTTTCTGGATCACCATGCGGTTCCAATGCGCCAGCCACCACGTACCCATCGTGATGGAGCACGCAGTTTTTATTGTTATGATCCAGCCGGAACTGTCGTACAGATCATCTATCATCCGCCGATTTCGTAAATCAGAGTTGTGTTATGAAAGCCTATATCTATAAAAGCCGTAAAAAAGAAGAGTTATATCTTTATCTCAGCAAGAAAGATGATTTTTCGGAAGTGCCGCCAAGCCTCTATGGCTCAATGGGCAACGAGCCGATATTTGTGATGGAACTGGAACTAAGTCCAGATCGCAAACTGGCCCGTGAAGATGTCAATAAAGTCATTCATAATCTGGAAACACAGGGTTTCCATGTACAAATGCCGCCAACCAATGATTTGTTACTGCACCGTGAACGCACTGGCCAGTTACATTAATTGAGCGACAGCATTCAGATAAATTTTTTGAGCTCGTAAAGTAATTCCAGTGCCGCTTTGGGAGTTAATTCATCAGGATTGATTTGCTCGATTTTGTGTATCAGGGCCGAATTATCCGGTTGAGCAAATAAATCCTGTTGCGGTGGTTGTTCATGCAAATTTGTACTAACAGTACGTTGAGTTTCCAGAGCGGCTAATTTATGTTTTGCCGCCTGAATCACATCGTTTGGTACCCCTGCCAACTGCGCCACCTGCAAACCGTAACTCTGATTGGCTGCACCCGGTTTTAATTGATGCAAAAACACGATCTTGTCACCATGCTCAATCGCATCAAGATGCACATTGCTGGCTTTGTCATATAATCCTGGCAACTGAGTCATTTCAAAATAATGGGTAGCAAATAAGGTATACGCGCCAATATCCCGCACCAGTTTTTCGGCGCAGCTCCAAGCCAGCGCCAAGCCATCAAAAGTACTGGTGCCCCGCCCTACTTCATCCATTAACACCAGACTTTGAGCTGAAGCATTATTCAGAATATTTGCTGCTTCATTCATCTCCACCATAAAAGTAGAGCGTCCTGAGGCCAAATCATCACTGGCACCAATACGAGTAAATATCTGATCAATCGGACCGATAACAGCCGAATCAGCAGGAACATAGCTGCCCATATACGCCATGATCACGATTAATGCTGTCTGCCGCATATAGGTGGATTTACCGCCCATATTGGGGCCGGTAATCACCAGCATCGACTGTTCATTTAACTGCAAATCATTGGGACAGAAATGCGTTTTTTGCACTGCCTCAACCACCGGATGTCTACCCGCCTGAATCGATAAGCCCTGCTCAGCAGTCAACTGTGGCGCGACATAATTAAGCGTTTGTGCCCGCTCAGCCAGATTGCTCAAAACATCCAGTTCTGCCAGTGCCGTAGCACAATGGGTCAATGCGGCAAGCTCTGGTTGAATCAGTTTAAAAAGCTCTTCGTATAATGATTTTTCCAATGCCAAGGCTTTTTCGCTGGCGCTGAGTACCTGATCCTCGTGCGTTTTCAGCTCGGCAGTAATATAGCGCTCAGCATTTTTCAGCGTTTGCCGACGCTGATAATCAGCCGGTAACTGAATATTGTGGGCACGGCTGATTTCGATAAAAAAGCCATGCACTTTGTTATAGCCAACTTTTAAGGTACTGACACCAGTGCGCTCACGCTCACGCTGTTCCAGATCGCGTAAAAAATCATTGGCATTCAGATGCAGATTGCGTAACCGATCCAGTTCCGCATGATAGCCTTCGGCAATCACCCCACCATCTCGAATCAACACTGGCGGCTCTTCAATAATTGCTCTATTCAATAACTCAAGTAGTTCCGGGAAAGTCCCCAACTCGCGATCGATCTGTTTCAGCAATCGGGCTTGAGTACCCGATAAAGATTGATGCAGATTTGGCAGAGCAGTCAGCATTCGACGTAACTGTACAAAGTCACGCGGTCTGGCACTACTCAGTGCTACGCGGGTAACGATACGTTCGATATCGCCTAGCGGTTTTAACAGGGTTTGAACGGCAGCAATAACATCCTGTTCAATAAGATTGCCAATCGCCGCCTGACGCTGTTGCAAGGTAGTTAAATCTCGTTTCGGTTGTAACAACCAACGCCGCAGTAAGCGTGTACCCATCGGTGTAACGGTATTATCAAGTACCGACAATAAGGTATTTTCACGACCACCTGACAGGTTTTGCTCCAGCTCCAGATTGCGTCTTGATTGTGGATCAATACGAATACTGTCGGCCGGCGTTTCAACACTGATTTTGCGTAACTGCGGCAACGCTGTGCGATGGGTTTGCTGGGCATAATTCAATAAGCAACCTGCCGCCATAATGGCCAGCGGCAAATCATCACAGCCAAAGCCTTTTAAATCCGTGGTCCCAAAGTGCTCACATAAACGACGCCGCGCCGCATCCAGGCCAAAATGCCATTCCGGCACAAACTTCAGTTGATTGTTATAACTATTTAAGGTGTCCCCATGACTGTCATCAATCAGAATTTCAGCAGGTTGTAATCGAGCTAGATCGGCTAACAAATCCGCTAGCGATTGATGCTGACATACATCAAAACGGCCACTGCTGATTTCGGCTACTGCTAAACCGTATTGATCTTTTTTCCGAGAAATCGCAACCAGCAGATTCTCTTGTTTACTGTCGAGTAAAGCCTCATCTGTTAAGGTACCGGGCGTTAGCACCCGCACAACTTTCCGTTCCACCGGCCCCTTGCTGGTTGCCGGATCACCAATCTGCTCACAAATCGCGACAGCCACACCGCCTTTAAGCAATCTGGCCAGATACCCTTCAGCCGCATGATAAGGCACACCCGCCATCGGAATCGGCGCGCCATTACTATTACCGCGTGCTGTCAGCGTAATATCCAATAACTCGGCAGCTTTATGCGCATCGTCAAAAAACAACTCATAAAAGTCGCCCATTCGATAAAACAATAACAATTCGGGATGCTCGGCCTTGATACGCAGATATTGCTGCATCATTGGCGTATGATTGGTTTTTTCGGTCATTTTTATAGTTTAGCGTATGCAAGATTATTCTGACGCAACACTTTATCAGCTTACCCAGCAACTGGCACAAGCGCTTCAATCGAAAGGTCTGCGTTTGGTCACTGCCGAGTCGTGCACGGGTGGCTGGCTGGCGAAATGTTGTACGGATTTGGCTGGCAGCTCAGGCTGGTTTGAAGGTGGTATCGTCAGCTACAGTAACCAAATCAAACAACAGTATCTTGATGTTCAGCTCAGCACGCTGGAAAAATATGGTGCTGTCAGTGAGCAAACCGTTATTGAGATGGCTTCTGGAGCCATCCAAAATTTCGACGCAGATATATCCGTCGCAATTAGCGGCATTGCTGGTCCAGATGGCGGCTCAGTTGAAAAACCAGTTGGTACCGTTTGCTTTGCCTGGGCAGATAAACAAAGTGTGTTTTGCAATACATTTCATCTGCGCGGCAATCGCGAATTCATTCGCCGCCAGGCAGTATTTATTGCACTGGATGGCTTGGTGAAAAAATTAGCTTCCACTGAATATTACGCCTGAACACAAATACAAAATTAATATCCAAGAAATGCCTGTTTGAAACCGTAATCGACGCTGGTGAGACATGGCTATCTGTGTGATAATCCATAGTTTTCTGATATCAGCTAAAGGGCACACCAAATGGATGAAAACAAGAAGAAAGCGCTTGGCGCAGCCTTAGGTCAAATCGAAAAACAATTTGGCAAAGGTGCGGTTATGCGTTTGGGCGATGGAACTGCCCACCGTGATATTGATGCGGTCTCAACGGGCTCAATCGGGTTAGACGTGGCACTTGGCATCGGCGGTCTGCCGCGTGGCCGAGTTGTTGAAATCTACGGACCGGAATCTTCAGGTAAAACAACGCTGACTTTGCACGCCATCGCTGAAATGCAAAAATTGGGTGGCACCGCAGCGTTTGTTGATGCCGAACATGCACTTGATCCGCTTTATGCTGAAAAACTGGGCGTCAACATTGATGATTTGCTGGTCTCACAACCCGATACTGGTGAACAAGCTTTGGAAATCACCGATATGCTGGTGCGTTCAGGCGCTGTTGATATAGTGGTGGTCGACTCGGTCGCAGCATTGACACCTAAAGCTGAAATCGAAGGTGATATGGGCGACAGCCATATGGGTCTGCAAGCTCGCTTGATGTCTCAGGCTTTACGTAAACTGACTGCTAATATCAAGCGCTCCAACACGCTGGTAATCTTCATTAACCAAATTCGTATGAAAATCGGCGTTATGTTTGGTAACCCGGAAACAACTACCGGCGGTAATGCCCTTAAATTCTACGCTTCTGTTCGTCTGGATATTCGTCGTATTGGTGCCATCAAAAAAGGCGATGAAATCCTCGGTAACGAAACCCGCGTGAAAGTCGTTAAAAATAAAGTCGCGCCACCCTTTAAACAGGTCGAATTCGATATTCTTTACGGCGAAGGTATTTCCCGCGAAGGTGAATTAATTGATTTGGGTGTCAGCGAAAATATCGTCGAAAAATCCGGTGCATGGTATAGCTACGATGGTAACCGCATTGGCCAGGGTAAAGATAATGTACGTATTTATCTGAAAGAACATCCTGAAATGGCCAAAGATATTGAAGCTAAAATCCGTGCCGTGATGTTGCCAAAGAACGTCAAGGTAAGCGCTGAAACACCCGTGGATGACGAAATCGACGCGTGAAATCCCGCTCAGCAACCGAACAAGCCATTGGCTATTTAGCCAGAAGAGAACATAGCGCTGCAGAATTACAGCAAAAACTTCAACAAGCTGGCCATGAAACAGATAAAATTCATGCCGCTTTAGAAAAGCTGCAACAAAGTGGCCTGCAAAATGATCAACGTTTTGCCGAAGCGTTTATCCGATCTCGTGCTCTTCGCGGATATGGTGAACTACGAATTCGGCAGGAAATGAAACAGAAAGGCGTGGCGGATGAATTGATTCATTCCACCATGCAACAGGCAGAAACTGATTGGTTTGCGCTTGCCATCGAAGTTCGATGCAAGCGTTTTGGCGAGCAGAGCCCCGATGATTTTAAAGACCGTGCCAAACAGATGCGGTTTTTACAATATCGGGGCTTTACTCATGAACAAATAACGGAAAGTTTTAAACTGACTAATGAAAACGAGCGCTGATTTACGCAAATTGTTTCTGGACTTCTTTGCTGACAAAGGTCACGAAGTTGTTTCCAGCAGTCCATTAATTCCAGCCAATGATCCGACATTGTTGTTTACCAATGCCGGCATGGTTCAGTTTAAAGAAGTCTTTCTCGGTCAGGAAACCCGAAAATACACGCGAGCCACCACTACACAGCGCTGTGTTCGTGCCGGTGGCAAACATAACGATTTGGAAAACGTCGGCTACACCGCCCGCCACCATACGTTTTTTGAAATGCTGGGTAACTTCAGCTTTGGTGACTATTTCAAACATGAAGCGATCCAATATGCCTGGGAGTTTCTGACCGAAACGCTGCAATTGCCCGCTGACAAATTATGGATCACCGTATTTGAAGAAGATGACGAAGCGGCGGATATCTGGTTAAAGGAAATTGGGGTTGATGCTTCCCGCTTCTCTCGTATTGGCGCCAAAGATAACTTCTGGTCAATGGGCGATACCGGTCCATGTGGCCCCTGCTCTGAAATATTTTATGACCACGGCCCGGAAGTCGCCGGCGGCCCTCCCGGCACACCTGAAGAAGATGGCGATCGTTATATCGAGATCTGGAATCTGGTGTTCATGCAGTTCGACCGCTCTGCAGACGGCACACTGACACCTCTGCCTAAACCTTCCGTAGATACCGGCATGGGTCTGGAACGTCTGGCAGCCGTATTGCAGCACAAACATAATAATTACGACATCGATCTGTTTCAGAATCTGATTAAAGCGATTCAAAAACTGTCGGGCACTACCGATTCCAGTAATACTTCCCTGCGCGTTATCGCTGACCATATTCGCTCATGTGCCTTTATGATCACCGATGGCGTTCAACCTTCAAATGAAGGGCGTGGTTATGTACTGCGTCGTATTATCCGCCGCGCCATTCGTCATGGGCACAAATTGGGTTTAAAAGAAGCCTTTTTCTACAAACTGGTTCAGCCATTAGTCGACGAAATGGGCGAAGCATTTCCGGAACTTGCCAAGGCACAGCCAGTTGTCCAACAGGCTTTGCAAATTGAAGAAGAACGTTTTGCCGATACGCTGGATAACGGTCTGAAAATTCTGGATCATGCGATTGAAGAAATGGGGGATAAAGAAATTCCCGGTGAAACCATTTTCCTGTTGTACGACACCTATGGATTCCCAATTGACTTAACGGCCGATATTGCCCGCGAACGTGGCTTAACAATTGATGTTGCTGGCTTTGAACGTCATATGGAAGCCCAACGTAATCGCGCTCGCAGTGCCAGTCAGTTTGGGGGTGCGTTATCCGAAACACTGATTATTGATGGCGAAACCGTTTTCTGTGGTTACGATCATATGCGTAATGAAGGCGTGATCACTGCCCTGCTGGTCGATGGCGAAAATGTTGATAAACTGCATGCTGGTCAGCAAGGCATTATCGTTCTGGATCACACACCATTTTATGCCGAATCCGGTGGTCAGGTCGGTGATCAGGGTGAAATCAACACGGCAGGTGCCCACTTCATTGTCAAAGACACACGCAAACAGGGTAAAGCCTTTACCCACATCGGTGAATGTAAAGACGGTACTTTTGAAGTCGGCCAGCAGGTCATTGCCCATGTTGACGAATATAACCGCCAGGCTACGGCACTGAATCACTCTGGAACGCATCTGTTGCATGCGGCATTGCGAAATGTGCTTGGTGAACATGTTACACAAAAAGGCTCACTGGTAGATTCACAACGTTTGCGGTTCGACTTTTCGCATTTTGAACCCGTTACAGCAGATCAGCTTCGCGAAATTGAACGGATGGTTAATCAACACATTCGTGTAAACCATGCTGTTGAAACCCGCCTGATGCCAATTGAAAAAGCGCGTCAAAGTGGTGCTATGGCGCTGTTTGGTGAGAAGTATGATGACGAAGTTCGCGTGCTGAGCATGGGTGACTTTTCGATTGAACTTTGCGGTGGTACACACGTTGGCCGCACCGGGGATATCGGTTTATTGAAGATAACCAATGAAACAGGCATTGCTTCTGGTGTTCGCCGCATTGAAGCGGTCACCGGTGAAGCAGCACTGAACTATATTGAACAATCAGAAAACCGCCTAAACAGCATTTCTGAACTGGTCAAAGCCAAGCCGGAAAATATTGAAGAAAAAACCCAACAACTGGTGCAACGCACCCGTCAGATGGAAAAAGAACTGGAATCACTTAAATCCAAACTCGCCAGCAGTGCCGGATCAGATCTGGCAGCATCTGCTACCGAAATCGGATCGATAAAAGTGCTGGCCGCCAATCTTGAAGGGGCTGATGTAAAAAGCCTGCGTGATACGGTTGATCAACTTAAAAACAAACTGGGCACTGCCGCCATTATTCTGGCAACTGTAGAAGGTGAAAAAATCACCTTGATCGCCGGTGTCACTAAAGATGCAACCGATAAAATCCGGGCCGGTGATCTGGTATCGCATGTCGCCGCACAAGTTGGTGGTAAAGGTGGCGGCCGACCAGATATGGCACAAGGCGGTGGTAGCGAACCACAAAAATTAACTGCTGCACTCGACTCCGTCACCAACTGGGTGGCATCTAAGCTGGAAAATTAAGTCATGGCACTTATCGTACAAAAATACGGCGGTACTTCAGTCGGTTCTGTAGAACGTATCCAGGAAGTCGCTAAAAA
>DELT01000104.1:0-23662 GCA_002354555.1 Methylophaga sp. UBA2689
TGCCAGGCTTTAATACAAAAAAATACCCGGTCCTCATAGAGGTCCGGGTATTTTTTTGTCTATCCATTTTACAATGACCTCACCTGGGCATGTGAACAATCCAAGTGGCCGCTAATTGCTCCTGCATACACTCACATCATTGGGCTCAGTTAAAGTAGCTCAAATCACAAACTACTTCGTCAGAGTGGCCTTTTTTATTATTTGCAGTTTAGAAAGAGTGACCTAATTGAACGAAGTGGTTGATTTTTGCTCCTGTAAAACCGATATGCTTTACTTCCTTGTAAATAACAAAAACGCCGGGTGCATTTTGGACGCTAAAAGCGTCCGAAATGTGAGATATAGGGATGTTGCACTTCATCATTGTAGGTCACCGAACACTAATGATTGCTCCTGCATTAGCGGCTTACGATGAACAGAGATGTTCAAGTGTCGCGGCAGCAGAATAGCGAACATCAAATCTATGAGAATAACTGACAGGATTTTTACAAATAATCTTGTCTAAAACGAGACAGCTTTCTCTATATCTAAGGGATTATAATCGTCGTAGGCCAGCGGTATTAATCTAGTTAGCATGTAAAAAATAATCTTAGTGTTCAACGAGGCCTAGGTACTTCAGTTTCATTTACTTGCTCTGAGTTCATCTTTTCTCTGGCTAGTGATTTATCTTCATGATCAGCATCTAACCCTGAAGCCGAATCATTATGCTGTGATTGGGTAAAAATCAATTGTGTTAATAGGGCAAAATGATCAGAACCAAATGCTGGCAGTCTTCGAATATCATATAGTTTAAATTCTTTGCTATGGAATAGATGATCAAGAGGCCAGCGCATAAACCAATACTCAGCATGAAATGTATTAAACATGCCTCTGCCTATCCTGGGATCCAGTAATTTACTTAACTTACGAAATAATCGTGTGGAGGGTGACCAGGCAACATCATTAAGATCCCCGGTAACTATCACCGGAATATCTGCATCCGCTACGCTTTTGGCAATCATAATGAGTTCAGCATCTCGTTCAGAGGACTCTTCATTTTCCGTAGGACTAGGGGGAGCAGGATGCAGAAAATGGATACGAATATTTTGTCCGGATGGCAAGGTTAACAGTGTATGCATGGATGGAATATCGTCTTCCACCAAAAATTCAGTTGTAGATTCTGATAACTGGTACCTGGAATAAACATGCATACCATAGAGGTTTTCCTGAGGGCAGCTCATCCGATAAGGGTAATCATTTTCAATTGATTTGAGTTGTGTTTGCCACCAGTGATCTGTTTCTAGAGTGACTAAAATATCTGGATTATTTTCCTTAACCAGTTTAATAAGTTTTTCAGCTTTCCTGTTCGTCATCAGTACATTTGCTGTCATGATTTTTATACTGTTTTCAGAGTCCAGATAAGCAGTCTGACGTACTTCTCTCGGATAAAACCTTGTGTAAGGCACTATCCACCATGATTGATAGCCAACAACAAACAATGTTGGTAATACAAGCAGCCAGAAACTTATATTTGAATAATCCAGGAAAAGAACTTCGCCGATTAACAATAATAGCGCCAATACAAGATATTGCATTCGCGGAAAATCATGTGCACGAACCCACCATATCTCTTTACTTGATAAGCTTAGAAAGGAAACACAAAGTAATAAAAAGACCAGAGAGGCAAATAAATAGATCAGGTTCAAAAGGATTCCAGAGTCAGTGTGGTAGGTATTTGTGACGTTAGCATAAAAGGGATTTTCGAACAGTCAAAATATTGAAGGTATTGAACTTTATTACAACCAATAACAATTTTTCATTTTATTTGGCAAAAGGCTAAAGCTTCAAAGAGTGGGGTTCCATTTATGGTTTTCCAGATATTTCAGCAGCTGGTTAACAAGTATTCGCGAAAGCGGTAGTTGAGCAATAAATGTACTTACGTAGTTAATGTCAAAGCCAATAATAGTCAAAGGCTGGTCTTAAGTTTTCTTTATTGATGGCTGTCAGCACTGCTACGGTTTTTGTAAACAGCTCATTCATCTCGTGTCAACAATAGTCGAGCCGCAGGTGGCATTGTTAAATTGCTGTTAATTTTGTTGAAGCAAATCATACTGTAATTAGCTAAATGATCGTCTATCATAGCTAATTTAGGCCTCAACAACATAGTGACGGTTTATCGCCCACCCTGCGGGTATAGGTTCAGGTTTTTCTACTAAGCCGCGACCTGATTTACTTGACCAATACTCATAGTTTGCAGGTCGCTGTGGGTAATCGACCATTACCACTGTTTATTAGAGATTTCCATGGAAGCAGAACTTCGAGAAATACGCGATCACCTGAGTCAACATCCCCCATTTGATAAGTTGCTGGATGAGTTGTTAGATGATGTCGTGGGCAATATTGAGATTACCTATTTTAAGGCAGACTCAATAATCCTCGAACGGGGGCAACCTATCCACGCACTCTCATATATTCGAAGCGGCGCTGTCGAGACTTATCACTATAATGGTGAACTCTATAACCGTTTGGAAGAAGGAGATATTTTTGGTCAATTTGGTCTTTTGCGACAAGGTAAGGTCCGCTTTCCGGTTAAGGCCATTGAAGATACCTTGCTTTATCTAATCCCCAAGACTATTTTTGATCGTCTATGTGACAATGATAGCTTTGCCGATTTTGTTGAGCTGTCTGGTTCGCGTTTGAAAAGCACGGTAGACGAGAGTCTGCGTGAAAATGACTTGATGACGACTCGGGTACGAAAGTTGATCAGTCGTTTGCCCCTGATGGTGGAAATCACAGTGTCGATTCAGGAGGCCGCTCGCCTGATGACTGAAAATGTGGTTTCTTCAGTACTTTTAATTGAGCCCGCAGACGAGGAAGACAGTGATGGCGTCTTTAGAGGTGATGAGGGCGGACTCTGGCGGCTGAAAGGCATGGTTACCGATGAAGATTTAAGGTCTCAGGTTGTTGCTGCCGGAGTTAAAACTGATAGGCCGGTAGGTCAACTTAGTGATGGCCGCTTAATTACTATTCAGTCTGATGAATCTGTCAATGAAGCCATGTTGACGATGTTGCGTAATCATATTCAGCGGTTGCCTGTGCTGCATCGTCGTCGCCCGGTTGGTGTTTTACATCTGTCTGATATCGTTCGTTACGAAACCAACAGCAGCCTGTATTTGGCCAGTAATATTTTTAGCCGGAACTCTGTGCGTGATTTGTCACGGTTGATTCCAGAAATACGCGCCGCTTTCATACGCCTGGTAGAAGCTGGCTCTAACGCAAAGATGATTGGCGACGCTATGTCCAGTATAGGCCGTAGCCTGATGCGGCGTTTGATCGAGCTGGCTGAAGATGAGTTAGGCCCAGCGCCTATACCTTATTGTTTTATGGTGCATGGTTCTCTGGCTCGCCACGAGCAATCGGTAATAACGGATCAGGATAATGCGCTTGTTTTGCATGATAGTTTCGATCCGCAGCATCACGATGAATATTTTAAAATGTTGGCGAAAAAAGTCAGCGATGGTTTGGATGCCTGTGGCTACGAATACTGTAAAGGCGGCATTATGGCCACCAATGAACAATGGCGGCAGCCCCTCGCGCAATGGAGACGCTATTTCGATGAGTGGATTGCTGACCCCGATCCTCAACGGCTTTTACACAGCTGTATTTTTTTCGATCTGGATGCTGTGTATGGCGAAGAATATTTAGTGGAAAACCTGCAAGATATGATTGCAACCAAAGCGCGTTATAATCCACGCTTTTTGGGTGCAATGGCCCGTAATGCCTCGAATCGAAGACCACCTTTGGGTTTCTTTCGTACCTTTGTGATGGAAACCGATGGTCGTCAGCACAAGGTGATTAATATAAAGGGGCGAGGTTTGGCTCCTATAACGGATGTGATTCGTGTGCATGCGTTAGCGGTTGGTTCGAAAGCTCAGAACAGCGCTGAACGTTTGCGGGATATTGAGCATGCAAACATTTTACCTGTTGGCCAGGTCGATAAACTGCAGTATGCGCTGGAGTTTATTGCTTTAGTACGCATGCGTCATCAAGCGTTTGAACTACGAAATGATCAGGCGATAGACAATGCTATTGAACCAGAAAATATTGACACAGCAGAGCGTCACAATTTGAAAGAGGCTTTCCAGGTGGTCAATAATGCACAGAATTTTCTTCCTTATCGTTACCCATACTCGGCATAGTGAATGTTTAAAAAACGATCGCAACAGAGTGTGATTGATGAGTGGCAGCGTTATCAAGCGCAGCAGGCGAAAGCTTGTACGAATCCTACACTACAACGCTTTTATCAAATGCCGTTGATGGACCCGGAGGTGCCGCTTTCAGAAGTGTCGTTTGTGGCTCTGGATTTTGAAACTACCGGATTAGACCCAAGGGAAAACGAAATAGTCAGCTTCGGTCTAGTGCCTTTCACCTTACGAAGTATTCGACCATCAGATGGTTATTATCAGGTGGTGAAGCCGAAGTGTATCTTGTCTGAAGAGTCTATTGCCTTTCATCGTATTACTCACTCTCAGGTAGCTTCTGCACCGCCGTTGGAAAGGGTGCTAGATGAACTGCTGGGACGATTGAGTGGTTGTATAGTGGTTGTTCATTACCAACACATAGAGCGGCCTTTTCTGGACTTGGCCTGCCGAAAATTATGGGGCGAGCATTGTTTGTTCCCATTAATTGATACGATGGCAATCGAAGCGCGTTGGGAACGCAGAGGTTGGAAACACCAGTTGAAAGAAGCGTTGGGCTTACAACCGGTGTCGATTCGACTCGATAATAGCCGCCAGCGGTATGGTTTGCCAACTTATTCAGCTCACCATGCCAAGGTAGATGCCATGGCCACGGCTGAGCTGTTTTTAGCTCAGGTGGCCAGGCATTACTCTCCCACAACGGCAATTGGTCAATTGTGGGAGTGAATGGGTCAGGCTACCTGGGCTCGGTCATTAAGCCGCGAACAATGGCATAACAACCTACCAGTAGCACGATTGTGAAAGGAAGACCTGCAGAGATGGCTGCCGCTTGCAGAGCAGCGAGTCCCCCCCCCAGCAGCAAGGCGACAGCGATAGCGCCTTCGATAACGCCCCAGAATACACGCTGTGGTTTAGGTGCGTCGATTTTGCCACCGGCGGTAATGGTATCGATAACCAAAGAGCCGGAGTCTGAAGAAGTGATAAAGAACACAATGACCAGGATTATGCCAATAAACGACGTGATCTCTGCAAGAGGAAGCTGTTCCAGCATCACAAAAAGTTTTAGTGGCAGATCTGCTGACACTACACCTTCAAAGCCAGATTGCAGTTGCGTGATCGCATTTGTGCCGAATGCGGTCATCCAGAAAACCGAGACGATAGATGGAATCAATAGCACCGAGGTTAAAAAGTCGCGTACTGTACGACCACGACTCACTCGGGCAATAAACATGCCCACAAAAGGCGACCAGCTGATCCACCATGCCCAGTAGAATGTCGTCCAGCCTTGGCTGAAGTTAGCGTCTTCTCGACCAAAGGGATTCGATAATGCAGGAAGTTCAGTTAAATAGCTGCTTAAGTTAGAAAAAAAGTTTGAAAAAATAAGCAAGGTGGGACCAACAAAAACCACAAACATGAGCAGTACAAATGCCAGTACCATGTTAATTTCTGATAGCCGTTTTACACCTTTGTCGACACCGGCCAAAATTGAAACAATAGCGACTGCGGTGATGGCTGCGATTAGTAGAACCAGCACTACGTTTCCATCGCCTATGCCAAACAGATAATCTAACCCCGAAGCCGCTTGTTGCGCGCCAAGCCCCAATGAGGTTGCCAGACCGAAGAGTGTGGCAAACACCGCCAAAATATCGATAAGGTGACCAGGCCAGCCCCAAATTCTCTCTCCCAATATAGGGTAGAAGATAGAACGTACCGTGAGTGGTAAGCCTTTATTGAATGAAAAAATCGCCAGTGATAGCGCCACAATGGCATAAATAGCCCATGGATGCAGACCCCAGTGAAAAATAGTGGCGGCCATACCCAACTGCCGAGCAGCCTCAGGGTCGCCGGCTGCACCACCGAGTGGTGCCCAATCGGTTCTCAGACCATCAGCGCCCACGCTGGTACCGCCAAAAGCGCTGTTATAGTGAGATAGCGGTTCCGATACGCCGTAGAACACTAGTCCAATACCCATGCCAGCTGCAAACAGCATAGAAAACCAGGAAAGCCGAGAAAAGTCTGGTTTGGCTTCAACCCCGCCGATGCGAATACTACCCAGTGGTGAAATAATCAAGCCCAGACATAAAACTACGAATATATTGGCAGACAACAGGAAAAACCATGTCATGTTGGTATTGATCCAGTTTTTACTGGCCTCAAAGATCGTAGTGGATTGTTCTGGTAAGGCCAGTGATAGGAACACAAAAGCCAACACAACAATTGCCGAGAAGATAAAAACGACACCATGAAGATCAACAGTGATTCCGAAATGTTTGGCTCGGTAGTTATCTTGTCCAATCTGATAATCGGTATCTATTAAATTGGTTGCGCCATTGGGTGCGCGTACACCTGCTGATTGAGGTTCAGCGGAGTTATCGGATTGACTACTCACGTTGCTATCCTTTTATTAAAGAGTTTTTTGTATAAGTGTAAGCACACTATAAGAATTCAGCACCGCCTGCTGGCGATGCTGATCTAAGACGTTCGCGCTTAGAAGTAATAGCCAAAATTGATCAGGAAACGAGTCTGCCACTCGTCGTCGGCATTGGCTCCGAGGCGATCGCCAAAGGCTGCATCACCACCGACAAACTCATTGCCGTTTGAAAAGCCCACTTCGTTGTAAATGTACCAACCACCTCGAGCTAGAGCCACACCGGCAACGATCATTTCACTGTCATTGAATCCACCCTTATCTTTCACGATGGAACTGTATTCCAGATAAGGTAGCACGTAGTCCAGCCAAGAAATGTTATCGGTAGGTTGGTAATAGCTTAGAGAAACTGCAGGTATCCACCCTTTGGCAGCCGCTGTACTTGGGAAGTCATAGGCACCAAATTGCACCAGATCATCTGTACCCAGTGCCTGGCCAACATCGACATCAAATTCGTAGCGTGTTAGTTGTGTAGCTAGCTTAAGGTTACCCCATTGATTAACCATATGAACCGAGGCGGCGTAGTGGTCACCGTCGGATTGTTCCCCGCGGCTTTTCAGTTCACCTGCTTGAAGCGAGAAACCTAGGTCAGTTGAGCTGTCATCACTACTGTTGAATGAATATATACCCCGAACATTGATTTGATTGCGTTCTTCATAACCACCACCAGACTCATCAACGACATCATAGGAGTAGCGGGCGCTATCACGACTGGCACCAGCATAATGTCCTTCATCACTGGAGTAATAGGCCACATCCCACGCCCATTTACCAAGTTGCGTACTGTATTTAATCCCCAAGTCCATATCATCCGACAGGCCAAGATAGTAGTGTTGGTCGAACAACCAGGCCTGTGAGACACCATATGCACCTGGACCAAAAGGTGCGCGATTGACGCCCAGCTGAATCTGACTATTGTCATCAGGGCTGTAACCCACCCAACCAGTATGTAAGAAATTATAGCCATCGTACCAACGGTACTCGATTTTCGCTGAGTAAGGTCCGTTGTTATAATCTAAGTTTACACGCAGGGTATCCAGACCAACATTACCATCATCTTCCCAGGCCCGACCCGGTGCGCCGCTATCGTTTGCTTGGTAATCACCTACTGTGTACATGGCTCGAATAGCACCGCCTACTGTCCAGTTGCCAATCTTAATTGGCGCGTCAGCTTCGTTGAGCTTCGCATTGGTTTCCGCCAAATCTTTATTTTCGGTTTGAATGCTTTCAAGTTCAGCATTGACCAAATTTAATTCCGCTTCAAGCTGTTGAATACGCTCTTTGAGTTCTGCCTCACTAGCAGCAAAAGCAGATCCTGATGTGAGAAGCAGAAGACTCAAAAAGGGGACATGAGCCCATTTTTTTAGTGACGATTGTGAATTTAATTCTTGTCGTACAAGGTTACGGTGATTGAGTATGGTCATTTATCGAATCTTATCTGTTGGCTAATGGTTGAGCACAAACTTACTTTGTAAACAGCTGTGTATTGCAGTCAACTCTACAGTAGCGAGCTTGAACTGTGCAAATGGCTGTAGCTTTGAAAGAGCATAATTCTTGCGTCATCATCCGCGCCAAATTAAAGAGTCGCTTTAGCTTTTTATCGTCGGAATCACGTGATGTAGGTTGTTTGAAAAGGGGGCATTCGAAGGACAAAATCTGAGGCAGTCATCGCGTTGTTGCATTTCTTGCTAGGGTTCAGAGGCCGGAGCCTGCCCCATTTATTATTGGAGCAAGGGACTTTCTGAACATGATCAATTATCTAAATAGATAATGTCTTATTGGACAAAGTCTCTTTTAAACCTTAGCTTGGTGTCAAAGCAAAACTAAAGATGGAATTTAATTTTACTTTGATTATCAATGACAGAGCAGGAGATAAAATCATGTATTCAACTATTATGGTACCGGTTGATCTGGAACATGCCGCCACCCTGGAAAAAGCAATCAGAACTGCTGCTGATATTGGTAAGTTATACCAATCTAAAGTCATACTAGTTGGGGTAGTCAGTTCTGCACCGAGCAGCGTTGCTCATAATCCGGAGGAGTTCGCACAGCACCTGGAGCAGTTCACCCAGTCACACACTGAACAATGTGGCTATCCGATGGAATCAAAAGCCGTGACCTGCAATGATCCAGTGGCAGAACTGGATCGGGCGCTTGAAAAAGTCGGTGATGAAGTCGGTGCTGACCTGGTTGTCATGGCATCACATGTTCCGGGTTTCATGAATCATCTGTTCCATGCCAATGCCAGCCATCTGGCGGAGCACGAGCATATTTCGGTATTTATCGTTCGCTGAATAATTACTATCTGCCGCCTTGAATCACCTCAGGTTTCGACGAAACAATGTTAGCCCTGTTTCTCTCCAACTAGCTTTTGAGCGTTGACGAACTTTATAACCCGATTCAACTAAGCCCTGACTCATAAAGTAAATAAATCATTAGCTTATTGGTAATCAAGATTCATCCGAATTGCGATCTATTTCAGCGTCAGAAAGTTCGCGCTCGGCTTGTTTGAGTTACTGTTGAAGCGCTTCAATTTGTTTTGGTAAAGCCTCAACATCTTGAGCAGATGCTTGAAAACTGGTTGTATCCAGCGGAAGCAACAGTTTGAAAAACAGTAAATATTTGATTAGAGGGGAGCATATTTTGCGGGCACATTTATTCCTTACGGACTGATAATTGATGATTTCCACCGACCTTTATTATTAAGCCGCTGATGCGCCTGCGATTGATATGGATTTAAGATCTGACCTAGCATTTATTTGACGATATTCTAAAACTGGTAGGCATTTCTGTTGTTAACGATGGAGATGCTTTTCCTGTAGTAATTTGCTCGCAAGGGCATGGTATCGATGCTTTGATAAGGCGTTTGTTAGCAGCATAAGATGTTGTGATTTGCTTAATCGTGGCCGGCTAAGAAGTGCATGGTCAGATTGCCGGATTAACAGTGATAGCGTCTCTATACCGCCCAATGTCATGGCGCGAATCTCCCAGCCGAGCAGACCGGTTAATGTCATACCAAGCTGATACCCTTCTTGCATCAATTGCAACGTATATTGATAAAGAGGGCGGAGAACCACGGATAATTTTTGCGTATCTCCGGCAAGAAGTTGTGAATCATCAATGCCGGCTGCTTTAAGATAATCTTGCGGTAAGTAAATACGGTTTTTTTCAAGATAATCCTGCTCAATATCCTGATAAAAATTAATTAACTGTAATGCCGTGCATATTGCATCCGATTGCTCAAGCTGTGATTGATTGGGAGAGCCCTCAAGATGTAGAACTAACCGACCTACTGGATTGGCAGAATAATGACAATAATCAAGCACTTCCTCAAAGTTGGCATAACGCGATTTCACAACATCTTGTCGAAAGGCAATCAAGAGATCTTCAAGTAATTGGACCGGTAAAGAAAACAACTGAATAGTGTTCTGTAAAGCAATAAAAATCGGATCGTCACCGGTATATTCCCCGGTTTCAATTAGGCGCAACAGGACACTGTATTCATTCAGCCTGGCGAGACTTTCAGCTTGCGACATATCACCTTCATCAGCAAAATCATCGGCTGAACGGGCAAATGCATAAATTGCAGCAATTGGGCGACGTAACTTTTTGGGCAATAAAATTGATGCCACCGGAAAGTTCTCGTAATGCGATGTCGCCATGTTGAGACAAAAAGCATACGCATTTTCAAGCTCGGATTTACTCCTCATCGCTAAGGTTTTGAATGTGCCGGGGCATTTGTTCTATGGGAGGTAATTCTGTGATTTCATTTTTACTGCTGATGCCCATTTCAGTAAATTTTCGTGCACCCGGTAAGACCTGACGCTCCAGAGAGCCAACCGCGCTATTGAAGTGATTCACACTACTGCCCAGGCTATTTCCGAGTTTACTTAGATGGTTGCCGAAGGTAGAAAGCCTTTTATAAAGCGTTTCTCCTAATTCGCGAATAATTTCAGCATTTTCTGCCAAAGCCTGTTGTTTCCAGCCATAGGAAACGGCTCTTAACAGGGCGATAAAGTTGGTGGGTGTGGCCAGAATAATATTCTGGCTCATGCTGTCTTCCAATAAGGCCGGATCCACTTCCAGTGCAGCGGAGAGGAATTGTTCGCCAGGAATAAATAACACAACAAATTCGGGAGACTGCGAATATTCAGCCCAGTAATTTTTGCGGGACAATTCCTTAATCCGGCCGCGAATGATTTGAGCGTGACGTTTTAATTCAAGTTTTCGGGTCGTATCATCTTTGGCCTGAATGGCGGATAAATAAGCATCCAGAGGTGTTTTGGCATCGACGATAATTTCGCGTTTTTCCGGTAAGCGAACAATCATATCGGGGCGGATACTACCTGTTTCAGTGGCCGTATGTGTCTGCTCGTAAAAGTCACAATGCGCCACCATGCCACTCAGCTCTGCCAAACGTTTTAGAGTCATTTCTCCCCATTGGCCGCGGACTTCCGGGCGGCGCAGTGCCTGTACCAGATTTTGTGTTTCCTGTTGCAACTGTTGTTGACTTAAATTCATTTGAGTTATGGTTGAGGTCAGACTGCCATAAGCTTCCTTGCGATCTTTTTCAATTTCCTGAATCTGCTTGCTGGTCTGCTGCAATGCTTCATTGATTGGTTTAAGCATTTGCTCAATGGCTTTTTCTTTCGATCCCAAATCCGCTTTTGCTTCACTTTGGAAACGTTTCAGATTTTCTTCAGCCAGTCGCAAAAAGCTGGTGTTATTTCGCGTTAATGCTTCATTGGAAAGTTGATTAAAGGTATTGGCTAATTGCTCACGGGTTTGCGATAGAAGCTCATCCATTTGCCGTTTGTTTTTTTGTTCCAGCTGCAATGTCAGATCCAGCTCAGCATTGTTTTTTTCCAGTGTGCGAATTTTGCCACTGCGAATAAACAGACCGATAACAATGCCCAGCAAAATACCAACCAGCAAAACGATCAATAAGTCCTGGTGTTGCAGAAAAAACTCGGGACTTAAATCCATTGTAAAATCTCATGTGGGTGATTAATCAGACAGTCAGCCTGCCAGGATTCCGGGTCATCAGTTTCGGAAATATAGCCATATAAAGCGACGACGGAACGCATTTGGGCATTATGTGCTGCCTGAATATCACGTTCTGCATCGCCGATATAAATACAGTCCACAGGTTTGGCATCCAGCAGTTCACAGGCATGTAACATTGGCGCTGGATGCGGCTTGCTATAGGGTGTGGTATCGGCGCTAACAATGCATGCGGCTGATTCGGTTAATTGCAATGCTTCCATCAGTGGAATTGTCAGGAAGGAAGGTTTATTGGTGACAACTCCCCAACGAATATCATTGGCTGCAAGACTCTCAAGCACTTGTTGCATGCCGATAAATAAAGCGGATTCGCGGGCGATATTTCCTGCATACAGACTTAAAAAGCGTTGTTGCAGAGCCGGATAAACAGGGTCTTCTTTTTCAATGCCAAATCCCAGCTTTAACAAACCAGCACTACCATGGCTGGCCACAGGTCGAATTCGTGCATGATCCAGTGGTTGATGACCCTCTTGCTCTAATAGCGTATTTAACGCATAGCCAAGATCAGGTGCCGTATCGACTAATGTGCCATCCAAATCAAACAGCACAACATTAAAGGGAGAAATAAACATCAGATCCGTCGACAATGAACAAGGTAATTAACATCAACATCTCTGCTGAGTTTATAACGACGGGTCAGTGGATTGTAGCTGATGCCGGTGATGTCATAGACATGCAGACCAGCTTCTCGACAGCAACGGGCCAGTTCTGCCGGGCGAATAAATCGTGCATAATCATGTGTGCCTTTGGGTAGCATTTTAGCAATATATTCGGCACCGACAATGGCTAACAGATAGGCTTTTGGATTGCGATTCAAGGTGGAGAAAAACACATCACCACCCGGTTTTGCCATTGACGCACAGGCATTAATAATCGCCTGTGGGTCGGGCACATGTTCCAGCATTTCCATGCAGGTCACGACATCAAATTCATCCGGATGTTTTTCCGCCATGGCTTCTGCAGTTGTCAGTTCGTATTTGATTTTCAGCCCAGCTTCCAGTGCATGCAGTTTGGCAACATTGAGAGGCATTTCGCCCATATCTATGCCAACAGTTTCTGCACCGCTTTTGACCAGTGCTTCAGTGAGAATACCGCCACCACAACCTACGTCTAGGGCCTTGGCATTTTCCAACCGGGTTCTTTCATTAATAAACGCGAGTCGCAGCGGATTGATTTCATGCAGCGGTTTGGATTGACCTTCCGGATCCCACCAGCTTGATGCCAGTGCATCGAATTTAGCGACTTCAGCTGGATCGACGTTATGTTTTGTCATGAGACAGACCTTATTTTTGTTGCCCATTGTTGAGCTTGAGCAGTGATATGCTGTGTGTTCATCGTGGTCAATTGATGTTGTTTCAACAATTGTTTGCCTGCCACCCAGACATCGGAAACCTTATCGCGTCCAGTGGCATAAACCAATTGTGACGGCAAATCATAAAATGGCTGCGTTTCAATATCACTCAAATCAATAGCAATGATATCGGCGGCTTTACCTATTTCAAGTGAACCGGTGATGGAATCAATGCCCAGTGATTTAGCAGCATTAATGGTGGCCATCTGTAACGCCTGGTATGCAGGCACCACACTGGGATCACCTGCCACACCTTTTGCTAACATCGCGGCCTGATGCATTTCGGCAAACATATCCAGATCGTTATTCGATGCCGCACCATCAGTGCCGATGCTAACATTGACACCACGCTTGATGAGTTCGGCGATTGGTGTGAAACCACTGGCCAATTTTAAATTAGACTCTGGACAATGCGCGATGTGAACACCCGCTTCGGCACACCAGTCCATTTCTTCTTCTGTCAGCTGCGTCATATGTACCGCAATCAAACGTGGTGAAAGCAGTCCTAAATCTCTAAGCCTTGCCAATGGACGTTTGCCATACTGGGCTACACTGTCTGATACCTCAGCAGCGGTCTCATGAATATGCATCTGTATTGGTAAATCCAGTTCTTCGGCATTAATGATGATGGCTTGCAGTGTTTGGTCTGAAACGGTGTACGGGGCATGAGGTGCATAGTTGGTGGTAATACGCGGATGATGTCTATACTTATCATGTAGGGCCTGGCCTTTATGTAAGTACTCATTTACATCTCTTGCCCAGTTTGTTGGAAACTCAATTACGACCATTCCGAGGCTGGCGCGAATACCGCTGCTATCGACTACTCGGGCAGTTGCTTCGGGAAAGAAGTACATATCACTGAAACAGGTGGTACCACCACGGATCATTTCGGCGATAGCCAGAGCAGAGCCGGCTTCTACAAAAGCGTCACCAACAAACTGCTGTTCAGCGGGCCAGATATGGTTATTAAGCCAGGTCATCAGCGGTAAATCATCAGCTAAACCGCGGAATAATGTCATAGCGGTATGGCCATGATTATTAATTAATCCAGGCATCACGCAATGTTCATCCATATCCTGTGTCTGAGTAGCTTGATAAAGCTGTGCCGCCTGAGTTTGCGGTAATAGCGCTACAATATTGCCCTCATTGATGACAACAGAATGATTTTCGAGAATTAGTTGTTCTGCCGTCATCGGCAGACACCAGCGGGCATTAATGATCAGATCGACGTTTTCCATAGCGTCCGATTATAACCGCCAATAGCAGGAGAACACAGTGCAAAGCACCAGTGAAATGATTCGACCCATCAAGTGGCATGACCAACAGCTGCATTTGCTGGATCAGCGTTTACTTCCAACGCAGCAAATCTGGCTAAATTATGAGCATGCAAGTGAGGTCAGTGTTGCCATTCGTGAAATGGTCGTGAGGGGCGCCCCGGCAATTGGCATAACGGCTGCTTATGCCGTGGTTTTAGCCGCCCGGGAGGCTTGGAACAAGGCGGGTGTAAACTGGAAACAGGCAATGTATGAGCCTTTGGCCAAACTGGCAGAATCGCGTCCTACAGCGGTGAATCTGTCTTGGGCAATCGAACAAATGACAGCCATTTATCTAAACTTGCCGGAAACCTATTCTCCAGAAACGGCATTATTGGAAGCAGCTATCCACATTCATCAGCAGGATATTGCGGACAACCAGACCATGGGGAAACTGGGAGCGGATTTGATTGCTGCAGACAGTATGGTCTTAACCCATTGCAATGCTGGTGCACTGGCGACTGGCGGGGTGGGGACAGCATTAGGTGTAATAAGTCAGGGCTATTCAGATGGCAAAATAAAACATGTCTATGTCGATGAAACGCGTCCTTGGTTGCAAGGTGCGCGCTTAACCGCCTGGGAATTAATGCAGGGCAAAATTCCGGCGACTTTGCAGGCAGATGTCACTGCGGCCTCATTAATGGCTTCTGGTAAGATCAATTGGGTTATTGTTGGTGCAGATCGAATTGCTGCCAATGGGGATGTGGCTAATAAAATCGGTACTTACTCATTAGCCGTATTAGCAAAATACCACCAGGTAAAATTTATGGTAGTAGCACCTTTATCAACCATTGATTGGCAAACTGAAACCGGAAAACAAATCGAAATCGAGCAACGCCCATCAAGGGAAGTGACTCATATTGCCAACCAGCAAATTGCGCCGGATGGGGTACAGGTATCGAATCCGGCCTTTGATGTCATACCGGCAGAGCTGATAAACGCTATTGTCACCGAAGCAGGCGTTGTGTTGTCACCCTCAACGACTACAATGAAAAACCTTCATAAGCACAATTAAGGAGCAGGATATGTCACAAACCGCACTGGTCACCGGTAGCAATCGAGGTATCGGGCTTGAGTTATGCCGGCAATTAAAAGAACGTGGCTTTGATGTGATTGCGACATGTCGCCATCGCTCTCCAGCTTTAACTGAACTGGATGTAGAGATTATTGAAGATGTTGAAGTCAGCGATCCAATCAGCCTTAAAGCACTCTCGGAAAAACTCGGCGACCGTAAGATCGACTGGTTGATTAATAATGCCGGTATTGCGGCAGGTCTTGGGCTTAATGATATTGACTCCAATGCCATTGATAGTTTTAAGAGCATGTTTGAAGTCAATAGTCTTGGTCCTTTGTTAACCACCCAGGCGTTAGTGGAACATATGTCCCAGGGTAGTAAGGTAGGCATTATTACCAGCCGGATGGGATCTATCGCTGATAATGACTCCGGTGGCAGTTATGCGTATCGCATGTCCAAAGCTGCAGTAAATGCCGCAGGCAAATCGTTATCTGTTGATTTAAAACCCAAAGGTATTGCTGTGGCTATTTTGCATCCGGGCTGGGTCAGAACGGATATGACTGGTCATGGCGGCTTGATTGATGCGGATGAATCAGCAAAAGGCTTGCTGGATCGGATGACAGAGTTAACTATCGAGAACACAGGCACTTTCTGGCATATGAATGGTGAAGTATTGCCTTGGTAAACTACCCATCGCTTTCACAACAGCAGCAACGAGGCTTGCCGGTACTGCAAAAACCGGCAAGCAGAATACCCGCCCAGTTTAGCGATAGCAGCCATCAACTGTGGTTTTGTGAAACTGTCGATGGACCGATGGTTTTGAAGTTGTGTGATCATGCCAATATCGATCAGTCGGCTTTCTGGCAAGGTATGAATAGCCTGTTTTCCATCAATTTTCCGGCATCTTTGGGAAATATTGCAGAAGTATACCAACGTATTTCCTCTATTAGTCCTTTGGCCATTCCATCATTAATTAATTCGATGCAAGCGCAGTTTTTGTTGGCTCGGTGGTTGCCAGGTGATGATGTGGAACCATCAGCTATAACACCTTTAACGATTAAATCATTGGCTAACCATCTCGGTTTGATGCATCAACAGCAGCGTCCCCAATGGGGAAGTCTGCAACAACCAGAATTTACTGCAATAGATTGGCCGCTGCGGCTGAAAAAGACCTTGCAGCAACAAGCTGATTCGATTGAGCAAACTGTTTTACAACAGGCGTTGAAGCAGGCCGAACAACTTTCTGAAAACACGTTTGTGCCAATCATGCCCGATTTGCGTTGGGATCAGTTTCTGATGCAGCAAGGTAAGCTTTCTGCATTGGTTGATCTGGATGCGATTGTTTATGGTCCAAGAACGTTAGAATTTGTGTTGCTTGAATATTTGCTGGATCAATCACAGGCAGAACAGTTTGCTGCTGATTATCAGAATAATCAGGTCATCCCTGATCTGACGGATGTTCGGCTGCCATATCGACTATTACTATTTTTGATGAATGTTTTAGGTGAGACAGATTTGAATTCCTGGCTCAACCATCCCGAACGGTTTGGTTAAGCAGTTCAAGTCTGGGGTTGGGATGCTAATAACTTACGCCATTTGAAATACCCAGCCATAGCGAGAAACAAATAAATACTGAACATCACGATAGTGGCGTAAAAACCCGTCAGTGCATAAAGCACAATCGCTGAACTGTTGATAACCTGCCAATATAACCAGTTTTCCAACACTTTACGTGCCATCAATAAAGTATTCATCACCGAAAATACCATCACAAATACATCCAGATACGGATATTGGGTGGCATGTGCCGACAGGTAATAGCCAAACACTAAACTTAGAAATCCACCAGTGGCAATAAAGATCAGATGATATTGCCATGGCCAGCTGTGAATATTCAGTTCTGCAGTCTGATTTTCATGACGATGCCAGAGAATAAAGCCATAGACCGCCATACCGATGTAATACAGGTTGAGCAGTGCCTGCATCGGTAACTGGTTTTCCCAAAACAGGATGGTGTAAATAATGGTACTGATAAACGCTAATGGCCAGCACCATTGTGATTCTCGGGCAGCAAACAGGATATAGCCAATGCCGAGAAGAGCTGCAAATACTTCCCAGCCACTCATGGACGCCAGTCCAGCTAGCGTAATATCCCACCAAGCTGATTCAGACATCAATCTTCGACTTGATGACGATCATTACCGATCAGTTTCAATACAAAAACGCTATGCGGCATCTGGGCAAACACGGCTTCAATTTCACTGTCCATCGCATCCATTACATCACGGTACTCGCCAAATATCTGCGTGCTCAATGTATTACGATGCACGATTAATTTCGGGTTGTTTTCCAACTTGGCAATAAACGCCAGAATTGGTTCAACAAATTGTTCAGTCAGCGGATAAAGGCTGATATCTACAGAAATTCGCATGATAGTTTCCTTAAGAAAGGAGGGGTGCTACAGCACCCCTGTTAATTAATAGTCGTATGAGACGGTCATGCCAAAAGTACGTGGGTCGCCATATTGCTTATACGTTTTTTCCGTATAGTTATCACGTGGATCGTTACCAAAGAAAAAGCCACGTGTGTAATAGTCTTTATCAAATAAGTTACGGCCCCACAGTGTAAATTTCCAGTTCTGTTGTTGATATTGCAAACTGGCATTAGTGATAGCATAAGAGCCGGATTTGGCATCATGGCTATTGGAAAAA
Organism: Methylophaga sp. UBA2689; assembly: GCA_002354555.1. GTDB lineage: Bacteria > Pseudomonadota > Gammaproteobacteria > Nitrosococcales > Methylophagaceae > Methylophaga. The sequence continues at coordinate 18,058 of DELT01000104.1, forward strand.
TAGAACTCGTCTTTACCTTCAATATTGGCGCGCAAAGTCCAGTTTGGATTCAAATAGACTTCACTGCCCAGAGTAAACTGGTAAGCAGGAGCATGGGCCTGGCGTCGGCCCTCTACGTTAAATCCCTCTGCTTCAAGTTCTGGATTTTCATACTCATCAAATGTAGCACTCAGCAAACCCAGTGCAGCAAAAATTCTGAATTGATCATTTACTAACCAGTCCATATCAGCTTCTATACCAATATTTTTGCCTCGCGCGGCATTATCAAGCGAGTCTTCGAATTCAACACCTACTGGGATAGAGCTTTTGACTTGGGCATCACGTCGAAGAGCATAAAAAGCAGTTATGTTAGTGGTTAAATCTCCCTCAAGCCAAAGTGATTTCAAACCTACTTCCAGATTCCACATGTACTCTGTATCAAACTCACGCTTGCTGTTTGGCAAATCATCATTATTATTCACGCCGCCTGATTTATAGCCCCGAGATAATGAAGTAAACACCATGTGGTTATTAGTGAGCTGATAATTTAAGCCCAGCTTCCCACCAAACAACGTTTCACTAGGATCCAGATCCAATCCATTGGAGTCTTCATAATCCGCTTCAAAGCGCTCGACGCGTAAGCCAGAAATTAATGTCAGTCTGTCGGTTAACGCGGTATCCAATTGACCAAACAATGCTGTGTTATAAGTTTGGTAATTGTTCTGTAAATTGCCAAAGTCGGAAATCAGATCCAGATCTTCATCCTGTGACAGGAAGTAAGCACCGATTACCCAGTCCGTTGTTCCATTAAAAATTCGTCCCGCTTCATCTGATAATAATCGAGTTTCAAATGAATAGTTTTCCCGGCTGCGATTAAACGTTTCTGACGCATCATATGGACAGAAAGCGTCATTATCGAAATCGTTATCAGTACAGTTTGCTTGCTGTGCAGGTGTTAATGAATTGAAGAAGTCAGCATTGGCTGCAGCATTGTTCCAATCAGCATCATAACTATAGGTAATATCTGATTTACTGTAGGTTAATGCCGATTCCATCGACATTGCCCGATTAATTTGCCAATCAGATTTCAATGCAAAAGCATTGGTATGTTGCTTATCTTCACCTGGAAAATCCGCAAGACTATTCCGGCTGTTATCCAACGTGAAAGCATCATAACCATTATCAATATTGAGATGCAGCAGATTCAGGTCAATGGTTAAATCATTATTCACTAACCACTTTAAATGACTGCGTGCCGTGATCTCATCACGATTTTGTGTATTGTCACGACCCAGAAAATCGTTATCCATAAACCCGTCGGATTGATAGGTATGGACAGCAACACGGCCCAGTAAGGTATCTTTTATTAATGGCCCACCAACTGCAACACCAACGCTACGGGTATTGTAATTACCAACTGTAGATTCAAAATCCATATCCAGTTCGTTGGTGGCCTGTTTGCTTTGCATATTGATTACGCCAGCAAGTGCATTGGTGCCATAACGGGTTCCCTGTGGACCTCGCAGCACTTCAACCTGTTCAATATCAAATAATGTCGCGGCACCACCAGTGCGGCTGAAATCAATACCATCAATAATTAAACCCACAGATGGATTTAAAGGTGCAGCAAATTGACTGCGTTCACCAATACCGCGGATCTGAAAGAATTGACCACGAGACGCACCACTGGAAAGATTCACATTCGGAGCCAGATTCAGCACATCTTCAATATGTTGAGCGCCACGGGATTCAATGATTTCCTCATCAAACGTTGTCAGACTGACCGGGATGTCCTGAGCTTCCGCTGGACGGAAGTCGGCACTGACTAGCATTGACGGTAAATCAGTGCTGTCGTTTTCGGTTTGTGCAACTGCGCCGGGAGCAAATAGCGCGCTGGTGACTGCGATGGAAAGCAGGGAGGGTTTCATAACTATCCTTTTTAATTTCATAAAAAGGACAGGGGATCACACCATTTGCATTGAACTAGCAAGAAGGGGTTGCCGCCTGTCCCTACGCCAGTATTATCTGGATCAGGTTCATCGGGTCTCCACCAACTGGTGAATCTCAGGCCTTTCGACCACCCCGAGGCTTGTATTAGCAAGTAGGTGAAATATACAGAAAAAAGTGGCATTTTCCCACCTTTGTTCGTTGGACAGATACAAAAAAGGCGTCCAAGGACGCCTTAGTGTTTAGGTCGTTGATAACTTATTTTTCACTTTTAGCTTTCAATGTGTCCAGACCTGAACGGAAGATACCTTGGATGGCATTGGTTGCCGTTTCGTCATTTAGCTCTTTTGGCTCATGGTGGTTACCAGTATAGCCACGGAAAAATTTCGCTAGCCAGGTAACTTTCGTTTGATCGCCTTCAGCTTCAACCGTTAGCCACGCTTTGTATTTGCTGACTGGTACGGCAGGGATATCATGCATTTCGCCTTCAATATCAACCTGTCCAACAGAACTCATTTCATCAATCTGATACATAAAGCTCATTGATTCTTCGTCAAATTTTTTCAATGTTTCAGTGATGGTTGAATCGTTTTTAAGTGTTAAAACGCGTGTCGCACCAGGTTCATTCCCACCTTCTGCCTTAGTTGAAATAATCGCCGGGTGCCATTTGTGCAGACTGTCGAAATCTTTAACCATGTTCCACACAGTTTCAGCATCAGCATCAATCAATACTGTTTCTTCGACTTGCAGACGTGAAGCGCCATGAGCAAATACCAGCGCAGGTAACAGGAATAAGCCTGTTACCAGGACTTTTAATACAGCTTTCATTATATTTCCTTCTTATATTTCATTTGTAATGCCAAAATTTAGCCCGATTAAACTACCATTACCTTCCGAAATGCTAAAGGGAAAAATTCACAATGCAATCGCATTCTGAATAGTTGAGCGTTGCAGATGGGGAGCAAAAAACTCAATAAAAGCATAACTGTAACCGCGAAGATAACTGCCTTTACGAATTCCCATATGGGTTGTACTTGGTTTAAATAAACCACTGGCATCCAATGCCTGTAAAGGAGCATCTTTTGCTGGATCAAATGCCATGCTGGCTATAATGCCAATACCAAGCCCCAGTTCTACGTAGGTTTTAATAACATCAGCATCTGTAGCGGTAAAGATAACGTTAGGTTTAAGACCTCGTTCAATAAAAGACTGATCCTGTTGCGCGCGACCGGTAAAGCCCATTACGTAGGTCAGTATTGGATATTGTGAAATAGCTTCAAGAGTGAGTTTTTTTTCATTCAAAAGCGGATGTCCCGGTGGCGTTATCACGGTGCGATTCCACTCGTAGCAGGGCAAAATTGCCAGATTATCAAATTTAGATAAGCCCTCGGTTGCTATCGCTAGATCAACTTTACCGGTGGCCGCCATTTCAGCGACTTCAGGTGGGGTACCTTGCACCATATTTAAGTGCACATCGGGATATTGTTCTGAAAAGGCCTTAATAGCTTTTGGTAGAGCATAACGTGCCTGAGTGTGCGTAGTGCCGATTGAAAGTGTCCCTTTTTTTTCATGACGACTGTCAGCCGCCTGTTCACGTAAATTATCAACTTCCTGTAATACCCGTTCAGCCATGGCAATAACGGATTCTCCCAGCGGTGTGACAGCCGATAAACGTTTGCCATGTCGTTCGAATATTAACAGCCCCAGCTCATCTTCCAGTAACTGAATCTGATTACTTACACCTGGCTGAGAAGCATGCAGTGCCTGAGCCGCTGCCGATATACTGAGGCCACGACGAGCCACTTCGCGAACATATTTTAATTGTTGCAACTTCATCCGCTATATCCGTAATTATTATTAGTAAGGGTAAATATATAAGTTTTTAGTGATAAAAGACTAGTTATGGCGTGTTACGTTTTACATTTCAATGATTGGAACACCTTGCTGAGGAAGCTGGAAAGGCACAGTTGTTTGATACTGTTCACTTTCAACCATAGATTCACCATCCCGGGTTAAAATATTTTGCATCTCAGACTGTGCCAGGTATTCGCATTTATTTTGAAAACACACTTTTATAGCCAAAGTGAGTGGCTCAGCGTTTTCAATAATGTCATTATCAGAGGTTTCCGGAGCTTGAATTAAAGCAGGTGGAAAAATAATCTGTGCAGGCTCAAACACCCGGTTTGAATCGGCAGGATTAATAAAAAAAGCTGTTATTAAAGCAGAACATGCTGCTGTTATAACTAACAAAATTCGATAAGTTGTCATCTTCAGCCTCTCATCCCAGAGTGGAGTTGGAGTTAGAGCTTCGTCTATACACCGTGAAAGAAATGTGAACAATTAGCAGTGTCAGTCAATTGACGTTAAGGCTATGTTAAAGATTGACTCTCGGTTCAAATGGCATGGATTTCTTTATATGCTTTTAAGTTATATAGATAGAAAATAATATTCATTGATTGAATATCGCCAACTGGTAAACTTGCTGCCTACAAAGCAGGGTAAAGGTCAATTTATTAATGGAATGGGGTTATTTGCTGGCAGGCCTGGGCGTAGGCATTATGGTCGGGATGACAGGCGTGGGTGGCGGATCATTGATGACCCCCATTCTGATTTTTGGGTTTGGTATTCAACCTGCAATCGCTGTAGGGACAGATTTATTGTTTGCGGCGGTAACCAAAGCAGGTGGTATCTGGGCTTATTGGCGGCATGGCGTGGTGCATTGGCGCGTAGTCTGGCGGCTTGCCGCAGGGAGTCTACCGGCCACATTGCTGACACTATGGTTTCTGAGTACAACCGGTGTTCATGAAGGTAAGCACAATGATCTGATAACGGTTGCTCTGGGCATCGCTTTAATTTTAACGTCCAGTGCATTACTGCTGAAAAACTGGCTGGCTGGGATCATGAAAGCACGTCAGGGGCATCCTTTAGTGAATTATCTGTATCGTTTACGACAGGATGAAGCCTTGAAGGCACCGGCAACCGTCATTATCGGCGCTTTGTTAGGAGTGATGGTGACATTATCATCGGTAGGTGCGGGCGCTTTGGGAGCGGTAGTTTTATTGTTTCTTTATCCACGGATGCGTGGTGTTGAAATTGTGGCAACCGATATCGCACATGCGGTTCCTTTAACGGCAGTGGCAGGATTAGGACATTCTGCAGTGGGTACGGTGGATTGGTCGTTATTATCTTACTTGCTGATGGGATCGTTACCAGGCATTTATATTGGCTCACATCTGGGAGTAAGAATCTCAGATAAGATTTTACGGCCGTTGCTGGCAATCATTTTGTTATTGGTTGGGATCAAATGTTTGCTTTAACAAACTAAACGAATGAAAAAGTAATTCAAAATGACAGAAATTAATGAAAAGCTTCAACTGAAAATTGATGCTGTAAAGCAGTTGCTGGAACAGATCGCAGCTGATTATAGTCCTGCAGTCTTGGCGACCAGTTATGGCGCTGAAGATATGGTTTTAATGGATTTGATTGCCAAATTTGCACCGCAAATCGGTATCTTCACTTTGGATACCGGTCGACTGCCCAAAGAAACTTATGATTTAATGCAGCAGGCTAAAAAGCACTATCAGCTTGAAGTTGAGGTTTATTATCCCGATACCCTGAGTATTGAACAGTTTGTCACACATAACGGACCAAACGCGTTTTATGACAGTGTCGACCTGCG
>DELT01000104.1:23828-26707 GCA_002354555.1 Methylophaga sp. UBA2689
GGCGAAGATATCCGGGCTGGTCGTTGGTGGTGGGAAAATCCTGAAACCAAGGAATGTGGCTTACACGTAAAGGCTAAGTAACAGAGAAAAATTATGACTGAAAAACAACTGACACACTTAAAACAACTCGAAGCCGAAAGTATTCATATTATGCGTGAAGTGGCCGCTGAGTTTGAAAATCCGGTCATGCTATATTCGATTGGTAAGGATTCTGCGGTCATGCTGCATCTGGCCATGAAAGCATTTTATCCGGGCAAGCCGCCCTTTCCGTTGATGCATATTGATACCACCTGGAAGTTTCAGGAAATGGTCAGATTCCGTGATCAGCGAGCAAAAGATCTGGGATTGGACCTTATAGTGCATACCAACCAGGAAGGTAAAGAAGCGGGTATCAACCCATTCGACCATCCTCGCTATACAGATATCATGAAAACGGATGCACTGAAACAGGCATTGAGTAAACACGGCTTTGATGCCGCTTTTGGTGGTGCGCGTCGTGATGAAGAGAAGTCTCGTGCCAAAGAGCGGGTATATTCGTTTCGCGATAAAAATCATCGTTGGGATCCTAAAGCACAGCGTCCTGAACTCTGGAATATCTATAACAGCAGAGTCAACAAAGGTGAGAGCATTCGTGTTTTCCCTCTGTCGAACTGGACAGAGCTGGATATCTGGCAATACATCTATCTCGAACAGATTCCGATCGTACCGCTGTATTACGCCGCCGAGCGTCCGGTGGTCAATTACAATGGCCTGACCATTATGGTCGACGACGATCGTATGCGTATCCCGGAAGGTGAAAAAATTCGGATGGAAAAAGTCCGTTTCCGCACACTGGGCTGTTATCCACTGACCGGTGCGGTGAAATCCGATGCCGACACCTTGCCTGAAATCATCCAGGAAATGCTGCTAACGACCACCTCTGAGCGGCAGGGGCGTGCGATTGATCACGATGAAGCCGGCTCGATGGAGAAAAAGAAACAGGAAGGTTATTTCTGATTTTGTTGGTGAAAGGATTAGTGAATTCCTTTCTAACCAATAAAAAGAATTGAATACGACGATGCTCAAATTGATTGGCATCTTGACCCGTAAAGATAATTAAACCAGGCACTCAACATGACATATGAAACTGATGCGCTGATTGCGACCGATATCGAAGCCTATCTCAAACAACACGAAAACAAGGAACTGCTGCGTTTTCTGACCTGCGGTAATGTGGATGACGGTAAAAGTACGCTGATAGGGCGATTGTTACACGATTCCAAAATGATTTATGAAGACCAGCTGGAAGCAGTGACGCGCGATAGTGTGAAATCCGGAACAACTGGGAATCAGGTTGATCTGGCTCTGCTGGTTGATGGTTTGCAGGCGGAACGTGAGCAGGGCATTACCATTGACGTAGCGTATCGTTATTTCTCTACGACCAAACGTAAATTTATCATTGCCGATACACCAGGACATGAACAATATACCCGTAATATGGCCACCGGTGCGTCAACCTGCCAGTTGGCGGTTATTCTGATAGATGCCCGTTATGGTATGCAGACACAAACCCGCCGCCATAGCTTCATTGCTTCCTTACTGGGCATTAAGCACATTATTGTTGCCATTAATAAAATGGATTTGATGGATTTCGGCGAACAGGTGTTTAACGATATTCGCAAAGCCTATAGCGAATTTGCCCGTGAACTGGAAATTGAAGATATTCATTTTGTCCCGATGTCTGCCTTGAATGGCGATAATGTGGTGAACAGAAGTGAAAACATGCCGTGGTATCAGGGCAGCACGATGATGGAGCTGCTGGAAAATATCGAAATTGGAAAAGATGCCAATACCGAAGACGCACGTTTTCCAGTGCAATATGTCAATCGGCCGAATCTGAATTTCCGTGGCTACTGTGGCACTTTATCAGCAGGAATCCTAAAGCCGGGAGATGAAATCACAGTATTGCCATCGGGCAGAGAAAGCAAAGTGAAAGCGTTGGTCACTTACGATGGTGAACTGGAGCATGCGGTACCTGGTGAATCAATTACCGTTACCTTGCAGGATGAAGTGGATGTCAGTCGTGGCGATATGATCGTGCATCGTGATCATCAACCACATGTATCCAGTCGTTTTAAAGCCATGGTCGTATGGATGACAGAACAACCGCTGGTGGCAAATAAACAATTTAACATCAAGGTCGGCGTTTCCGACAGTACAGGCGTCATGACACAAATTGATCATCAGATCGATGTAAATACGCTGGCGCATAATGTTGTGACCGAACTGAAACTCAATGAAATCGGTTTATGTGAATTTTCATTAAATAAACCTGTTGTGTTTGATGCGTATAAACGCAATCGCACCACCGGGGCATTTATCGTTATTGACCGTCTGACCAATGTCACGATTGGTGCTGGCATGATTACTGAAGCCATTAGCGGCATTACCAATGAGACTACTGCTACAACTGATATCACTGCATTCGAGGTTGAATTGAATGCTTTAATCCGTAAACATTTCCCGCATTGGGATGCCAAAGATATCAGTGATTTGCTGAAGTAAAATTCAAAATAAATCAGGCCGTGCCTGCGGCCTGTTTTATGATCCATTGCTCTGGAACAATCTCTTATAATCCCTGTTTTGAAGCATTGATCTCCGGTTAAATTTTTCCGTTAAATGAATGCAGTTTGCTTTATGTTATTGAAGCCTTCCTTCATTTTTGCCATCGTGATAAAAATTGTTAAAGTTACTTTGTAAAATTTTTGCAAATAATGTGAACCGGTTTGAGTTGCGAGCAGTGATTTAGGTTACATTCTGCGGAACCGGGATTGGTGAATAATGAAAGAACAAGCAGATTTTCGAAAGATAGGTTGTGGTGAGTGTTTAAACAGTGGTTT
>DELT01000097.1 GCA_002354555.1 Methylophaga sp. UBA2689
ATCGCAATTTTGACCAGCGAAAGAGCACAGATTAGTGATCCACGAGTACGTCAACTGGCCGATGAAATTATTGAAGCACAACGCCGGGAAATTGATGAGATGAAAATGCTGATAAATGATCTTCAGGACGATTAAAAAAACGGATTGAAAGTCTGTCTACATTAATTGAGCAACAAGACAATACAGAAAACGCATTTATGCGAACATAGCGTTTTCTTTAAGTGAATACATTATGAATGCAATTGGTTTATTTGATTATTGGATCATCGCGATTGCAGCTTTGTTTGTGATTGTGAATCCATTAACAACGGCATTTATGTTTGTATCGCTGTTGCCTCGTACTTCAGAAACCACCCGTAAGGCAGTTGCCAAACGATCCAGCCTGATTGCTACCGGCGTATTTTTTGTATTTGCCTTACTGGGTGGTCTTATTTTTAAGATATTTGGTATTACCATTGAGGCGTTTCGTATTGCCGGCGGCCTGATTTTATTTGGTATTGCCATGAGCATGATTCATAAAGGGCTGGATGAAGGCGAGACCAGCAGTGCATCCGATCCGGCAATAGAAGGAAAAATTGCCAAAGATATCTCGGTAATTCCGTTAGCTATTCCATTTATGAGCGGACCGGGTGCCATTGCCACGGTGATGATTTTGACCAGTGAGGCACCAACAGCCTGGCATTTAATTCTGGTGTTTGCAGCGATTATGCTGACCACTGGTTCGTGTTATCTGGCAATGGTTTATTCACATTTTCTTGTGCGTTATCTGGGAGAAACCGGCAAAGAGATAATTACCCGAATTTTTGGCATTATACTTTCGGTCATTGCTGTGCAATTTGTCATCAATGGCGTACTGGAAATTTATGCGGGATTATGATCAGTAAAGCCTGAGACCCACTTTAATGATTTTATCGCCATCTACTTCATTGACCACCCAATGAATACCATGCCAGTCCACGTCATCACCTACTACCGGATGCCCACCGACCCGACGGGAAATAAAGTCGCTTAATGTCATACCATGTTCAGCGGAACTGATAACCAGTCCATAGGCTTTTGCGACATCAGATAACAAGGCATCACCTCGCAGTGTAAATGATCCAAAAAAAGCTTCACGATTTTTCAGTTTTGAATGACCACTAAAGATTTGATTCAGTGCATCCAAATCTTCATTGCGACTTATCACACAAATGGTGTCATTCAACTTCAGTTCAGTACTGCCTTTGGGGTGCAGCATCACGTTATTCCGGAATAATGCCGATATCAATGTGCCAGATGGGAAGCGCAGTAAGCGGATCTGCTGACCATCAAGCTGTTCGTTCTCAATCCGGTAAACAAACATTTCATAATCATTTACCGGCAAAATGCCCAAAGCTCCCTGATGATTTGGTTTGATACCTATCGGAACCTCTACCCGCATCCAGCGAGCCATTAAAGACAGTGTGCTGCCTTGAATCAGCAGCGAGAGTAATACAACAGCAAAAGCAACATTGAAATACAGCGAGGCATTTTCCACTCCACCAATCACTGGGAAGATAGCTAACACGATGGGCACCGCTCCACGTAAGCCCACCCACGAAATAAATCCTAATTCACGCCAGCGAAAGCGAAAGAAAGGTTTGATTGACAGGAACACTGCGATTGGTCTGGCGACAAAAATCAATGCCAATGCGATTACCAGTGAGGGCAGGGCGTATTGCAATAGTTCGCTTGGGTTGACCAGCAAACCTAAAATCAGAAATAAACCAATCTGACTGAGCCAGGCCAGACCATCATGTACAGGCAGAATAAAGTTTAAATGACGGCCAGGTTGATTGCCGATCATCAAACCGCAGAGATAAATGGCTAAAAAACCACTGCCACCAATGACTCCGGTTAAGCCAAATACGCTGAAACCCAGTGCCAGAGCCAACATGGCATAGAGTCCCGGCGCTAAATCCATCCAGTTAAGTAATTTTGCAATTAGCCAGCCACCACCAATGCCGATAATCAGGCCAAAACCGAATTGCTGTAATAAAAATAAAACCGTATCCCATGCACCACCCATTTCACCGGTTATTAACTCGACCAGCATAATGGTCAGGAAAATCGCCATAGGATCATTGGTGCCGGATTCAATTTCCAAGGTGGCACCAACCCGTTCATTCAGGTTTATTCCTCGTCCGCTAAGCATTGAAAATACCGCTGCCGCATCGGTTGAACCGATAATGGCGCCGATCAATAACCCTTCAAACAGGTTGAGATCAAATATCCACATTGCCAGAAAGCCGATACTGCCACTGGTTAGTAAAACACCTAATGTCGCTAAGGAAAGTGCAGGTTTGAAGCCAGCGCGGAAGGTTTTTAAACGGGTACGTAATCCACCATCCAGCAGAATCATCGCCAGAGCAAGGTGGCCAATCAGAAAAGCCAGGGAGTAATCATCAAACTGAATCCCCAGAACACCCTCTTCACCGGCCAGCATGCCCAAGGCTAAAAAGATAATCAGTAACGGCAGCCCAAACTTTGATGAAAGACGACTGCCGAGAATGCTTAAGGAAATAAGCAGGCCGCCGAGTAGAAAAAGTGTATTGATAAAATCCATATTAAACCGAGGGTCTGTTTATCTTTAAAGCCACCATTGCTGGAGGCGAGACTTTTTCCAACACGGCAGAAATGGTGAGATATTGTCATCCTGCATAAGTCATTTTCAACACAGTTGGAATAACTATAACTTCAATTATTACATACCCATTCAGTCGATTGTCTGCTGATTCAGCTGTAAGTGATATTTTTCATATTTTTATAAATAAAAATTCAGGCATAAAAAAACCGGCATAGCCGGTTTTTAGGGTCTGTATAACTTTCATCGACATCACTAACGGAAACTGTTTTTCGCTTCAAAAACTGTATTAATCGCGGCTTGACTGGTGCTTTCAGTCACAACAGAGGTGGTTAAGAAGAGCATCAGACTCTGGAAGTAAAAATAAATTTATATCGGTTCAAGAAAAGGATAATCAATATATCCTTTTGCATCACCGCCATAAAAACTCTCTGGATCCGGTTGATTCAGAGGAGCATTTTTGGCAAAACGTTCAGGAAGATCCGGATTAGCAATAAACAGTTTGCCAAACGAAATCAGATCAGCTTTGTCATCTTTCAGGGCTTTGTTAGCAGATGCATAATCATAATTACTGTTGGTCATATAAAGACCATTCCATAATTTACGTAAAGCGCTGACATCAAAATAAGGGCCTGCTACACCGGGAGTTTCAGCGCCCATTTCAGTGACATGCAGATAACCCAGTTCAAATTTATTGAGTGCCTTCACCATGTAACTGAAAGTCGCCTCGGGGTTGGAATCATATAAATCATTAAATGGCTGTAGTGGGGAGAGTCGTATCCCCACTTTTTTGGGATCCCATATTTCACATACTGCCTCAGTGACTTCCATAATCAATCGCGCACGGTTTTCGATACTGCCACCGTATTGATCATCGCGTTTATTACTTCCATCCCGGAGAAACTGATCCAACAGGTAACCATTGGCAGCATGAATTTCAACGCCATCAAAACCGGCTTCAACCGCACAGCAGGCTGCATGACGATATTGTTCAACTATACCTGGAATATCAGTTGTTTCTATAGCCTGGGGTGTTTCATATGGTTTCATGCCTTCATAGGTATAGACTTCACCTGCTGGTTTGATGGCAGAAGGGGCCAGCGGTTTCATCCCATTTGGCAGCATTGAGCTGTGTGAAACCCGGCCGCAATGCCAGAGTTGCATATAGATCATCCCTTCTTCTCGATGCACGGCATCGGTTACTTTTCGCCAGCCAATCACTTGGTCATCACTATGGATGCCGGGCGTATGCGGATAACCCAACGCATCATCAGCAATTTGTGCGCCTTCACTGATAATCAGACCAGCACTGGCGCGTTGCCGATAATAAGTAACATTCATTTCGGTTGGCACTAAACCTTCACCAGCTCTATTGCGGGTTAATGGCGCCATAACCATTCTATTCTTTAGTGAAGCATCACCAAGTTTGATTGGAGATAACAATTCATTCGCCTGCAGTTGGCTCATAAATACCTCTGAAATAATTGTGAAAAAGAGTTGAGACGGCTAATTTTTTGAAAAATGAACCGCGTTTTCAGCAGCAAGAAATCATTAACAAGTTTAATTCTGCACAGGAATTGGATTTAAACTGCGATAACGCTACTAAAAGTTAGCCGCTGTTGGAGGCACTTAGAATGACTTTCCAGCTTGAGGCAGAAATATTAAAATTCGATAGCTACTAACGAAAAATACGCCTGTAAATTACTGCTGTTCAGCTCTAGCTTTTTGTTTGGCTTCAAGTTGTAACTTGATAAACTCAAGTTTTTCCGGCACTGGATCACAGCTATCAGCTGCACTGCCGCAACGTGAGCAATTTAACGCAAACCATGCAGCATCAATTACGTCACTACGAATTTCTTCTTCTACTTGTTTTGCAGTGCCCACCATGGATCTGGCACGGGTTTGAATATATCCATGCTGATTTTTGCATTGCATCACATCAATTGGTTGCTTGAAGTCGTATTGTTCGTGTAGTTGCAGACCAACCTGATATTGATAAAGCATTTCCTGATAAACCAGTTTTAATGGATCACCTGTCCCCAGCTGAGAAACCGCACCAGCATTTGCCAGCAGTGGAGAACAGAGTAAAAGCAGTATTAATTTAAGTTTCATAATTATTGTCCAGGAAAAATTCCTATATGCAGTATAGCTTAATGGAATTCCAGCGTATCTGCATCGGCAAATTCCTTTGTTAAACTAATGAAGGAATTAATATTTAGAAATGTAATCTAACAACGTTAAGGTGAACGCTACGTGAACAGAGGACAATCAATAATGGCAAGTGAGCTACGTGTCATGGCGCCAGCATTTGAGCAAATTCATTTTGCTATTGGTATCAGTCCAGTGGGAAATGTGCTTGTTGGTGAATCTGCCAATGGTATTTGTGCCGTTTACCTGGGCAAATCTGCTAAAGAACTAATGGTCAGCCTGCAAAAACAATTTCCAGCGGCAAAATGTTTGGACGGGGGCAATGGTATAAAAAATACGCTTTCAAAAGTGATTGAAAGTATTCATAACCCACAAAAAAACACGGATTTTAATCTGGATCTGCGAGGCACACCTTTTCAACAACAAGTCTGGCAAGCGTTACGGGAAATTCCTGTGGGTTCAACGGTGTGCTACAGCGATATTGCTGAAAAACTGCATAATCCGGGTGCTGTAAGAGCCATTGCCAGTGCCTGTGGAGCCAATAATATTGCGGTTATCATCCCGTGTCATCGAGTGATTCGCAAAGATGGTGCAATTTCCGGTTATCGTTGGGGAGTTGAAAGTAAACAAAGACTATTACGCCGTGAGCGATTGATGTTGGCCTAGGGCTTGTTGACCTTTCATCTCCACCACTGCTGGCGACTATTT
>DELT01000049.1 GCA_002354555.1 Methylophaga sp. UBA2689
ATCAAATTTCCCAAAACTTACAAATGAAGAATAGAAAAGTGTGATGTCTACCGCTTTGCGCGAAAGAAATCCCTTAGCAGCTTGCTGCTTTCCTCAGCTAACACACCATGTTCATATTGAACTCGATGGTTTAGCTGACTGGTATTAAAGATATCCATACAACTGCCCGCCGCACCGGTTTTCGGTTCAGTAGCAGCGAAAACTACTCGCTCAATTCTGGCGTGAACAATCGCGCCTGCACACATGATGCAAGGCTCCAGCGTGATATACATTGTGGAGCCGGGGAGTCTGTAGTTTTGTTGGTTGGTACAGGCTGCACGTAATGCCACAATCTCGGCGTGAGCCGTGGGATCCTGTTGACTGATAGGTTGATTCCATCCGGAACCAATGAGTTCATCCTGCAGGACTATAATCGCACCGACCGGTACCTCGCCATGTTGTTCTGCCTGATGCGCCAGTAATAATGCCTGACGCATCCAATACTCATCGTTGAACATGACTGATATGAACATCAATGAGGTTGAGTAATCGCTGGCTGGCACCTTTACTTTGTTCAATCAGGTGTTTACCCGCATCTCCCATTTCAGTGCGTCGTTGTGGATCTTTTAATAACTCGATAACTGAATCAGCTAATTGATCAGTATTTTTGACCTCAATCGCCGCATGATGCTCTAGAAACTGCCTGGTTATTTCAAGAAAGTTAAAATAATGTGGGCCTGTGATAACGGGACGGGAAAGAGCAGCAGGTTCTAATATATTGTGACCGCCATGATTAATCAGGCTACCCCCAACAAATGCAACATCGGCTGTACCATAAAAAACGGATAATTCGCCCATGCTATCAACAACCAGCGCCTGAACCTGACTACTACATGGCTTGCCATCACTTCTGCGCAGTGTATTTAACCCTGAACGACGACACAGCGCCGTCACCCGATCAAAGCGTTCAGGATGGCGTGGAACGATGATTAACAATAAATCACGAAACTGACCACGGATTTTGCGGGCTGCATCCAGTATCTGTTCTTCTTCACCTTCATGGGTGCTGGCGGCAATAAATACGGGGCGATTTCCCCATAACGCTCTAATCGACTCTGCACGCTCAATAATACTGGCCGGTAAACTGATTTCATATTTCAGATTGCCCACGGCATGCACTTTGTCTTTATGTGCACCCAGTTGAACAAAACGATCGCGGTCACTGTGAGATTGGGCGGCAATGAGCGGAATGTTTTGTAACATCTGCCGTGTTAACTTGGCGACTTTCAAATATCCCCTGGCACTGCGGGCAGATAGCCTAGCGTTGGCGACTGCGATGGGAATTGAACGTTCAGCACAAATTAGAATCAGGTTAGGCCAGAGTTCAGTTTCCATAATAATGCCAAACTGAGGCTGCATTGCATCAAGAAAACCTCTGATAGCAAACGGTAAATCATAGGGTAGATATACATGTAGTACATTTTCTGCAAACAGGCTTTCTACCCTGGCACTACCGGTTGGAGTCATTGTCGTTATAAGAATCTGATGTTCAGGGTAACGATCCTGTAATCCTTTAATAAGGGGACGGCAAGCCTCGACTTCCCCTACAGATACCGCATGAACCCAGATTAGATTTTGCTTGGATGCTCGCGAAGGAATATGTCCAAACCGCTCATGCCAGCGTTTAAAATAAGCAGGTGCCTTAAATCCACGCCAGATCAATCTAATCAATATGAACGGCAGAGCAAGATAGAATAGGGTTGAATACAAAACTTTCAAATTGGACTCACAGCAGGCAGTTTTTTAAGCTTAAATTGAGTTGGGATGATAGCATAGACGCTGTTTTGTATTGTTATCGAACAGATGAAAATTCTCAGTAAAAAATTCCTTCATCCGCGCTTTTGGCCAAATTGGCTTGGCCTGGTTCTTATGCGTATCTCAATCTATTTGCCAAAATCCTGGCAATTGTTCGCGGGTCATAGTCTGGGCCGCTTAATGCGATTGTTTATGAAAGATCGCGAGCGCGTTGCCAGGCGAAATCTTGAATTATGCTTTCCTGAAATGAGTCAGCAAGAACGCAAAGAACTGCTCAGTGAAAATATGTTGACGATGGGCATGATGCCGATTGAGACCGCTATAAGTTGGTGGGCCAGTGATAAAAGCCTGGAAAAACGGGTGGAATATCATGGTCTAGAACATATTCACAATGCTCTGGCTAAAGGTAAGGGAGTGCTGTTACTGACCGGCCACTTTACCAGCATGGAATTGGGCGGACGGCTGATCATGTTGAAACAGCCGTGCTATGTGATGTTTCGTGAACTTAAAAGTCCGTTATTTAATGCGGTGATGCTACATCAGCGACAACGTCACAGCGAAGGGACGATTTTACAAGCAGATATGCGCGGCATGCTGAGGGCATTAAAAAAGAATAAGGTCGTATGGTATGCACCTGATCAGGATTTTGGTCGAAGAACCAGTGTTTTTGCCAAATTTTTTGGTATAAATGCTGCCACTATTCCAGCAACAGCCAGACTTGCCAAAATGAGTGGTGCAGCCGTTGTGCCTTATGTACCAAGACGCTTACCCAATGGAAATTATTCGATTGATATTGGACCGGCCTGGGAAAACTATCCTATAGGCGATGAACTGGCTGATGCGCAAAGAGTAAATGACTGGGTAGAGGCCGAAATAAAAAAATCGCCGACGCAGTACTTATGGGTACATCGACGATTTAAAACCCAGCCTGAGGGCAAGGGCTTATTTTACAAAAAGCCTAGGGTCCGTTGATCTTCAAAGCCTATTAGCGGTTAAACGGTGAAAAACTGTAGCTCAGCATCAATGATTCTGAACCAGGGTTATTTTTTGCCAAATCCGCATTAGACATATGATAAAGCGTTAATGCCAAGCGGGAGGATTGACCAATACGGTAACCGAGCTCGATTCCTGTGCGAAATAAGAAACCGCTTCCCAAATCCTGTCCAGCACCATCTTCATAACTGACCACTGCGAGTTGTGGCGTCAGAATCCATTTCTCACCCAAACTAATATCATACCTGCCGCCTGCATGGGCCCAATAGCCTCCATCCGAGTTGGCGCTGATACCAAGTGCTGGAATGACATTAAAGAACGTTTCCTGTGCAGCAAAACGATACTCAATACCCAGTTCCAATGAATTTTTGCTTTCGAAAACTTCAAAACTTCCTGCAGAAAGTGCGATTGCTGGAGATTCCGCCTGAACGCTCACACAGCCTAGTAATCCGATGATTCCGATAATGCTTTTTCTTATCATAAATTATTGCCCTTTTAACTCATCAAAATCAGTTTATTAGATAACATGATTCATGCATTTTGAGAAGTTAAATGCAAAAAAAAACCACCCGAAGGTGGTTTTTTTGTCCCGTAAACGTTGAATTAACGTTTAGAGAATTGTGGTTTCTTACGAGCTTTATGCAAACCGATTTTCTTACGTTCAACGGCACGAGCATCACGAGTGATGAAGCCGGCGCTACGTAAATCAGTTTTCAGTTCGCTGTTATATTCGACTAATGCGCGGCTGATACCGTGACGAATCGCACCAGCTTGACCGTTGTTACCACCACCACGAACGGTGATGTTAAGGTCGACTTTGTCGGTCATTTCAACCAGTTCGAGTGGTTGGCGTACCACCATGCGAGATGTTTCGCGACCGAAGTAATCTTCAAGAGTGCGGGTGTTGATGGTAATGTTGCCGCTGCCTGGCTTCATGAATACACGAGCGGTTGAGCTTTTGCGGCGGCCTGTTGCGTAGTAAGAATCTGCCATGACGTTATCCGATTAAATTTCCAGCATTTTAGGTTGTTGAGCTGCGTGTGGATGTTCAGTACCAGCATACACTTTCAGTTTGCTGAACATAGCACGGCCCAGAGGATTTTTAGGCAACATGCCTTTCACTGCTGTCTGGATGACACGCTCAGGTGCTTTATCCAGTTGTTTTTCCAGCGAGATAGATTTGATACCACCAATGTGACCTGTGTGGTGATAATAGATTTTATCTTTCATCTTGTTGCCGGAAACACGCAGTTTTTCAGCGTTTACAACAACAATGTAATCGCCGGTATCAACGTGAGGTGTATAAATAGCTTTGTGTTTGCCGCGCAGACGGCGAGCGATTTCTGTTGCCATACGGCCCAGAGTTTTGCCATCGGCATCAATTACGAACCAGTCGCGACGAACTTCTGCTGGTTTTGCACTTAAGGTTTTCATTCCGCGGGGTGCTCCTGAAAATATACGCATGCGGTCAAATAAAGAGGGAGAATGTTACGGATTCAAGCAAAGTCTGTCAACTGCAATTAACTAAATATAAATAGCAAAAAGCCACCCAGTACTAAGCGGTAAATGACAAAAGGCCACATGCCTATCCGTTCGAGTAGTTTAAGAAACAAAAAGATACAGATGTAAGCACTGATGGCCGAGAAAACCGCGCCAGCAGTTAGGGCAAACCAGTCCGTTGCTTGATCAGCTTTGATCAGTTTAACTGTTTCCAGGCCCCCTGCCAAAAAAATAACCGGAATAGATAATAAAAATGAGAAGCGGGCAGCAGCTTCACGCGTTAATCCCAGCATCAATGCTGCGGTCATGGTGATGCCTGAGCGGGATGTGCCCGGTATTAGCGCCAAGGCCTGGGAGAAGCCAATAATAAAAATGTCTTTCCAGTTCATTTGATCTTCTTGGCGGTTTCGCTTGCCTTTCCAGTCTGCCCAACCTAGTAACAGTCCGAATAAAATTGTTGTTGCGGCAATAACCAGCGGACTACGTAAGAATAACTCGATGAAATCATCCAAAAATAATCCGGCCAGTCCAACCGGAATGGTACCGATAATGACGGCCCAGGCTAATTTACTTTCACCTACAGTTTGTTTTTGTTGCAGAGAGCGAAACCAGTCAAAGACAAGTTGTCTGATGGTTGTTCGAAAATAAAAAATAACCGCTGTCAGTGTGCCCACATGTACTGCGACATCAAATGCAAGCCCCTGATCTTCCCAGCCGGCAATAATGGGTAACAGAATCAGATGAGCAGAGCTCGAAATGGGTAAAAACTCGGTCAGGCCTTGGAGTAGGGCAAGTGCAATAATTTGTATAATTTCCATATTTTTCTCATGACATAGCCATCGCTGGCAAAAGGCTCATTATTAATGGGTCTTATAATAGCTGGCTTCGTGTTAAAATTCTCGATTGAATATCACTTCTCAATCAGGATTAGCTGACCCATTATGTCAACTCGTATAAGAGAAATTCCATACAACTACACTTCTTTCTCAGATCGTGAAATTGTCATCCGCTATCTGGGCGAACCGATGTGGGAAATTCTGCAACAGTTACGTGAACAACGCAAAACTGGACGCAGTGCAAAAATGCTGTTTGAAGTTTTGGGTGACATGTGGGTTATCACCCGTAATCCTTATATACAGGATGATTTGATTGAAAATCGCAAACGCTGGGATTCGCTGCGCCATGCTTTGCATCATCGTCTGGATCAAATACGTGAACGTGCTACAGAAAATGATAACCAACTGGCACTTCAGCTTGAGCAAGCAGCTCGCAAGGCAGTAGAAAAATTTGAGCGTGAACTGCTGGCAACGGCGGATCGTCGCAAAGTGGTTATGCGCCGTCTTAGCCGCGTGACCAAAAAACACAATATCTGCTTTGATGGATTATCTCGTGTGTCACATGTGACAGATGCCACTGACTGGCGTGTTGAATATCCACTGGCCGTTATCAAACCTGACACCGAAGAAGAAATGGCCGCTATTATTGCTGCCAGTATTGAGTTGGGTTTAACCGTCATTCCACGTGGTGGCGGTACCGGCTACACCGGTGGTGCGATTCCTTTGACTGCTGATAGCGTCGTTATTAATACCGAAAAACTGGAAGGCTTAGGGACTGTCGTTTATCGCAAGCTTCCCGGACGTGATGATGAAGTTGCTACTGTGCGCGCCGAAGCCGGTGTTGTGACCCGTCGATTGTCTGATCTTGCCGGTAAAAATGGTTTGGTGTTTGCTGTGGATCCAACGTCTCAGGATGCCTCAACTATCGGCGGTAATGTGGCGATGAATGCCGGCGGTAAAAAAGCCGTTATGTGGGGAACTGCACTGGATAATCTGGTTTCCTGGAGAATGGTGACTCCCGATGCGACCTGGATGGAAGTGGAACGGCTAAACCACAATATGGGCAAAATCCATGATATTGAGATGGCGACTTTCAGAATCAGCCGTTATAAACCAGATGGCAAAACATTGTTGGAAGCGCCTGAAGAGATTGCCATACCTGCACAGCAGTTACGCAAGTTGGGCTTGGGTAAAGATGTAACCAACAAGTTTTTGGGTGGCTTACCTGGCATTCAGAAAGAAGGTTGCGACGGCTTGATTACTTCGGCGGTGTTTGTCCTTCACCGTATGCCACAGTTTATTCGTACAGTATGTCTCGAATTCTTTGGTAACGATTTGACCAAAGCCGTGCCGGCGATTGTGGAAACCAAAAACTTCCTCGATAACAACAAAAAAGTGCTGCTCGCAGGTATGGAGCATCTGGACGAACGTTACGTCAAAGCAGTTGATTACAGCACTAAGGCACCACGTTCAGAGTTACCGAAAATGGTATTACTGATCGATATTGTCGGCGATGATGAAAATGCAGTAGCCGAAGCCAGTTCTGAGGTTGTGCGTCTATCGAATGCACGTGAGGGAGAAGGCTTTGTTGCGGTAAGTCCTGAGGCACGGGCCCGTTTCTGGGCTGATCGTGCGCGTACTGCAGCCATTGCCAAACATACCAACGCCTTCAAAATTAATGAAGACGTGGTCATTCCGCTTGAGCGGCTGTCTGAATATAACGACGGTATTGAGCGAATCAACATCATTCATTCCACTAAAAATAAGTTGCGAATAGTGGAGGCGGTGCTGCAGTTTTTGAGCAGTCAGCCTAAAGAACTGAAACAAACTATTAAAAAACTTGATGACAGCGCTGAGAATGATGCCATTCTGCAATCGAAAGTTGATACTGCCTGCAGTCATTTACGTGTGGTACAGACCCGCTGGCAGGAAGTCCTGGATAACCTTGATTCTGTCGCATTGAATCACAAAGAGTTGTTATCCGATGAAGTCCTTAAGTTGCTGGCTGATACCGATACCTTATTTAATGTATTGCAACGCCGGGATTTACGTATCTCTTACCGTAAAGAGGTGGAAAAACCACTGAAAGAACTGTTTCAGGGCCAATCTCTCGAAGTGTTGCGTAACAAGCTGGATGATATTCATAAAGAATTACGTTCAAGCCGACTGTTTGTTGCCACCCATATGCATGCCGGTGACGGTAATGTGCATACCAATATTCCGGTGAATTCAAACGACTATCAAATGATGCATGAAGCAGAATTGATTGTTGATGGAGTGATGAAGCTGGCGGGTGACCTGGGTGGGGTAATCTCAGGTGAGCATGGAATTGGTTTGACCAAGATGCAATATCTGGATAAAGCGACCATTGATGCATTTGCCGGTTATAAACAGAAAGTGGATCCGTTGGGTCGTTTTAATGCCGGTAAATTGCTGGCTGGCTCAGGCTTGGAAAACGCTTACACGCCATCGTTGAGGTTATTGCAGCAGGAAGCATTAATCCTTGAAGCCAGTGATTTGGGTGAGATTAACAACGATATCAAGGACTGTCTGCGTTGCGGTAAATGTAAACCAGAATGTACCACCCATGTACCGCGTGCCAATTTGTATTATTCACCACGCGATAAAATTCTGGGTACCGGTTTGATTATGGAAGCGTTTCTCTATGAGGAACAAACACGCCGCGGCATTTCAGTACGTCATTTTGAGGAAATGAATGATGTCGCTGATCACTGCACGGTTTGTCACCGCTGTCTGAATCCGTGTCCGGTCAATATTGACTTTGGTGACGTGTCAATGAAGCTGCGTGCCGTGTTGAAGAAACAGGGCAAACGCCATGTGAATCTGGGTAC
>DELT01000075.1 GCA_002354555.1 Methylophaga sp. UBA2689
ATTGAGGAAGTCCCTGCTGATGAAACCCATAGCTATGGTGTCATTTCCGGTGATGAAATCGCTCCGGGTATCTATCAAATTAAAGACATGGTTGAAAAACCCAAACCTGAAGAAGCCCCAAGCAATCTGGCAATTATCGGACGCTATATTCTGACACCGGAAATTTTTGAATATCTGCGTAAAACCAAACCCGGCACCAATGGTGAGGTTCAAATAACCGATGCCCTGCGCTTGCTGGCACAGGATCGTCTGGTTTTAGCCGTAAAATTCAAAGGTCAGCGCTTTGATTGTGGCAGCGTAGAAGGTTTTGTTGAAGCGACAAACTATTATTACGAACATGAGCATTTGAATAAATCATCGTAAGGCTAATAAATCACCATCATCACTGCTTATATAAAGTATTCCATTATCTACAAACGGTGATGCAAAGATGGCCCATCCTGAATCGAGACGCCATTTTTGCTCACCGTTATTTATATCAAGCGCATAAAGATATCCATCCATTGCACCAATATAGAGCTGCTCGCCAGCAATCGCTGGCGAAGAAAAAACCGTTGCCTGAGTATCAAATTGCCAGAATGGTTCACCACTCTCTTTATTTAAGGCGAAAACCCTGCCATCGGTGGCAGCGAAAATGATTTGCTGCTCTTTCAAAGCAGCTGAGGCAAATAGTCTTGAACCCGATTCAAAGTTCCATATCGGCTGACCTGTTTCAAGATCGACAGCAAACAACACCCCGGCATCGTTACCGACATAGAGCATGTTGTCGTCACTAGCGATCACTGGAGAAGCATCAATAGCAGCACCTGTATCCAGAGTCCATAACACCTCCCCCTCCATCGATACGGCATATAACAAACCATCATCACTACCGAAATACAGCGTATCGCCCTCTTTTGCTGCTGACGAATCAACATGACCGCCGGTTTTGATGCGCCATTTCAGTTCACCACTATGCCTGTCGATGGCATAAAAAAAATGATCCAGACTGCCAACAAGCACCAGGTTGTCGGTAATTAAAGGAGAAGCAAACACCTTATCCTGTGTTTCGAAAGCCCATAGAAAACTGCCGTTATATTTATTGAGGGCATAGATATTCTTATCATCACTGCCGAAGATGATTTGTTCTTCAGCAACAGCCGGTGTTGAAAAAATCCCCGCCTGAGTGACAAATCGCCATTTTTCTTCGCCTGTCTGATTATTCAACGCCAGCATTAAGCCATCAAAACGACCGGAAAAGATCAGATTGCCGCTGCTGACTGGCGAGGATGAGGCACCTACTTCTGCATGATAACGCCAGAGAATTTCTGGTTTTGTCTGTGGGCCTGTCGTTTGGAAATCACCTGTGCGCTGTATATCAGCTCTGAACATGGCGGAAGATTCAGTTTCCGTTTTTTCCGAACAGGCTGACAGGATAAACAGTAGGCATAACCCAATGAAAAGTAATGAAACGTTTGAAAAAAGAGATCGGCTCATCGTTTAGTATTCTTGCGTTAAAAATTATGAGTAACCATACCAACACTTTCACAGCTAAGTGGGGAGTATTTTGGCTTAAATATAGAATTATAGTCTATGCTCTAGGGCTTGTTGATCTTTCATATCCACCACTGCTGGTGGCTATTTTTTCGTCCTACAAGGCGGAGATGAAAGATCAACAAGCCCTAGCAGATTTAACTTGCAATGCCGCTCGGTAAGAAAATATTGAGGTTCAGTTTTGTTATTCGGATAAACGGTCTGATCCCATTGGATAGCCAGTTTGATCCTTCACCTGCAGAATACGTTGTTTAATGTCTTCTTTAGTGGCGGTGAAAACGTAAGGTGCCAGATCTCGAAGACGTCCCTGAATATAAGGAGAAACATCTTCATCCTGCAGAAATAGTTCTGTTCGGACTTCACAAATTCGCATAATTCCGTCACGGAAGCCGGCCAAACTGTCAGCTGGTCTTCGATCTTCACCTAAAGTCCATCCACGACTTTGCCATTCCTGATAACAATCTTTGATCAGACTTTGAGAATTTTGCATATCGGCAGCAATTACTGGCGATGAAACTATTAAAAAGAGATAAACACTGATTCGATTCATTCGGACAAACTCGCTTTGTTACTCAAACTTATTGGTATTGACCCACGATTAGTTAGGAAAAATTCCTTTGTTGAGCACTTGGCTCAGTTGTTCTTATAGAGTCACCACTGTTAGAGGTTATTTTTGTCCAACGAAATGGTTAGATAAGAGCAACAAGCCTGTCGATGCGCTGCTGAGGTGCAAAGCTGCTGTTTTGTGGTGCGAAAAATGGACTATGCTTTTTTGGTAATTTTATAAGTAACTGTTTTTATTCAAATTAAAATCTTGGCATCGTTCATGCAATAACATAATTGTAGTTTTCTTCAGTGCATGTTCGTTCTCTCTCGCTGCGTGCTGAGCTTTGGGTAAACCTTCGGGTTTACCCTTTTTTTTTGCACATTTTTTATTCTCTAAAGTTGTAATGGTTTTAAAACGCCTCGTAACAAAACCAAGTAAATTTTTTCACTCACAACCGTCTTTGTGGAAAAAACTCTATCAATTCAGCAGAACTATCATCTAAACAACTAAGTTTACGTCCATTTTAGCTAGGGCTTGTTGATCTTTCATATCCACCACTGCTGGCGACTATTTTTGTGTTCGACAAGGCGTAAAGCAAGCAGTGGTGTCTGCCTAAATTAAGTGATTGACAAATGAGTCTGGAACTCATTTGAACATCTTAACTGGCCGCGCAGCGGTGAAATACAGGGATGTATTTCATACAACACAGGCGGGCGCAAAAATAGTCCCAG
>DELT01000093.1 GCA_002354555.1 Methylophaga sp. UBA2689
CGTCAGGCAGAAAATCGTACCAACGAAATTTCAGAAATTTCCCGTTCATTAAAAGCACTGGCCAAAGAGCTCAATGTGCCGGTGATTGCGTTATCTCAGTTAAACCGTTCACTTGAGCAGAGACCGAATAAACGGCCGGTTATGTCGGATCTGCGTGAGTCAGGTGCGATTGAGCAGGACGCCGATATCATTGTGTTTATCTATCGTGATGAAGTTTATAACGAAGATTCTGCTGAAAAAGGCAAAGCCGAAATCATCATCAGTAAACAACGTAATGGTCCTATCGGTACCGTGGCGTTAACCTTCCAGGGCAAATATACCCGGTTTGAAAACTTTGCCCCTGCGTACTACCAAGATTACGGTGAAAATGAATCGTGAGCCGCTATCCGTTTGCCCGAATCGATCTGGCAGCACTGAAACATAATCTGCAAAAAGTTCGCCTTTTCGCCCCAAACAGTAAAGTGATGTCGGTCATTAAAGCTGATGCTTATGGGCACGGCGTCATCCAGGTTGCTCAGGCGCTCATGCAAAGTGATGCGTTTGCAGTGGCCCGACTTAGCGAAGCATTAACGTTACGTAAACATGGATTTGTCCAGCCGATTACCATTTTTGAAGGTGTAAGCAGTGTAGAAGAATGGCAGTTAGCTGCTGAATTTGAGTTGACGCCGGTTTTGCATCAGCAACAGCATCTCGCTTTATTAATCAAAGCAGAAATACATCAGCCATTACCATTTTTATGGCTGATGCTGGAAACTGGTATGCACCGTCTTGGTTTACCCCAGCATGATGTACTACAAATTATTGATGCACTTGAAAAACGTTCAGACCTGGTGAGCAAGCTTGGTTTGATGAGTCATTTTGCCAACTCAGATTTATTAAATGATGCACGTAATAACCAACAGTTAACGGTTATGAAAAACCTAGCTAAAACAACTGGTTTGCCAGTATGTATGGCTAATTCAGCAGCGATTATCAGTCTGCCGGAATCTCATTATGACTGGATAAGGCCCGGTCTGATGCTGTTTGGCGCTTCACCATTTGCCGATAAATCAGGGGCTGATGTTGGACTCAAGCCAGTCATGCAATTGATCTCAAAATTAATTGCGACGCAGCAATTAAAAGCTGGGGATGAAGTCGGCTACGGTGGTCAGTGGACCGCTGATAAACCCGTGCGAATGGGTGTTGTCAGTATTGGTTATGGTGATGGCTATAGTCGTCATTTATCCAATATTGGTAAAGTCTTGATTCGTGGCAAAGAAGTACCAATTATTGGTCGCGTCTCGATGGATACTATCTGTGTCAATCTGAATGATTGTCCGCAGGCACAACTTGATGATGAGGTGATTATCTGGGGTGCCAATGAGTTGGCGGTGGAATGGCTAGCCGATAAAGCTGGAACCATACCCTATGAATTATTGACCTGTGTGACACCGAGAGTTCAAAGGGAATATTTGAATGGCTAAAGCCAAGCGAGTGTATGTCTGCCGGGAGTGTGGTGCACAGACCCCACAATGGGCTGGTCGCTGTGCGGATTGCGGTGCGTGGAACAGTCTTGAAGAATCCGTGCAGAGTAGCGCCAAGCCCACCACGGCAATGAATAAACATACGGGTTATGCCGGCCAGCAACAAAATACTGTTCAGGCGTTAAAAACCATTACTTCCGAACAGGCAGTGCGCTGGTCTACCGGCCTGCCGGAATTGGATCGGGTTCTGGGTGGTGGGCTGGTAACCGGTTCCGTCGTGCTCATTGGTGGCGATCCCGGAATTGGTAAGTCAACTTTACTATTACAAGCTATGGCCAGTATGGCCGAGCTTAGCGGTATTAATCCGCTTTATATCAGTGGTGAAGAATCGTTACAGCAAATACGTTTGCGTGCTGAACGCCTACAGTTACAGGAAACCCCGGTTGATTTGCTGGCAGAGACTCATGCCGAACAAATGATGGCTATTGCCCAACAGCGTCAACCGCAGGTGATGGTTATTGATTCGATTCAAACGGTATTTACTGAATTGTTGCAATCGGCACCCGGAACAGTGGCTCAGGTTCGGGAAAGTGCAGCCCAGTTGGTCAGGTTTGCCAAATCCAGTGGCATCACGATGATTCTGGTGGGACATGTTACCAAGCAGGGGGCTTTAGCCGGGCCACGTGTTCTGGAGCATATGGTCGATACCGTATTATATTTTGAAGGTGACAGTTCGACACGGTTCCGTATTTTACGTGCAGTCAAAAACCGCTTTGGCGCGGTTAATGAGCTCGGCGTATTTGCCATGACCGAGCTGGGCCTGAAAGAGGTCAGTAATCCTTCGGCAATATTTCTATCAAGAGGCGAAAAAGCCGTTCCTGGAAGCATGATTACGGTGATCCGTGAAGGCAGCCGGCCAATGCTGGTAGAAGTTCAGGCTTTGGTTGATGAGAGTCCGTTGGGCAATCCACGTCGGGTTTCAGTCGGCCTGGAACAAAATCGTCTGGCTATGTTATTGGCTATTTTGCACAGACATGGCGGTATTACCTGCCATGATCAGGATGTATTTATCAATGTTGTGGGTGGCGTGAAATTAAGTGAAACCGGTGCTGATCTGGCGGTGCTGACAGCGGTGATTTCCAGTTTACGCAATAAAGCCATACCGCAGGACTGGGTAGTGTTTGGTGAAGTCGGGCTAACCGGAGAAATTCGGCCCGTTCAGGCCGGGGAAGAACGTATCCGTGATGCAGGAAAACATGGTTTTAAAGTGGCCCTTGTTCCCGCTGCCAACGCCCCAAGAAAACCAATTCCAGGGCTTAAAGTAATTGCTGTGCATCATTTGCAACAGGCCATTGACGCACTGAAAGATGGCTGGTTGTGATTACGGCTTCAGTTTTCGGGCATATCCACTAAGGCAGAGAGTTCGCGGTGCAGTAAGCCTTCGTCAGCGAGATTTAATTCCACCAGTTTTTTCAAATGGGTAATGCTGTCAAGGTCGATTAGTTTGCAATGAAAACCGATGCTGTTGGCATCCATATGCGCCATTTCCGCCTGCATTTTAATCACCACTTGTGCCTCGTCGAGCAACAAATCAACGGTAAAATGATCGGTCAATTTGCCTTCCCAGTTTTCTGGGCGGCTAATTAACAGACCGTTAAGTGACACATCAATGACCCGACAATTCAGATACATGTCACCCTCAGTCGTTAAAATATGAGCATTCGCCGTAAAAGGAATTCGGCTAAAATATCTTCGTTCATCGGACATCGGTGAGCTCCAGTTTAATATGACTGATACTATCATTCTTTTTGATTAGGAGTCATAGCAGATGTTGTGGGTAAAAGCGTTCCATTTAATGGCGGTTATCACCTGGTTTGCCGCATTGTTTTATTTGCCAAGACTGTATGTATATCACGCCATGTGTGAAGACCAGGCAGGCAGGGAGCGCTTTAAAATTATGGAGCGCAAGCTCTACCGGGGCATCATGACACCTAGCGCCATTGTTGCTTTGGTTCTGGGGATCTGGCTGATGAGTTATTACACGCTGGAGCAATTGAAATCCATGCATTGGTTGCATGCCAAACTGACTCTGGTCGTATTACTCTTTGCATATCATGGTATATGTGGGCGAATGCTTAAACAGTTTGCTGCGGATAAAAATCAACGTAGTCATGTGTTTTATCGCTGGTTTAACGAAATGCCTGTATTGATTCTAATAGCTGTAATGATCCTGGCCGTAGTGAAACCGTTTTAAAAAAAAGCCCCTCTGAGAGGGGCTTTAATCACATAGATTAATCAATCAATATATTCGAATATTTTTACCACGCGTAATACACCCTTGGTTGAGCGAGCAACGGCAACTGCCTGATCTGCCTCAGCCTTGGTGAGTTTACCCATAAGATAAACGATGCCCCTTTCTGTCACTACTTTCACATAAAAAGGATCAACATTTTCGTCCTGAGTCATTTTTGTTTTTAACTTGGTGGTGATCCAGCTGTCGCTGCTACGGGAAGTTAAAGCGCTAGGGCCTGAAATCGCCAGCTCATTGTAGACTTTGCGTACTTTAGGAATATCTTTAACCAAGGTAGTAGCTTTTTGTTTAAGTGATTCAGTAGGTGTTTCACCGGATAGCAATACGAACCCGTTATAACTGGTCACATTGATATTGCTCTGGTTATAAAGATCTTTATCCTGAAAAATGGCGTATTTGGCTTTTATTTCGATGCTTTGATCGTCAAGGATGGCGCCAGCTGTCCGACGGTCATAGGCAACTGCAGCGGTGGTAGCTGCACCGCCAACAACTGCTGCTGCACAGGCTTGCAACAATAAAATGGGTATCAGTAAGAAAACCAGTCTGAATTGGTACATGAATATTTTCCTCGTTGGGTGGGTGCTGAAAAATGCTGTTAGTTTAGTTGAAAAGCATCGCGAATCCATAATATATGATCGGGTTGTGTAGCGGTGATGGCGATGGCATCAAATCGACAGTTGTGTGCCCACCCCGATTGCATCAGATAATGTTGAGCTGTGGTGATGATACGTGATTGTTTACGGCTTGTAATACTTTCCAGAGCACTTCCATGATAGCCATTGCGACGATAACGTACCTCAATAAAGACTAAGGTTTGTCCGTCCTGCATGATCAAATCAATCTCACCCTGGCGACAATAAAAATTTCGCTGGACAAGCTTTAAACCCTGCTTTTCCAGGTAGTTACAGGCTAATTGTTCTGCCTGCTTACCAGACTGGAGATGTTCTGCCATAGGCTTTATTCAATGATTAATGGTTCAATCAATCCATTACGTATAGTGGCAAAGGACATGGTACGTTCAATCTGACCCTGTTCGTTAATGGTCAGTATGCCAGTCGCGCCATTATATTTTTCATCTTCTGAGCCACTCATGGCTGTCAGGAAAGGAATCATGCGATAGGCATCAACCCCCAATGCTGCTAAACGGACAAAGCTGCCGATATCACCGGTGGCCTGTCGACGCACAGCAGCATAGGCCGGATCCTGTTGTGATTGCTCAGTGAACATCCAGGGGATATCGGTGAAAATTAATCCATTCAGATCAATATCCTGCTGGGCATTGGCTTCACCACCATAGGCATGGGAGGTGGCCAGAATTGGCAATTTACCTGAGCGGTGAAAACGTAACTGGGTTAATAACTGTCGTGCTTTTAATGGCCTGCCCACCATAAACAGAAAATCCACATCCTGACGTCTTCTTGGTTCGAATTCCAAGGATTTGCCCAGTGTGCGACGCAGGTTTTGGTAACGCTGAACACTGCTGTCAACTCCCAATATCGGGGTCAGAATATGAGAGTAGTCATTTTCTGTTTCATTATATTTAGCACGTGTGACAAGTTGTCCGCCTGAGTTGCGCCATTCATTGGTAAATGCTTCAGCAACCCTGTCACCCCAATCATTGCGAGGACTTAAGACAATTGCTCGTTTATATCCCATTTTATTGGCATATTCCGCCTGGTTTCGTGCATCGTCTTCCGGGGCCAGGGCAAACTGGAAAAAATTATTCTGCTCAATATCTTCATTGATTCGGTTAAGTGCCAGCACTGGAATCGTTAATGCGTCATGTGCCGCGAGTAACTCAACGGAGGTTTTATCCAGCGGTCCAATAACGATATTGGCACCATCAGCAACGGCTTTATCATATTGCGATATCACGTTATTTGAATCCGGGTTATTGCCGGTTTGAACATCGTAAAACTGCAAACGTACATTGGAACGTGCATTGAAATGGGCAGCAATGATTCCCTGACGAATAGCTTGAGCCGCATTGGCTGCCGGGCCGGAATCAGGTAACAGGATACCAATCAAATCCAGTTGTTGAGGAAGACGAAGAGGCGTTTTGATAGATTTTTTTAATTGTTCAATATCAGCTGGGTGATTTGGATAGCTGTATTGCCAGTCTTCAATGGCGACCTCCATTGCTTCAGGATTATTTTCATAGGCTTTAAAGGCATACGCCAGAGCAAACCAGCCACTATCTTCAGCGGGTGGTTGGCCTGGATTGTATAAATCCAATGCCTGCGGTGTCATTTTCAGTAAGGTTTGCCACAACGCTAGACGATTATTTTCCTTTTCGCTTTCTGGCAGCATTGGATCTAACTTGATATGAGCCAGGGCCTTTTCCAGCGAGTTTTCAGTCAAATCGTAAGCGGTGATTCTCAGTTCCAGAATGCGTTTTTGCTGTACTTCATTGGCACTGTCAAAATCAATCTTGTCTAAATGCGTTAATGCTTGCTGACCATCCAGATTCAATAACGCGATATCAGCACGCAACAGATTAGCTGTGAGTTGTTCACGTGGAGAAAGTTGTTCGAGATTGGTTTCAGCAAGCAGTGCATCTGCTTCAGCCAATTCACCTAACTCATACTGCATTATGGCCGCGCGATATTGAAATGCCGATTTGAGTGCGCCTTCAGATTCCGCCGCTTGGGCAAGATAATCTTCTGCAGCCACCGCATAATCACCCTGTTTTTCTGCTTCAGAAATTAACGCAGTCATCTCTGGGGCTGATGGTTTGGTATCCATTGATATTGGTTGGCAGGCCGTTAAAGCCAGTAATACCAACAATATAAACAGGGTGGAAAATCGTTGCGTCATAAGCTACATCAAATTTAGTTCGGAGAAGGCATCATCTTACCTGTTCGCGTATATTACGACCAGAATCAATATTTGTTTTCAGGAAAGTTACCGTGAAAGATACAACAGCCGCACTTTATATCGTTGCCACCCCAATTGGAAATCTGGCGGATATTTCAGCGCGCGCTATTGAAGTTCTGTCTTCAGTAGATGTGATTGCCGCTGAAGATACCCG
>DELT01000045.1 GCA_002354555.1 Methylophaga sp. UBA2689
AGCGCCACTCTGCGTTGCTCGTCCCTTATTTAGAACAACTAAAAGGCGCTCCTCGTGCCTTGATTGACGCTTTTTCAGCTCACAACAGAGGCGGAGATGAAAGATAAACAAGCCCTAGTTCAGTTTTTGGCAACATTCATCAGCATTCAGGGATAGGTGCGTAACTGACCTACCACAACGCCCTGGATGCTCAGTCGCTTTGCATCAATCGTAACAGGATCAAAGTCGTCATTCGCTGGCATTAAGGTAATCGTTCCATCCTGGTTGACCAGCATGGTTTTCAGGGTTGCATCAAAGCCATCGACCAACGCTACAATCATGTCGCCATGTCTGGCCTGCCGGGTTGATTCAATCACTACATAATCACCTGGCATAATACCTTTGCCGATCATCGATTCACCACTGATTTTCAGGACGTATCGACCCTTGCCTTTAAACATGATGCCAAGATCAATTTCTGATTCATCGGCTACGGCCTCTATCAATCGGCCTGCTGCAATTTTTCCCATCATGGGAAGAATAAGTGATTGATCGTCGCCCTCCTGCTCAATCAACTGTAAGCCCCGAGTTCTTCCCGATAATCGCTCCAGATAGCCCCCGTCAATTAACGCCTGAATATATCTGTGCGTGGTGCCTTGTGATTTGATTCCCAACCCTTCGGCTATTTCGGTAACCAAAGGTGCTTCACTATTTTCTTCAATGTAATGGCGAATAAAGTTAAGCGTATCTTGCTGTCTTTTAGTTAACATAAATTTTCTCCTAGCGAGAGAACATACCGAGAAGAGAAAATATAGAGAAATTACATCTTAAATACAAGCAAAATCTTTGATTTATCGTGCGTAGTCGCCATATCATTGAAAAGGTAGAAATACAGTTTATTTGAACTGGTATAATCCCCGCGCAAATGATATTGTTTTCAGTTAAAAATGAATTGCTACGGGGTAATCATGTTCAAAAAAATTGATGAATTTTTGATGCAAAAATTTCCACATATCATCTTACTCTTCACCGTTTTCTGGTTGGGGTTAGTGGCTATCGGGTGGTTTTTGTCTAAATAGTTACAACGGGTTTATTTCAGTTATTTACAACCCGGGTATGATTTGATCCAGATCAATGTCTTCTAGCCCAGCCAGCATGATAATCAACAACGAAAACTTGTTATTAAGCACCGTTGTTAAGGAGGAATATCATGCACAAATTAGAAGAATGGCTGATGGAGCACTTCATTGAGTTTATTGTATTTATATCAGTCGCATGTATTGGATTGGTAGCATTTGGTTTATTCATGTCCTGAATAGACCATTTTGTATACATCAAAGGACTGGACTCGTCAGAGCTATTAATCCGGTTACAGTTTGGCTATTTGTTAAATAGAATTTAACTCGCTTTATCGGATAGCTGTCTGAAAGATTGTTTTGGTAGTCACTATTTAAAGTGCCGGATGTCGTAAGACTGAATATGTTTCAGGTTACGGTTTGCTTTGTGATGGTAAATTGGCTTCGTTCATGTCAGAACAATCAAATTGCAGATCGTTACAACTTAGCTGTTAATCGACATTTTCTGTTAAACGTTACAGCATTTCTTAGCATTAAATAAATCACCTTATAATGCCTGCATTGTCAAATGAACAAATTTGGTGTAAACCCTCAAGCACCCTTAAATAGTATCTGATACACCAGTTTTGAAAGTACCAGATAACTTTATTTAGCTTTGTAAGCGTCGCTAAACTAGCTTTCTAAGTGCAATACTACAAAGTTGAATTTCTAGTGTTTCTTTGATGCAGGATGATCAGCGATACGTCCTCATAAATTACCATACAATGCGTTACCATCAATTGAACAAAATTGAGATTTGAGCTTATCTCTCACTGCCGTAAACTTTTAGTTGATCAATACAACCATTTCAGCACATCATTATCTAATGAACGATGTAACCGCAAATAATAGTCAAAAAATCAGAAACGTATTTTTTGTATCAGATCGAACCGGTTTGACCGCAGAATCGTACGGAAAATGTCTATTGGCGCAATTTCCTGATATTGAATTCGAAACAATTACGCTGGCTTTTGTCGATACCAAAGAAAAAGCAGAAGATGCCTGCGAACAAATTAACTCGTTATGTTCAGAATCTGATTTACCGCCGTTGGTTTTCAGCACCTTAGTGAATAACGAAGCTCAACAAATCATCGAGGACTGTGATGGTTTTGTAATTAGTTTGTTTCATCAGTTTATCGGTTCAATGGAAAAATTTCTCGAGGTGGAATCCTCGCAGAAACTTGGTGTCTCCCGGATTACAATAAGTGATACAACTTATCAAAAACGTCTGGATGCGATTGATTATGCACTGACGCATGATGACGGCATTCGTCCGGATCAGTATGAAGAAGCGGATGTCATTTTAGTCGGTGTTTCACGTTGTGGTAAAACCCCCACCAGTTTGTATCTAGCAATGAACTTCTCCCTCAAAGTGGCTAACTATCCGTTAACCGTTGAAGATTTGGAAGCTGCAGAATTGCCAGATTATCTGAAAATTCATCAGCATAAACTTGCAGGTTTAACGATTAAACCGGTGCCGCTGAGCCGAATTCGCCGTCAACGCCGCCCTGATAGTAATTATTCCTCTTTAGAGATTTGTCAGGCAGAATTAGATAAAGCAATGATTATGTTTGATAAAGTTGATATTCCGGTATTTGATACGACGAATACTTCCATTGAAGAAATATCCAGCCGTGTTGTTCGCTCCTTGGGGCTTGCGCGTGAGCGCATCCGCGAATCAACCATTACATTTAATAAATCTAACAAGTTAAGGTAGAGGTGTCATGACCGAATATGTAATTCCACTCGACAAATTGTGCATGGACGATGTCGGCAGAGTAGGCGGAAAAAATGCTTCATTGGGTGAAATGTTGCAGAATTTAGCTCCTTTGGGGGTAGCCGTTCCAAGCGGCTTTGCGACCACGGCGGATGCTTACAGAGAATTTTTAAAGCATGACGGACTACAAGACCAGATAAACGAATTATTACGTGAACTAAATGTTGACGATGTCGTTGCACTTCAGAAAGCGGGTAAAACCATCCGTGAATGGATCATGACCATTCCTTATCCGGAAAAAATGGAAGCCGCAATTGACGAGGCTTATGAAAAGCTAGTAGAAGAATACGGTACTTCGACCAGCTGGGCTGTTCGTTCATCTGCCACTGCCGAAGATTTACCTGATGCATCATTTGCCGGACAACAGGAAACCTTTTTGAATGTTTCTGGCTTAGACCATATCAAGTTTGCCATTAGAGAAGTCTTTGCTTCCCTGTTTAACGATCGGGCGATTGCCTATCGTGATCACCAAGGATTTGAACACAGCGAAGTTGCTTTATCTGCCGGTATTCAGAAGATGGTCCGCTCTGATATTGCTTCTGCCGGTGTAGCTTTTACTCTGGATACTGAAAGCGGTTTTCGTGATGTGGTCTTTATCACTGGCAGTTACGGGCTTGGCGAGATGGTGGTTCAAGGCGCGGTTAATCCCGATGAATTTTATGTACATAAAACCACATTAACCGCCGATCGTCCTGCGGTATTACGCAGAACTCTGGGCCAGAAAGCGCTCAAAATGGTTTACTCAGGTGATGCAAAATCACCGGTGAAAACTGTTGATGTTGATCACGAAGAACGTTTGCATTTTTGTCTGAATGATGAAGAAATTGAATCATTGGCCCGTATGGCGATGATTATTGAAAAACATTACCAAAGACCAATGGATATCGAATGGGCAAA
Organism: Methylophaga sp. UBA2689; assembly: GCA_002354555.1. Lineage (GTDB taxonomy): Bacteria > Pseudomonadota > Gammaproteobacteria > Nitrosococcales > Methylophagaceae > Methylophaga. Next base: position 3,769 of record DELT01000045.1, read on the forward strand.
AGATGGTAATGATGGTCAGATCTATATTGTTCAGGCTCGGCCGGAAACGGTTGAAAGTCGCAGTGTAAATGTTACTGAGCAATTTATTTTAAAAGATAAAGGTGAATTGTTGGCTCGCGGTCGCGCCATCGGTAGAAAAATTGGCAGTGGCCGGGTTCGGATTCTGAACAGCCTTGATCAAATGGATCAGTTTGAAGCCGGTGATGTATTATTAACAGATATGACGGATCCTGATTGGGAACCGATTATGAAAAAAGCGGCGGCGATTATTACCAATCGTGGTGGTCGTACCTGTCATGCCGCTATCATTGCACGTGAATTAGGCATCCCGGCTGTAGTAGGCTGTGGCGATGCTACTGAAAAAGTTGCTGAGGGTATTTCGGCAACAGTATCCTGTGCCGAAGGTGATGAAGGTTATATTTATCAGGGACTGCTTGAATTTGAACATCGTGTTCAGTCTTTAGACCAAATGCCTGAGTTACCAGTCAAAATTATGATGAATGTGGGTAATCCTGACCGTGCATTCAGCTTTTCACAATTACCTAATGATGGTGTTGGTCTGGCCCGGCTTGAATTCATTATCAATAACATGATCGGTATTCATCCTAAAGCGCTAATGGCAGCAGATAAAATGGATGCCGAAGTGCAACAGGTTATCCGCGAAAAAACCACTGCTTATGGCGACCCGGTTGAGTTTTATATCAGCCGTATTACTGAAGGTGTATCGACAATTGCTGCAGCGTTTTATCCGTCCAAAGTGATTGTGCGTATGTCGGACTTTAAATCGAATGAATACGGCAACCTCGTTGGTGGCGCTGAATTCGAACCACATGAAGAAAATCCAATGATTGGTTTCCGTGGTGCAGCACGCTACAGTTCTTCGGAATTTGAAGCCTGCTTTGAATTGGAATGTGAAGCAATCAAGCGTGTCCGTGATGTCATGGGATTAACCAACGTTGAAGTCATGATTCCTTTTGTCCGTACACTGACCGAAGCTGAAGCTGTCATCAAAATTCTGAAAAAGAATGGTCTGGAACGCGGCAAAAATGGTCTGCGTTTGATCATGATGTGTGAATTACCCTCCAATGCAGTACTGGCTGATCAATTCCTGGAATTCTTTGATGGCTTTTCAATCGGTTCTAACGATATGACTCAGCTGACATTGGGTCTTGACCGGGATTCTGCACAAATTGCCGCAGCATTTGATGAACGTGACCCAGCGGTATTGGCAATGCTGGATATGGCGATTAATGCCTGTCACAAAGCAGATAAATACGTCGGTATCTGTGGACAGGGTCCGTCAGATCATCCTGATTTGGCAGCATGGCTGCTTGAGCGTGGAATCAGTAGTATTTCATTAAATCCGGATACAGTTGTCAGTACCTGGCAAGCATTATCTAAACAGTAATACTGTTTACAGTGATTCCACACAAAATGAGCCCTCCGGGGCTCATTTTTTTATGGGTTTAGGGCGTGTTTAATTCAGCCAAGTACTAGATTCACCATAGTTTGGTTATGAACCACCCCATTGATAAGTATTTCAATGGGGTGTTGGCCAGCATAATATTGCCGGGTAGTCAGTTGTAAAAATCCGTGTGACTTTTTCAGATAAACACTTTCCCTCGCTGGCAATGTAATATTTTTCCATTTATAAACTTTGGCGGTGGTTTTGCCGTTGCTTTTGACATGCCATACACGATAATCAACTACCAGTTGTTGAGCCTGACTGGCTTTAGAATGGATTGACAACAGCATTTCCAATGTTTGCCCCAATGTCACATCTTGCTCAGTTAAAACAAATTCAACCTTAACCGCTGGTTTGTCACTGTAGCCCAGTAATGGGAATACAGATGGTTCACCTGCCTTAATCAGACTACGAAGCCCGTGACGGATAATCCAGCGACGTTGTGGTGTGGAATTTTCCAGCCACTCATGACATATATCGATCACACGCTGAGGATGATCCTTACTAATGTCATTTAAATTATTGGCAACCGATTTTTGAACATATTTACTTTTGTCATCTTTAAGCTGAGTGAGTATTTCAAATACCGGCCGCGGGTCTTGTTTTAATGCCTTTAAATGCCCGCCCCAAGGCAATCTTGGTCGCATTCCCTCTGATGCCAGTCGCCGGACATGCTCATTATCATCCTCACACCACCGCAATAATTCTTTAAAGGTCAGCTCAAAATGCTTTTCTATGTAAGGCCTGATAGCAAATTCTGCAGTAAACAATGGTGTCAAATGCTCTAACACATCCAGTGCGATTGTCGGCTGTTGCAGCCCTTGCTTTCCGGCATAATCAATTAATGGCCAGGCCATAAAACTATGCCAGCCTTTACCGGGTTCCAGATTGGGCCAGTGCTCGGCTATCTGCTTCAACCATTTGGCATTCACTGAGAAATCATTAACCAGTAGCACTGCCAAAACCTCACTAAGATGGTTTACTCGAGCTTTAAGTGACATGCCATCCAATTGATAGATGGCCATAGCCCTGAACTTATTATCAGGAAAATCCGGTTGATACTGTTTGATTAATCCAGCTAACGTCTCGATAGATTTGGCATTTATATGATCTTTTAATAAAGCTGGGGTAGATTCAGCTAACAGATCAGACTTTGCCATTGGAATTAACTCTCTTTTTTCAGACATAAAAAAACCGTGGCTCGAAGGCCACGGTTTTTATTTTACGGTATTACGAGAGAATTATGCTTGTTGCGCTTTTGCTCTTCTGCGCATTGCCATAAAGCCCATCAGACCTGAACCGAATAACCATACTGCTGCTGGTAAAGGTACTTCTGAAGGCATTGATGTAAATTGGCCAAGCAATTTTACTGTTTTGTCTTTGCCTTCTTTCAAGAAAAGTTCATCAACAAGTTGGATACCTTTTTTGGTATGAATTCCAAAACCTGTTAATTCAAAGTAATAATCTGTACCTTCATGACTTAAAAATTTAGTGGGCACAGAATTCAGGAAAGTAACGCTATCACCTTGAGGATTAACTGTATTATCGAGTGAAAAACCATATGTAAAGGTTTCAGAAAATAATGACGGTGAAGTGAAATCCAAAGTCAATGCAAAATCTACAGTTTCAGCCTGGGTACCAGAATAAATAATGCCGTTATTGAAATTCATGTAACCGGCAATAAAAGTCTGATTAACATCGGTATTAAAATTATTACCTTGATAAGTCAATGAACTTGGGTCTGAATAATGATCGACCGTAACTTTTTTATAACTACACCCCCAATAACAAACCTTTTCATATTCGTATGTAGAATGAGTGTAAGCACCTTCACCCCATGTGAAATGGTCGGTTCCAGTCCCAGTCGTTACCATACCAGATGGGCCAGTAGGATTCTCAAATGTTCCTGATGTGCTACCTTGGAATGTGGCAGCGTTGGCCGAGATAGAAGCAACTAAAAACGTCGCTAAAAGTAGCAAATTTTTCATAAAATTTCCTTTTCAGAAAAAAGCAACCCGGCTATCTTTTCATTAAGACCCGTGGTTTTCCGTCTCTTGGTTCACACCAAGGTTGGCACTCAGTTAATTAATTGTTGCAGTTCAGACTTAGAGCAACGGTGCCTATAATAGAGAAAAAAAACCTTAAAACTATTGTACCTTGGTACTATCAGTAGCTTTTTCGCTTAATTAATCACAATTTGTGATATTTTTAATGATTCTATTACTAGTAATTATTTATTCACTTTTTGAATAATGCGATAGATTCAACGTGACTGGTATGTGGAAACATATCCATGATGCCGGTCTGAACAAGCGTATATCCATATTGATTTACTAGCTCACCGGCATCACGTGCCAGAGTGGCGGGGTTACAGGAAACGTAAACAATAGTTTCTGCACCCAATTCAGCAATCTGACCCAGCACCTCAAAGGCACCGCTTCTGGGAGGATCAAGTAATACTTTTGTGAATCCTTCCTGTGCCCATGGATAATCTTTTAATTGGGTTATCGTTAGATCAGCCATTTCAAATACAGCGTTGTCCAAACCATTCATTGCGGCATTGCGCTGTGCATGTGCCACCAGAGATTTGTCCCCTTCTACCCCTATGACACTACTTACACGTTTTGCCAGTGGCAGCGTAAAGTTACCCAAACCACAAAACAAATCCAGTACCCGATCACTTTCCTGCAAATCAAGCAATTCAATCGCCTTGGCAATCATTTTATGATTGATACCGGCATTGACCTGGGTAAAGTCGCCCGGGGCAAATTCCAGTCTGAGACCGTCTTCAGGTGCATAATGCAGTTGTGGTGCTTCAGGCCATAACGGACTGACGGTATCCGGCCCGCCTGATTGAAGATAAATCCACAAATCCTGTTGCTGACCATAGTTGATCAATTTTTGCTTATCCGTTTCGCACAATGGATCCATATTTCGGAAAACCAAAGCTGTGTTGACATCATCCATCGCCACTTCTATTTGTGCAATTCGGTTATATGCTTCCAGGCCAGCGATCATCTCTCCCAACTCTTCCAGGCGTAATCCAACGCGTGGGTCCAGTACTTCACATTGCGTTAGCTCAGCCAGATAAGGCGAACCTTTCTCTCTAAAGCCGACCAGTACTTTTTCTTTTTTGGTTACATAACGGACACCCAATCGCGCTTTACGTCGATAGCCCCATAAAGGACCGGTTAACGGAGCTAACCAGTTCTCTGGTGTGAGTTGTCCAAAGTGCGATAGCTGTTCCTTTAAAGTGTCTTGTTTCAGGCTTAATTGAGCTTCTGGTGCCATATGCATCAAACTACAACCACCACAAACACCAAAATGCTGGCATTTTGCTGCAACGCGATCAGCGGAGGCGGACTCAACCGAGATTACTTTGGCCTCATCATATTTTTTATGCAGCCGGGTATACTTAAATGACACATTTTCACCCGCCAGCGCTCCGTCGACAAAGACGGTTTTACCCTCAATTCGGGCAATGCCACGACCATCATGAGAAAGACTCTCTATAGTTGCCTGAACAGCTTCTGTAGGGAGCCGTTTTCTGTGATTACGTCGTGCCATTTGTTAAACCTTTAAACGAAAATTACATAAAAAAAGTCCGGTCATACTTTTGCATAACCGGACTTAAACTTGATTGAAAATTTATTTTTGCTGCCAGCTACCGCCTTGCTGATACCACCAACCTTTGGTTGCATTGCTTATCCAGCGTCTGGCAAAGGTTTCCTGGATCTCAGATTCCCATTCAGGATGACCATTGGCACGGGCTATTTCAGCGTATAAGGCGTTACGATCCTGATTCTCTTCTGCAATCAAAGTATTTACCGTATTACGATCTTTTAATGGCACCGCAGAGGCATCACGCAGAGTAATCAAACCGTTACTGGTTAACCCTACAGCCCCAGTTTGATAAAACGGATGCAGTTTCTCATGGCGCTGTTTCATTTTTGCCTGCAAGGCATTAATCGCCGGCGAATTAATATTCAAATTGGCTTCTGCCTGTGCAGGAGTGACCAACCAGTTCAAGACCTGCATAGCAAGTGGTAGATTCTGTTTTAAAACACTACTGGTATCTTCCGATTCAGTCGGTTGTGGCTGGTTCGGGTTATCACGTCCCCAAACATCCTCAATAATTCGATCTGCAGCTTTTTCAGCAGCCGCTGCCGGAAAATAGATATTGATTGTCACGCAGGAAATCAGCATTAACCCTGCGGTACTGCCCATTAACCATTTTAATAAACCCATTCGATTTTCCTTTATTGAATAACTGGCCCGTCACTTTGACTGACCGCTTTTAATCTGGCGATTAATTCTGGCCAATCCACCTCGCGGTTATAACCAATCACATTAATCCATGGTGGCAGACCTCCACCCTTAACAATATAGTACCCCTGCTCTGCGGTTTCTATACCATCCATTTGACAGATAGAGTTCATCAAACGACAACTTAGACCAATTTTGCTATAGGAAAAATCTTCAAACAGGCCCATAAAGCCACGCGATAAAATGGCGGCCGGACCACCACCAATCTGCGAAAGATTATTGACGGCACGCTGACTTATTCGCCGCCGACCTGGATCCTCTTCTGGTGTCTCAAATAATGCATCAAATTGCACCGGTTGCCAGTTTGATAAGCGTAAATTATGGATACGACCATCTAATTTGCCGCTTATATTACCAAAATCGAAAGTATTGGTGAGCGTCTGTAGATCCAGACGGTTAATATCGATATTGGCATACAACTGAGGCAGGCTTCCGAATGGCTGTTGTAAACGGAGATCTCTAATCACCGTTGTGCCATCAAATAATTTCAGTAACAATGCGCCATCGACAGTGATCTCTTCATCAGCATAACTGACTTTGGGGATCATGCCGGACAATTTACCTTGAAGCGTTGGCCAGCCCAGTAAAGGACTTAATTGATCCATTGAAATCGGGCTTAATAATCCCTCAAACTGCCAGCTTCTTCCCTGCTCTTCATCAAGACTTAATTGAAAGTCATTCAAAGATAATGCTCCATCCAGAATAGGTAATGACAAATTGGAAAATTGAATCTGATTCTGACTCGCTTCTGCCTGTAAGGTCGAACCACCCAATGGCAAGGATAAAATAGAAGCCGAGTTCCAGCGTAAATCAATCGGTATCACTGACGCCTGATTAGTCCAGCCAAGTTTTCCTTCGAGGTTATCAATAGCAAATCGTCCAGCATCATCGACTATCGTGACCGACTGTAAATTCATTTGAAACTGATATTGCTCTGGCTGCCATTGCAAACTGGCGGTTAACTCCCCGCTGGTTTGCAAATGACTCAGGGACGAACCTGGAATAAACGGTTGCAGCCAGTCTTTATATAATTGTGCTAAATCGGTGCTGCTGAGATCCATTTGCAGATGCGTTAATTGCGCTGCCTCACCATTTAGCTGTGCATTGGCTGAAATAGAAGTGCTTTGTGCAAATTCAATATCACTTATCTGCCATTTTTTGTTGGCATTATTAAATTCTCCTTCACTGCTTAACGTGACCGATTGTTCAGACAAATCCAAAAATATCGGTTCAAAATAGGTCTGGCCCTTATCGATATTCAGCGTTTGCTGCCATGACCAGCGGTCATTTTCGATTTGCAGCGCCAGCTGTATTTGGGCCGCCAGGGCTTCGCCTGCATAACTTCCGGTAGAATCAGCAAACATTACATCTCTTAGTTTTCCGGAAACCTTTGCCGAGGTTAAGCGTGTTTGATGACCAGTAAGTTCTGCATCAACATTGATTACGGCATTGATATTCCATTGCGAAAGCCTCTCCAGTTGCTTTTCATTAACGTATGGACCGATAAACTTAAACAAACTGTTTAACGCAATATTTTTCCCGGTCAGCTCAGCTTGCCACTGTCCCTGTTGGTAATCTGCCTGCACATCCATGTTGCCTTGATCCAGCTGGATGCCTGTTAAAGTCAGTTGATAATTTTCTTCTTCTGCACGAGATTTAATATTGAAGGCTATTTTTTGGTTTCCCAAAAGGGCATGGCTGAAATCCAGTTGACCAGACTGACAATCTATTTGCCCGGATAACCAGCGTAAGGTTTCACAGCGCAGTCTGACATTTGATAGCTGACCTACTGGTTCGGTTAACTGCACCTGTTTGGCAGTGGCGGTAACCGCTAACCCTGTGGATTGTAAATTTATTTCAACTTGCAAATCAGTGATGTCGATTTGCTCACTCGACCAGGAACCGATTTGAATAGCCATCTGTTCTATGGCCCATACCGGGGCAATGGCTACGAATAACAATAAGGCTAGTGAATATCTGGCCCTGGCTAACATTAGTCTGCCGGAAACACACCCGTGGAAAGATAGCGATCACCACGATCGCAAATAATGCAGACGATCACAGCATTGTTAACCGTTTCCGATAATCGTAACGCAGCAGCAACACTGCCACCTGATGACACACCACAGAAAATGCCTTCCTCGCTGGCCAGTTTGCGCATAGTGTCTTCAGCAAGGTTCTGTTCTACATCCAGCGTCATATCTACTCGTTCCGGCTCAAAGATTTCCGGCAGGTAAGCGGCTGACCAGCGTCGGATACCCGGTATTTTCGAACCTTCGACCGGTTGAACCCCGACTATCTGAACGGCTGGATTCTGTTGTTTCAAATATCTGGAAACACCCATGATGGTGCCAGTGGTTCCCATGGCGCTGACAAAATGGGTTACTTCACCATTGGTATCCTGCCAGATTTCAGGTCCGGTCGTTTCATAATGTGCTAATGGATTATCAAAATTACCAAACTGATTCAGGACTTTGCCTTCCCCCATCGCCTGCATTTGCAGCGCCAAATCACGTGCGGACTCCATTCCATCGGTTAAGATAATTTCTGCACCATAAGCCCGCATTGAGGCCCGCCGCTCCGAACTCATGTTTTCCGGCATAATCAGAATCATCCGATATCCCAGAATGGCGGTGACCATTGCCAGCGCGATGCCGGTATTGCCGCTGGTCGCTTCAATCAGCGTATCACCAGGCTGAATATCGCCTCTCAGTTGAGCATGGCGAATCATGCTGGCTACCGGACGATCTTTAACTGAACCCGCAGGGTTATTACCTTCAAGCTTGGCCAGAATGGTATTACTGGTATTGCCGGGCAGTCGCTGTAAACGGACCAGAGGTGTATTGCCTATGCAGGATTCAATGGTGGGATATTGTGACATTCTAGCCTTCCACCAGAACAACATAGGCGGTGGCATAATCACCATCGTCACTTAGACTGAGCATAGCGGTCTGGATATTTTTTTCTGACAGTAACTGCTCGGCATAATGATTAAATACCAGTTCCGGTTTGCCCAGACTATTATTACGCACGGCGATATGTTGCAGGCTTAGTCCGTCACGAAAGCCTGTGCCCAGGGCTTTGGCCGTTGCTTCTTTTGCAGCAAACCGTTTTGCCAGAAATGCGGCTGGTTGCTGGTTTTTTTGAAACTGCTCGAATTCGCTGTCATCCAGAATACGCTGAGCGGCTTTATCGCCGTATTTGTTTAACATTTCAGCGATACGGGGAATATGCACTAAATCCGTGCCGATGCCACTGATCATGAATGCCGTGCACCTAACATCAGTTTTTTCATTTCCCGGACGGCTTCCTGAAATCCGGTAAAAAATGATCGTGCCACAATGGCGTGGCCGATATTCAATTCCACCAGCTCTTTAATCGCTGCGATGGGTCTTACGTTGTGATAATGCAAACCATGACCAGCATTCACCTGCAACCCCATAGCATGGGCTTTTTCAGCGGCCTGACGGATGATTTTCAGCTCATGTTGGGCTTCTGCCGCTGAACTGGCTTCGGCATAACGACCGGTATGTAACTCAATGACCGGTGCACCACAGGCTGCGGCAGCTTCAATTTGCTTCATTTCAGGATCAATAAATAACGAAACAGTAATGCCGGCTTCTGCTAATCGGGTACAGGCGTCATGCATTCTGGATTGTTGCCCGGCAACGTCCAGACCACCTTCAGTAGTTAATTCTTCTCTACGTTCCGGTACCAGACAGCAATCAGCTGGACGGTATAGTTCAGCGATGCCAAGCATCTCTTCGGTTACCGCCATCTCCAGATTCATTTTGGTTTGCAGAATATCGGCCAGCATTCTGACATCACGATCCTGGATATGCCGGCGGTCTTCACGTAGATGCAAAGTAATACTGTCAGCACCGGCTTGTTCAGCTTCAATAGCTGCCTGAATCGGATCGGGGTAACGGGTACCGCGGGCTTGTCTTAACGTGGCCACATGATCAATATTAACGCCAAGATAAATCGACATGATGTTCCTTAATTAATTCACTGCTTTAGGGCCGGCATAACGTTGCATTTCAGCAAACAACTGCCGGCTTTTCAGCGGTTTGCCATCCAAATGATAGTTTATTATCAAACGCATTAATTGTTTTGTTTCATTGAGGCTAACCGGATCACTCAGTTTTTCCTGCTGAAGCTGTGACAAACTGGCTCCTGAAATAATCCGTTTTCTGTCATTTGCCAGACAAGGCTGCAATCCTAGCTCCGGCTGATAACTGTAATGCTGTTGATCGGACACTGGCTCACCCTGACTATCGTTGTTCAGGTCCAGCCCATAACCTAATGCTTCCAGTAGCCGCTTTTCAAAAAGTCTTAACACTTGCTCAGCCTGATCAGCCTGCTGCAAACCATCCAAAGCTTTTTGATAAGCTTCAAACACCATTGGTTCCGCTTGCTGCTGGGTTAACAATCTGACTAATAATTCATTGATATAAAGACCGCATAAAGCAGCATGTCCCTGCAACCAATAGGGTGCGGTGGTCGTCTCAATTTTGCTTAATGTAAGCAAGTCACCTCTTCCAAACCAGTTTAGCCATAGCGGTTGGAATAATTGTAATGGGTTGTTGTGACGGCGTTTGTTCTGGCGCATGCCGCGAGCTACCAGGCTTAGTCGACCATAATCTTCGGTAAACACATCCAGCAAAAAACTGGTTTCCCGATAAGGGCGTTGGTGTAAAACAAATGCCTGGGTGAATTCCACCGTAATGCCTAATCAGAGATCGTCGTTATAGCCCAGATTTCTGAGCATGCGCTCGTTATCAGACCAGCCTTCACGCACTTTGACCCATAATTGCAAGAACACCTTACAGTCAAATAACTTTTCCATATCTTCTCGGGCATCCTTACCGACTTGCTTAAGCAACTCACCTTTTTTGCCAATAACAATGGATTTCTGACCACTACGTTCTACATAGATAACCGCGCTGATACGATACATACCGTTATCATCTTCAAACTGTTCAATATCAACCGTCAATGAATAAGGCAGTTCCTGACCTAAATGGCGGAACAGCTTTTCACGGACCATTTCGGCCGCCAGGAAGCGTGAACTTCGATCGGTGAGTTGATCCTCATCAAAGATCATCTCACCTTCCGGCATTAACTTATAGATGGACTCTTCGAGAGATTCCAGATTGATGCCTTTACGCGCTGATAAAGGCACGATATCGGTAAATTTGAATAATGCAGCCAGCTTTTCTACCTGTGGAAACAAAGTAGCTTTATCTTCTAATTTATCAATTTTATTCATCACTAAAATGACTGGCTTGCTGGTTTCCTTTAATTTCTGTAATACCCGCTCATCCTCTTCGGTCCACTTCATGCCTTCGATAACAAACACCACGACATCGACATCTTCTACCGAAGCCGCTGCAGCACGATTCATATATCGATTCATGGCACGTTTGCCATCACTGTGGATACCCGGCGTATCAACGTAAATGAACTGTCCCAATTCAGAGGTTTTAATGCCCAGAATGCGATGACGGGTGGTTTGCGGACGGCGCGAGGTAATACATAACTTTTGACCCAATACCCGATTAATCAGGGTGGATTTGCCGACATTGGGGCGGCCGATAATGGCTACATAGCCACTGCGAAAAGCAGGTTGATCATTCATAATTTTGACTCGATTAGCGTCAGGGCACGTTCAGCGGCTTTTTTTTCAGCCTTGCGATGACTGCTTCCCTGAGCCACCACTAATTTATTCAGCAAACTTACCTGACAAGAGGCTTCAAAAACCGGCTGTTTATCAGCAGATTCAATTTCTCTCACACTGTATAGCGGCAAAGGTAATTTGCGGCTTTGTAGTAATTCCTGCAAACGGGTTTTAGGATCTTTTACGGTTTCAGTGACGTCAATAGAATCCAAACGTTCATCATAAAGGCGCAGGATCAAAGGTTTGACGATATCAATTCCACTATCCAGAAACAGTGCACCTAGAATAGCTTCCACCGCATCGGCCAGAATTGACTCACGGCGGAAACCACCACTCTTCAATTCCCCCTGACCGAGGATTAATACTTCACCTAATTTAAGTTCGCGGGCTATTTCTGCCAGGGTTTCCCCTTTCACCAGGCTCGCACGTAGGCGACTCATCTTGCCTTCCTTGGCTTGTGGAAAACGATTAAACAGTTCTTCGGCAATCACGAAACTCAAAATCGCATCGCCCAGAAATTCCAGACGTTCATTATTTTTTGGATCAGCACTGCGATGTGTCAGAGCCTGCAATAACAATGTTTCATTTTTAAATTGAATGCCAAGTTGCTGGCAGAGTTTTTTCTGTTTGATGCTTGTCATCGATTTGTCGGTTCCGGTTCCACATCCACTTCGGTCACAAAATGCCCTACTAAATCAATGTGGGCAAAAAACGGTTTCCGCACTTCATAATCAAGCACTATTTTGGTGACATAAGCATTGCTTCTGCCACGGAATAATTCGATATTTTCTTTTTTTACGCTGGAGATATAACCGGTATTAAACCGTTTGCTCAGTAGCAACATCACTTGTTGATTGCTCAGCTTGTTGTTTTTTAATTCGGCTTCCATAGACTTCATGATTTGCAAAACGCCATAGTATTCCTGATACATCGGCACCAATCGCATGGTTAAGGTGGCAAAAAAAGCAATGATTGCCAGTACAATCACCCAACTGATTAGTGTCATTCCCTGTTGTTTTTTCATAATGCACTCCTAGGACTTGTTTAACTTTCCTCGCCACCACTGCTGGAGGCACCTTTCATCATACAAGGCGGAAATGACTTATTTAGATTCTATAAATCATTTCCAATGGAAAAACTCGCCTCTAGTTAATAGAGCTTCCCACCCTTGACCAGACCAAACCGCCCTGATTCCAATCCCAACTCATCCAGACAAAAAAGGCTTTACCAACCAGGTTCTCTTCCGGAACAGTGCCCCAAACACGGCTATCATTACTATTATCGCGGTTATCCCCCATAACAAAATAATGACCTTCAGGAACAGTCACCTCACCTTCCATTGATTGACGTTGTGGGTCCAAAAATATTTCATGAGGATCAGAGTTCAGAAATTCATGCTTGAGCTGTACTCGCGGCGCAATAGTACCCAGCATTTCTGAGGGTTTATCAACTAACTCCGTTTTAACTTCCTCACCGTTTATATACAGTGTTTTGTTGAAATAACCGACTTTGTCACCCGGTAAGCCAATAACCCGTTTGATATAGTCAATTTCAGGTTGTTTGGGATAACGGAATACCATCACATCACCGCGGTCTGGCGAACCGGTATCCAGAATCTTAGTATTAATGACCGGTAGTCGGACACCGTAGGAAAATTTGTTCACCAAAATAAAATCGCCTACATGCAAAGTCGGCAACATAGATTCTGACGGGATGCGGAAAGGTTCAGCGATAAATGAGCGAATCACCAAGACCAGCAACAGAATGGGGAAAAATGATTTGGCGTATTCAACAATCGCCGGTTCATTGTCATTTACTTTACGTTTAGGTGCTAACCAAAAGCGGTCCACCAACCATATCAGACCGGTTATCGCGACCAGTAACACCATTATTGCTGGGAAACTCACTTGACGCTCCTTATTAAGATTTCTTGGATAACTGCAATACCGCCAAGAATGCTTCCTGCGGCACATCCACTTTGCCGATGGATTTCATTCGTTTTTTACCGGCTTTTTGTTTTTCAAGCAATTTACGTTTACGAGAAACGTCGCCTCCGTAACATTTTGCCAAAACATTCTTCCGCATTGCCTTGACTGTTGAGCGCGCAATAATGTGTCCACCAATAGCGGCCTGAATGGCGACATCAAACATTTGCCGCGGGATCAACTCCTGCATTTTTTCAACTAGCTGACGACCACGTGAAACGCTTTGATCTTTATGCACTATCATCGACAAAGCATCAACTTTTTCGCCGTTAATCAACACATCAAGTTTCACCAGGGGTGCCGCTTGAAAACGAATAAAATGATAGTCCAATGAGGCATAGCCGCGACTAACCGATTTGATGCGATCAAAGAAATCGATCACTACTTCATTCATTGGTAATTCGTAACTCAGTGCAACCTGTTTGCCCATGTAATGCATGGATTTCTGCACGCCACGTTTTTCTACACACAGGGTAATGACCGCTCCAAGATAATCCTGCGGCACCAGCATGTCAGCCGCTACGATAGGTTCACGGATTTCCTCAACGGAACCGGCATCAGGTAATGAAGCCGGATTTTCGATCTTAATCACATCACCTTTTTTGGTGACCACTTCAAACACCACGGTCGGAGCCGTAGTAATCAGATCCAGATCGTATTCACGTTCCAGACGTTCCTGGATGATTTCCATATGCAGCAGACCGAGGAAGCCACAGCGAAAGCCGAAGCCCAAAGCCTGAGAGTTTTCCGGTTCAAAAAACAGTGATGAATCGTTTAAGCGTAATTTGCCCAGTGCTTCACGAAATGCATCGTAATCATCACTGCTAACAGGGAATACACCTGCATAAACTTGTGGCGTTACCGATTTAAAGCCCGGCAACATTTCAGTAGCACCATGTTGAGCCGTCGTTAACGTATCCCCTACTGGCGCACCATCAATTTCCTTGACCCCGGAAATGACATACCCCACTTCACCACAATTTAACGCAGTGCGTTTGCTGCGCTTTGGGGTAAATACGCCGACTTCGTCAACCTGATATTCCTGTCCAGTGGACATAACTTTGATTTTATCGCGGGTTTTCAGTCTGCCCTGCTTGATTCGTACCAATGAGATAACACCGACATAGCTGTCAAACCAGGAATCAATAATCAGTGCCTTTAATGGTCCTTCAGGATCCCCTTGTGGTGGCGGAATACGCGCAACCAATTCTTCAAGGATTTCATCAATACCCTCACCCGTTTTAGCACTGCATCGCACGGCATTCAATGCGTCCACACCGATAATATCTTCAATTTCCTGAGCAACCCGATCGGGTTCTGCAGCAGGTAAATCAATTTTGTTTAACACCGGCAGGACTTCAAGCCCCAGATCGATAGCTGTGTAACAGTTGGCAACACTTTGCGCTTCAACACCTTGAGCCGCATCCACAACCAGTAAAGCACCTTCACAGGCAGCCAGTGAGCGTGAAACTTCATAGGAAAAGTCAACGTGGCCAGGCGTATCGATAAAGTTGAGGTGATAGGTTTCACCATCTTTTGCCTTGTAGTCCAAAGAAACGCTTTGCGCCTTGATGGTAATGCCACGCTCTTTTTCGATGTCCATCGAATCAAGCACCTGTTGGGACATCTCACGTGCAGTCAGACCACCGCAGATTTGAATAAAGCGGTCTGCTATGGTGGATTTACCGTGATCAATATGGGCAATGATTGAGAAGTTTCTAATGTTTTTCATTGAATAGCGATTATGAACGTGTCGGAGGTTGAAATGACGTGTTGCAAAATGTGTTCAGCTCCATGTTTTAGAATGTGTTGCCAACGCGAAACACGCATCAGACAAATGACCCGGTATTATACGCACTTAACTGAGTTATAACGATAATAAATACCGCATTAATCAATAGTTTTGATGTGCTCCGGTGAAAAGAGCGCCGCTAAAATAAAAAGAATAATTAGCATTGAGCGCTCACCGACCTTTCTTCTTTGAAAATGGAAACCAAATGCAGGCTAGCAACACCGATAATTACGTCCTCAACGGTCCGATTATTTCCACTTTTCTGAGGTTTGCCATCCCTTCCATTCTGGGCTTGCTGGCCATCACCACTGCCAGCATTGTCGACGGAATTTTCATCGGACAATTTGTCAGTTCGGCGGGCCTGGCTGCGATTACGTTGTTGATTCCCTTTTTTACGCTGATTTTTGCGATTGCTCTGATGTTTTCTATTGGTGGGGCTGTTCGTGCCGGTAGTTATTTAGGGCAAAGCAATATCAAAGCAGCTTCTGCCGTGTTCAGTAAATGTCTGATAAGTATTTTAGTCGTTAGTCTGCTGTTTATGAGTTTTTCACTCATTTTGGATCGACAAATATTAACGCTATTGGGTGCGCCGAAAGAATTGGTTACGTTGGTTCTGCCTTATTTTCATATTATTTGTGTTGTACTGGTTCTGCAGGTGACCAGTATGGTCCTGTATTACTTTATTCGACTGGATAACCGTCAAAAACTGGGGACATTCGCTTTGGTTGCCGGGGCGTTAATAAATATTGCGCTTGATGCGCTATTCATTATCAGCCTGGAAATGGGGTTAAAAGGTGCGGCTATGGCAACTCTAGCTGCCCAGATCGTACAGATGCTTATCCTTTCAACGTATTTTCTCAGCAAAAAAAGACGTTTAAGGCTGCTTTTGCGACCGGGAAACTGGTCGGAAGTGGTTAAAGTCGCTTACAACGGTCTATCTGAATTTGTAAATGAGCTTTCCGGCGGTATGGTGATTTTATTGCTTAACTGGCTACTTATTATCCATCAGGGAGTCAGTGGTTTAGCGGCGTTTGCAGTGATTAACTATCTTATTTTCATCAGTCTGATGATTTATTATGGTATAGCAGATGCTCTGCATTTGTTAATCAGCCAAAATCATGGGGCTGCTCAGGCAAAGCGGATTCGAGATTTTTTGATCACTGCTATGGTAATAGTACTGAGCTTATCCCTGTCGATAATCAGTGTTTTGCTTCTTTATCCGGAATGGTTGATTCAATTATTTTTGCAGGATGACGCCGTGGAAAGCCAGCAATTATCTGCTCAGTTCATTTTGTTGGTTTGGCCGTTATTTGTTGTCAATGGACTGAATGTCACGTTATCGGTGTATTTAACCGCTATGCAAAAGCCGCTGCCATCTATGCTGGTTGCTTTAACTCGGGGCTTAGTACTGCCTGCAGCTTTATTATTACTATTTGTCGCATTGCTACCAGACAAACAGTTTCTTATTGCCCTTCCGCTGGCAGAGTGGCTGACATTTATCTTTGCTCTGGTACTTTGCTGGAAATATTCTCCCAGCAATATTATTGAGAAAAAAAGGTAACCTGAATATGAAAAAAAGCCGGATGTCATTGCAACATCCGGCCAAAGCTCATCAAGCATTTTCAGGGGAAGACTGCTTGGCGAATTAGAATTGCCAGGCCACGCTCAGACGAACATCACGTCCGGGTTCGTTGTAACCACTCAGGATTCCTTCATAATTCGCAACACTTGAATGATCCAGATAATCCTTGTCTAAAACGTTACGCAGCGCCAGGCCGATTCGAACATCCTCAGTTGTTGACGGGGTCCACTGAACGTATAAATCATGTACACCAAAACCGGGTTGATCAACTTCGCCCAATGAAGATTCAACGTTGTCACGCCCTTTTACAAACCGGGCATTCCAACCAAAATTCCATTGCGGATCATACTGGTAGTCCATAGACACTATTACTGTATCGCGAACGGTATTTGCTATGCCATTGTGGTCATAGGCATTCGCCTCAACGCCATCAACTTCAGCATCATTGTAATGATAGCTAAGTCGCGCCATTACACTTTTCCATCGATGCCCTACTTCAAGAATATAGCCATCCGAATCCAGATCGCCGATATTATCGAAGAGATTTCTATTGCTCGGAGAAACCCCGATAACATCCTGAATTTCACTTCTGTAGGCCTTGGCAGAACCAAACCAGGAAATGGATTCATAAGCCACACCAAATTCAATATTTTCGGCTTTCTCTGGTTTTAAATCAACGGCGTTGCTGGTGAACCCAACTTTAAAAGCATCTTGTGCCAGAGGCCCTTTAAAGGCTTCTGCATAAGAAGCAAAAGCACTGAAATTTTCTGTGAAGTGAAAATTCAAACCAATGTTATGACTTACATCGTCCTCACTGTATTGAGTATTAGCAAATTCATTTTCTAACTCATAATCGTCATACCGCATACCGCCACTTAACAATAATGCGTCTGTTATGTAAATATCGTCCTGAATATAAATACCTTTGACTTTGGAATCATCCTTAGCACTTTCGCTTACGCCATCAGCTATCGTCTTATCCTCACGATAGTCCACCCCATAAGTAACATTATGCATACCTAAAATGGACGTATTACGTAAATCAAAACCTGTACTCTCACCAGTACCGGTAAAAGGTCCAAACCGGCCATTTTGAAACATTTCTGTTTCTGTATCATATAAGGTTAAAGCCAAATCCAGATAAGGGTTATTAATGGGATTTAACGTATAGTTAAGCGTAATGGTTTCACGCTCACTTTCTATTGGATAAAGCGGATTGAACCCTGCAACTCTCCATTGAGGACGCTGAGATCTTTCACCTTCATCTTCACGTTTTTCAAAACTCAGGCGAAGGGTCTGGCTATCGGTTAAATGACCGACCACTTTAGCAAACAAATACTCCTGATCAGCCTCAGTGCCCAACATTTCATCGCCATTACCATCTTCGTAGTTATCTACATCTGCTTGAGTATAAGAAACCATCGCACTCCAATCATCGGTCAGACGGCCAAATAAGCTGGTGTTGGTTTTAAAGCTATCGGTATTGCTGGAAAACATGCCTTTTACTAGACCACCAAACTGGTCACCTGGCTTCAACATATCTTCGGGATCTTTAGTAGTAAATTTAACTGAACCGCCCAAAGCACCTGGACCAGATAACGCATTCCCTGCTCCAGCGTTTACCTCAACACGCTTAAGTAATTCTGGTTCAATGCTGATCCGCCCAGCATGATGGAATTGACGTGTTGCCTGTTGGGCACCATCAATAGTTATGTTGAGTAATTGATCCTCTACACCACGGATATAAAGTTTTTGAGCAAAACCCGGTCCACCACCGATAGTAACTTCTGGTGATTGGCTGAATAAATCCTGCAGATCATTTGCTTGAATTTTTTCAATTTGCTCTGCAGTGACGCTATTGGTCTCTGGGGTAATAGTATTACCAGTAACTTTTACAGTATCGAGCTGGATACTTTCATTTTCTGCGGCCCAGGCAACCTGACCTGATAAAGCATAAGCTATTGCCAATGTTAAAATCGTCGGACGACCTACAATACTCCGTTTTATACTCACATCAACCTCGCGAATAATAATCATTATCAAATAGAACAGATTCGCATTCTAGTCAGTGTGAACGGAGATTAAAACCAAATTTACAATTGTTACAAATATCCGGTAGCTGGTTTTGTTAAATTTGTTTGGTTAAGGGCAATTGCATGATCATTGTTAAACCGCCGTGCTCATTTATTTCTGCCCATAACTTTCCACCTGTAGCTTCAACTTGTCGCCGAGCCAGCGCCAAGCCCACACCAAACCCTTTATGAACGATGGAAGTGAGAGTGTTTAAACGAAAAAACGGTTTGAAAATATTCTGCAGGTGCTCTCTGGGTACACCAGGCCCTTGATCATCAATCTGCAGATCAAAACGGTCTGGATACTTTTTCAGCGATAAGCTGACAGTTCCGTGTTGTGGAGTATGCGAAAGTGCATTACGTAAGATATTTTCAATCGCATGTCCTAAGGCTCGGTCACTGCTTTGCTGCAGATAAGCTGTTTCTGGTATTTGTAGGGTAATCACCTGTCCGGGGAATTCAAATCGTGCATTCTCCACAATACTGTCAATCAAATCTGTCAGGTCCAAAGATTCATTACGTAATGCGGGACGCTCATTTTCCAACCATGCAAGTGTTAAAGCATCTTCCACCATTTCACGCATTTGCTGGCATTCATCACGGATACGCTGCAGTGATTCATCGTCTGGAGTGGATTGTTCAGCAATACTTAATGCCAGTTCAACGCGCGTTAATGGTGTTCTTAATTCATGAGATAAATCTGATGTCAGATGACGTTGCGTCTGGATTTGTGTACCAATTCTTTCTGCCATACTGTCAAAGGTACTGGCCAAGACCGCTATTTCATCATTCCGTTTGCCAAGGTCATCGCGCACTCTTACTTGATAATCACCATCACTGAATTGCTTAGTGGCGGTCTCGAGCTGCCTTAATGGGGACATGACATGCCGGTAAATCACCACACTCAAGATAGCCAGCAATAGCATTGGTAAAGCAATTTGTAATAACAGGCTGGTGTAGGTCCAATAGCCTCCGGGACGCATACGCTGCGGCAGTCTTATCAGGAAATGGGTGTGACCATCTGCAAAGGTAATATCCATAATTGGATTTTGGGCAAAATAAAGATGGATCTTCCAGCTGACATCTCTTCCCAATGCAAAATTTTCTACAAAATAGTCATCCATCTCACTACCTGCCAGTGGTGTGAGCTGTGAACGGATCAGTGCAACCCAAGTGTCTTCATGCTGCTTTATATATCTGATCCAACCTGCCAGTTTTTTATCTTCTCCTTGCAGATAAAGCATTTCAGCATGTCTTGCATAATCAATTAACTGTTGCTGATCCTGTTTATCAATAAAACTCATATGCTGCTCGGTTTGCAGGATCAAATGATGGATTATCCAGAACAAGGCAATTGTGCCGACCGTAATAGTCAGGGACAGTTTCCACAACAAACGTCGCTTCATAACAGAATATAGCCAGCCCCATGGACTGTTTGCAGGCGATCAACCGGCATACCGACATCGATTAATTTTCGCCGGACCCGACTCATATGCATATCAAGGCTTCGATCATAACGACTGAAGTCGCGTTCCATTACCAGACGATAGAGCTGTGGTTTACTGAGCAGATGGTTAGCGTGCTGCATTAGTGTCCACAATAATTTGAACTGGATAGGTGTCAGCTGCACCGCATGCTCATGAAAAAAAACCTGCTGTTTCTGCCGATCCAGCATCAAACCATCGTTTTGTAAAACAGATCCACTCAAATGTTGAAGTTTGGTGGGACTTGCTCTTCTGATGATTGCCTCAATGCGGAGCACCAACTCAGTGAAATTAAATGGTTTTGCTAAATAATCATCTGCTCCATTTTTAAAACCCAGAATGCGTTCTTCTTCAGCACCGTGGGCGGTGAGAATAATGACAGGCGTCTGATGAGTTTGTCGCAATGTATTTAAAACAGAATAACCATCTCGTTCAGGAAGACTTATATCAAGCAGAATCAGGTCGTAATCATCACGGACTGCAGTAAGTAATCCCTCTTCGCCATTAAAACACTGAGTAACAATAAAACACTGTTTTTCCAGCAGCTGTTTTAGCTGATGATTCAACACCAAATCGTCTTCAATAATCAGAATACTGGTGGAGGCTTTATTTTGGTTGGACATGTAATACAAAACTTTCTATCTAGATGATAATAATTATCATTAATGATAAATCAAAAGTCACTCAATAAGAAATTTTTGTTTTTCAGTCCATCTATTGAAAAAAAAAGCAGCTGATGGAATCCATCAGCTGCTTTTGAGGTATCTACCCAGAATTATTTTATTAAAATCTATTCTGGAATTTTTAGCGCCAGGAACTGTGATGCACCAGAACGCTGAACCAAGACCGGTATCGCTTTATTGGTAGGTAACTGTTCAGCCAGATCAATAAATTGTTTTGCATCGACAATCTTTTGATTGTTTATGCTCAGCAATATGTCTCCAGGGACAATACCAGCTTGTGCCGCTGGGCCTGATTCAATTTTCTTGACTGTCACACCGGATTGATTAGGTCCTAACTCGGCACGTTGCTCAGCTGTCAGGTCGGTGACTTCAATTGCCAGCCGACTATTGTGAAACTCACCTGTACGAGGCGTTGTACCACTGGCAACTTGATCATCTTCAGGTAATTCTTCCACGACCACCGAGAGTGTCATTTTTTTGTTATTACGCATGATTTCGGCTGTGGAATTTTTACCGATTTCGGTACGACCGACAATTGGCGGTAAATCTGATGAACTATCTACAATGCGATCATTAAACTTGAGAATCACATCACCCGCTTCGAACCCAGCTTTCTCTGCAGGACTTCCAGCAACAACTCTGGATACTAAGGCACCACGCGGTTTGCTTAACCCAAAGGATTCTGCCAGTTCACGTGTAACATCCTGGATGACAACACCTAACCAGCCGCGACTCACATAGCCTTGCTCTTTAATCTGCTCGACCACATTCATCACAGTATCAACCGGAATAGCGAATGAAACCCCCATAAATCCACCAGTGCGGCTGTAAATTTGTGAATTTATACCAACAACCTCACCATCCAGGTTAAATAAGGGACCTCCAGAGTTACCTGGATTGATTGCTACGTCCGTTTGAATAAATGGCACATAGCTATCACTTGGCAGGCTACGACCCAATGCACTGACAATACCGGCTGTAGCCGAATAATCAAATCCAAATGGTGAACCAATTGCCAACACCCACTCGCCAACTTGTAAATCGTTGGAGTCGCCGAGTTTAACGGCTTTCAGATCCATGCCTTCGGCATCAACTTTCAACAAAGCAACATCACTGCGTTCGTCGCTTCCTAATAATTCTGCCACCAGTTCAGTACGATCGCTGAAACGGACAATTATTTCATCAGCGTCTTTAATAACGTGATGATTTGTCAGAATAAATCCATCCTCTGAAAGAACAAAACCTGACCCCAGTGAATTTGGTTGGGGGGCACGTGGTTGTGAAGGGTCACCAAAGAAACGTTTAAAAAAATCATCAAATGGTGTTCCTTCAGGCATTTCCATGCCTGGTGGAAGTTGTTGTGATGAGGCCATTTCTTTTGGCTTGCTTGTGGTACTTATATTAACGACCGCATCGCCATTTTCAGCCACCAGTTCAGTAAACTCGGGTAAACCACCCCTTGCCTGAACAGCTGAGCTCAACATTAACCACATAAGCAATGCCATAATCATTGCGCCTGTTGTTTTGTATTGCGTCATTATTTTTCCTCTAAGATTTGAGTTTCTATGGCTATTTTCTGATTTTTGAGTCGAGTTTTGACCCAATAAAAGCCAAACATCAGACCAGCCAATCCGCCAATAATTTCCAGCAATTCATTTGCAAAAATAAACCGACTGATGACTGCGCCCATAAACATAAACAAAATAGGTAACAGATACATCATGAAAGCACCATGTAAAAGTGCTTCTTCAGGAATAGAGACATTCATTTTCTGGCCAGGTTCTACAGCTTGTCTCTTGGGTACGGCAATCGTCGAAAAACGTCGTCCTACATGTTCACTTAACAGGCCAGTACCACAGCCTTTTTTCACCTGGCATTTATCACAGGTGGATTGTCTTTCAGCCTGCAACCAGATAGTTGACTCATCTGAACGTAAAACAGTAGCTTTTTGTTCAATCATCTTGGTTCCGGACCAGCATACTCAATTGCCGCACCAATTTTTTCGACTGTCACAGCAGGTACTTCACCAACCACTGTTATAAAATGCGCGTGTATTACACTGCCAAAGGCGTTTACTGCCCCCATATGAGAGCCACCGTGAAAATGGTTATGTTGGGCACGTATTTTTTCTATAAACACTGAGACAGAGCTTAAGCCGTCGCTGTAGACCCGCTGCTCAACATGGGCGCCATTGTTAGCACGCAGGCGGTTTTGATGGGCAACCAATGTAAAACCGTCTGGCAACCACTTAGCCTGCCAGTGAGAAAAAGCCACTAAATCCTGGGTAGTCATTTCACCGGGCTCGGTACGATGCCAAATCATTTCGTTGCCCGACATCTGCGGTGCCAGCTCAGCGTCTGCTATTTCAATTCCAGTTTCGATATCAGTAAATTCAAAGGTTTCCAATACCTCATTGTTTTCACCGATTAATTCTGATTTGAGTAATAAATCAGTTTCTTTATCCATCCACAGTCGATAGCCATATCGATAACTATCAACCGGCTTAATATCAAGTCGCTGCGTTAATTTACCGGCAATGCGGTCTTCTACACCCAGTTTTAATTCATAAAACGGAGTCGCGGAACGCAGTCTCCGAGGAAGATCACTGGGAAATCCCCGACCTAAAGGTCTTTGGCTAACGTTAACCTGCTTCCCGTCAGGATTGATGCAGGTAACCGTATCATTTGAACGGAGGACTTCACGAGCTGAACCATTAAGTGAAACCAGTCTTTCAGATTCATTGCCATTATCATTACGATGATAAATACGCACTGACTGAAAAGTATTACCGCTTTGGTAGGCAAAAACGCCTTCATAGTTGAGTTGCTTTGCTGCCTGGCTCATTCGCTCGAGTAATTCTATCGAAGCGGATTCTGCCTGAACTACTGGAACAAATAACACCAGCAATGCAACGCAAAAACGAAATCGCTGGAACATTCTTATTGCTCCGTGCCATAAGAAACGACACGACCGTAAGAAAACATGCCTGATGTGCCGACATATTCATTATGATCCACCAGATAATTATTGAGCCTGTCTTCAATTTCCGGTTCAGCGACTGTCCAGCGATTTGATTGACTAACCAGCGTCGCTGGTGATTCATTCGCCACTACGCTGGCTACGGGCAAATTGTCGAATCCGTTTTGTTGCTGAAAAACGCCGACCACTGCAAGTGCCCCCACGGAGGCAGCCATCGCCAGACCTGTTGCTTGTTTCCAGAAGTTTTTAGGAAAACGTAATAATTTTGCGGTTGATTTATTTTGAGAATCAATTGAATAAACCGGTTCAGCCGCCAGCGCAGCAGAAATGCGCGATGTTAGCTCTAACGGTGCTTGTGTAATGCTACGCGTATATCCATGCAGGATATCGCTTGCCTGCTGGAATCGCATAAATGCTTCGCGGGCGCCGCTATCATTGTTAATTAATTCCAACGCCTGTTCGAGTTCACTACCGGTCAGCTGGCCATCAACCAAAGCAGACACTAATTCGAGATGATTAATTGCCATTGTTATTCCTCTTCACCCATCACTGACTTAACTTGTTTATCGATAGCTTCCCTAGCCCTGAATATTCTTGAACGGACGGTACCAATCGGACAGTCCATCGCTTCCGCGATTTCTTCGTAACTCATACCTTCAAATTCTCGCAACTTGATAGCTGTAGCGGTATCTTCCGGCAAATCTTCAATTGCTTGCTGGATAGCCTCTTCCAACTCTACACACATGAGACTGTTTTCAGGGGTCTCAAATTCCTTAAGTTCGGGTGCATCGTAATAATTTGTTGCATCCATAGCATCGACATCACTCATAGGTGGTCGACGCGAACTGGCAGTAAGATGATTTTTAGAGGTATTGATAGCGATACGATAAAGCCACGTATAGAACGCACTGTCCCCGCGAAAGTTCGGCAACGCACGATAAGCTTTAATAAAAGCTTCCTGCGCTACATCCATTGCTTCAACTGGGTCATGCACAAATCCGGTTATCACATGTATGATTCGCTGTTGGTACTTCATTATCAGCAGATCAAACGCCTTTTTGTCGCCCGCCTGTACCCGCTGAACTAATTCCTGATCCACGTTCATTTATTTATCCGGCCTACTCCGACAAGCCGGAGACAATTTCTGTTTAATGCTAGATTGACCAATGTCATTTATTTTTGTTCCACAATCAGTGCACAATAATTGTTGGCATTCTACCTTTAACAGGACCCATGACGACAACTCATCATTTTGATCTGCTGATTATCGGCAGCGGAACAGCAGGTCTGACCCTGGCTTTAAAGATGGCAGACAAGGCCCGTGTTGCCGTTCTATCCAAAAGCCAGCTTGAGGAAGGTGCTTCGCTTTATGCTCAAGGCGGCATATCAGTTGTACTCGATAAAGCCGATTCTTTGCAATCCCATATTGATGATACTTTGCGCGCAGGCGGCGGATTATGCGATGAAGATGTCGTACGTTTTACCGTTGAACATGCGCGGGAAAGTGTCGAGTGGCTGATTGAACAGGGTGTTTCTTTTACCCGAGATGATATGACCACCGAGACTTATCATCTGACTCAGGAAGGTGGTCACAGTCATCGACGGGTGATTCATTCGGCTGATGCAACCGGTCGGGCGGTGGAAACAACTCTGCTGGATAAAGCCAAGGCGCATCCGAATATTTCGTTATTTCCTTATCATATCGGTATTGATCTGATTACTGCGCACAAACATCTTGCCACTGAAGAGAATAGTTGCCTGGGCTGTTATGTGCTGGATATCAAAAAAGATCAACCCAAAACCTTTTTGGCCCCTGTCACTGTGCTCGCCACGGGAGGTGCCGGAAAAGTGTATTTATATACCAGTAATCCAGACGTATCGACCGGCGATGGAATTGCCATGGGCTGGCGTGCCGGCTGTCGAATCGCCAATATGGAATTTATCCAGTTTCACCCAACCTGCTTATTTCATCCTAAAGCCAAATCTTTTCTAATTTCTGAAGCTTTGCGCGGTGAAGGTGCCACATTAAAATTAGCTGATGGCACACGGTTTATGCCGGCGTTTCACCCTCAGGCTGAACTGGCGCCAAGAGATATAGTGGCACGCGCAATAGATCATGAAATGAAACGTCTCGGTCAGGATTGTGTTTATCTCGATATCAGTCATCAGTCCAAAGAATTTATTACCACGCATTTTCCTACTATCTATAAACGCTGCCTAAAGTTCGGTGTGGATATGGCGAAAGAACCGATTCCGGTGGTACCTGCGGCACATTACACCTGTGGCGGCGTTATGACCGATATGCGAGGAAGAACAGATATTGATGGTCTGTATGCGATAGGCGAAACTGCTCATACCGGTTTGCATGGTGCCAATCGAATGGCCAGTAATTCATTACTGGAATGTCTGGTATTTGCCGATGCAGCAGCACGCGACATTTTGAATCGACCCAAAATAACAATGCCTGATGATATTCCGCATTGGGACGAAAGCCGTGTGCACCCTGCCAAGGAGGCTGTTGCGATAAGCCATAACTGGGATGAACTACGTCGTTTCATGTGGGATTACGTAGGCATTGTTCGCAGTACTCAGCGACTTAATCGCGCCCGCCAGCGTTTGTACCTGTTACAACAGGAAATTGATGAGTTTTACAGTCAGCACCATATCAGTAATGATTTGCTCGAATTACGTAATCTGGCTGATGTGGCGGAGTTGATTATTGAATCAGCACTGCAGCGCAAGGAAAGTCGTGGGCTGCATTACACGCTTGATTATCCGGAAACATCGGACATAACCGCCAGTAACAGTATTATTGCTGGAAAAAAGCCAACCTGAGCCGCACGCATAATTGTCGAAACTGTTCCTGCTCAACCGAATCTTTCAGAATAAGAATTGAAAGACGTTTTTTGTTAAATGGTTTGAAATGGATAATGACGGCGAAACGGTTGACCCAGGCTGATTCGAGTAAT
Organism: Methylophaga sp. UBA2689; assembly: GCA_002354555.1. Taxonomy (GTDB): domain Bacteria; phylum Pseudomonadota; class Gammaproteobacteria; order Nitrosococcales; family Methylophagaceae; genus Methylophaga. The sequence continues at coordinate 30,786 of DELT01000045.1, forward strand.
AAATCAGACGTTTTTGAACTGTCGGCATAGCCTATCTGCCAATATTCATTCATGGCGTTTATAAGCGTAACAGGCCGTTTCTTATATTCCCGGAGATAACCCAAGCGACTGATATGAAAAAACTGATTTATAAAAATTCCTGAAATAAACAATATTTTCACAACTGAGCTGATGTTTATTAAAAATATGCTGATTACTGCCAGCATATGCGCCAACAGGCTGTAACTAAGCAAATATCGTGACCGCCCTAATGGCAGATAAAATCCTTTTTCCTGCGTCTTCATCCTTGTTCTCCCAAACTGAGGGCCTGTTACAATTACACGTTACTAATCCTATAAGCTAAAGAGTAAATTCATGACCGCTGACTATCAATCCATTTTGCAACAACAGGCATCAGCTCCATTAGCAAGCAGAAATGATGAAAACCATTACCTGATTCCATTACCTAGTTATGGCGTAATAACGGTAACGGGTGAAGAAGCTGCCGACTTTTTGCAAAATCTACTGACCAATGATGTCAAGCAACTGGAACAACAAGCTTCGCAGATTACGGCTATGTGTAATCCCAAAGGTCGTTTGCTGGCACTTTTTCTGCTGGTTAAAACAGAGCACGGTTATCAGCTGGTATTACCTGAGAGCCAATGTGCTTTTCTGGCACAGCGGCTGCAAATGTTCAAATTACGCAGCAAAGTTGAGATTGAAGACTGCAGCGAAACTCTACAAGTATGCGGGCTGCAGGGTAACGATCCATCGACATCAGCAATCCCTTTACCTTCACAATCTCGCGCTCTGCTGATTGCCACAGCTGACCAGATAACTTCTGATTTGGAAGATCTGATGAGCAAAGGCTGGCAACTTGCTGCAGAAGCCAGCTGGTTTATCACTGAGATTGAAAGCGGAGTTCCGGTAATTTTTCCATCAAGTCGCGAGCTGTTTACCGCACAACAGCTGAACCTGGATTTAATCGGTGGTGTGAGTTTCCGTAAAGGCTGTTACCCGGGACAGGAAGTGGTCGCGCGTTTGCATTATCTTGGGGAACCCAAACGTCGTTTGTTTCAGGCTATAGCCAAAACAGATACTGTGCCTGAAATTGGTGAGACCATTGTTGATAACGAAAAAGCGGTGATTGGCCATGTTGTTAATGCTATCCACGGCGATGAAAACCAGTTATTTCTGCAGCTCAGTTTAAAGCTGGATGGAGCCAATCAGGATTTGTATTTGAATGATGGTAGCGGCATTGAATCGGTGCAGGCTTACGTTTAGGGCTTGTTTATCTCTTAGTCCAAGTCCAGCTTTTTAAGTTTGTAACGTAAAGCCCGGAATGTAATTCCAAGCCGTTTGGCAGCAGCTGTTTTATTCCAGCGGGTCTCATTNNTTAGTCCAAGTCCAGCTTTTTAAGTTTGTAACGTAAAGCCCGGAATGTAATTCCAAGCCGTTTGGCAGCAGCTGTTTTATTCCAGCGGGTCTCATTGAGTGCTTTTTCAATAATGGCCCGCTCCTGCTCTTCCAGATGCGTTTCCAGATCCTGATTCAACACAGGTATCGATAGCTCTGATGTCTGTGGAACAAGTTGGTTTATCTGATTGTTCACTGGCAACATCAGGTCTTCTGCTGTTATCTGGGTTCCCTCGGCCCAGGTCAACGCACGCTCAAGCGTGTTTTCCAGTTCACGTACATTTCCCGGGAAAGGATATTGTTCTAATGAGGCAAGGGCTTCCGGTGTAAGCGCGGTAACCTCTGATTGGGTTTTGCCTGCCAGTTTCAGCAGAATATGCTCTGCTAAAATTGAAATATCGGCTTTGCGTTCCCGTAATGGCGGCACCTGCAATTCAATCACATTCAATCGGTAAAACAAATCCTGGCGGAAAGTGCCTTTATCGACGCACTCTGCCAGGTTTTTATGTGTTGCCGAGAGGATTCGGACATCCACATTTATCTCTTCATGCCCCCCTACCTGGCGAATAGCCTTTTCCTGAATAGCCCGTAACAGTTTTACCTGCATCATCAAGGGCAAATCAGCAACTTCATCCAGAAATAACGTGCCACCATGAGCATGCTGAAATAATCCCTGTTTATCAGCAACTGCGCCGGTAAAGGCGCCTTTTTTATGACCGAAAAACTCACTCTCTACCAGTTCGTTAGGTATCGCCCCACAGTTTACCGGAACAAACGCTTTATCCGATCGTGCGCCGAGATCATGAATCAATCGGGCAACCAACTCCTTACCTGTCCCTGACTCACCACTGATATAAACAGGGGCCTGACTGCGAGCCAGTTTAGCTACCTTGCCTCGTAATTCACGCATCAATTCGGTTTCACCCAATAAACGATCACGTGAACGCCGGTCAATTTTATGTGGCCGATTGGGTGACAACTTTAAAGCCGCATCCACAAGCTCACGTAAAACCTGTAGTTTCAATGGCTTAGAAACAAAATCAAACGCGCCGGATTTTAATGCAGTGACCGCTAAATCCATATTGCCATACGCGGTAATCACGGCAATTGGTAATTCCGGATGACTGATCTGTATTTTTTTCACCAGCTCTAAGCCATCACCATCGGGTAATCGCATATCGGTAAAACATAAATCAAACGATTGCTGTGCCAAAAGTCTTTCTGCTTCAGCGATGCTCTCTGCAGTAACACAGTCTATCGACATGCCTGACAACGTCATGGACAGTAAATCGAGAATGTCCGGCTCATCATCGACAATCAATGCTTGTGGGTTCATTGGATAAACTCTTGTCTTTGCAGTGGAAAACTAATTCTAAAACAGCTGCCAAACTCCGGCAGGTAACTTAATCTTGCGCCATTGGCCTGACATAGCTCCCGGGCCAGATACAACCCCAAACCGGTGCCACCAGTGCGTTCTGAATGAAATGGTTCAAACAGATGTTCCATGGCTTGAGGACTCACACCTGCACCGTTATCAATCACATCTATATGAATATCTTCAGATTGCTGAGTAATACGGATTTCAATGGGCAGTTCCTGTTCTTTATCCGCATAGTGCCATGCATTATCAATCAAATTCCATATTACCTGATGTAATTGCTCTTCATCGGTGCAGATGCGGGCCAAAGGTGCTGATGAGGTCAGTACTATTTGCTGAGACGGGATATGTTTAATTTCACAATATTCATCCACCAGCTTTTCCAGCCAGGGGCTTAAAACCACCACAGTTGGCTCGACATTTTTGCGTCGGCTCATTTCCAGAATGGTTTCAATGATGTTGTTCATCCGAACACTATGCCGTTGGATAATTCCGGTCAGTTTGCTTACAGAATCATCATCGCGCAGGGATTCGGCCAGCAACTCACTGGCATGACTGATAGCGCTTAATGGATTGCGGATCTCATGAGCAATACTGGCTGTTAAGCGTCCTAACGAGGCTAATTTTAATTGCTGTGCCTGTTGTGCCATTGCTGTGGTATTTTCAATAAATACCAGAACTTCACCTGAATCCAACTGGGTTGCACGAGCCAGTAGTTCAGGTAAATCAGCCCGGGCATGAAAAGGTTCAAACGGATCGGGTAGATGCTGCTTCCAGCGCCAGATTTGTTCTGCCAACTCAGGAATATACTGTTTCAGTAAAAATTGTGAAGGGACGTTTTCGATTCCCATAAACTGGGAGGCTGACTGATTACAAAGAGACACCCTGCCCTGCTCATCCAACACTAATACAGCGACCTGCATGCGACTGATAATGTGTTGATTCAGGCTCGCCAGCTTATTCAGATCCAGAGCCTGCTGCTCCGCCAGTAACTGCGATCGCTGCATGGTTCGGGAAAGTAACTGCGCTAAAACGGCGGTAATAAAAAATATCGCCCCCAACATTCCGGCTTGGGCAAAATGGCTTTGACCAAGTCCAATCAATTCCGCATAAACGGCTTCAAGCAAAACCGATAATGTGGCTATAGCCGCAATAAATACCGCCAAACGGCCTGGTATTAAAGCACCACCGGCAACCACGACCACAACCAGTAATGCACCCAATCCACTTTGTAAGCCGCCCGCAGCATGAATAATTAATGCCAGCGCAATGATATCGATAATCAGCTGAATGCTGCATTGCGTGACAAATATCCCCCAGTGTCGACTGGCAAATATCATCAGCAATACAGCGACCATCAGATAACTCAGGCTGACAAAGTGATGTAATAAGGGGTATTTATTACCAATGAAATCTGGGGCTAACTCCAGATAAAAAACAACAAACAGAATCGCTGCGAGAAATAAGCGGTAGCCGGAAAATAAAGTCAGAGCACGCCAGGAAGCCTGATCCTGCTCTGATTTACTGGTGGTAAAGTATTCGCCAGCCATTATTTTTGTTGCTGATAAGCCTCAAGATGCTCTGTAGTACAAAAATAATGCTGATTTTTCTGAATGGCTTCCTGTTCCAGCAAATGCAAACCACATTGTTCACAGCGCACCATTTTTTCGGCTTGTTCGATTTGTCTTTCACTTTTTATCCGCCGGTATAAATTCCGAAAGATTAGATATAACAACAGGCCTATCGCCAGCAGGATTAAAATTCGCATGTTTTACCTCAAAAAAAAGGGCATCCGATATAGGATACCCTTTCTTGTTCAGTTGGCGATACAACTAGCCACGTGAAGCACGCTTGCGCTCATGTTCCAGCAGAAGTTTTTTCCGTACTCTGATGGATTTAGGCGTGACTTCCAGCAATTCATCTTCACCGATAAATTCCAGCGCCTGTTCCAAACTCATACGAATTGGCGGTACCAGAGCAATTGCTTCATCCGTACCAGAAGCACGAACGTTGGTTAGCTGTTTACCTTTCAGGGCATTAACCACCAAATCGTTATCGCGTGAATGAATACCGATAACCATACCTTCATAAACTTCATCACCATGGCCAACAAACATACGGCCACGCTCCTGCAAATTAAAGATAGCAAAGGCAACTGCTTTACCAACGCCATTGGCAATTAACACGCCATTTTGACGTTTACCAAAGGTGCCCGGTTTCACTGGGGCATAATGATCAAATACGCTGTAAATTAATCCTGTACCCTGTGTAGCGGTCAAAAATTCGGTACGAAAGCCAATCAAACCACGTGACGGAATAATAAAGTCGAGACGAACACGACCTTTGCCATCAGGTGCCATATCTTTCAATTCACCACCGCGGGTACCCATTTTTTCCATCACGGTACCTTGATGTGTATCTTCAACATCAATGGTTACCGCTTCGTATGGCTCTTCTTTATTACCATTGATTTCACGAATAATCACTTCTGGACGTGAAACCCCCATTTCAAAACCTTCGCGACGCATATTTTCAATCAAGACTGAAAGATGTAATTCGCCACGACCTGAAACACGGAATTTATCCGGATCTTCTACCAACTGTTCGACTTTTAAGGCCACATTATGGATTAACTCACGATCCAGACGTTCACGGATTTGTCGGGTAGTAACAAACTTACCTTCTTTACCGGCAAACGGGGAGTTGTTGACCTGAAAAGTCATGGTGACGGTAGGTTCGTCCACACTTAGCGGTGGTAATGCTTCAACAGCACTTGGGTCACATAATGTATCAGAAATATTCAGTGGGTCCAGACCGGTAAAAGCAATAATGTCGCCTGCATGCGCTTCTTCTACTTCCTCACGGCGGAGACCCATAAAGCCCATAACCTGCATAACGCGACCATTGCGTTTTTTGCCTTCAGGATCAATTACGGTAACCGGCATATTAGTTTTCACTTTACCGCGCTCGATACGGCCGATACCGATAACACCCACATAGCTATTGTAATCAAGTGAGGTAACCTGCATACGGAAAGGACCTTCAGGGTCAACCGCAGGAGGACTCACTCTATCCACAACCAGTTGGAATAAAGGCGTCATATCACCTTCACGAACTGTATCTTCCATACCGGCAAAACCGTTCAATCCAGAGGCGTAAATTACATCAAAATCCAATTGTTCATCGGTCGCATCCAGATTGGCGAACAGATCAAATGTTTGATCCAAAACCCAACCTGGACGAGCACTTGGTTTATCAATCTTATTGATGACGACAATCGGTTTAAGACCTAACGCCAACGCTTTTTGAGTCACGAAGCGCGTTTGCGGCATCGGACCTTCTGAAGAGTCGACCAGCAACAACACTGAATCCACCATCGACAGAACACGTTCAACTTCGCCACCGAAATCGGCATGGCCTGGTGTATCCACAATATTGATACGGTAGTCATTCCAGCGGATGGCTGTATTTTTGGAAAGGATGGTAATACCACGCTCACGTTCCAAATCATTAGAGTCCATTACCCTTTCCTGCAACTCTTCATGTTCACTGAAGGTACCGGACTGACGCAGCAACTGATCGACCAGGGTTGTTTTACCATGGTCAACATGCGCGATGATGGCTATGTTACGTAGTTTATTTATATCTCTAGAATTATTACTCATAAAATCAGTTCATTAAGGCATGGCTGGCATGCGCTGTTAAAAAATGTCCCGTTGGGGACCACAATCACTTCAGATTATCCACCACAAACGGGGCAATACTTTTTTGCAGATGAGCATGGAGTGATAAATTGCCCGCAACAACGTGCCCTTTATCTAAAACCTTGTCACCACCGGTAAAGTTCGTTACCGAACCACCCGCTTCTTCAACCAACAATTTACCGGCAGCCAAATCCCAGTTTTCCAGGCCTATTTCCCAATAACCATCGACTCGTCCGGCTGCAACATATGCCAGATCGAGAGCTGCGGAACCGGCACGGCGAATATCCGCCACCTTAGGGAAAACCGCGGCAAACATTTGCATATAAGCATCAATATGTTGCGGATATTTGAAAGGGAAGCCGGTAGCAATCAATGCCCCATTGAGATCTTTACGTTTTGTGACGCGCAGACGACGGTCATTCAATTTGGCACCTTCGCCACGGCTGGCAGTAAAAAGTTCATCGCGCATTGGATCGAATACCACAGCATGATCAATTCTGCCTTTGACCATGACACCTATTGATACACAATAATGCGGAAAACCATGCAGATAATTTGTTGTGCCATCCAGCGGATCGATGATCCAGACAACATCATTTTGTCCTGTTTCACCTGACTCTTCAGCCATTATTGCGTGTTCAGGATAGGACTTTTTAATCGTATTAATAATTTCCTGTTCCGCAAGGCGGTCAACATCGGTGACAAAATCATTCAAACCTTTAGCGGTAATTTCCAAATGATCGACGTGTTGTAAAGAGCGCATAATCAGGCTACCTGCCTGACGAGCCGCACGGACGGCTATATTAAGCATCGGATGCATAGAACAAATTTTTCCAGAGCAAAAAAAAGAATGCGACAGAAATAGTAAATACTATTCCCGTCTAAAAAAAGAGAGCATAATTATACCAACTATCGCCACCGGTTCGCAGTTTAAATTTGTGGCAATAGACAGCATAAATATTTCCTGCTAGCCTTTTATCAGGCTTGCATTTACAAACGAAATGGAAATGCTACCAACCCTAGTACACTTTAAGGAGATACAAATGAAATCATTAGCTAAACTGGGCGCCGTTATCTTGCCTTTGGCATTACTGACTGCATGTGCAAACACTGCTGAAATGGAAGCATTAAAAGGTTCAGTTGAATCTGCACAATCTACAGCTGATTCTGCTTTAGTTGCAGCTCGCAACGCGCAAAGTACTGCTGATACTGCACAACGTACTGCTTCTGACGCTGAATTGGCTGCAATGAATGCACAAAAAGCGGCTGAAGATGCACAAGCACAAGTTGATGCTTGCTGTGCAAAAATTGATCGTATGTTCGAAAAAGCAATGAGCAAATAATTTAAACAATTATTTTTTCTAAGCTTAAAAACAGAAAAGCCGGGATTTATCCCGGCTTTTTTGGTTGTGCAGTTTGTAGCTTTATTTAAAACATTTCTTCCGATAAATGCGCAGGCCAAACAGGAATACCTGCAGCAGCCGAAATTTTATCTGCCGCTTCACGCGCAGCTTCTAATGTATCAAATGGACCGACCACCACTTCATCTACAGCCTTATTTTGCAATGGCCAAAATTTGTCCTGCATATTTAAATCTTCTAATGCCTTACGCATTTTTGCTCCGGTTTCCAGCTTTAAGCCGCCGTGAACAAACCAGACATTATCAACGATCTTTTCTTCCTGCTGATTAAGTTGTTTGACCACTCCGTTCGAGGTCATTACCACCTCTTCAGCAAACGGCCAGTCCTGCTCTGATAAGACGGTATCCTGTGCATTCAACACGGCCATCACCATCGGTGTCATATTACCGCTTACCCCGTCATACATTTCAGGTATAGGCTTTTGTGCTTCAAGGAATAGCTTTCCATTTGCTACTGCAGCTTTATATTGTTGATGAATTATATTCACCTGAGTGTTTAAGGATACTAAGCTGTATAAATGCTCGACGTCTTCCGGGTACAAACGGATACAGCCGCTACTCACACGTAACCCGACACCATAGGGTTTAGCCGTTCCATGAATCAGATAGCTTGGGTTGGACAAACGCATTGCCCGTGTACCCAGCGGATTATCAGGACCAGGCGGCACTACCGCCGGCAGGATATCACCAGCTGCAGCATGCTCTTTACGCACTGATTCTGGCGGTGTCCATGAAGGATTTTCACGTTTCTGAATTATCGATAATTTACCTAAGGGAGTATCACGACCTTCGCGACCAATGCCGATGGGGTGCGTCACTATTCTTTGTAATTGATCACCTTTTTTGGGTAGGAAATAATATAAGCGCATTTCCGGAATATTAATGACCACACCTTTTCTCGGCGCGTCTGGAATAATAAAACGGTTGGGAATTAATACCGGTTGATTATCACCGGGTAACCACGGGTCCAGATTTGGATTAGCCTCCACCATGTCGGTATAACCCATATCAAATTTACGACCAATATCCAGTAACGTATCTTCATGTCGGCTGTAGACAATAAGATTGTGCCCAATGACACGCGCTTCTTCATCAGCCAATTCAAACGTTGTAGCGCCGACTGGCAGCATCAACAAACCGCTCGCCAAACCGATAAATAAACGACTAATCATTAAAAACCTATAGAGTTAAGAGTGAATAAACAGCGGCTATTGTACAATGTTCCGCGAAAACTGTTACTACTGGTCTTGCTGGACGAATAAAAAGCCTCAACCCGAAGGGCTGGTGCTATTTTTCCGCCCTACTGTGTTGGAAATGACTTATGTAGAATGACTACATCGCATCATTACCGCCTTGTTGGACAAAAAAAATAGCCTCCAGCAGTGGTGGTTATGAAAGATTAACAGACCCTAGTGATGCTTTGCCCGCCTAAACAGTCTACAATCTCAGGCTGTGATTTTTTTGTTTTGATACAGATAGAAGCCAATGATGAAATACATTCTGCCGTTGTTCCTGTTGCTCACACTTACCGCGTGTTCCTTCTTTTCAGGTAGAGACCCGGTGGTTGCTGAAGAAAGCTGGACAGTAGAGCGCGTTTATGCCGAAGCTAAAGCCGCTCTGAATATTAATGATTACCGAACAGCAATCGAATATTACGAACAACTTGAAGCACGCTTTCCGTTTGGTGAGTATGCGCAGCAAGCTTTACTGGATTCAGCTTATGCGTATTACAAAACAGACGAGCCTGAAACGGCTATCGCCACCCTAGACCGCTTTATGCGAGTGTATCCACTTAACGAAAACATTGATTATGCAATGTATCTGCGTGGTCTGATTAACTTTAACCGTGATATGGGCATTCTGGAAAAATACATTCCTCGCGATGAGACTCAACGGGATCCTGGGTCAGCATTACAGGCACTGCGTGACTTTACTACGCTGGTCAACCGCTTTCCCACCAGCCGCTACAGTGATGATGCAGCTCAACGTGTAGTGTATCTGCGAAATCGTCTGGCACAACATGAATTGCACGTTGCAAGCTATTACATGCGCCGAGCTTCCTACCTGGCAGCGGCCAATCGCGCTAAATATGTTATTGAGAATTATCCACGAACTCCGGCCATGCCCGATGCTCTGGTGGTAATGGCAAAAGCCTATAAGATCCTGGAACTAAATGATTTATCAGAAGATGCTTTACGCGTTCTCGAGGCAAACTACCCGGGACATCCAGGGGTAGCAGAGGTACGTAAGACGACGCTGGTAGATTAACAGCGTCATCTTTGAAATTGATTGTTTAGATAGCGGCTTCGCCATCTTCACCAGTACGGATGCGAATGGCTCGCTCCAACGGTGAAACGAAAATCTTGCCATCGCCGATGCGGCCGGTATGCGCGGCTTTGGTAATTGCTTCAATACAGGCATCCACCTGATCATCTGCCAATACAATTTCCATTTTTACTTTCGGTAAAAAATCCACAACATACTCAGCACCACGATAAAGTTCGGTATGGCCCTTTTGTCTGCCAAAGCCTTTAACTTCGGAAACTGTCATGCCAGTTACTCCGATATCGGACAATGCTTCACGTACATCATCCAGTTTGAACGGTTTGATTATGGCTTCAATTTTTTTCATGTGATTGCCTACTCTATTGTTGATGTTACGGTATACCCTGATGTTATCGGATAGCGACGATCTCTGCCAAATGCTCTTCCAGTAATACGAATTCCCGGAGGAGCTTGCCGCCGTTTATATTCACTACGATCTACCATTTTGATGACCTGTGCAACCGTTTCTGCATCAAATCCCGAAGCGACTAAATCTTCAAAACAGCCATCTTTGGCAATATAGGCTTCCAGGATTTCATCAAGTATTTCATAGGCAGGTAATGAATCCTGATCCAGCTGGTCTGCTGAAAGCTCAGCGGAAGGTGGTCGACTTATGATGCGTTCAGGAATGATCGCCGACAAACTGTTGCGATAGCGTGCAAGCTTATAAACCAGCGTTTTATACACATCCTTTAATGGCGAAAAACCACCCGCCATATCTCCATATAATGTGGAATAACCAACGGCCATTTCACTTTTGTTACCAGTAGAAAGTACCATTGCGCCAGTTTTGTTGGATATTGCCATCAGCAATACACCGCGACAACGCGCCTGAATATTCTCTTCTGTGGCATCAGGCTGGGTACCAGCAAAAACATCTTCCAACTCACGCAGAAAGGTCTGAAACAGATTTTCAATATTAATATTTCGATATTGAACACCCAAGATCGCAGCCATTTCTGCTGCATCATCCAGACTGATTTGTGAGGTATAACGCGATGGCATCATCACTGCCTGTACTCGTTCAGCTCCCAACGCATCGACAGCCAGAGCCATGGTCAATGCAGAGTCAATCCCACCCGATAAACCAATTACGACACCAAGGAAACGGTTTTTTTCAACATAATCACGTAAGCCACAGACTAATGCCTGGTAGACCGTTTCCAGTTCTTCCATCAACGGTTGTTGTGGCCCGCTGAGTTCAATGCCGTGTTCGGTTTTATGAAGTGTTATCGGTACCAAAGCAGTAGCAAACTGAATAGCCTGTATGCATTTTTCGCCCGCGGCATTAACTGCAAATGAGGCACCATCAAATACCAGTTCATCCTGTCCGCCAATCTGGTTCACATATAGAACAGGCACATTATTTTCGCGTGCCCGCTGGCTTACTTCCGCTTCGCGTAACTGGGTTTTATCCTGTTTAAATGGCGAGGCATTGAGATTCATAATGATTTCAGCCCCCGAATCCACCGCTTGTGACGAAGGTTCAATAAACCAGATATCTTCGCAAATGGTCAGGCCAATTTTGAACTGGTTAATATCAATGATGGTTGCCTCACGTCCTTCAATGAAATAGCGTTTTTCATCAAACACACCATAATTTGGCAATTTTTGTTTGAGGTATTGTGCGGTGATTTGTTTTTTGTTGATCACTGAAGCGGCATTAAACAATTCTTTGCCGACTTCACCGAGGGGGTGACCGACAATAATCGTAATATCATCAATTTGCTGACAAAGTGTCTGCAATGCTTTATCGACCCGCTTTAACAATCCGGGTCGCAGTAACAAATCTTCCGGTGGATAACCGGTCAGGCAGAGTTCGGGAAACACAACCAGTTCAGCATCATGCTCTTGCCTTGCTTGCTGGGTGGCCGCAATCACCTTTCTGGTGTTGCCAGCGACATCTCCCACAACCGGATCGATCTGTGCCAGCACTACCCGAAGTTGATTATTGACCATTACTTTTCCATTAGTTGCAGCATGGTTGAACCAATTTCTGCCGGTGAACCTGCAATCGCCACACCGGCTGCTTCCAGCGCTGCGAGTTTGGCTTTGGCTGTACCCTGTCCACCGCTGATAATAGCCCCGGCATGCCCCATACGTTTTCCTGCTGGAGCGGTTAAACCGGCAATATAGGCCGCAACCGGTTTGGTCACATATTGCTTAATGTATTCTGCAGCTTCCTCTTCAGCCTGACCGCCGATTTCTCCGACCATAACAATGCCTTCGGTCAGGGGGTCAGCTTCAAATAACGCCAGACAATCAATAAAGTTCATACCATGTATCGGATCACCACCAATCCCGACACAGGTACTTTGCCCCAGCCCATTCTGGGTAGTCTGATAAACCGCCTCATAGGTCAACGTACCGGAGCGCGAGACAATACCGATTTTGCCTGGCAAATGAATACTGCCAGGCATAATGCCAATTTTACATTCGCCAGGCGTGATCAGACCTGGACAGTTTGGCCCGATTAATCTGGCATCATAGGATTTAAGCGCGTGCTTTACCCGCAACATGTCCAGTACCGGAATACCTTCTGTGATACAGGCAATCACTTTAATGCCGGCGTCTGCTGCTTCGAGTATGGCATCAGCAGCGAATGCCGCCGGCACATAGATCATGCTGGCATCGGCGCCGGTTTCGTTGACGGCTTCATGCACGGTATTAAATACCGGCATATTAAGATGAGTTTGCCCACCTTTACCGGGGGTAACCCCTCCAACGAACTGCGTCCCATAGGCAATAGCCTGTTCAGAATGGAAAGTGCCCTGTTTGCCGGTAAACCCCTGACAGATAACTTTGGTGTCTTTATTAACCAAGATACTCACGTGTTTATTACTCCCCTGCAGCAGTAACAGCCATGGCTGCTGCTTCAGTTAAATCCTGTGCTACGCGTAAATTCATTCCACTGTTTTCCAGTAATGTACGGCCCAAATCGGCATTGGTACCTTCCAGTCGAACGATTACCGGTAACGATAAACCAACCTCCTTGGCCGCCTGCATAATGCCTTGGGCAATTAGGTCACAGCGCACGATTCCACCAAAGATATTCACCAGAATGGATTTCACTTTTTTATCAGATAAAATCAACTTGAACGCTTCGGCAACGCGGTCTGAAGTGGTGCCGCCCCCCACATCAAGGAAGTTGGCCGGTTCACCACCCTGTTTCTGTATCAAATCCATAGTGGCCATTGCTAATCCGGCACCATTGACCATACAGGCCACATTGCCATCCAGCGCAATATAATTCAGCCCGAAATCACGCGCGATTACCTCAGCTGGATTTTCCTGGGTTGGATCAAATAATTCGGCCAAATCCGAGTGACGATATAAAGCGTTATCATCGACATTGATTTTGGCATCCAATGCAAGTAAATCTCCGGAACCGGTCACCACTAGCGGGTTAATCTCCAACAGGCTGATGTCTTTTTCACAAAACAGCTGATACAGATTTTGCATCAGTTGCTGTAATTGTTTGAAGGCTGTACCGGTTAACTGTAAAAAGAAACCCGCCTGACGACATTGATAAGATTGCAGGCCGGCTACAGGATCGACGTAAAGATTTAAAATAGCTTCAGGAGTTTTTTCAGCGACTTCTTCAATATCCATTCCGCCTTCGGCAGAAATCATAAACACAACACGTTGCGTGACGCGGTCGACCAGTAAGGCGAGATATAATTCACGGGCAATTGATGATGGGGTTTCAATCCAAATTTTATTTACCGGTAAGCCCTCTGCCGTCGTCTGATGTGTCACCAGCTGACTTCCCAGCATCGCATTTACCGCATGCTTCACCGCATCCAGGTTATCTTCAACACGCACACCACCGGCCTTACCACGTCCGCCGCTATGCACCTGGGCTTTCACTACCCAACGTTCACCGCCAATTGCTGTAATGGCAGATTCCACGTCATCAGCAGTAGTTATCATCTGTCCTTGGGGTGTTGCGATGCCATATTGGTTAAACAATTGTTTTGCCTGATACTCATGCAGGTTCATGTTGAGTTCGCCTTGTATGTCTTTATTATTGCTGAACAGCAGTGCCAACAGTTAAACGTCATATTTTCGCCCATCAAGGTAATAATTACCATCATCTGACATGATATAGTTGCGTGCTGAAAACCAATACGGAACAGCATATGCGTACTCTATACCCTGATATCGAGCCTTTTCACAGCCAGCTATTATCCTGTGAAGAAATGCCGGATGGTCGACGTCATGAGGTTTATTTCGAGCAGTGCGGCAATCCACAGGGAATCCCGGTTATATTTTTACATGGTGGGCCTGGCTCAGGTTGCCGACCACAGCACCGCTGTTATTTTGATCCTGAGCTATATCACATTATTTTATTTGATCAGCGTGGTTGCGGACGTTCGTTACCAGCAGGTGAGCTGGAACATAACACTACCGATTATCTGATAGCGGATATGGAAGCTATCCGCAAATTACTCAATATCGATAAGTGGATGTTATTTGGTGGGTCCTGGGGAGCCACATTAGCGTTAGCGTATGCCCGACAGCATCCCCAAAATGTCTCAAACATGGTGTTACGCGGTACGTTTCTTGGCAGACAGCAGGATATTAACTGGGTTTACGCTGCAGGCGGCGCATCCAGAGTGTTTGCTGAAGCCTGGCATGAACTGGTGAAGGATTTACCGGAAAGCGAGCAAAATTCGCCATTGGCATATTTTTATCAGAAATTAACCCATCCGGATGTCTCTCAACAGGTAAATGCTGCCAATACATTGCAAAACTGGGAAGCCACCATCGTGATGCTCCGCGATCAACATTATCAACCTGATGCTGAGCAATCGCCGGGACCACTGGCACACTCCAGAATTCAATTGCATTACGCGTTGAATAATTGTTTTCTGGCAGACCAGCCATTGTTGGAAAGCATCGAATCAATTAATCATATCCCGGCAACTATCATTCATGGACGCTACGACATGGTGTGTCCAATGCAGCAATCGTGGGAAGTTTATCAACGCTGGCCGAATGCACAGTTTGAAGTGTTGCCTATGGCTGGACACGCAGCAAGTGAGCCTGCGATTATTGATGCGCTGGTCAGAACGACAGATCAATTGGCATCAAAACTAATATGATTGGTTTGTTACAACGTGTCAGTCAGGCGGATGTGGCCATCAATAAAAATCAAACCATTGCTCAAATCGGCCAGGGTTTGCTGGTATTGATTGGTATAGAAAAAACCGACACGATGGCTGTTGCTGATCGATTGTTAAAACGCATTTTAAATTATCGGGTATTCAGCGATGCCGACGACAAAATGAATTTAAGTTTGCTCGATATAAAAGGTGATTTATTGCTGGTACCGCAATTTACTTTGCCCGCTGATACCCGTAAAGGCAATCGCCCCAGTTTCACGCCTGCTGCCCCGCCCGACCAGGGCAAACAATTATTTGATTATTTGCTGGCGCAGGCACGGCTGCAACCCCTCACGGTTGAAGCCGGGCAATTTGCTGCTGATATGCAGGTTTCAATGACCAACGACGGGCCAGTCACTTTCTGGCTACAAGTTAACTAATTCGGATATTTATGCGTATATTGCTCAAATTTTTACTTGGTACGACTTTAGTCGTTATTGCCATCGCAGCATTAATGCTGGTCCCCTCCCCCCAACCCAAAGCACCCAAACCCTGGGAAGTGACGGTAATGCCTGATAACCAAATTGAGGTGATGGGTTTGCACTTAGGCACTACTACTTACGGGGAAATTCAGCAGTTATGGCGTGAAGCTGGGGAAGCGGCTCTGTTTATTTCTGAAAACGACGATATCTCAGCTGAAGTATTTTTTGAATCCGTAAACCTTGGTGGACTTTCAGCACGTACTGTCCTTAATCTGCAGGTTCCTCAAGAGGTTTTACAAGCGATGGCGGAAAGAGCTCTTTCGGCCAAACTCCAACCCAGTGGAGCACGGCGCTATGATCCTGCTTTTGATGATAAGCAGGCTCTATTATCTGCTCCGGCAGCAGTGCTTACTTATATTCCTTCAGTACGTCTTGATGAGGAAATGGTGCGCACGCGTTTTGGTGAACCTGAACAAATTCATAATGAGGCAGAAGAAAGCCCGGCACAAATCTGGCATTACCCGAACATTGGTCTCACTATCCGGCTTCACCCTGAAGAACGTCCAGTGCTGACTTATACGGCCCGCACATCCTGATCGGTTTGTTTTATGTAATCCATCAGGTCATTCAGGTCGATGGCCTTGCTGAAATAAAAACCCTGTGCACGTTTGCACTGGCTTTTACGTAAGAATGCCAGCTGCTCTGCGGTCTCAACCCCCTCTGCGACAACTTCCAGGGCCAGACTGTTCGACATGGCCAGAATGGCATTTACAATAGCTGCATCGTCACTGTCTTCTGTCACATCGCGAACGAAAGTCCGGTCTATCTTGAGCACATTGAGCGGGAACTGCTTCAAATATGACAAAGACGAATAACCGGTTCCAAAGTCGTCAATCGCCAGGGTAATACCAAGCAAACTCAATTCTCTTAGGGTCTGAACAGCTTGTTCAGTGTTTTCCATTAACAGGCTTTCGGTAATCTCCAGCTCGAGATTTTTCGCAGGCATTCCGGTTTGTTCAAGCAGGTTGCGAATAAAGTTGACCAGTAAATTACCTTTGAACTGACGGCCCGAAAGATTGACTGCCATTAAAAAGTCATCGGGCAAATAACTCTGATTTGCCATGTAGGCTTCACAGGTTTTCCTTAACACCCATTCTCCTACCGCACTTATCAGACCGGTATCTTCTAACACGGGTACAAAAATCGCTGGTGAAACATCTCCCCATTGCTCTGTATGCCAACGCAATAAAACCTCAGCACCTGCAACACGGCCAGTTTCCAGATCAATCTGTGGTTGAAACTGCAGATAAAACTCCTGCAATTCAACTGCACGACGCAAACCAGTTTCCATCGCCAGACGCTGTGATGCCTGGGCGTTCATTTCTGAGGAATAGAACTGAAAATTATTACGACCGCTACCCTTGGCGTAATACATCGCTGCATCAGCATTGCGCACCAACATATCCACATCACGCCCGTCAGCAGGATATAAGCTTATACCGATACTCGGACTGATATTGACTTCAATGTTATCGAGCATATACGGCAAAGCTGTCGTGCTGAGAATTTTTTCAGCGACTCTGCCGACATATTGAGCCGATGTGATATCTTCCAGAATAACGGTAAATTCATCCCCGCCTAATCTGGCAACCGTATCACTGTCCCTGACACAGGAACGAATACGTCGTGCTACCTCACAAAGCAGGATATCACCGGCTTTATGGCCCAGTGAATCGTTGATATGTTTGAAATGATCCAAGTCGAGAAAGAACACAGCGAGTCGACCATTTTGTCGTTTAGCTTTGTGTATGGCATGTTCAAGGCGATCTTTAAATACACCTCGGTTAGGTAAGCCGGTCAGAATATCGCTGCTGGCTAATCGAGTCAGTCGTTCTTCATTCTGACGCTGATGAGTCACATCTTCATAAAGCCAGATAGATCCCTCCGCTGGATTGAGCGGGTCAATTACCTGACCAGCGACAGCACACCAGAATTTCTCGCCATCGGCACGGATCATTTCTACCTGAGCTTCAAAATTTTCTGCTTCAGACAATGTGCTGTAAGCCTGTTCTCCAAAACGCTCAAAAGCTTCCTCGCTAGGATGCAGACATAAAGTACTTTTGCCTTCAATATCCTCCCGGGAAAACAAAAACAATTGTTCGAACTTATTATTTACCCGAATAATCTGACGATTCTTGATAAAAGCAATACCTACCATGGCATTTTCAAGAATGGCATTTAATTCATTGCTGGTTTGGACTAATGCCAGTTTGGTTCTTTTCCATGTGCTGATATCCGAAATAACGCAAACCCAGATATCATCATCAAATTCTGATAAAGGACTTAGTGAAACCCACATAGAAAATGACTCGCCAAACCAGTTCAAACCTTCGAACTCACGGTTGTCTTTTTGCTGCTGCTCAATATCGCCAAGGGACTGAATTGATTCTGTCTGCGCAAAAAACTGCAATATTTTCTGACCCGCCAATTGGTTCTCACTGGCTTTTAGTATTTTTTCTGCCGCGGGATTACAGGAACTGATCGTTCCATCTGCCTGGAGCGCCAGAATGGCTTCCGGAACACCATTAAGAATGGCTCGAATCCGTGTTTCCCTCACCTCAAGTGAATGTCGGGTCTCATCCAGTGTCTCAATCAGACTCTGTGTTTGTGCTGCAAAAACATTAAAGTCATTGGCAAGTAAATTAAATTCACTTTGACCATTGTCGGTAGGCATACGAGTATCAAAATTCTGAGCTGACAAAGCATGCATCGCTTTACGCAAGCGTTGCATCGGTTGATTAATTCGTGCTGTCATGGTGAGCACAAAACCGGTAATACCTAACGAAATAATCAAACAACTAATAATCATCCACCATTTTGCTGTCTTGGCCAGAGCAGCAGATGCCTGCGTTCTGACCAACCCCTGTTCACCTACTCTGGCGGAAAGATTATTCAGATTCAGCATCAGTATTTCTAATATATCCAATCCCTGCTGTTGCACGATTTGGGATTGTTCATATGCCTCGATTTGTCGGATGCGCAATTGATAAACCGAATTATCATCATCAACTACCAAGTGAATAAAGCTATCAATCTGTTGTTGTAATAAATCGGCCTGTAGCATCAAATCAGGGTAATTTTGTAAATGCTGCTTGATTACCAAAATAGCATTTCGCAACATCGACTCCTGTTCCCGAATATCGTTTTCCCTGATACTGAGCAGCAAATCCTGGTTTTGTGTTTCACGAATTTGCTGACTTAACATACTGATGCGCAGCACATTCAGCATCAAAGAATAGCTGCTACGTTCAACGGCACTGTAATTATCAATTAACGCAGATGTATCAGGCTGTTCTGCTACGGGGGGGCGCAAAGACTGGATTTGTCTGGTCAGGGTCAAATCAATTTTGCCGGTAATGGCCTCGGCAATTTCCTGAATCTCCTCTCCCAGGGAGGACACACTTTCGGTACGTTGTTCAAGCTGTTCAGATAATTGGTGCTGAACCTGCATTTGCTGCAATAACTGGCTATCTGTTTTGAGGAATTGCTGATAGTAATCAGTTAATACAGTGGTGAGCTCTGGTGAAATTTCCAGCTCCTGCATACTTACCAATAAACGCTGCCAGGTTTGTTCAAATTCAGCTTCAAGCGGCGCTCTTTGAGAAATACTGGCAAGTTCATCAGCATTTCTGGCACTGATAATCTGTTTTTGCCTCGAAATAAAAGCAGCTGCACTGATAGTGATTTGTCGGGCATTATCTACCAGCGGAAACACTTGTTCGGTAAGCTGGAGTTGATTTTTTGTGTAATGCTGATGACTGAACAAGGCTATTGCCGCCATTAGCAATACCATCAATACGGTAATGACTGCCCAGAAGTGCAACAGTGCACGGATGCTCCAATTTTTAAACATATTTTCCCTGTTCATTTTGCTCACATCCTGTTGATGAAGCTACTGTGGTAACTCAAAGTCACGCCATTCAAAGGATCTAAACGAACCGTTTTCAAGTTTGCTGAGCCACACTTTGCTGCCTGCTGGTGAGGCGTTACTGGCAAAACTGCTCTGGGTCTCCAGACCAATATCCCAATCCTCAAGATTATATAAAGCATCAACAACTGATTGACGTGTGACCGGACCATCAATACGTTTTAATGCCTGACAAAAAACTTTTGCAACGATATAGCCTTCCAGAGAGACCGTATTAGGCTGCAGGTTTTTATCATATTGCTCTAAGGCCTGCCGATATTCATTGACGATTGGTAAATTAGCATCTATTTCCGGCACCACCTGACTGACCAGAACATTTGCATCAATCCCTTGAAGAGATTGCTCCAATACATGGCTACCGACAAATGAAACATTCACAAACCACATGTCCGGCTTGTCTGCATGCAATAGTTTTATAAACTTGGCTGATGGGGCATAACTGCCAGCCATCAGAATAACTTTGGGTGTTTTTTTTGCTTTGAGAATCGTCGCAACGGCACTTTCAACATTCAACGTATTGCGTGAATAATAGGCATGGGTCAGGAAATCCGCCTGATAAAAGCCTCTGTCTTGCAAAGCTAATGATGCAGCCTGAAATACTGCATTGCCATAACTGTCCTGTTGAGTAAAAAAAGCGATTTCATCGGCTTGAATGCCCGCATTCAATAAACCGTTAATCAACGTCGTGACTTCTTGTCGATATCCTGGTCGGAAATTAATGATGTAACGACTAGGAGGATCTCGCCTTAACACTTCACCACCGGAAAATGCACCGACCAAAGCAACCTGAGATTGCTCAGCAATCGGAACAGTAACCACTGCCGTTGGGGTTCCAACATTACCCAGCACTGCCACAACATCATGCTCAGTAATCAGCTGTCGCATGTTGGTGGCTGCCAGAAGTGGTTCGTAGGAGTCATCCAATGCCAATAGCTCAATACTATTGCCTTGAATGCCACCCTGATAATTTATTTTGGAAAAAAAAGTATTTATTCCGGCTTGCATTGACAGTCCCATTTCAGCTAATGGACCACTTAATGCACTACTCATGCCAACATGTATATTTTCAGCCAGGACATTTTTCGTCAGCAATAGGCCAACGCAACACAGGACAACAAGCCTATTCATCCTTGCGGACTTCATTCTGTTCTTGTGTTTCTTTGTCCGCTTGGTCTTCGGTCTCTTCAGGATCGTTATCATCATCCATCAATACCCGGTTAGCGGCACCATCCATATCGTCATACTGACCACTGCGAACAGCCCAAAAAAACACTGCAACACCCACCAGGCCCAGTAATAGCATACCGGGTAAAAGTCCATAAATGACTTCCATAGCCTACCTCTTAACTATTCGACTAATCCTGGCAGCATTACCAATGACAAGTAACGAACTAATCGGCATCGTGATTGCTGCCAGTAAGGGACTGACTAAGGCCATCATCGCTAATGGAACCATAATCACGTTATAACTAATGGATAATACAATATTCTGCAGAATGGTGCGTAATGTCCGGGCAGCCAACTGCCTCGCCAAGGCCACCTGACTCAGTTGATTGTGCGATAGAATAATATCGGCACTTTCAATAGAGACATCAGTCCCCGAAGCCAGAGCAATACCGACATCAGCCTGGATTAATGCCGGTGAATCATTAATGCCATCCCCCACCATTGCAACACAATCGCCTTGTTGCTGTAATCGTTGAATCACCTGCCGTTTCTCAGCAGGCAATACTTCGGCCAATCGCTGGATATTGCCTAAATCTGCGGTAACCGAATCCACTACCAGCTGGCGATCACCGCTTAATACCGTCACTTTTAGCCCTTGCGCCAACATATCAGCAATCATGTTTTTTGCGTCATCACGTAACGTATCGAATAAGCCTAAAATTCCTATCAGTTTTTGATCACGCGCCACAAATACACCGCTGATCCCTTGTTGTTCCAGTTGATTGACCTGTGACTGCCATTCACCGTTTAGCTTTATGGCATGCAATGTCATCCATTCTGCCGTACCAACAAGAATTTTCTGTCCTTCAATATCCGCTTCCACCCCTCTTCCCGGAGAAGCATTAAACCCGGAAATATCCAATAAAGGCAGGTTTTCTTGCTGAGCGGCGGAGATAATCGTTTTTGCAATACCGTGTTCGGACTTTTGCTCTGCTGACGCCGCAATCTGTAACACAGTTTGTGGTGAAATGCCCTCCGCGGTGAATTGTTTAACCAACCGTAATTTACCTTCAGTCAATGTGCCAGTTTTATCAAACACATAATGCGTCACACTGGATAATTTCTCTAATGCAACACCTTGTTTGATCAAAATGCCATTGCTGGCCCCCACACCACTGGCAACCGCAATCGACATTGGAGTTGCCATGCCAAAAGCGCAGGGACAGGTCACCACTAATACCGAGGCTGCAGCCAATAATGCTTTTTCAAAATCACTTCCCACCCAGTACATAAAGGTCAACGTAGCAAGGGTCAGGGTAACAACAACAAACCAGGGAACGATTTTGTCTGCAAGCGTTTGAATAGGTGCTTTAGAGGTTTGTGCCTCATCCATCAGCGCAATAATTTTAGCCAGGGCAGTATGGCGTAATACATATTTTGCTCTGACAACAAAAGCGCCTTCACCATTAATACTGCCGGCAACTACAGAATCGTCAGGTTGTTTACGAACCGGTTGTGATTCGCCTGTCAGCATTGATTCATCTACGGCACTTTCACCTTCGGTCACAATACCATCGACTGGTATATTTTCACCCGGTCGTACCAGCACCAGATCCCCTGCTTTTACCGAACGGATCGGCACTGTTTTCTGGATTCCCGCATCCATTACGGTGGCCAGTTTCGGCTGTAACTCCAGCATGCGTCGCGTTGCAGATAGCGCGTTCCGTTTGGAAAGCGCTTCCAAATATCGGCCAATAAGAATGACGAAGATAAAATTCACTACCGTATCAAAGAAGACTTCGCCATCTAACGATCCAGTGAAGGTGATATACGTCGAGTACAGATAGGTTGCAGTAGCACCGATGGCAATCGGCAAATCCATGGTGAGATAACGGCTGCGTAATCCACTAATTGAATTGCGGAAAAAAGGATAGCCTGAATAAAGCAATGTAGGGGTGGCAATAAAAAATCCCACCCAATGAAACAGATTGCGGAACTCGTCTTCTGCTGCCCCGGAATACAACGCAATGGAAACCCACATCAGGTTCATCATGGCAAAACCGGCAAATGCCATGCGATAGACTAATCCACGATGACGCTTGGCCAATGCACCCTCTGCCGTTTCGGGGTCAAAAGGGACTGCTGCATAACCCAGTTTAGCCAAATGGTGCATTAAAACAGATAAGGATGTTTCGCGATTATCCCAGCGTATTCGACAGCGTTTTGCAGTCAAATTAACATCTGCCGCCAACACGCCGGGTAATTTATGCAGTGCATGTTCAATTAACCATACGCAGGCTGCACAATGTATCCCATCAATTAACAGGAAGATGGTGCGTTTATCACCAAGATCATCGACATAATCTGCCTGAATTTCATCAATATCATAGGCATGAAAATCATTAGCGGTTTCAGGTGGAGGAGCGAGCGATTCGCCTTCTGGCGTTTTATTATAAAAACCCTGTAGCCCCGCTGCGTATATTGTCTGGCATGCCATTTGACAGCCATGACAACAAAACTCATGTGGAAGAGAATTTATTTGTGCAGTAAATTCACCGGGATTTTTTACAATTAACCCACAATGAAAACATTCGCTTTTTTTAGCTTGCGCGGCAGATTCAGACAAAAACTATCAACTTGCTTTTAAATAATTAAGGATCAATATAAATTCTGCGGGTAATCAGAAACTCATCCTCTCCACGTTTGGCTTCGACAATAATGTCCCAGTTACCTGGCAAACCAAACTCAATATCCGCTCCATACCGCCCCAGTCCAATGGGATTCATTTCAACTGAAAAATCTTGACGCTGATCCGATGGGCGATAAGCGAATAGGCTGACAGAATCCAAATTCACAGTTTTGGAATTTTTTCCTTGGATCAGCACTTCATAGGCCTGACGCTGGTTAACCCGATTATTGGCCGGAACCATAATGACCCCGCTCCAGCCGAGCTTATTTTCCTGCTCCAGCTGCATTTCTTTTTCAGCGTAGGCTTTGCCACGTTCATAGTAATTATCGACGACCAGATTTGGTGGCGACTTAAATGCCAGATAGATAAATATGATATTCATCGTGACAAAAGTGCACAAAAATGCCAGAAAACCTAAGACCCATGGGTTTTTCAGTGCTTGATTATTTTCTTGTGAGATTGCCATCATTTCGGCCCCATAAAGACACTTTCATACTGGACAGAAACACCCGGGTTGGAAACGACATTTGCAATAAATGTAAGGTGTTCCAGTTCTGTGTTGAGTTCACCATTAGGCACTCTTACCAGCGCCTGTAATGGAATAACTTTGCCTGGTTCAATAATAACGCTGTGGTCAATACCATGCAAAGTGGCGCCTTCCAAACCACTGATGCCATACTGAACTTCCATGGTTTCGTTGGTTTTGTTAAGCATTTTAAGTGTGTAACGGTTCTGAATAGATCCATCACTTAGCTGAACAAAGACTGGTTGTCGATTGTGAATAACCTGAAACTCTGTTGACGAGAGTGTGGCAAACCCATAACCAACGCCGGACATTGCCATCATTAATATAAATGAATAAATAATGACTCTCGGACGTTTATATAATGCGGCTGGTTGAGCATTATGATGTAAATCCTTGTATGAGGCATAACGAATCAGACCACGGGGCTGATTGGTCTTGTCCATAATACTGTCGCAAGCATCAATACACATACCACAGGTGATACAGCCCTCTTGCTGCCCCTTACGAATATCAATTCCAGTAGGACATACGGCCACACACACTTTACAATCAATACAGCTGCCTTTGCTGGAATCCACAGCACCTTTTTTTAGCTTGCCACGGGGTTCACCACGTTCGGCGTCATATGCCGGTAGAACGGTATCCTGATCATACATAACACCCTGCAGACGGGCGTATGGGCATAGCCAGAAACAGACCTGCTCACGCATAAATCCAGCAAAGATATACGTGCCAATAGTAAACATAGCCAGGACGATCCAAGCGGCTAATGACGCCTGCAGATGAAAATAGTCGTACCATAGTTGAAACGCGTCGGTAAACCAGGCAGCAAAGGTCACGCCAGTCAATAAGGCAATTGACAGCCATAAAGCGTGTTTCAGCACAATACGGGAAATTTTGCTGACGGTTGTTGGTGAGTTTTTAAACTTCATCGCCTTTTGAGGTGTGTCACCCTCAATACGGGTTTCGATAAAGGTAAAAACATCTGTCCAGACAGTTTGAAAACAGAAATAACCACAGAATACCCGACCCGCAATACTGGTTACAGCAGCCAGCAATATTGCAAAGAACAATAATGTAAGGGAAAGCATCCAGATATCTTGTGGGAAAATGGTGATATCTAAAAAGTTGAATTGACGATTGGGGATATCGAAAAGAATTGCCTGTTCCCCGTTCCAGCGTAGATAAGGCCCAATAAAGAAAATTAACCAGACGGACATGCCAAACCATTTAAGTCGTCTGAACCGGCCGGACATCCGCTTTGCTACGACCTTAGTGCCGCCGGCATTAACATGCCAGTCAGAGACCTCATCATAGATGTCATTAATATTGAGCTCTGCTGACTTCAGTTGTTCCGACACAGTTTGTACCTCACAGGCAACTTATCCGATGGAATTATA
>DELT01000050.1 GCA_002354555.1 Methylophaga sp. UBA2689
TAAACACCTACTTCTGCGGTAACAGTTTGACCATCTATATCCAGCGCCTGCATGGTTCCGGCCATGCTGATAACCGTGCCAGCAAAACCACCATCGCGGATTAATAAATTGCTACCCAAACCCAACCATAACAAGGGTTCATCAGATGGCAATTGTCGTAAAAAAGACGCCAGATCATTTTTATCTTTTGGCTGATAAAAACGCTGAGCTTTTCCACCTACTCGCCAGGAAGTGTGCTGTGATAATGGCTCATTTATTTTCAATTCGCCCTGCAACTCGTTAAACATCGAGACCATTAGCTCATCTCCTCAAGTTGTTGTTCCAACTCTTTGGCAATGGTTCCGATATCACCCGCTCCAAGGGTAAGCAATAAATCCCGATCCTTTAATAAACCTGGAAGTACAGAAAACAACGCTTGTTTATCTTCCACAAATACCGGTTCGACCTGACCGCGCAATCTTATGGCACGGCATAAACTGCGAGCATCAGCACCCGCAATTTTATTTTCGCCTGCCGGGTAAACTTCGAGTACAACCAAAACATCTATCGTTGACAGCACACGGGCAAAATCTTCGAACAAATCACGTGTTCGGGTATAACGATGTGGCTGGAAAACGACCACTAAACGACGATCCGGCCAGCCTCCGCGGCTGGCGGCAACTGTCGCCGCAATTTCAGTAGGATGATGACCGTAATCATCTACCAGAAGTACCTGCCCCTGACCAATGGTTTTCTCGCCAAGAATATTGAAGCGTCTGCCAACACCATCAAATTTCAATAACGCACGTTGGCAAGCGGCTACATCTACACCTAAGTTACGGGCGACGGCTAAAGCAGCTGTCGCATTGAGCGCATTGTGCAGTCCGGGCATATTTAATCGCACCTGATATTGCACACCGCTTTGAGCTTCGCTAACAGTAAACTCACTTTGCCCCTGGTACTGCTGCAAATCACTGATTCGAAAATCGGCACGTTCATCCTGACCATAGGTGGTGATTGGCCGCGTCACTTCAGGCAATATGCTCTGAACCTCTTCATCATCAATGCATAACACTGCAAGGCCATAGAATGGCAAGTGATGCAGAAATTCGATAAAGGTAGCTTTAAGCTTTTCAAAATCCCCTTCGTAGGTCGCCATATGATCGTCATCTATATTGGTCACAATGGCGATCATCGGCTGCAGGTATAAAAAGGATGCATCACTTTCATCTGCTTCAGCGACTAAATAACGTCCGGTACCTAATCTCGCATTGGAACCCGCACTATTTAATCGACCACCGATCACAAATGTTGGATCTAACTCGCCTTCACTTAACAAAGCAGCTGTTAAGCTGGTTGTAGTGGTTTTGCCATGCGTACCCGCCACGGCAATGCCATAGCTGAAACGCATTAATTCAGCCAGCATCTCGGCACGAGGTACCACTGGAATACGTTGTTCACGAGCTGCCATGACTTCTACATTGTCAGCGCTCACTGCGGTTGTTACCACCACCACATCAGCACCTTTCAGGTAGGCCGCGTCATGACCAATCATGATGTTAGCCCCAAGCTGACGCAGGTGCTGAATCAAACTGTTCTCATTCAAATCCGAACCACTGACCTGGTAGCCCAGATTCAGCAGTACTTCGGCAATGCCGCCCATACCGACACCACCAATTCCGATGAAATGGATATGTTTGACCCGACTTTGCATTGCTGAGGTTAATTTAGCCATGTGCCCACTCCAGACAGATATCTGCTATCTGAATTGCTGTTCCGGGGTTTGCCAATGTTCTTGCCTGTATTGCCATTTGTTCCAATTGTTTTCGGTTTTCCAGTAATGGCCGTATTACTGCTGCCAGATCTTCTGCGTTAAGTGCTGAGTCGGCTATCAGTAATGCAGCGCCTGCGTCTTTTAATGCCTGAGCATTGTGAGTCTGGTGGTCATCTACTGCATACGGATACGGCACCAGAATTGCTGCAATACCTGTTGCCGCGACTTCGGCAACGGTAAGCGCACCTGCCCGGCAAATAATCAAATCAGCTTCGCTATAGGCTTTCGCCATATCATCAATAAACTGGGTGACCTTTCCCGATACTCCCGCCTGTTCATAGGCAAGCTGACAGTCTGCCAAATGTTTTTCACCACACTGATGAATGACGTTAACCGTGTGTTCTTTACCTATTAATGCCAGCATCTGCGGTACAACCTGATTTAAGCTTTTTGCTCCCAGGCTGCCACCTAACACTAATAGTTTTAAGGGTTTCTGAACCCGTGCCTGATAACGAATCTGTGGCTCAGGTAACTGTTCAATTTCTTTTCTTACCGGATTACCCACCCATCTGGTTTTGTTACTGCTGACAAAACTATTTTCAAAACCCTGTAAAACCTGCTTAGCAATTTTTGCCAGTAATCGATTCGTCATGCCGGCGATTGCATTTTGTTCATGTATTAATAAAGGTTTGCCGGTGAGCCATGCTGCCAGACCACCAGGCCCTGAAGCAAAACCTCCCAGACCGATAACCACATCGGGTTGAAACCGTTTAATCACTTTTCTGGATTCGAGTACTGCTCGTAAAATTCTGAACGGTGCTACCAGCCAACCGAAAATGCCATTGCCACGTAACCCTTTAATCGGAATTAAATTTAATTTGAAGGAAGCCGCAGGAACCAAACGGGATTCAATACCGCGTTCTGTGCCTATCCACTCAACATCCACCGAACGAGAACGTAATTCTTCAGCCACGGCTAATGCTGGAAACACATGTCCGCCAGTACCACCTGCCATAATTAATACGCGAGTCATCGTTTGACCCTCGCTGATGCTTTTTCAGGTTGACGGGTTTCCAGATCTACTCGTAATAACAGACCAATCGCGACACAAACGATTACCAGACTACTGCCGCCATAACTCATCAATGGCAATGTCAGTCCTTTCGTCGGTAACACCCCCATATTGACGCCGATATTGACGCAAGCCTGTAGACCCAGCCATACCGAAATGCCGTAGGCGATTTGTGCGCCGAATAATTGACCGGCTTCTTCTGCAGCACGGCCTATCGCCAATGCACGCCAAATCATGACCAGAAACAAAGCTATTACTGTAATAGCGCCAATTAATCCTAGCTCTTCTGCCAGAATCGAGAATAAAAAGTCAGTATGTGCTTCAGGCAGATAAAACAGTTTTTGCATGCTGCTGCCTAAGCCCACTCCCAGCCAATCTCCCCGACCGAAGGCAATAAGTGCCTGTGTTAACTGGAAACCGCTTCCAAACGGATCAGCCCAAGGATCCATAAAGCTTTGCAGGCGTTGCAGACGGTAAGGCGCCACCCAGACCATCAGGGTAAATAACCCTGCCAAAATGGCGATCAAGCCAATAAAGACGTCTAATCTGGCTCCACCAAGAAACATCATCACCAGTACGGTGGACAAAATAACTACGATGGAGCCCATATCAGGCTGCAACAACATTAATACCGCTGCTACGCTCAACAACAGTAATGGAGACAGGACTTTTAATAATGAAGTGTTTAGTTGTCCATGATGGCGTTGCAGATAATCTGCCACATAAATAATGGCAAACAATTTAATCAGTTCAGCGACCTGAAGATTAACTGGCCCCAAGGGTAACCAACGTGAACTACCATTAACTTCTCGGCCAATACCAGGAATCAACACTAATACCAGTAAACCTACACCCACCATCAACATCATCGGTGCCATTTGCTGCCAATGAGACAATCTTATCGACATGACACACCAGGCAAAAAACAATCCGAGCCCGGCAAATGCCAGTTGCCGGATAAAGAAATATAATGGTTGTCCGGTTTTGTTTTCAGCAATGGTAATTGAAGCTGAACACACCATAATCAGACCAATCAACAGCAAGGATAATGTTGCTATTAAAAGCTTTGAATCGAAGTAGGTGCTTACACGACTCATGCCGCCAACTCCCTCACTGCCTGCTCAAAGTGGTCGCCACGATCAGCGTAATTGGCAAACTGATCAAAACTCGCACAGGCTGGTGAAAGCAGAACCTGCTGACCTGTTTGTGCAGAAATATTTGCCGCCTGAACCGCAGCTTTCATATCTGCTGCAAAATGGATCTGAACTGTATCCGGTACATGTCTTGCTATTTCTTCAGCAGATTGCCCAATCAACACGATAGTGCTGACATAGTCCTTTAGGATTGGGCTTAATGGCGCAAAATTCTGTCCTTTGCCTACACCACCAGCAATCAAAACAATCTTGCCATTCTCAGCCAGCCCCTCTATTGCAGCGATACTGGCACCAACGTTTGTGGCTTTAGAATCATTAAACCAGCGAACTCCGTGTAATTCGCGAACAAAACGACAGCGATGCGGCAGACCTTTGAATTCTTTTAAGGCTTTTAGCATGGCGTCCACCGGCAGGCCCATTACAGAACCCAGGGCTAATGCCGCCAATGCATTGGCAATATTATGGCTACCGGCAATTTTCATATCGCTGACCAGCATTAACGGCGCATCGCCTTCAGCCAGCCAGAGATGTCCCCTCTGAGTCAGCACACCAAATTCATATCCGGTTGATTCATGCAGACTGAAACCAAGCTGATCCCTTCCAGCTACAGCCATTGCAGAAACAATAGGGTCATCTCTATTTATCACCATGACACCCGTACCGTAATAAACCTTTTGTTTAGCGCGTTGGTACTCTTCGATTGAATCGTAGCGATCCAGATGATCGGGACTGACATTGAGTATCACTGAAGCAAATGCATTCATAGAATGCACTGTTTCCATCTGAAAACTGGATAACTCGAGAACATAAAAATCTGGAGCAGGATCCGTCAGCAAATCCAATGCCGGTGTGCCAAGATTACCGCCAACAGCTACTTTTTTATCGGCCATTTGTGCCATTAAACCGACTAGAGTGGTAACGGTACTTTTGCCATTCGAACCAGTAATGGCAATGATGGGGGCGTTGGCATGCCGGGCAAATAACTCAATATCACCAATAATCTCGATACCGGCTTCGGCTGCCTGTCTAATCTGGGGTAAACGCGGATCAACGCCGGGGCTCAATACAATGCTGTCAGCTCGCATTAACCAATCGGCAGGAATACCACCTGTTTTCACTATAACTTCCGGATAGTCTTTTTGCAGTGCATTCAAACAGGTAGGTTTTTCACTGCTGTCAATTACCGCCACAGCATTACCCTGCTGCAATAAAAATCGCGCGCATGACAATCCTGTCTGACCCAGTCCAACGATCAGGCTGTAATGAGAACTATTTTGCTGTAATTCTGCTGTCATCGTATTTTCAACGTCGCTAAACCGACCAGCACCAGAAATACGGTGATGATCCAAAATCGAACAATAATGCGGGGTTCAGGCCAGCCCTTTAACTCATAGTGATGATGAATTGGCGCCATCAGGAACACCCGCTTGCCACGTAATTTATATGAGGCCACCTGGATCATTACTGACAGAGTTTCAATGACAAATACCCCACCCATAATCAGCAATACCAATTCCTGACGGACCAAGACTGCAACCGTTCCCAGCGCGGCTCCCAGCGCCAAAGCACCGACATCCCCCATAAAAACCTGCGCTGGATAAGTGTTAAACCATAGAAAGCCCAAACCAGCACCAACCATCGCGGCACAGAATACGGTTAATTCACCGGCACCCGGGATATGCGGAATTTGCAGATAATTAGCAAACTCAAAGTGTCCTGCAACATAACTGAATAGCCCTAAAGCTGCCGCTACCATTACGGTTGGCATAATCGCTAAACCATCCAGACCATCTGTCAGATTCACAGCATTACTGCTGCCAACTATGACCAAATAGACCACCAGTAAATACCAGGCCCCCAGAGGGATAATGATTTCTTTAAAAAATGGCACGATAAGCTGCGTTTCAGCGGGGGTCTGTACTGTCATATACAGAAATATTGCTGCCCCCAAACCGACTACTGATTGCCAGAAATATTTATAACGACTCAACAGTCCCTTGGGATCCTGACGAACCAGCTTGATGTAATCATCAACAAAACCAATTGTGCCAAACAGCATCGTGACAAGTAACACCACCCAAACGTAACGATTTGTCAGATCAGCCCACAGTAAGGTACTGACGGCAATTGCAACCAGGATTAAAGAACCGCCCATCGTGGGCGTACCTGTTTTACTGATATGAGATTCCGGCCCATCATTTCTGACCACCTGGCCAATCTGTCTGAAACTGAGATGTCGGATCATCGTAGGACCAACAATCAGGGCAATTCCCAGTGCGGTCATAACACCTAAAATGGCCCGTAATGTCAGGTACTGAAAGACATTAAAACCGGTGTAATACTGGCTCAGATATTCACTCAGTATTAACAGCATCAGGCTTCTCCTCCAACGGCCAGTGCATCCGCCAGCTTATCCAGCTTCATAAAGCGTGAACCTTTAATCAAACACGCCACATCTTTATTCAGGGTGTTCTTTAATTCCGCTTCCAACTCTGACAGATCATTGAAATGCTGGGCATTATCAGCAAACTCTGCCGAGGCCAGCTGGCTTTGCTGTCCAACGGTAAACAATCGTTTAACACCCGCTGCCAGTGCATCTCGTCCTAACTGTTGATGAATAGCAGTACTCTCCGGTCCGAGCTCGCCAAAATCACCCAGCACCAGCCAATGTTCCCCTGGGAACTGCATCAAGGTATGCAGCGCCTGACGAAACGATCCGGGATTGGCATTGTAGGTATCATCAATCACTAACGCGTTATTTACCGCCTCGCGTAATTGCAAGCGATGTGGAACAGCTTTAATTGCTGCCAAACCCTTAACAATTGCTTCCGGCTCAATATTAAGCGCTGAACAAACCGCAATCGCTGCTAGGGCATTGCTGACATTATGGATTCCCGGTAGTGGTAAAAAGATAAAATGACAAACACCATCTATTCGCACCATAAAGTGGCTACCGGTAATGGCTAACTGCAGGTCTAATGCGACAATGTCCGCGGGTTGTTGCAGCCCAAAACTGATTTGTTGACGCGCTCCCAGTATCTGTTTCCATAAATCGCCATAAGGCATATCGGCATTGATTACCGCAACGCCGTCTGCTTTCAGTCCGGCATAGATTTCACCTTTAGCTTCAGCCACGCCCTGCAGTGAACCAAAACCTTCAAGGTGAGCTGCGCCGACATTATTGATTACGGCAACATCGGGCTCTGCCATGGCAACCAGAGTGGCGATCTCACCTGAATGATTAGCCCCCATTTCGATCACTGCATAATCGTAGCTGTCGCTGAGGCGTGTCAGGGTCAGTGGAACCCCAAGGTTATTATTCAGATTGCCTTTTGTAGCCAAAACGTTGCCGCATTGCGCCAGGATGGATGAAATCATTTCCTTAAGCGTGGTTTTACCATTACTCCCTGTTACCGCGACGACTTTTGCATGACTGTTTTCTCGCCATAGTCTCGCAATAGCTCCGTAGGCTTTAGTCACATCCTCGACCACTATCTGAGGCAGTTCATTGTTGATAAACCGATTAACTAACGCACCACTTGCTCCCGCCAAACGTGCCTGCTCTATAAAATCATGGCCATCCATATTCTCGCCTTGCAGGGCGATAAACAAATCACCGCTTTCAATCTGCCGGCTATCAATCTTGCTGCCAGTCATCACAGCATCTTCGCCCTGTAACTCGACATTCAGTTGCTCAGCAATTTTGCTCAGGTGAATAGTGGTCATAAAGTTACCCTTGTTGCTGAGTGACGTTTTTGTATGGCCTGCATCGCTATCTCGTTATCATTAAAAGGTGTTTTTACGCCGGCCACTTCCTGAAATTGTTCATGGCCTTTTCCGGCGATAAGGACCATGTCTTCAAGTGCTGAATCGATAATGGCGTATTCGATCGCAAGCTTTCTATCGGCTTCGATATGTATATCTGCCTGTTTATGGCAACCAGCCAGAATCTGATCAATGATTTCCATGCTTTTCTCACCACGCGGATTGTCATCGGTAACGACCAGTTTGTCGGCCAACTCACTGACGATTTTTCCCATCAAAGGCCGTTTGCCTTTGTCGCGTTCACCACCACAACCAAATACACACCAGAGTTTCGAATGACTATCCATATGCTGACGCATGCCCAGCAGGGCTTTTTCCAAAGCGTCAGGGGTATGGGCAAAATCAATCACGACTGACGGTTGCAGACTGCTCGCCAACAGTTGCATACGTCCATTTACACTGGTTAATTGATTTAATCCGTCTGCAATTTCACTCGTTGACCAACCAACTAACGCAAGTACACCGGCGGTGGCCAACAGATTTTCGACATTGAATCTGCCCAGTAACCGGGTTCGAATAGCCAATGTTTGCTGGTCATTATGTAAATTGAATTGCAAACCATTAGTTGTCGGCTGAATATCACTGGCAAACAACTTGGCTTTGGAATTGCTGCAGCTATACTCCACACTGGTAATCTGATTGTTGTTGAGTAAAGACAATACTTGCTGACCAAATTCATCGTCAGCATTTACTACTGCAGCCTGAATCGAAGTAAAATTAAATAAACGTTGTTTTGCTGCCGCGTACTCTTCCATATTGTGGTGATAATCAAGATGATCCCGACTCAAGTTGGTCAATACGGCGTAATTTATATCCACAAAATTCAGCCGTCCCTGTTCCAACGCATGTGAGGAAGCTTCCAGGGCGACGTACTGGATTCCACTGTCACGCATTTCTGCAAGCATTGCTTGTAACCGAACGGAATCCGGCGTTGTCATGCCATGATCTTTTATTTCCGTTATTCTTCCACTGCCCAATGTTCCTATCACACCACAAGGTTGACCGGCATTTTCCAGTGCCTGAGCGATAAACTGGGTGACAGAGGTTTTACCATTGGTACCGGTTACCGCTATGACAGTCATCGTTGCGGAAGGATATTGATAGAATGCGGCGGCCAGGCGAGCGATTTGCTCCTTCAAATCATCAACAGCAACCATTTCTATTTGCCGTTGTTGCAGATATTTTTTCAGATCAGAGTTCAAAGGTGCTTCTGCTGAATAGCAAACGGCTACAATTTCGGCTGTAGCTGCCTGCTTGATATGTTCAGCTCGGATTTCCAGATCAGTAGCTAAGGCAAAAAACAAATCTCCTGACTTAAGCCGACGGCTATCCAGACTGATGCCTGTAACCACTGTTGTCGACTCAGTGTCACTATCAACCAGTTGCATTAAATCAATCAGACGCATTTGATAGTTCATTGATGCGCCACCTGTAATTGGGTTTGTGGGAGTGCATCAGGGGCAATATTCAGCAAACGCATGGCTCCAACCATCACATCAGCAAATACCGGTGCCGCTACTGCACCACCGTAATACTCTTCGCCTGTTGGTTCATCAATCACAACCACCATTGCCAGGCGGGGATTTTTGGCTGGTATCAAACCAGCAAATAGCGATTGATACTCACTCTCGGTATACCCTCCTGCCATAGCTTTTTTAACCGTGCCGGTTTTTGCAGCTACACTATAATTTGGCACTGCCGCCCGTTGGGCTGTCCCACCTGGAAGCACAACTAATTCCATCAAACCACGTACGGTTTCCATTAAATCTTTGGAAAAAACTCGACGTCCCTTGGGTGTTTTATCCTGTTTGATAAACGTGACATTGCGCATAATGCCGCCATTACCAATGATGGTATAAGCTCTGGCAAGTTGTAATGTATTAGTTGCCAATCCATAACCGTAAGCCAGCGTGGCCCGATCCAAAGTTCGCCATGTCCGTGGATCAGGTAGAGTTCCCATGGCTTCCCCTGGGAAATAGGCGCCGCTTTCAGTGCCCATGCCAAAACTGGCAAAATCCTGCCACAAATCCATCGGTTCAAGTTCCAATGCAATTTTGCTGGCCGCAACATTACTGGACTTCTGAATTGATGTGGCCAAATTAATGATGCCGTAATCGCGGAAATCACGAATGGTATGCCCACTGACCCGCATGGTACCCGGATGTGTGTTGATCATTGTGTTGAGATCAAATTTGCCTGACTTCAAACCACTGGCAACGGTAAAAGGTTTTACTGTTGAACCTGGTTCAAACAGATCGGTCACAGCACGATTACGTAAGTCAGCCGACTGCACACCATAACGATTATTTGGATTAAAAGCTGGTTGATTAACCATCGCCAGGACTTCACCAGTCTGAACATCCAGAATCACCGCAGAGCCTGATTTCGCACCATGCTTATCAACCGCGTTTTTAAGTGCGTTATAACTCAGATACTGCAAACGCAAATCGATACTCAGCTGAATGTTTTCGCCAGCTTTGGCCGGACGAATAGGATCGCCACCACCGACAAAATTACCTTTACTGTCACGCACCATACGACGCAACCCTGGCACACCGGTAAGTAATGGCTCGTAGGTGAGTTCCAGTCCTTCCTGACCAACATCATCAATATTGGTAAAGCCCACCACATGGGCTGTTACTTCACCTGTTGGATAATAGCGTTTGTATTCCCGTTGCAACGCAACACCACCAAGTTTTAACTGTTTTACCTGATCCGAGATTTCCGGCTTGACCCGACGTTTTAAATAAAGAAATTCACGTTCAGGATTCTGATAAATCCGTTGACGAATATTATTGGCATCAATACCCAGAATAGAAGCTAACTTGGTCAGTTTTGGATCCTCTGCATCCGTTACCTGAGGGTTTAACCAAACAGAATGGACTGGCGTACTGATCGCCAAAGGTTCGCCATGACGATCTAGAATCATTCCCCGATGGGCCACAATTGGAACATTACGCAGATGGCGGGCATCGCCCTGATTACGCAGAAAATCAGGATTCAATACCTGAATATCCACCAGTCGCCATAAAAGGCCCAGACCAATCAGGATAAAAGACAGTCTGACCAGATTCAGCCGCCAGCTGCCGGTTTGCTGATAACCGTTTTGCTTGCGCCGACTCATGGTTTGACCACCACGGTTTGTTCATTGCTGGGTACCTGCATATTCAGGCGGGTACGAGACTGTTGTTCAACTCTGGCTGGACTGGCCCATGTGCTCTGTTCCAGTAACAATTTGCCCCACTCTTCATTCAATTGATCACGTCTGTTTTCCAATTGCTGCAGTGCAACAAATTCGCTACGCCCCGCATGCTTGGTATAGACCACTGCAACTGATGAGACCAGCACTAATAAAGTCATGACAAGCACAGGCAAATCAATACGGATATGTTCGAAAAACGTTGGCCACATCATGCAAGTTTCTCCGCCACACGTAATACCGCACTGCGAGAGCGAACATTCACTGATAACTCAGCTTCATCTGCTTTGATGGCCTTGCCGATAATTCTAAGACGAGGATTTAATTGATCCGCTGTCACTGGAAAATGAGCAGGCAAATCATCACCTTTCGCCTGGTCGCGGAAAAAACGTTTGACGATGCGATCTTCCAGCGAATGAAAACTGATAACGACCAGCCTGCCGCCCACAGCCATGACTTCCAGAGCCTGTTCCAGTGCACTGGTTAACTCTTCGAGCTCGCTATTGATAAAAATACGAATAGCCTGGAAAGTGCGTGTCGCCGGATGCTTGAATTTATCGCGGGTCGGACTCGCCTTATCCACTAAATCAGCCAACTGTTTTGTTGTAGTAATAGGAGTGTGTTCCCGGGTTTCCACGATGGCGGAAGCAATACGCTTACCGTAGCGTTCCTCACCCAGCGTTTTAATCACAGTAGCAATTTCGTTCATTTCAGCACTGGCAAGCCAATCGGCAGCACTCATACCGGATGTCGGGTCCATCCGCATATCCAATGGGCCATCATGTTGAAAACTAAATCCACGTTCAGCCTCATCAAGCTGTGGTGAAGACACACCGATATCCATCAAAATACCGTTTACCTTCCCCTGCCAAAGCCGTGAATGGATAACCGTTGAAAGTTCAGAGAAAGCACAATGTTCCATCGCAAAGCGCGAATCTGTTTCCGCCAATGTCTGACCAGCTTCCACTGCAGTGGGATCCCGGTCTAATCCTAATAAACGACCGTTTGCTGAAAGTTGTTGCAGAATGGCACGAGAGTGACCGCCACGACCAAAAGTCGCATCCACATAAATACCATCAGGCTGAATAAACAGCCCCTCGACGGTCTCTTTAAGAAGGACCGGTTGATGTGTTGGGA
>DELT01000087.1 GCA_002354555.1 Methylophaga sp. UBA2689
ATTCTGGCAAGCATTCCTTTAAACCCATCCGAAATCACAGATTCACTGTGTCCGGTACTCACTTGTTCATTTCCAAAAAGTAATAAACCCACACCTGTGGCGTGGATTGGATTACGTACTACATCAACTAAACCACCAACATGCTGTGGCACACCAAGCCTTACCGGCAGATGAAAGACTTCTTCAGCAAGTTCAATTGCGCCTTCCATTTTTGAACTGCCACCCGTCAATACCACCCCGGCAGCTAACATTTCTTCAAAGCCACTGCGACGCAGTTCAGCCTGTACCAGCATTAGTAGTTCTTCATAACGTGGCTCAACCACTTCGGCCAATGTCTGTCTCGCCAGTTGGCGAGGCGGTCTGTCTCCAACACTTGGCACTTCAATAGTTTCATCTTCCCGTGCCAGTTGAGTCAGGGCACAGGCATATTTGATTTTGATTTCTTCGGCATATTGCGTCGGTGTTCTTAACGCCACGGCGATGTCATTGGTCACCTGATCGCCTGCAATCGGAATCACTGCGGTATGGCGTATGGCACCATCAATAAACACGGCAATATCAGTTGTACCACCGCCAATATCGACCAGACATACACCCAGCTCTTTCTCGTCCTGTTCCAGTACTGAGTAGCTGGAAGCCATCTGTTCCAATATGATTCCATCAACAATCAGTCCACATCGCTCGATACATTTGGTGATGTTTTGGGCTGCACTGACAGCCCCGGTAATCAGATGCACTTTGGCTTCCAGCCGCACACCCGACATGCCGATAGGCTCACGAATACCTTCCTGGTTGTCGATAATGAATTCCTGAGGTAATACATGCAGCAATTGCTGGTCGCCCGGGAAATGCACTGCCCGTGCGGCATCCAGTACCCGATCCAAATCTCCTTGAGTCACTTCCTTATCCCGAATGGCAACGGTGCCATGTGAATTCAGACTACGAATATGACTTCCGGCAATCCCGGCAAAGACAGAGTGGATCTGGCATCCAGCCATCAGCTCGGCTTCTTCTACCGCACGTTGAATGGATTGCACAGTAGATTCAATATTGACCACTACCCCTTTTTTCATGCCTCTGGCCGGGTGTGAACCAATACCGATAATTTCCAGTTTATTGTCATTGGGACCGGCATCCAGAATTGGGGCTGCCACGATCGCTACCACTTTGGAAGTGCCGATATCCAGTCCGACAATTAGTTCTCTTTCAATTCGTTTCGACATTACACAATTCCATTAAAATCAGGTTGCTTACCGGTTTTCCAAACAACTGCAAGTCCGTTGGTGTAACGCATATCTACAATTTGGATTTGATCGCGATAACTGGCCAACGGGCCTTCAAATACTCGAATAAATCTGGCTAATCGCTGTTCACTTTCTGCACGTCCCAATTGCAGCTGCATATCATCTGTAAATTTCACCTGCCAGGAACGCCGCTCATCCATGGTCAGGCTTTTCACCCTTAATCCAAGCGAATCTACAGACTGCTGAATAGTCACCAGCTGCCGTGACATCAACTCACTGCTTCCTTCAGGCCCATATAACTGAATAAGTCCGGCAGGCATTTTTCCGCTTTCAGGATAAAATACCTGGCCACGTGTATTGACCAGACCATCTTCATTCCAGAGTGCAACTGCCTGATGCTCACTGACCATTAAATGCAAAGTATCCGGCCAGACACGTCTTACCTGTATTTGTGACACCCAGGGAAGCGCTTCACCCGCTGCACGAATTCCTGCAACGTTTACATCAAGGAAGCTACCGGTTACATAAGGTGTTACCGCTTCAATCAAGTCCTGTTTATCAGTATTGATTAGTTCACCTTCCACCGTGACATGCTGAATCGGCAAAGTATCTGTGTTGTTTAAATAAACCACACCGATAATCAGTATCAACAGCACCAACACAGTGCTGACATTTCGCAAGTTACTTTGCCAGTTCATTTGTTCGCGTGGTTTCACCACACGGGTGCGTGTTGCACCGGCTTTTGGACGTTGTCTGATAGCCATCAGCGTTTGCCCTCCAGACTGCTCTTTAATACCTGCCCAACCAGATTTTCAAAACTAATTCCAGCCTGACGGGCTGACATCGGCACCAGGCTGTGATCAGTCATACCGGGCACACTATTCGCTTCCAGCAAGTAAAAATCACCATGCTGGTCGGCCATAACATCAATACGTCCCCACCCAGACATGTTGAGCGCATTGAAAGCGTTGATTGCCAATTGCTGACAGCGTTTCTCATCAGCATCACTCAAACCACACGGACACAAATACTCGGTTGAATCCGCCAGATACTTGGCTTCAAAATCGTAAAACTCTCTGGGTGTTGTTAATCGAATAACCGGCAGCGCTTCTCCGTTTAAAATACTCACCGTATATTCCGCCCCATGCACCCATTGCTCAGCGATAACTTCATCGTCATAGTCAAAAGCAAGGTTGATAGCTTGTTGCAGCGCTTCGGCTGATGTCACCTTACTCATACCGATGCTGGAACCTTCGTTGACCGGCTTAATGACTAGCGGTAAACCCAATTCCTCAACGATTTGCTGTGGATTGGATTGGCGATTTAAACGCACATATTTTGGTGTTGGTAAGCCCTGACTCTGCCAGACCTGTTTGCTCAAACGTTTATTCATTGACAGTACCGCACCGGTAATGCCGCTACCGGTATAAGGAATTTGCAATGACTGCAAAACACCCTGAATTTCACC
>DELT01000053.1 GCA_002354555.1 Methylophaga sp. UBA2689
GGGACTATTTTTGCGACCGCCTGTGTTGTCAATTACTTATCTAGGATGGCTACACTGCGTGCTTTCCGCCTTGTCGGACACAAAAATAGCCGCCAGCAGTGGTGGATATGAAAGATCAACAAGCCCTAGGTTATTTAATATGCTAAACCAAACTGAAAAATTGTTTTGAAAATTATTATTGTCAGGTAGCTAACTTGCATGAGTAACAACAATAACGCCTCAGACATAACTGATGAAGTGATCTGTGATTGCAGTGGAACAACCCGCGGGAAGATCATCAGCCTGGTCGAGCAGGGTATCGTCGATACCGATACTATCTCACGAAAAACTGGCGCAATTTCAGGCTGTGGTTCCTGTGAATATGATATTGAGAACTTGCTTGATGAGCTTGTTGTTAAATAGCAACAATTCTTATATTCGTTGTTAAATACCTATTTTACATAGCTTTGTAATATTAACTATGACTTTTCCTGACTTATTATTCCGATAATTCCTGCGTGAGATGTGAAAAATTCTTGACTGGTTAATAAGAACCATTACCATTCGCCTTTACATTTCTTTACGTATGGCAATTTTGAAGGTAAACAATATGGAAAAAGGTATTCGCAAGCCGCGAAATTTCAAGTTCAAACCTATCTTTTCAGTGGTCACATTGGCGCTTGGAACAGTATATGTCTCACAGGTAGCAGCAGAGGAAGATGTCAAATCATTAGATGCAGTAACTGTTATTGGTAGTGAACAAGCTGCTCGTGAGTTACCGGGATCGGCTTATTACATTGATAATGATCAGCTTACCACTGAGGCAACCACAGATATTCATCAAGTTCTGAAAACTGTTCCTGGTATTTATATATTGGAAGAAGATGGTTTAGGTTTGCGTCCCAATATTGGTATTCGTGCTGCAGCACCAGAACGCAGCCAAAATATCACGCTGATGGAAGATGGTGTGTTGATCGCTCCAGCTCCTTATTCCAATCCAGCAGCCTACTATTTTCCAACAGCCATGCGTTTGCATTCGATTGAAGTGTTAAAAGGCGCACCATTATTACGTTATGGACCTCAAACCATTGGTGGTGTTGTTAACCTGGTCTCTACCCCAATTCCTGAGAATAACAGTGGCCGTGCCATGTTTATGCTTAGTGATGAAGGCTCATTCGATACACATGCATATTACGGTGGTAAAGAAGGTGGCTTTGGTTATTTGTTAGAAACTGTTCAACGTAATAATAAAGGTTTCAAAGACATAGACCGTAGCGGACAAGACAGTGGATTCGAAATTCAGGATTATGTCGGCAAATTATCGTGGGAAGATGAACGCAATAAAGTGCTGTTTAAATTCCAACGTTCCTTTGAAGATTCTGATGAAACCTATGCAGGTTTAACTGATGCTGATTTCCGTAATGATGAAAACCGCCGTTATGGATTGACTGAAATTGACAATATGGATAACGACCATACGGGCGTTAATCTTACGCATAATTTCAAATGGAGCGATACGTTTAATTCAACAGTGACCTTGTACCATAATGAATTTAAACGTAACTGGTTCAAGTTCAACAACACAGGTAATCTTATCGACGCCGCTAATGCTGGTGATGCTGGTGCTCAGGCAGTTTTGGATGGGCGTCAGGACGCTGTTGGTCTTCAATACAAAAATAATAATCGTGAATATGATTCTTATGGCGTACAAGCCAATTTCAACTGGCTGCTGGGTGCACACGATCTGAATTTTGGTGCTCGTCAGCATTTTGATGAAACGGATCGTTTCCAACCAGTAGATACTTACGATCAGATTAATGGACAACTGGTTTTTCAGAGTAGCAATGCAAATACTGTGAGCGGCGGCGATAATCGTTTAGAGGAAGCGCAAGCATTAAGCATGTGGATCACTGATAATTTCCAGGTTACTGACAAGTTATTAGTGAACTTGTCTCTGCGTATGGAAGATGTTGAAAGCAAAGCTCGTCGTTATGGTGAGCCTGCTCGCTCATCCGTTACGAGACGAGTTGAAAATGATTATCAGGAATTTTTACCGGGTATCTCAGCAACCTATGACTTAACGGAAAACTGGCAAGTATTAGCGGGTTATCATGAAGGTATGGTTCCGATTAGTGCTGGAGCCGAAGATGGAACTGAACCAGGCTTAAGTGATAATTACGAATTTGGTGTGCGTTTTAATCAAGGCACATTCTATAGTGAGGCAATCGCTTTCTATTCTGACTTTAGTAACTTTGTCGAGCAGTGTTCGGTAGCTTCCAATTGTAGTAATGGTGCTGATTCTGGTTCATTTAGTCTTGGTGGAGCAGAGGTTAAAGGTCTTGAGTTTCAAGCTGGTAAATTATTTTCAGCCGGTAATTTTATGATCCCGGTGGATATTACTTACACCTATACTGATGGCGAAACAACATCAGGTGATCAACTTGATAGTGGTTTAGAGCTGCAAAATATTCCTGAAAATATGTTCAGTGCGAGAGTTGGTTTAGAGCACAGCAGTGGCTGGAATAATTACGCGGTGGCTAAATACATAGATGAAACATGTGTAGATGTCGGTTGTAATAAATCAGGCAGTCGTTTTGATCGCACAGACGCTTTATTCACTATGGATTTGATCAGTCGTTACCAATTCGTGGATGGGCCAGAAGTATTCTTGAAAGTTGAAAATGTCTTTGACCGCCAAGAAATTGTGGCTCGCCAACCTTTTGGTGCACGTCCGAATATTGATCGTACGGTTTATGCTGGTGTCATTATCGACTTCTAAAAAAGAGAAAAATCCAGTCTAATTTTAGACTGAATAATTGTTGTAAAAAGCGCCTGAAGAATGACTTCAGGCGCTTTTTTTAAGCTTATTTGGTTGGAAAACTATCGTTTAGATCAAGATCAATTTTATTGTTCTTTTGTAATTTCCCAACATACAAGGCCGTTGCACCAGCCACGGCGACTGGAATAATCAGAAAATTTATTACCGGGATCATTGTTGCTCCCAAGGTTGTCATGCCAAAGCCTAACGCCAGGGAACGCTTGGTTCTGAGCAGTTCTCGTTGCTGCTTAAATCCCATTAAATGATTTCCCATTGGGTAGTCATGATAATCAAGTGCCAGAGTCCAACTGGAAAAAAATAACCATAACAAGGGTGCAATGAGATTCAGTCCGGGTATCCACGACAGGATAAACAGTGGGATCATCCATTTCAGCAAATAGGCCAATTTGCGTAATTCATTAAAAATCATTCTTGGCGTATCAGCAATTAATTGCCAGAGAGTTTGTTCTGGTGGAGCCTGATTGGATAAACGTTTTTCCACAGCTTCCGCCAATAGTCCATTAAATGGTGCCGCCACGATATTGGCGAGAATGGAGAAGGTGAAAAACACTATTAACACAATCAGCACTGCAAACAATGGCCAGAGGATCCACATCAAGGCATTGGATAACCATTCAGGTAACCAGGTTGGCGTCAATTGTGTCATCCAATAGTCAAACTGGTTAATACCTAGCCAGATTGCTCCAGCAAATAACAAGGTATTTATCAAAATTGGTATATAGGCAAAGCGACGTACGCCTGGTTGATTGATAAGTTTGAAACCGCTTAATAAATAACGCGAGCCTTGGATAAAATCACCCATTCTTTCAATACCTTATTGGAATAATGTAAGACCATCTCTTGCAAGTAATGCACTGCCATAAGCTGCTTCAGTATTTTCCACTAATTCGAATGGAACCTGCAATAATGACTGACGTAGCTGTGTCCAGACAGGATTTCTAGCACCACCACCAACACTTCGAATCGACGTTAACGGTGTATCACTTAATTGTTGCAGATATTGGTAACCTGTTTTTTCTACACTGGCAATACCAGCCAGCAATCCATGCAGAAATAAATGATCTTCCGCTGGGCGCGGTAGCATTTGTGCTGG
This sequence comes from Methylophaga sp. UBA2689, assembly GCA_002354555.1. Taxonomy (GTDB): domain Bacteria; phylum Pseudomonadota; class Gammaproteobacteria; order Nitrosococcales; family Methylophagaceae; genus Methylophaga. The sequence goes on from DELT01000053.1 coordinate 3,912, forward strand.
ATAGTTTGGATCAGCAATTGGAAATCGTTCTCCCGGCTTTAGCAATGGGTAATAGTTTGGTGGCGACTGCTTTAAATCAATTTTCTGGCTTAATGTCATTAATTGTTCGTCAGTAAAGAAATGTCTCAATACTGCTCCACCGGTATTAGACGCGCCTCCGCATAGCCAGCGATTTCCCAATTTATGGCTGTAAATACCTGTTTCAGCATCAAATACCGGATTTTTGCAGATAAGTTTCAAGACCAGTGTTGACCCCAGTGACGTTACACCTTCTCCAACTCGGTTGGCGCCAGTAGCGATAAATGCAGCCAGGCTATCAGTGGTTCCGGCCTTAATTAATGGTGCTTCTGACTGTTTTATCCCAAGTTCTAGCATAACGGCTGCTGAGAGTTTTCCAATCAGCGTGCCAGGGGCAACTACGGTTGGTAAAACGCTTAATGGCGTTATTGATTTCAGCCAGCTGGGCCAGTGATTTGCTATTACATCAAAACCGGACTTCAAGGCATTATTGTAATCCGTCATACCAGGTGTGGCGCCGAGCTGAATAGCCAGCCAATCCGCCTGATGCAACAGATAATATTTTTCAGGTAACGCCAGTGTTGATTGAAAATACAGCAATTTTGCCAAACCGCTGCTGGGACCACGTACTGCTGAATTGATAGGTGCTTTTTCCGCTATTTTTTCACTCGCCAAGGAGGCATGTTGATCGTTATACATCAACATTTCAGTCAGAGGATTTCCTTGGCGGTCAGATAACATCACTGAACCGGAAGTGGCATCAATACTGATGGATTCAATGACAAATTCAGGAATCTGCTTTACCAGATCTTTTAGCGCCTCAAAAAGATAGTGGGACTGCTGTTTGGGTGACGGGTAGGGGTAGGGAGGTGCGGAAAAGTTTTGTTCAATCTGGGCAATAATATTACCGAGTAGGTCGATGGCGCAGACCCGGCACCCGGAGGTGCCGAAATCAATGCCAATCCATGCGCTCTCGCGCATTTTTATGGAAGTTGAACAGGCGTTGGCGCGACCCAACCTTCTTTGCGGTACTCAGCAACAACATTGGTATAAACACCACCACGGACATTGAAAATGCCGGTAACACGCATAAAACGTGGGTCAGTCGCTGCCACTAAATCAGTCAGAATCTGGTTAGTCAGCTTTTCATGAAAACCACCTTCTTCACGGTAAGACCAGAAGTAAAGTTTTAGAGATTTCAGTTCAACGCATTTTAAATCAGGTACATAATCAATCTTAATCGTGGCAAAATCCGGTTGACCAGTTTTCGGACACAGACAAGTAAATTCAGGTGTTTCGATGTGGATGGTATAATCCCGCTCCGGTACTGCGTTATCGAAGGTTTCCAGTTGTTTGCTTGGTAGCGTAGACATAGGTAATCTCTAAGTGTGAACAAAACCGTTATTATCCCTGAGTTGGCAGATTTAATTAAGTGTTAGAAATCATTCTCCTGTCTGTAGTTGTTTTAGTGGCGCTGATTATTGGCGGCTGGTATAGCCATTCCCGGCAGCAACAGCGTGCCCAGGAATTTGAGCGTGAACTTGATCGTTTTGATAACGACGACAATAGTGATTTTCACGCGCGTTTCGACTCGGTTTTTGCGCAAGATACTGTAGATTTATCCGACAGCCCCAAAGTTCGTATGGATTCAGATGTGGCTGATGTTGGCGACGAATTCGACGATTCTGAAATGGATGACGAATTTGCCGATGCAGATGAAGAAGACGATACCCCCGATTGGGAAATGGTGGTGGCATTAACCATTATGGCCCCCGAATCACAAATGTTTACCGGACGCGCAATCAAGTCTGCGCTGGAACAGCAGGAAATGCATTTTGGTGATATGCAGATATATCATCGTTATACCGTTAATAATCGCCGTCAGACACTGTTCAGTGTGGCGAATATTCTGGATCCCGGTACTTTGCTTCCTGATCAATTGATTTCAATGAAGACTCCCGGCTTATTAATGTTTGCCAGACTTCCTGGCCCGGTAAATGGTCTGACGGTATTTGATTCGATGCTGGATACCGCACAACAACTGACCGCCTATCTGGGTGGCATTCTCTGTGATGAAAAACGTGAACCGATTACCGATAAACATTTGGAAGCCACTCGCAACCGAATTTTTGAATTAAATTTATCTTTGCAGGCAGGCAATAAATCTGATGACGATTTCACCTGAAATCAGCGAGCGAGCCGCACAGCTTCGAGACTTAATCAACCGTTATAACTTTCTGTATTACAGCGCGGATGATCCGGAAGTAACGGATGCCGAATATGATCGGTTATTTGCTGAATTAAAAAAACTTGAAGCCGATTATCCTGAGCTGATCACTGCGGATTCGCCGACACAACGGGTGGGATCGGCTCCGTTGGATAAATTTACCCAAGTGACTCATGCGATGCCTATGCTGTCGCTGGATAACGTGTTTGATGAAGCCGAATTGACCGCGTTCAATCAGCGTGTTCTGGATCGGTTAAATACGGATGCCGTGATTACTTATGCTGCTGAACCCAAGTTGGATGGTCTGGCAATCAGTATTCGATATGAAAATGGTTTGCTGGTTCAGGCCGCCACTCGTGGTGATGGCGCGGTGGGTGAAGATGTCACCGAAAACGTTCGAACCATTCGTAATATCCCATTGAAACTACATGGCAAGAATGTTCCGCAAGTGGTTGAAATCCGTGGTGAAATTTACATGCCAAAAGCGGGTTTTGAAAAGCTGAATCAACAGCGTCTGGCCAACAATGAAAAACTGTTCGTGAACCCACGCAATGCAGCTGCAGGATCATTAAGGCAACTGGATTCCTCGGTAACGGCTAGTCGGCCTTTAGCGTTGTTCTGTTATGGTCTAGGAGAGCTTCAGGGCATGGAACGTCCATCCAGTCATACAGAAGCGATGCAGATAATCAGTGAATGGGGTGGAGCTGTTTCTCCTGATACCAAGCAATTAAAAGGTGTGGATGAATGCCTGGAATTTCTGCATCAGCTTGGGGAACGTCGGGCCAGCTTGTCCTATGATATTGATGGGGTAGTGTTCAAAGTCGATGACAGCCATTTACAGGAACGTCTGGGATTTGTCTCACGAGCTCCGCGCTGGGCTATTGCCTATAAATTTCCGGCACAGGAAGAAAGCACTCAGGTTATCGATATTGAAGTTCAGGTTGGTCGCACAGGTGCTTTAACGCCAGTAGCACGTTTACAACCGGTTTTTGTCGGTGGCGTTACGGTGAGTAATGCCACGCTGCATAATGAGGATGAAGTCCGACGTAAGGATGTACGAATTGGCGATACGGTGATCATTCGTCGGGCGGGGGATGTGATTCCGGAAGTCGTTCAGGTTGTTAAAGACAAGCGTCCTGCCAATGCCACCGAATTTGTAATGCCAACGCATTGTCCAGTTTGTGGGGCAGAGGTTGAGCGGGTAGAGGGTGAGGCGGTTGCGCGTTGCAGCGGAGGTTTATTCTGTGGCGCACAACGCAAGGAAGCCATAAAACATTTTGCTTCCCGCAAAGCATTGGATATTGATGGCCTGGGCGATAAGTTGGTTGAACAACTGGTTGATGCTGAGCTCATTAAAGATCCAGCCGATTTGTTTTATCTGAACAAAGAACAGTTTTCGTCTTTGGAACGTATGGGGGATAAATCTGCCGAAAACCTGGTTAATGCATTGGAACAGGCCAAAAATACCCGTTTTGCACGATTTTTATATGCATTAGGTATTCGAGAAGTCGGTGAAGCAACCGCCCGATCACTCGCTTTACACTTTGTTGAGCTGGCTAAATTAACGGCAGCTAAAGAAGACGAGTTAATTGAAATTGAAGATGTAGGGCCTGTGGTGGCCCATCACATTTATACCTTCTTCCAACAAACCCATAATCTGGATGTGATTCAGCGGCTGTTGGATGCCGGGGTCAACTGGCCTGAAGAAAAACCGGTTTATGCCGATTCAGCTTTGGCGGGTAAAACCATTGTACTAACCGGAACCCTGGAAAACCTGTCGCGTAGTGAAGCCAAAGAAAAATTATTGGCATTAGGTGCCAAAGTGGCTGGTAGCGTTTCAGCTAAAACCGATTATGTGGTGGCGGGTAGAGATGCCGGTTCCAAATTGAATAAAGCCCAATCCCTAGGGATTGACGTGGTCGATGAAGCGACCTTAATACAGTGGATTAATTAAATGAGTGCAGTAGCAGATGCTATCAAAAAAGTCGCCACCGGCCCCCATCTGAGTAAAGATCTCAGTCTCGAGGAAAGCCGTGAAGCGATGCTGGAAATCCTCTCAGGTGAAGTGGATCCGGTGCGAATGGCGGTCATGCTGATTGCATTGCGAATGAAACGTGAAACGGATGAGGAAAATCTGGGACTGTTGTTGGCTATCCAGGAAAAGACCGGGCAGCATGCACTTGAGGTAGATAATGTAATGCTACTTTCCGATCCGTTTAATGGTTTTAGTCGCCATTGTCCAATCGCAGCATTTTTGCCTGCCGTCATGGCAGCATGCGGTTTACCGACGTTATCGCAAGGTGTTTACCAAATGGCGCCGAAATTCGGTGTCACTCATGCACAGGTGTTAGAAGCGGCGGGTGTGAATATACAATTGACTGTTGCAGAAGCCGCCGAGCAACTAAATACTACTGATATTGGCTGGGCTTATCTGGATCAGGCTATTACCACCCCCAGCTTGTTTGCTTTACAGGATTTACGTCGTTTGATGATTAAACGCCCCAGTTTGGCGACGCTGGAAAAACTGGTGATGCCGGTTAAGGCTAAAAAAACGCATTTGCAAATTGGCTTTGTACATAAAGCCTATCCTCCAGTGCTGGCTTATCTTGCCAAACAAAGTGGTTTTGACAGCGCATTGATCGTACGTGGTCTGGAAGGCGGAATTGTGCCGACCTTACGTGAAACCTCAGACAACTTTTTATTGATTGATGGCGCATTAAAACCCTGCTCACTGGATCCTCAGGCATTTGGAGTTGATCAACAGACCCGAGGAGTCATGCCTGATTTGGATCAACTGACAGCGGCAGAGTCTGCTCAACGTGGCGTTGCGGCATTACAGGGTGAAAAAGGGGTAGCGTATGATTTGCTGGTTTATGGAGCAGCAATGGCTTTATGGCACTGCGGACTGGTTTCAGATCAGAATAAAGCAGGGGATTTAGTCAGAAAGAGCCTCGATTCGGGTGATGCTTTTGCTGCTTTTGAAAAAGGTAGAACAAAATGATTTTGCAACAACAATTACAATTTGAATTGAAAGGGCGCAGCACCATCAATATCAGTGATGATGTGGCTAAAATTGTATCTGCTTCTGGTATCACTACCGGAACCTGTCATGTATTTGTCCAGCACACCAGTGCTTCTTTGATGATTTGTGAAAATGCTGACCCTGATGTCAGACGAGATCTGGAAACCTACATGCAGCATATCGTCCCGGACGGAGATCCAATGTTTTTACATCAGGATGAAGGTCCGGACGATATGAGCGCGCATATCCGAACCGTGTTGACTAATCCCGATCTGGTGGTACCGGTCAGTAATGGCAAATGTGCTCTGGGGATCTGGCAGGGAATCTATTTATGGGAACACCGAACACATCGGCAGCAGCGTCGTGTGATCGTTACAGTACAAGGTGAATAAGAAATGAATGAAGAATTTGAACAGGAACACCTTGATGAGGAAGTTGATTGGTCTTCAATTCCCAAGAGTAAATCCCGAATTAAACGTGAGCTCGATGCATTGAGAAAACTAGGTCAGGATTTAATTGACCTACCAAAAAAAGACTTATTGAAACTGGAGCTGGACGAAGATTTAACCGAAGCAGTGATTAAAGCCCAAACCATGAGTAAAGGAGCCTTAAAACGTCAGACCGGTTTTATTGGTGGCATTATTGCACGACTGGATCATGAAGAAATACAGCAGAAACTGGAACAGCTGAAACAGCCAACACAGGCTCAAACTGACCAGTTTCATCAAGTGGAGAACTGGCGCGATCGTTTGTTAGCAGAAGACGATACCGTTGTGGCAGAACTCCGAGGTTATTTTGAAGATTTTGATAATCAGCATGTAAGACAATTGGTCCGGAATGCCAAACAGGAAGCCGCCAAACAACAGCCGCCAAAATCTGCCCGACTATTGTTTAAATATCTGCAGCAATTACAGCAAAATCAGTGATCGATCAGTTCGATTAAAAAGCAGGCACCCCCCAAGTAACTTTGCTGCACACTGATTTTGCCCTGATAGGCTTCGACAATATCGCTGGCAATCGCCAAGCCTAAACCCTGCCCCTCAATCTGGGTATCCATACGTCTGCCACGTTTGATGATATCGGCACTGGCATGAGCTGGCACGCCTGGGCCATCATCTTCAATACGCACTATAATTCTGCGGTTTTGCTGACGAAGAACGATGTTCACCTGCTTATCACAGTATTTAAAGGCGTTTTCCAGTAGATTGCCGAGTAACTCGTACATATCGCCTTCGTCAGCATGCAGCATGGCATCACGTTCAATTTCGCATTGCGTATGGATGTTTTTACTTTGGTAGACTTTTTTTAGTGAATTCATCAGTTTAGTGATGATTTCACCAATCGAAACCGGCGCCAGTAAATTGCTTTTGCCTTCCGTGGCAGCACGCTGCAATTGATAATCGACCAGGGCATTGATGCGCTCCAACTGTTCTTCACCGGTCAATTTACAGGCGGTCACATCATCACAACTTTCCAGCTCAGAACGTAATAAAGCCAAGGGTGTTTTCAGACTATGCGCCAGATCAGCCAGTGAATTTTTATAGCGTTGTCGGCGAGATTGTTCATGATCCAGTAGATTATTAATATTTCGTGTGAGCTGCTGTAACTCGCTGGGATAGTCATCGCCCAGACGCTGTTGTTTGCCTGCTTCAATAGCGTGTAAATCAGCTGCTGCCTTATGCAGCGGTTGTAAGCTCCAACGCAGGATTAACCATTGGGCAATTAACAGCATCAATCCGGTTCCACCGAGCCAGTACCAGAGATTTAGCTGAAACTCATCAATTTGTGCTTCCAGCATGTGCTGATCTTCAGAAACATTGATGGTGTAATCAAAATGCTCACCATCGTCATTTTCCCAAACAATACCAAACGCGAGATTTTGTAACTTCATGCCATTATCAAGATTGACCTGACTATATAACTGTTCTGATGGACCCGGATGATAGGGAAGTGCCAGAAACAAACCAATAGCCGAAGGGGATTGCCAGACAATTTTATTGCCACTGGTAATTTGTGCGTATAAACCTGAATTGGGAATAGAAAATTTTGGTTCAGCCAGACTTTCTTGCATATGTAATTTACCGTCATGACTTATTTCAGCAGCAGTCAGCAGGGTATAAACATAATTTAATAAACGCTGTTTCTGGGCTGTTTCGGCGCTTCCGGCAAAAGCATTAAATAAACTGAAGGCGGAAATACCCAAAAAAGCACTTAACACCAGAGTGACAGCAATCAGCTGACGATTGGTCAGTGATAAATTCAGTTTATTCACGAGGTAGAGTCAGCCGATAACCCCGGCCACGTAATGTTTCAATTGGATTCAGGACTTTCTCGGGATCCAGCTTGTTACGCAGCCGTTTAACAAACACTTCTATAACGTTGCTGTCGCGATCCTGATCCTGTTCATATATGTGGTCCGTCAGTTCAGTTTTGGAAATAACGTCCCCAGCGTGCAGCATCAGATAATGTAATAGACGGTATTCAAATGCAGTTAATTCAATTGCAGACTGATTGACAGTTACTTGCTGAGAAGCGGGATTGAGTTCCACCGGTCCACAACGCATAGTGGAATTTGACCAGCCTGCAGCACGACGCGCCAACGCATTCAAACGCGCCAGCAATTCTTCAAAATGAAAAGGTTTGACCAGATAATCATCGGCACCGGCTTCAAGCCCTTCGACTTTATCTTGCCAACGACCTCGAGCGGTCAGAATTAAAATGGGAAAAGTAATGTTTTTTTCACGAAGCCGCTTAATGACCTCGATTCCGGAAAGTTTAGGCAGACCCAAATCAATCACAGCAACATCATACGGATATTCAGAGCCCAGAAATAAGCCTTCTTCACCGTCTGCACTCATATCAACAGTAAGTTGATGTTGGCGTAAATGCTGACCGATCTGTTCGCGCAGGTGAGGTTCATCTTCAATTAATAAAACACGCATAACTATTGCATTTGATATCCGGTTTGCCGATCCAGGCGATAGGTTTTCACCTTACCATCAACATGCAGTACTTTGACGCGGAAAATCGTATGGTTTTGATATTGTTCCTGATCTACCGATAAGACACGACCACCCGTTTCAACCTGAGCTAATTCTGCGGCAGTTTTTTTGGTCAGCGGTAGGGCGATGTCGTTAATACTGGTCCCCGCTTCCGCTTCAGGCGGCAAATGATCGGTGTAACCAGATAAAGGTAACGTTAGCATTATAAGTAACAGATACCAGGAAAATTTCATGTAATAACCTTAATTTTAGTGTGCTTGTTATAAGTGGATAATAGCAAACTGCATGCCTTGGGTGAATGCATCATTTTGGCCCCTGCGCAGGTTGCACCGGGCCTATTGCATTATCTGCCCGGGCGCGTAAATAATTATAAAGTTGTTCTCTACCATTGATGACCTGAGGATTATCATTAAATCCTGGCATGATGCCTATGCGACCTTTTTTACCTTTGACCAATACCTGCATAAACTCATCTTTTGAGGTCTGTTTAAGACTTTTCGCTAAATTGGGTCCCGCCAGTCCCTGAGCGAAAGTGCCATGACAACGGGCACACCAGTTTCGATAAAGCAAATAGCCTTGATAGGTTTCTGCATCCAGTTTCTTGCCTTCAGTAACGGTATAGGGAACCTGAGCCTGAACGCTTCCAAACCAGAGATAGCTACTGCAAAAAAAGATAAATCCTGCCAGACGCAAATTCATAGCTGATTATCGACCAATCAAAACAAAGAGATTTTTTGAGCTTAACATGTCATCGGTTTTAATCAGTTGAGCTCTCCAAGAAAATAGTATGCATCTGAACTTTTGCCAATGTGGAGTGAGTGAATAGATGTCAGGAGAATACTTATCGTTGAGACCAACGAGGTGAACGATATTTTTGTACATGACTTACTCCACATACTGAAGTTTAAGTCAGGGTAACAATACTTAACTGAACTGCGACTGAATGGGTAAATGAAGCTTAAAGATTTAACATTTTGCCCATTGCTTATCGAGACGTTTGGCTGATACGGCATAGGCAGTACCAATTTCCTGGGCAAAAACCGAGATACGAAACTCTTCAATCATCCAGCGATATTGCTGCATTGCTTCATCATCAGCGCGTTTGATATTGGACAGATAACGTTGCCAGTACGGCTGGACTTCCATTTGTCGTTGACGATCTTTGGCTGGATCGGTTTTCAATTTATCCAGACGCGCACCGATGGCCCGAAAATAGGCGGGTAAACGCTGTAAAGCTTCGTCCGGTGTGTGATGCACAAAACCCTGATACAGCAGATAGTTTAATTGCTCACGAATGTCTTTAACCGCATGCATCGCGGCCAGAGGAATATTTCCAGACAACCGTTTGGCAATCGCATGATATTCACTTAATGGTTCTGCTATCAGTCTGGCAAGCTGATTGGCAATATTAATAAGTTCACTGCTACGATGTTTCAGCCGTTGTTCAAACTGTTGTTTGTCTCTTGGCCAGTCCTGATCTTTCAAAAAGCATCGATCAAATGCTACGGCTATCAAATCCTGTTTCAGCTGCTCGCATGGTGTAATCTGCTGTGCTTTGTTCTCTTCAAATGGCGCAGCAGGAACATTGGCATAATGCAGGCACATCTTCTGTATATCCGGCAGGTTTTTCTGCAGATATTTAACTTTATCTTTTTCAGCCAGCATAAACAGTCTTCTCAACCCTATTGCTGAGAATGATTTAGCCTGTTGCAAAGTATCCATCAGCGTCAGATCTACATGATCACCACGATCTACCAGGGCAGGGTAAGCCGTCATTTCAAGGCCGTTTTGCTGCATCACAATGTGTTCAGGAAACGCATCAAATTCCCAGCCGGTCATCCCGGATTTTTCATACTCAGAATCAGGTAACTGACGGAAGCTGGCAGCAGCTTCTTTGGCCCAGTCCTGCTTTAACTGATTTAAATCACGATTTTCTGCCAGTAGTTCGCCTTGTTCATCAACCAGCTTGAAATTCATTTTCAGATACAGCGGCAGATCTTCCTGCCGCCAATCATCTGCTTTAATCTCAACCCCTGTCATTTTACGTAATTGCTCACTTAAAGCAGGCAACAATGCACCTTCATAAGGTGTTAATGCTTTCAAGCAACGATCGGCGTAATCCGGCACAGGAATAAAATGACGACGCAGGGATTTAGGCAGGCTTTTTAGGAGAAAAATCACCTTGTCACGTAACAAACCAGGCACTAACCACTCATAACGTTCCGGATCACTTTGATTAAGCAGTGAAAGCGGAATCGTCTGGGTAATACCATCATGCTGTTTGCCAGGCTCAAAATGATATTCAAGTGGCAACGGAACACGGTTCACCAGCAACTGATCCGGATAGCTATCGACCGTTACCTGCTCAGCATTATGCTGCATCAGAGTCTCACGGCTCATAAACAGACACTGCGGGGCTTTTTTCTCAGCCTGTTTACGCCATTTTTCAAATCCTTGGCCATTGATAATATCGTCAGGGATGCGCTCATGATAAAAGGCAAACAGGGTATCTTCATCTGCCAGCACATCACGTCGCCGTGATTTTTGCTCCAACAGTTCAATTTCATCAATCAGCTGGCGATTATGTTGGAAAAATTTTGCCTGACAGTTGAAATCACCATTGACCAGGGCTTCACGGATAAATATCTCGTTGGAAGTAGGGCGATCCAATGGTCCATAGTGAATTTTCCGACGGTTTACTATAGGCAATCCATACAGACTGACACTTTCAAAAGCGACCACTTGAGCCGGTTTTTTCTCCCAATGTGGATCGCTGTATTGGCGTTTAACCAAATCTCCTGCAATAGGCTCAACCCACTCTGGTTCAATTTTGGCGACAATCCGGGCATAGAGCTGTCCGGTTTCCACCAGCTCGGCAGCCATGATCCATTTCGGACCTTTTTTATGTAATGCTGAGCCGGGGAAAATTTTCAGTTTCAAATTACGTGTGCCGGCATAACTATGCTGATCGGCTTTCATAGCCACATTGCTTAACAGACCACTGAGCAAGGCTTGATGAATGGATTGATACTCAGCCGGTTGCTGATTGGGTTTGAAGCCCATCTGCGTAGTTTGCACGTGAAGTTGCTGATAAATATCATGCCATTCACGCAGACGCAGAAAAGACAGAAAGTTTTCTTTGCAGTATTTGCGAAATTTGTTCTGACTTAAGTGTTTCTGACGGTCATGATACAAATCCCATAGCTTAAGAAACGCTAAAAAATCTGAGCGGTCGTCTTTATATTTACTATGTGCCTCATCTGCAGCCTGTTGTTTATCCATCGGACGTTCTCGTGGATCCTGAATACTCAGGGCGCTGGCTATAACCAGCACTTCATTCAGACTGTTTTGATCATTTGCCGCCAGGATCATTCTGGCGATACGCGGATCAATCGGTAACTTGGCAAGCTGTCGGCCGGTTTCGGTTATTTGGCGTTTGCCATTTACAGCATTGAGTTCCTCCAACAACCGGTAACCATCGTTGATCATCTTTGGTGGCGGGGGATTGATAAACGGAAATTTAGCCGGATCGCCCAGCTTTAATGCGGTCATCTGTAAAATAACGGAGGCCAGATTGGTACGCAGAATTTCCGGATCGGTAAATGCCGGTCTGGCCGCAAAATCTTCTTCGTCGTATAAACGAATACACACACCGGCAGCAACACGACCACAACGACCGGATCGCTGGTTGGCACTGGATTGCGATATTTTCTCAATCGGTAAACGTTGCACTTTATTGCGTACGCTGTAGCGGCTGATACGCGCCAGACCTGGATCGACGACATAACGAATACCCGGTACGGTCAACGATGTTTCCGCTACATTGGTCGCCAGAATAATGCGTCGCGGGCCACCGGTTTTAAACACACGATTCTGTTCACTGGCTGATTGTCGGGCGAATAACGGCAGAATTTCGGTATTGGGTGGATGATGTTTTCGTAGTGCTTCAGAAACATCACGGATATCGCGTTCACCCGAGAGGAATATCAGTACATCGCCGGGCCCGACACGACATAATTCGTCCACCGCCTGAACGATACCATCAACAAAATCCAGATCTTCACTGTCATCATCGCGACTCAATAATGGACGATAGCGGATTTCAACAGGATAGGTGCGGCCACTGACTTCGATAACCGGTGCATTGTCAAAATGCTCAGAGAATCGTTGAGTATCAATAGTTGCCGAGGTGATGATCAGTTTCAGGTCAGGGCGTTTCGGCAGCAGTTGTTTGAGATAACCTAATAGAAAATCAATATTCAGACTGCGTTCGTGCGCTTCATCAATAATAAGCGTGTCATATTGATTCAGGTAGGGATCATTCTGTGTTTCAGCCAGTAAAATACCGTCTGTCATCAGTTTGATATAGCTTTTATCGGCTTTTACCTGATCATGAAACCGGACTTTATAGCCAACGGCTTCGCCGATTTGGGACTTTAATTCTTCAGCGATACGTGTTGCTACAGTCCGGGCAGCAATACGTCGTGGTTGAGTATGACCAATCAGGCCAGCGACACCGCGACCGAGTTCAAGACATATTTGGGGTAACTGTGTGGTTTTACCGGAACCGGTTTCACCACAGAGAATAATAACCTGATGTTGCTGAATGGCTTTTGCGATATCGTCCTTTCTTTCAATAACGGGAAGATCAGCATTCAGGGAAGGTTTTGGCAGGTTGTTCAAACGAAACTGAAAACGCTCATTAGATCGTTCAATTTGCTGCTGCAGATTCAGCCATTCACTTTCATTGGCGGATTTATTCTGCAACTGCACTAAACGCCGACGTAGTTTGTGCTGGTCGGCGAGCATTGTGTTTGTTATTTGAGTTTTAAGTTGTTGCTGTTGATTGTTCACTAATTTTCAATTTACTTGGAAGCTTACGAGCTTAATTATCTTAAGTGACAGTATACAGAGTGGCATCTGAAAACGTAGACGGCCGCAAAAATAGTCCTGGCCCTTTGGGTCGTGACTGAAAAAGTATCACTCGGCGTTGCTCGTCACTTATTTAGAACAACTACAAAAACGTCAGGACAAGCACTCTTCCTGACATTGCTTTTGCATACGATGTGCAAGGATGCACTAGTGTCGCGGGTCCAGGACGCACAGGAGCGACCACTCCATCCATGGAGGTAAACGTTTTTGAGCGCAAGCCGCTTCGGGGTGAGATACATGGATGTATCTCACAAAAGGCGCTCCTCGTGCCTTGATTGACGCTTTTTCAGCTCTCAACAGAGGCGGAGATGAAAGATAAACACGCCCTAAAAACTTTGCCTTATTTTTCAGCTTCAACTTTTTCAA
>DELT01000060.1 GCA_002354555.1 Methylophaga sp. UBA2689
TCGGGTTTACCCTTTTTTTTTGCCCTTTTGTTATTCTCTAAAGTTTTAATGGTTTTAAAATGTTTCATCACAAAACCAAGTAAATTTTTCCACTCAAAGCTGTCTTTGTGGAAAAACTTCTACTAATTCTTCATAACTATCATCTGATCTAGGAAGTTTACATTTATCTTAGCCTTCGGCTTTAGTTCATCAAGATGGCTTTATCGTTAGGGTTGAGGCTGAAAATGCACCACTCTGCGTTTATTTAGAATGACCATAAAAACGCCGGGAGTGTTTTTGGGCTCAAGCCTCAAAAGGGTGAGAGACATGGATGTATCTCACAAAATGCTCTCCTCGCGACTTGATTGCCACATTTTCAGTCATTCCAGAGGTGGCTATGAAAGAGCAACAGGCCCTAGTATGAATGGAATTTTTCACTATCCCGGTATGAAACTTGCGTCAGGCTGATTTAATATCGATTGGAACAGGCAATGGTGATGGTCAATCCCTCTACAAACATTCAGAATTTCCTGAGCGCGCATCAGCTCTCAGCTAAATATGCTCAACAGATTGATCACTGGTTTTCAGACATTACTGATGATTTTATATTGCACCAAAAAAGAGCAAAGCGCCCTATAATCATCGGCATCCATGGTGCGCAAGGGTCCGGAAAAAGTACCTTAGCCGAATGTCTGGTTCAGTTACTCATCACTCAACATCATCAGACTGCCATTGCCCTCTCTCTCGATGACTTTTATCTCACCCATCAACAACGTCTTGATTTAGCGAATTCAGTTCATCCGCTATTAGCTACTCGTGGGGTGCCGGGAACACATGATATTGAACTGGCATTGACGACCCTCGATAAATTGCTCTCGGAAAGAAAAAACATTGCAATTCCACGGTTTGATAAAGCGCATGATGATCGATTTCCTATTGAGCAATGGCCAGTATTAGAGGTTGCGCCCAAATTTATTATTCTTGAGGGCTGGTGCATGGGGGCCTGCCCTCAACTTGATGAAATGTTAACGCTGCCAGTTAATGCTTTGGAACAAAATGATGATCCAGATGCCTATTGGCGGCGTTATGTGAATCAAAAGCTGGAACAGGACTACCCTGCCCTGTTCCAGCGTATCGATAGTTGGATCATGCTTAAGGCCCCCAATTTTGATTGCGTTTACAACTGGCGACTGGAACAGGAAGAAAAACTGCAACAAACAGCAGTTACAGTAAGCAACAAAATTATGAGTGCTGAAGATATTTCACGGTTTATTCAATATTGCCAACGTATCACTCAACACTGTCTGGAAACTTTGCCGGAGCAAATGGATTATGTTTTTGAACTCAATATGGAAAGAGAAATTGTGGCCTTGAAACGTCCGAAAAAATCGCCTCCTGCAGTTACATGTCCAAAAGCATCGTTACTGGTTTTTACTGATTTGGATGGCAGTCTTCTGGATCATCATAACTATCGGCATGATGAGGCCGATCCTGTGCTGCAAAATCTCAAACAGTTACAAATCCCGCTGATTCCGGTCAGTAGTAAAACCCAGTCGGAAATTGAGCAGATAAATGCCTCTCTGGATAACCCGCATCCGTTTATTTGTGAAAATGGCGCTGCTATTTTTATTCCGGTTGATTATTTTCCGGAGCAACCAGCAGAAACTAAAACCAGCGGCCATTACTGGGTAAAAGAATTTGTTCAGCCACGAGCACATTGGCAGTCGATTATCAAATCAGTAAAACCATTATTTAGTGATGATTTCACGACCTTTGCACAGGCAGGTATAGATGGCATTATTGCGATGACAGGACTGGATGTTCATGCTGCAGCGCGAGCTGCTCGAAGACAATATGGTGAAGCGCTGGCCTGGCATGGTAATCCCGGTAAACAAAAACAATTTATTGAAGAAGTCCGTAAACGTGGCGCCCAGGTATTAATCGGTGGCCGCTTTTTACACGTTTCTGGTCAGTGCGACAAAGGTCGTGCTATCGAATGGCTGAAACAGGTTTACGAACATTTTTGCCCGGACAAACGCTTTATCAGCCTGGCGATTGGAGACAGTCAAAACGATGTGGCCATGCTGGAAACTGCCGACATGGCCTTATTGATACCATCACCGGTAAATTCATTTCCCGAATTAACTCGACATCATGATGTTATGAAGGCAACACATTGTGGTCCACGCGGCTGGGCGGAAGGTGTACAACAAGTCTTGAAGCAGCTCCATATAAGCACAGCAATAGTGCATTAAAATCACAAGAGGCTCACATGGCAGATTTTCATCAGAACGGTATTATCACGACATTACATAATCTTACACATCGTCATCTGGCTGATTTAGAGCAGGATCTTGTGCATTTCAGTCAACAACGTCCAATGGGATTGTTATTGCCCTCATTATTTTCAGAACTTCAGGGCGAGGCGCTTCCAGCGATTGTTCAACAGTTGAAAACGGTGCCATATTTATCCGAAATTGTGATTGGATTGGATAGAGCCAATGCTGATGAGTATAAACATGCGTTGGGCTTTTTCGCAGATCTCCCACAACATCATCGAATCATGTGGCACGATGGACCACGATTAAGTGCCATTGATGCAGAGTTACAGGCCCTGAATCTTGCCCCGCACCAAGCTGGAAAAGGTCGTAATGTCTGGTATTGCATGGGCTATATTTTAGCTTCCGGCAAAGCGGAATCCATCGCCCTGCATGATTGCGACATAACCACCTATAGTACCGAACTGTTGGCTCGACTGATTTATCCGGTTGCCAATCCCATGTTTAATTATGAGTTCTGTAAAGGTTATTACGCCCGGATCTCTGGCGGCAAAATGAATGGCCGGGTAAATCGTTTATTGATAACTCCCCTTCTGCGTGCACTCAAATCGGTTATGGGGCCAAGCGATTATCTGGATTACATGGACAGTTTTCGCTATTCATTAGCCGGTGAGTTTTCGTTTCGCCGGGATGTATTGAACGATATCCGTATTCCCAGTGACTGGGGTCTGGAAATTGGCGTTTTGTCTGAAATGCACCGAAATTACGCGAATAACCGTTTATGCCAGGTTGATATTGCTGATATCTACGATCACAAACATCAGGATCTCTCATCCGGTGATCAACAAAGCGGTTTGTCGAAAATGTCGATTGATATTTCCAAGGCATTATTCCGAAAACTGGCGACCAAGGGCACCGTATTCAGTCCCGAGCATTTCCGCAGTATTAAAGCGACCTATTATCGGATTGCCCTGGATTTCGTGGAAACCTATCGAAATGATGCAGTGATGAACGGTTTGCAATTTGATATTCATCAGGAAGAAGCCTCGGTGGAAATGTTTGCCCGTAACATCATGGATGCTGGGCAGGCTTTCCTGGATAACCCAATGGAGACTCCTTTTATCCCAAGCTGGAATCGTGTGCAAAGTGCCTTACCGGATATCTTTGAGCGTATTTATCAAGCCGTTGAAGAAGACTATCAGGAATTTTCTGCATAAAAATGGTTATGACACAGACATCGGAACGCCCAGCAGTTTTCCAAAACGTGCTTTATCACCTGAACAAGGTATATGGCGAGTTTATTGAGCCAAAAGCACTTGCTTCTTTAGCCCATGAATTATTGGCAGTTATGCGGGTTAACCCTGATGCTCCATCGCCCCAACCGCATCAGAATAAATGGCACTCCACTGATATTGCTATGATTACCTATGGTAATAGCATATTGAAGAATGATGAACCGCCATTGCAGACACTGAAACGGTTTCTGGATGATTATTTTTCTGGTTACATTAATAGTGTGCATATCCTGCCGTTTTTTCCTTTTTGCAGTGACGATGGCTTTGCAGTAAAGGATTTTTTTCAGGTAAATCCCGAACTGGGTGACTGGGAAGATATCAATGCTATTGCCAAGGATTATCGGTTGATGGCGGATCTGGTGATTAATCATGGTTCAAGCAGCAGTCAGTGGTTTAAGAACTTTATCGCCGGGCATGGTGAGGGCCATGATTATTTTTATACTTGTGAGTCTGATACTCCTATTTCTTCAGTGGTTCGTCCACGCACCACACCGCTGTTAAGAGAGACTGAGACTGCAGACGGAATTAAAAATGTCTGGTGTACCTTCAGTCATGAACAGGTAGATTTTGATTTTCGCAATACGGAAGTACTCAAAACCTTTGTAAAGATTATTCGTTTTTATCTGGATCAGGGAGTCTGTCTTTTCCGTCTGGATGCCGTAGCTTTTTTATGGAAACAGGCGGGTACCAATTGTCTTAACCTGCCCCAGACACATGAGTTGGTCAGACTATTGCGTTTACTGATTGAACAGGCGCAAAGTGATGCCGTTATTATCACGGAAACCAATATCCCCAACCGAGAAAACCTCAGTTATTTCGGTAATGCCAATGAAGCACATTGGATCTATAACTTTTCGTTACCACCGCTTTTATTGAATACACTTTTAACAGGCAATTGCAGTTATTTACGCCAATGGTTGATGAGTATGCCGCCTGCTCAAAACGGCACAGCCTACTTTAACTTTATAGCTTCACATGATGGCATTGGTTTAAGACCCGCCGAGGGTCTATTGACCGATAGTGAAATAGCTTCACTCATTTCGACCATGCAGGGTTTTGGCGGTGAAATTTCCTGGCGCGCAGCGGAAAACAATATAAAGAAACCTTATGAAATAAATATTGCGCTATTTGATGCCCTGCAAGGAACGGTCAAAGGTCCGGATAAATGGCAACAGGAACGGTTTATCTGTGCCCATGCGATTATGCTCGCCCTTGAAGGTATTCCAGGAATCTATATTCATAGCCTGTTAGCCACGGGGAATGACTATAAACGGTTTGAACAGCATCAACACAACCGCGCCATTAACCGTCATCAATGGGATGATGCCGCTATTCGTGCCGCGTTAACGCATACCACCAATAATCATTATCAGATTTATCATAAAATGACCGAGCTTATTAAGCTACGTATGGAGCAGCCGGCTTTTCATCCCAATGCAACACAATTTACTTTGCAACTCGGTGATGCATTATTTGGTTTCTGGCGACAAAGTATTGATCGTCAACAGAGCATCTTCTGTATATTTAATATCAGTGATCAGTCACAAACATTACGCGTTGCCGATCTGAATCTGGTTGCAACTGACGAATGGCATGACCTCATCAGTGGTACTGCAACTGACTCCTGGCAAAGTGAAATTCAGCTCACGCCTTATCAGTGTGTATGGTTGAGTAATCGCTGATTTAAGCCATCCAATAAAACATAAGGATTATTATTCATGACAGCAAACTTTTCTATCCGAAAATGTCTTTTTCCCGTCGCCGGATATGGCACACGTTTTTTGCCTGCAACCAAGGCTATGCCAAAAGAAATGCTGCCCATTGTTGATAAACCATTAATTCAATATGGTGTTGAAGAAGCGATGGAGGCTGGCCTGCGCAGTATGGGATTTATTACCGGACGAGGTAAAAGAGCCATAGCTGATCACTTTGATACCAGCTTTGAACTTGAGCATCAGATTCAGGGCACCAGTAAAGAATCGCACCTTGACGATATACGTAATGTGATGGATTCCTGCGATTTTATTTTTATGCGTCAACGCGCGATGCTGGGACTGGGCCACGCCATTTTGACCGGTGAACCGATTATCGGTAATGAAGCCTTCGCAGTCTTGTTGGCAGATGACCTGTGTGCAACACCAGAATCAGGTGGCAAACGGGCATTAGGTCAACTGGTCGAACTTTTTCATAAACACCAATGCTCTATTGTGGCAATTGAGGAAGTTCCAGCCGAGGCCACAGGTAGCTATGGTGTGATTTCAGGTGATGAAATTGAACCGAATGTTTATCGCATTACCGATATGGTAGAAAAACCAAAACCTGAAGATGCGCCCAGTAATCTGGCTATTATCGGCCGTTATGTTCTGACGCCAGACATCTTTGATTATTTACGTAAAACGCCCCCAGGTGCTAACGGTGAAGTGCAAATAACCGATGCTATCCGGGCCATGGCTCAGGATAAACCGGTCCTGGCCGTTAAATTTAAAGGACACCGTTTTGATTGTGGCAGCATCGCCGGTTATGTTGAAGCTACCAATTATTACTTTAATAAGCAGTATGGGTCGTAATCAATTAGTAAAACCAGGCCGCTGATTTCAGTCAGCGGCCTAGGGCTTGTTGATCTTTCATATCCACCACTGCTGGAGGCTATTTTTGTGTCCGACAAG
>DELT01000088.1 GCA_002354555.1 Methylophaga sp. UBA2689
ATGGACAGAACCGTTGGCATAGGGAAGCGCGCTGGTGACCAGAATCTTTCGTTGCATAAATAAACCGGAATTAAGCCGTTAGAAAACCGTCAAAGATACCAGATTTAGCAGGCAGACTCTATTTTCAATGTTGAGACACAGTTGCGTTGAAAAGCGATGCAGTTTGCTTTAGATTGAGGCTATATCTGCCGTGACGGCAATTCCTAGTAGCAAGAGAGCGCGATGGACCTGAATTTACACGATATACATGCTGAGTCAATTGAACTGGCTCTGGACCGTGCGCGACAATATCGCTCATTACTTGAGCCCGAAATTGCGGAAAGTATCTGCCTGGATATCCTCAATATCGAACCTGAAAATCAGGCGGCTTTGGTGGTTTACATTCTGGCGTTAACCGATCAGATCAGTATCAGTGGCAGTCAGTCGCCGTTTCAGGATATTGAAACGGCTATTAGCAAGCTTTCCAGTGAATATAAACAAACTTATTACACCGGTATTGTTCTGGAGCGTCGTGCCAGATTTATGCTCACTCAACCAATGTCCCGTGCATTTGCCTATGATTATTTTATTAAGGCGCTGGAATGTTACCAGCAAGCAGAGCAAATGCGTCCGGATCATAATGATGAAGCCATTCTGCGCTGGAACAGCTGTGTGCGTACCATTCAGCGTGAAAAACTCGAACCGTTATCAGAGACTGATCAAATTGTAATGAGTCGGGAAAGCTGATGGCACTGTTGCAAGTGAAAAAACGCCTGATGGCGATGGCCGGTCTTGTGCTGACCGCGTATTTGATTTTCCATATGCTCAGTAATCTGAGCTTTTTCAGTCCCGTCCAATACCAGGCGTTTTACGATTTCTACAATCAACCACTGATTCGCTGGCCTTTATGGATATTAGTCGCAGCTTCATTGGTGTTTCATGTCATTGTTGCGGTGCAAATTCGGCTGCATAACAGCAAGGCCCGGGTTCAGGCTTATCAGCGCCGGCAACATCATTTTATTCCCGCATGGCTGGTTTCCATTGTTATTACGCTGATTCTATTGTTTATAGTCTGGCATATGGGGCAAATGTGGTCATTTGGCGGTGCTGATATTTACGGGCAGACACTCACATTATTCAGTTCAGTATGGCAATTGCTCTTTTACCTTGGAGGCGTTTTGTTAATTGGACTGCATCTGCAACATTCATTGACCAATGTACTGCAAACATTGGGCAAAAC
This sequence comes from Methylophaga sp. UBA2689, assembly GCA_002354555.1. Taxonomy (GTDB): domain Bacteria; phylum Pseudomonadota; class Gammaproteobacteria; order Nitrosococcales; family Methylophagaceae; genus Methylophaga. Next base: position 1,220 of record DELT01000088.1, read on the forward strand.
CTCAAAACAGTTTTACTGGATTAGTACTGCCATTGTCGTTTTGTTAGTTGTGGGATTTGCCATTGTCCCGATCCTGGCCTATTGGAAAGCATAAATGACCGAAGAACAACCATTAGACAGCTTTTCTCCTAAAGGTCCGCTGGAACAACGCTGGACTCAGCATAAATACAATCTGCGCGTTGTCAGTCCGGCTAACCGTAAACGCTATCGGGTGATTGTGGTCGGTACAGGGCTGGCAGGTGCTTCTGCTGCAGCATCGTTGGCAGAAATGGGTTATCAGGTGAAAACCTTCTGCTTTCAGGACAGTCCTCGCCGGGCACACAGTATTGCGGCTCAGGGTGGAATTAACGCCGCTAAAAATTACCATAATGATGGTGACAGTGTCTGGCGTCTGTTTTACGACATGATCAAAGGTGGTGATTTTCGGGCCCGGGAGTCCAATGTATTTCGCCTGGCAGAACTGAGTACATCGATTATTGATCAGGCTGTAGCTCAAGGGGTGCCGTTTGCCCGTGAATACAGTGGCTATCTGGCCAATCGCTCGTTTGGTGGAGCGCAGGTTTCCCGGACCTTTTATGCACGTGGTCAAACTGGTCAGCAATTATTACTCGGTGCCTATCAGGCGATGAGCCGTCAGGTTGCCGAAGGTCATATTGAGCATTTTTCACGCTGTGAAATGCAGGATTTAATCAAAATAGACGGCAAGGCCAAAGGTATCGTGGTCAGAGATTTACTGACCGGTGAATTAAGCACGCATCTGGCGGATTGTGTTGTGCTCTGCACCGGCGGCTACAGTAACGCATTTTATCTGTCGACCAATGCCAAAGGCTGTAATACTTCCGCTATCTGGCGGGCGCACAAGCATGGAGCTTTATTTGCCAACCCCTGTTTTACCCAGATACATCCCACCTGTATTCCACAACACGGTGAATTGCAATCCAAGCTGACCTTGATGAGTGAATCATTACGTAACGATGGCCGCATCTGGGCGCCGAAAAATCCGGCAGACTGTGGGCGTGACCCGCGTGAAATTCCGGAACAGGATCGCGACTATTTCCTGGAACGGATGTATCCGGCCTTTGGCAATCTGGTACCACGTGATATTGCCTCACGAGCGGTCAAACATATTTGTGATGATGGCCGTGGTGTTGGTCATGAAATTAATGGGCAGAAACTGGGTGTGTATCTGGATTTTGCCGATGCTATCAAAGAGCAGGGCGCTGATGTAATCAATGAAAAATACGGCAACCTGTTTGATATGTATCAGCGGATTACCTCTGAAGATCCATCTCAACAGCCAATGCGCATTTATCCTGCTGTGCATTACACCATGGGTGGATTGTGGGTGGACTACAATCTGATGACCTCGGTGGATGGACTGTTTGCCGGCGGCGAAGCCAACTTTTCCGATCACGGTGCCAATCGACTGGGTGCCAGTGCATTGATGCAGGGGTTGGCAGATGGCTATTTTATTCTACCAACGACGGTGTCCGACTATCTTGCTCGACAAACGCCACTGGAAGATAAAGATTATCCAGAAGTGCAACAGGCCATGAACTATTCGCAATCACGTCTGGACAGACTTTTGAATGCGCCCGAACCGAAACAGACACCAGACCATTTTCATCGTCGTCTGGGCAAGATTCTATGGGATCATTGTGGCATGGCCCGTAATGAATTTGCCTTGAAACAGGCCATTGAAGATATCCAGCAACTGCGTGAACAATTCTGGCGGGAAATCAAAGTCAGTGGCAATGACAAGCAGCTTAATCAAACGCTGGAAAGAGCCGGTCGGGTCGCCGATTTTATGGAACTAGGCGAGTTAATGTGTATTGATGCTTTGAATCGCGAGGAATCCTGTGGTTGTCATGCCCGGGTAGAACATCTGACCAGCAACGGAGAGGTGCAACGACGCGACAACGATTTTGGTTTTGTGTCGGCTTGGCAGTTCACCGGTGATGTGGTTCAGCCGAAGTTGGTCAAAGAGCCGTTACATTTTGATTTTGTCAGCCCTGGGATACGGAATTACCAATGAATTTTATTCTGCATATATGGCGTCAGGCCAATCCCCAAGCCAAAGGTTTTTTTGAAAAACATGAATTGGAAGTGGAAGCGGAATCTTCCTTTCTGGAAATGCTTGATGCCCTCAATGAGCGTCTGATCAGTCTTGGTAAAGAAGCTATTGTTTTTGATCATGACTGTCGGGAAGGCATTTGTGGCAGTTGTAGTCTGGTCATTAATGGCGAACCTCATGGGCGGCACCGGGCAACCACCACCTGTCAGCAATATATGCGTGACTATCAGGATCAAAACGAATTATGGATTGAGCCATGGCGGGCCACGGCATTTCCGGTGATTAAAGATTTGATGGTGGATCGCAGTGCTTTTGATCGCATTATTCAAGCGGGTGGTTACATACCGGTAAGAACCGGTGCGGCACCTGAAGCCAATACGCAGCCGGTGGCAAAACCAGTTGCTGATAAAGCTTTTGATGCGGCCACCTGTATTGGCTGTGGCGCCTGCGTTGCAGTTTGTCCGAATGCATCGGCAACGTTATTTATTGCCGCTAAGGTCAGTCACTTGAGTAGCTTGCCACAGGGTCAACTAGACCATAAACGGCCCGCTAAAATGCTGGCAAAAATGGAAGCTGAAGGCTTTGGTAGTTGCAGTAATTACCGTGAGTGTGAACGTGTCTGCCCTAAACAGATTCGTACTGACACCATTGTGACGATGAATAAATTGTTATATCAAAGCTAGGGCTTGTAGATCTTTCATCGCCCGCAACAGTGTTGGCTAGCAAAGATCAATACACTTAGGTTCATAGCATTTCCATATCCTTACAGACCAGACGTTTCTGATTGGTCTGCTAACATATTGCAGAATTATCCCCGTTACGGAGCGCCTGAATGGTAGAAGACCTGATCAGTAAACTTGATTCAATGACTGACAAACGACGTGTTGTATTGCTGTTTTCTTCGGAAGATGAATCAACCGTTCAAGAACAAATTCTGCCGAAATTACCTGAACAGCAATGGGATATAGAGCTCAGCAGCTTTGAGTTGGAGCAGTCATATCAGTTTGATGATGATCAGTTGGTAATCAGCTATCTGAATGATGAATCTTTGCGTGAATTGATGTTACAGGCACGTGATCAGCAATGGACAATTGGGCTGTTACCGCATCCGGAGATGAAACATGCCCGCTATGGTTTTGGGATTGCCGCCAATTTTGATGATGCGCTTAGTGATATCGTTGATAACGATGCATCGCAACTGGATTTGTTGCTTTGTAATGAAAGACCGGTCTTCAACTCGGTGATTGTAGGGCAGACCTTTACACTGGTCCCCGGAGAAGCAATGGTAGAGGCATTCTGGGTGAGAGTCAGACGCTTCTGGCGATTGATGCGTAGTCTCAAGGAAGTACGTTTTACTCCGTTTACTATTACCACTCAGAAAGAAAAAGTCATTGAAACAGCAGCCTTTGGTGTAGTGGCGGTAGAGCATGGCCGAAGCTCAGTGTTATCTCGCCGTTTTATGCCAGATTCCAATGCCAATGATGGCATGTTGCATGCACTTGTGCTGGCCCCAAGAAGTGTCTTTGAAATGCTCAGGTTTCTGTTTGCCTCTTTGTTTATGCGTAATATCTGGAGCCGAAATAACCCGGCGTTTGTCGGCTTTATTAAAAGTAGCCAGCTTACGCTGGAAACCAATAAACCCATCCAATACAGTCATGATGAGATGGTCTCCGAGGCACAGCAACTGCAGTTCAAAGTAGAGCGGCGGACTATTCGGTTGATACCCGGCAGGTTACTGGCGTTATCGGAAAGTGGTGGGGATCAGAAAGAAGTTATTCGCACACAGGCATTGCCGTTGGGCAAAGCGCGTAATGAACTGGTCAGTTATCCATTGCCATGGATGCATCATGCTGCGCCAGAAGAGTTCAAAGATTTATTTATGATGATGCGTGAGAGCGCAAAGGCTACTCCCGCCTATCTGACTTTGATGGTGTTATCCACTTTGCTGGCGGCTTTTGGTCTGTTTGCGAACTCAATTCCAGTCGTTATCGGTGCGATGATTCTGGCTCCATTGATGGGCCCGATTATTTCGATGTCATTAGGCACCCTGCGTCAGGATGAAAATCTGATGATTGATAGTGGTCGCAGTATCGCTATCGGCACCGGACTCGCCTTACTTTGTGCCATGCTGATTGCCTGGTTCATTCCTTTGAATCATATCAATAGTGAAATTGCCGCACGGATCAGTCCGACCTTGCTGGATTTAGGTGTGGCTGTGGTTTCGGGAATCGCCGGTGCTTATGCTCATGCGCGTGCTGAAGTTGCTAAAAGTCTTGCCGGTGTCGCTATTGCCGTAGCTCTGGTCCCACCGCTGGCGGTGGCAGGTATTGGTTTGGGCTGGCTCGACTTTACCGTATTTTTTGGCGCTTTCCTGTTATATCTGACGAACCTTGTTGGCATTATTCTGGCTGCGTTAATCACCTTTATGATTCTGGGTTACAGTCCATTTCATCGCGCAAAACGTGGATTGATGCTGACATTGGTTATGGTGGCTATTCTGGCGATTCCGCTGGCTTTCGGTTTTGAACGGATGGTAGCCGAAAACAATGTTTTACGTCAGTTGGATGGTCAGGAAATTGCTGGTGTCAAACTGGTCGATGTCAATGTGAGACCTCGTGATCCGTTGATAATCAGCTTGACTATGGTGTCAAAAACCCCAGTGGACCATGCAGTGATGGATGAAGTAAAACAGGAAATTGAACGACGTTTACAACAACCGGTGGTGTTGGAAATTGCTGTCAGAGTGGTTCGATAGATAATAGCTCAGACACAGATTTCTGTGTCTGAGCTTTCAGTCATCAAGGCTTACGAAAACGTAAAGTCATTCGATCACTTTCACCAATGGTCTGATATTTCGCTTTATCCGCTTCATTATCTACACGCAGGTTAGGTGGCAATGTCCAGACACCATTGGGATGATCCGCAGTATCTGCCGGGTTGGCATTAATTTCAGACTTTTCTTCCAGAACAAATCCTGCATCTTCAGCCAGCGAAACCACATATTCTTCAGTGAGATAACCACTTGTTTTCATGATAGAAAGCGGTGTTCCCGGTTTAGCCCGATGGTCAGTCACCCCCAGAATACCGCCGGATTTTAATGCTGCGAAAATGGCATTAAAGGCCTGGGCGGCAAAATCACCCTGTACCCAGTTATGAACGTTACGAAAGGTCAAAACCGCATCCAGACTTTGTGGATCAGCAAATTGCCAATCGCTTTCCGGGCCAAATTCGGTGACTACCACTTCGTTATATAGCTCTGGAGAGGCTTTCAGCCACGTATTGTATTCCTGACGAAGCGTTTGTCTGTAGGCAGATTGTGTGTCCGCAGGAAAACCGGCTGCAATTAATTTCCCTTTACCATGTTTTAACCATGGCGCAAGGATCTCGGTATACCAGCCACGTCCTGGCCATATTTCAGCGACATGCATATCGGCGGTGATGCCGAAGAACATCAAGGTTGCTGAAGGATTGCGAAACATATCACGTTGCTTATTGGTTTCTGAGCGAGAAGGACTGTCAATTGTTTTCTGTAATAACTCCTCTGCCATAACAGGTTGAGCAAGCGGCAGTAGACACAATAATAATAAAGAAGAAAAAATACGCTGCAAAATCATAGAAATTTTCCTTTTTAAATTTAAGTTAATACGTAATTAACAGACTGCATGATACGCTCATGGTTTCAGTACCCCCTTTGGAACGAGATTGATTTGTCTTCTGGCGGCTTAGCGGGTAGTTTTAAGGGAATATGCAAAAGTAACAGACGAATATTCCTTGTCTGAATCTAGCTGAGTGTCCGGATATAACGCATTGTGAAGAAACCATAAAACGCCTATGTCAGATAAAAATGAAAAACTTAAGATTGCTTTGTTAAATATCCATGGTCTTATTCGTGGTCATGATCTCGAACTTGGTCGAGATGCCGATACCGGCGGTCAGACACTTTATGTACTTGAGCTGGCTCAGGCTCTTTCTGAGCAGGAAAAAGTCGGTGAAGTTTTATTGATTACCCGGAGAGTTGAGGATGATGAGGTTTCCCCTGATTATGCCCAGCCTATTGAAGAGCTCAACGATAAATTACGTATCATCAGAATTGATGCCGGACCTGATGAATATCTGGCCAAAGAACAAATATGGGAATATTTGGATACCTTTGCCGATAATCTGGTGGATTATTTCCGTAAGCAAGCGTTTCTACCTGACATTTTGCATAGTCATTATGCTGATTCCGGACTGGTTGCCTCACATATAGCCAATCAGCTGGGAATTCCACTGATCCATACCGGCCATTCACTGGGACGAGTCAAACGCAGAAGATTGCTGGCCAGTGGCGTGGATATCGCTCAATTGGAACAGCAGTACAAGATGAACCAGCGAATTGAGGCAGAAGAAATTACGCTGGCCACCGCAGAACGGGTAATCACCAGTACGCATCAGGAAATTGAAGAGCAGTATGAGCTTTATGACCACTATCAGCCGGCTCAAATGCGTATCGTGCCGCCCGGTACCAATGTTCAGCAATTTACTCCGCCAAATGGAGATGAACTGCAAAGCGAATTATTCAAACGCATTACCCAACACCTGGATGAACCTGAAAAACCGATGATTTTGGCCTTGTCGCGGCCAGATAAACGTAAAAATATTGTCAGCCTGATAGAAGCCTATGGTCAGTCAGAACAATTACAGCAACATGCCAATATTCTGGTGATTGCTGGTAATCGTGATGATATTGATGATCTGGAACGGGGGGCACAGGAAGTGTTTCATGAGCTTCTAGTGGCGATTGATCGTTATGATCTTTACGGCAAAGTCACTATTCCAAAACATCATCGTCGTGATGAAGTGCCACTGATTTACCGTATAGCAGCTGCAACCAAAGGGGTATTTGTTAATCCGGCCCTGACAGAGCCTTTTGGCCTTACATTGATTGAAGCTGCTGCCAGTGGCTTGCCGATTGTTGCTACAGAAGACGGTGGACCCAGAGATATCATGGCGAATTGTCTGAATGGCGAATTAATTGATCCACTGGAAATTGCCAGTATCAGTACCGCGATAGAGAAACTGTTACTCGATGATCATTATTGGCAACAGTGTCAGCAAAACGGCCTCAAAGGCGTTACTGAACATTATTCCTGGGAAGCACATGCAAAACGCTACCTGGAAATCATTGAACCGATAGCGGCACGCACTGAAAAATTACTGCGCCTGCCGGTTGAGCGTCGTGAAATGGGAAGGGATGAAAGAGCGCTGGTGACCGATCTGGATTTGAATTTGATTGGTGATGATGAATCTTTGCAGGCTTTGCTTGGTCTGCTGCGGGATAATCGTAAAAGTACTAAATTTGTTATTGCCACCGGCCGACGCCTGGATCAAGCGTTAAAACTGATGAAAAAACATCGTATTCCTGAACCGGATATTCTGATTACCAGTAGTGGCAGCGAGATTTATTATGCTCCGAAACTAACGCCGGATACGGCCTGGACCAAACATATTGATCATTTGTGGTTGCCTCATCGGGTGACTAAATTGCTTGATGATATTCCGGGACTGGAACGACAGCCCAAGTCAGAACAGAGTCAGTTCAAGCTAAGTTATTACATCAATCCTGAACAGATAGATGTTGAAGCAGTGAAATCATTATTACACCGAGAAGAGTTATCGGTACATGTTCAACTCGCCTTTGGTCAATATCTGGATATTCTGCCGCTCAGAGCATCAAAAGGTATGGCGCTGAGGTTTGTTGCAGATCGCTGGCAAATGCCGCTGGAACGTATCTGTGTGGCCGGTGGAAGTGGTGCCGATGAGGATATGATGCGGGGCAACACACTGGCCGTTGTTGTAGCAAACAGGCATCATGAAGAACTGTCACAGCTGGAAGATTTTTCACATATCTACTTTGCCCATAAGCCTTATGCTGCAGGCATTATGGAAGCGATTGAATATTATAATTTTTTTGAAACCACCTCTGAACAAGCAACAGGTTCAATTTAAATGAGTGCAAGATTATTACTCTGTACCGATATGGATCGCACTGTCATACCGAACGGAATGCAGGCTGAACATCCCAATGCACGCAGGCGATTCCGGAAGTTCTGTCAATTGGAAAATGTATGTCTGGTATATGTTACGGGCCGCCACCGGCAATTGGTCGAAAAAGCTATTCGCACCTATAGTCTGCCGCAGCCGGATTATATTATCAGCGATGTGGGAACCAAAATATTCCAGTACAAAGATAAACGTTGGCAGGAAGTACAGAGTTGGTGTGATGAAATTGCTAAAGACTGGAACGGTCAATCCCATTCTGATTTGAAAGCCTTGCTGAGTGATATCAAAGATCTGCAACTGCAGGAGTTCAGTAAGCAAAATACCCACAAACTGAGTTTTTATCTGCCGCTCTATCTCAATAAGGATGCCGTCATTGCACAAGTGCATAAGCATCTGCAAAAAAATGGAATTAACGCTTCAGTAATGTGGAGTATCGATGAACTGACGAATGTTGGTTTACTGGATGTGTTACCGGAACATGCCACCAAACTGCACGCCATCGAATTTTTGCAAAGCCGTTTGGATTATAAGGATACCGAGGTGGTTTTTGCTGGTGACAGTGGTAATGATATGCCCGTTTTAGCCAGCCCGATACAGTCAGTTGTGGTCAATAATGCCTCAGATGAAATCAAAGCCATGGCACAACAATTAGTCGCTGAAAATGGGCACCCGCAGTCGCTGTATATTGCTGTTGATCCAGGACCATTGGGTATGAATGGCAATTACAGTGCAGGGGTATTACAAGGCGTTTGGCATTATGCCGAAGGATTCAGAAACCAACTTGAATCGGGAGACAATACATGAGCCAGCAGTCCACGCTAGCCATATTTGGTGAGGTTTTATTTGATTGCTTTCCGGATGGCGAACGAAAGCTGGGTGGAGCACCATTTAATGTTGCCTGGCATTTACAGGCCTTCGGAGACTCTCCGGTATTCATTTCCAGAGTTGGCGATGACGAGTCCGGCCAACAGATCCGTAACGCGATGCAAAATTGGCAGCTTTCTACCGAGGGACTGCAAACGGATAATGGACACCCCACAGGCGAGGTTCAGGTCACTTTGCAGGGCAGCGAACCTTCGTACGATATCAGGGCTGAGCGAGCTTATGATTTTATACAAACAGCAGAGCTGCCAGGTCTGCGTAATGATGCCATTGTTTATCACGGTTCTCTGGCGTTAAGAAATGCAGTGTCAAGAGAGGCTTTTGAGTTTCTTACCCGCCCCAAATCTGTATCTGTTTTTATGGATGTGAATCTACGTTCACCGTGGTGGAGCAAGGAAGATATATACAAATGTCTGGAACGTGCGAAGTGGTGCAAACTGAATCAATCAGAATTGAATGAGCTGGGCTTTAATTCAGCTGATTTGCAGCAGGATATGACCCGGATGCAGACCCATTTTCAGTTGGAACAACTGATCGTGACAAGGGGTGAGGAAGGGGGTATCGTGCGCTGCAATGATGGGACTTTTTATGAACAGAAACGGGTTGCTGCAGAGCAGCTGGTTGATACTGTGGGAGCGGGAGATGCTTTCAGTGCGATGTATATTCACGGGTTGTTAGCCGGGTGGCCAGTACAGAAAATTTTATTGAATGCTCAGCAGTTTGCCAGCAAAGTGATAGGATTACGGGGAGCGGTCAGCGAGGATCCTGCTTTTTATTCTGAGTTCACATAACCACACAACCAGAATTATCCGACTCTTTAATCAGGAAATTACATGTACGAACAGCAATCTCATTCACTTCTGAATGCCATCCTGAATCAGATTGAACCCGAATTTTCCAAACATGATCTGCGTTATTTCTATACGCGGCTGGGTGCCAACTTTTATGCCATTCATTCATTATTTGAAAGGCTGTATGGCAAGCGCCCTGATTTTGCCGAACAGGCACAACGTCTGGTTGAAACACTTGCCAGACAATATATTGATCGGTCTGAAGAGTTACGTGCCAAAGATATAGAGCGGGAACAGGATTACAACTGGTTTCTCAGTCAGAAGTGGGTTGGTATGGCACTGTATTGCAATGGGTTTGCCAAAAATCTGCAAGGCATGCGTGAGCATCTGCATTATTTTCAGGATTTGGGTATTAATCTGGTACATGTGATGCCCATCATGAAATGTCCTGAAGGCAAAAGTGATGGTGGATATGCCGTCAGTAATTTCCGTGAAATTGATCCCCGTGCCGGAGACCTCAACGATCTGCGTGGTTTGGCTGGAGATCTCCGTCAACGCGACATGCTACTGGTCATGGACGTGGTGTTAAATCACACCTCTGACCAGCACGAATGGGCACAGAAAGCGCGCGATGGTTATTCGCCTTATCGTGATTATTTTTATACTTTTGAAAACCGTCACGTCCCAGATATGTTTGAGCAGAGCATGCCTGAAGTGTTTCCGGAAACAGCTCCAGGTAATTTCACCTGGAACAAGGAAATGCAGCGCTGGGTGATGACAGTTTTTAACGAATACCAGTGGGATCTGAATTACAGCAATCCAACTGTATTTATTGAAATGCTCGATATTATCCTGTTCTGGGCCAACCAGGGTGCTGATATTGTTCGGCTGGATGCAGTGGCATTTTTATGGAAAAAAATCGGCAGTACCTGCCAGAATGAACGTGAAGCACATCTGATTTTGCAGCTAATGAAAGACTGCTGTCAGGTAACAGCGCCAGGCGTATTGTTTATTGCTGAAGCGATTGTCGCACCAGTTGAAGTGACCAAATATTTTGGTGAAGATGCGGTTATCGCCAAAGAATGTGAAATTGCCTATAACGCCACCTTTATGGCGTTGTTATGGGATGCCGTGGCCACCAAAAATGCCCGGTTGTTGAATCAGGGCATAAAAAGTCTTCCGGTAAAACTTGAACGTGCAACCTGGTTAAATTATATACGCTGTCATGATGATATCGGTCTGGGGTTTGATGATAAGGATATCGAGCTGGCAGGATATGAGCCACGCGATCACAGACGTTTTCTGATCGATTATTTTACCGGTCAATACGCTGATTCACACGCCAGAGGTGTACCATTCGGTCAGAATGATAAAACCGGCGACGCCCGTATTTCCGGGTCTTTGGCATCGCTGGTGGGGCTGCAATATGCCGTTGATATCGGAGATGAGCAGGCCATTGATGATGCGATACGTATCATTGTGTTATTGCATAGTCTGATTCTGTCATTTGGTGGCTTGCCGTTACTTTATTACGGCGATGAAATCGGTACGACCAATGATGAAAGTTATCGTGATGATCCAGTCAAAATGGATGATTCACGTTGGGTGCATCGACCGTTTATAGACTGGAAGAAAGCTGAACAGCGAAATGTACCGGGTACAGTTGAATATCTGATTTTCAGCCAGTTGAAGACACTCATTGCGGTGCATAAAGAACTGGATGCATTTGCTGATTTTAATAATCGGGATTTGGTCGAGGTAGATAATCCGCATTTGTTTGTTTTTGAGCGTTACCATCTGCAAAAACCTGCCGATAGGGTATTGGTCATTGCGAATTTCGATAAACGATCTCAGCGTCTGGATTTGGATCAGTTACCCAGATGGTCACAATCCTATCAGGGGCATCTGGTGGATGCTATTACCGGGCAAAGTCCCGAAAAGTTCGGCAACACTGTAGTGATTCCGCGTTTTGGGTGTTACTGGTTAACCGAAGCCTGAATAACTCTAGGGCTTGTTGATCTTTCATCGTCGCCTCTGAAAGATCAACAGATCCTATAACTTACAGTTATCATCCTCACATGATTTATCTCCGAATAACCGGGCAATCGGATGACGAAACCGTGCGAAAAACAGATAGGCTAAATCTGCAAACCAGCGAATGACCGGCCAGCGTAATATCTGCAACCAGCGATGATGACCTACAAGGCCCCAGGCTTTAGCTGTCACATCCAGCCCGGTAATGATTTGGCCATTCGCTAATTCACCATGCAGTCGTTTATCGGCGCTGACGACATCAATGTAGGGATAACGAGAAACAAAGTCAGTGGCGTGAATATTTTCAAAATGAAGACGTTGCATAGTATCCAACTGCTTTAACAAGCTAATTTCTCTAGCGCACAAAGGGCAGTTGCCATCAAAAAATACTGTCAATTGATGCATTTTGTTTTCCCGAATGAAAGTTGATGTCAATCTGACGTTTTGATGCCAGCATAGTTCTGAAACATCGAACCTATATCTCTCTATGCAGTCTCTGAACTGTCAGCTTTTTACCCCAATGGAGTTTCGAACCCTATGACCACAGGATTATTCTGGTTCACCAATGATCTGCGACTGCATGATCAGCCTGCATTATGGAAATTGCAGTCGGTTGATAAACTTATCTGTGTGTTTTGTCTGGATCCACAGTGGTTCAGACCTAATGGGTTGAACGCCAAAGCTATGGGGGAGCGTCGTTTCCAGTTTTTAGTAGAGTCATTAAAGGATCTGCAACAACAGCTTCAGCATGCTGGACAAGTACTGATTATCAAGCAACAAACCCCACATCTGGCACTGACCGAATTAATCAATAAATACAACGTCGATATTATTGCCCGTAGTCAGCATGCGGGCGTTTATGAAAATCGTCACTGGAAGCTGTTACAACAACAATTTCCGGATCGTAAATTCATTACAGAGCCAAGCCACACTTTATTTTCTGCTGATGATTTACCCTTCCAACTCAATCAATTACCAACGTCATTTACCCAGTTTCGTAAACAGGTAGAAGATTTAGCGTTGCCCAGGCCTATGTCGAGTCCTCAGCAATTGCCGCCACCGCCCGGACCAATAGCTATTGATAAGATTAACCAACCGGTATTGGAACCCTCAAAGTTTACTGGAGGGGAAACGGCGGCACTAAAACACATCAATGATTATTTCTCCACTGATCTTCCAGCCAATTACAAAACTGTCCGAAATGAACTGGATGGTTGGACCAATTCCACCAAATTTTCTCCCTGGTTGGCATTAGGCTGTCTTTCTGTCAGACATCTGGCTTCCAGGCTTAAAAACTATGAACAGACTAATGTCAGTAATGATTCGACTTACTGGATTTATTTTGAATTATTGTGGCGGGAATATTTCCAATGGTATGCCCATTGTTATGGCGCCATACTATTTCGCTTTGACGGAATAAAAAATAGCAAAAGTCGTCGCTGCTATTACCCGGAACGTTATCAGAAATGGTGCAACGGTAATACGCCATATCCACTGGTCAATGCCTGCATGAAACAACTTAATGCTACGGGTTATATGTCCAACCGGGGACGACAGATCGTTGCCAGTTGTTTTGTTCATGAGTTGAATCTGGATTGGCGCTTTGGAGCAGCTTATTTCGAGCAGCAACTAATTGACTATGATGTCGCTGCCAATTGGGGCAATTGGCAATATATTGCTGGAGTGGGGGCTGATCCTCGAGGTGGACGGCAATTTAATATTGAAAAGCAAACCCGGCAATACGATCCAGACGGTGAATTTATCCGTTACTGGCAGGGAGATATTGATATTATCCCGCTGGATTCAGTTGATGCGGCTGATTGGCCAATCATGCCTCCCCCAAAAAAATGACCCGTCAATTAATCAATGTTGTCTGGTTTAAACGGGATTTACGTTTATCCGACCATGCAGCATTGCATGCTGCATGTGAACAGAATTTACCCATTTTATTGTTATATATAGTGGAACCCTCGCTGGTGGATGATGCGCATTACAGCCTGCGTCATTGGCGATTTATCTGGCAGTCATTACAACAGTTGGATCAGCAGCTGATGGGAAAAAAAGGCAATGTGGTGGTGATAGAGGGTGAAGCGCCAGCTGTATTTGAACAATTGCAGCAGCATTATCAGATTGATACGGTTTTCAGTCATCAGGAAATAGGTCTGAACATCACCTATGATCGAGATAAAGCCCTCCATAAAAAGTTTAAACATCAGCAAATTAGCTGGAATGAATTTCCACAAGGTGCGGTCATTCGTGCCGCAAACAGTCGTGATGACTGGGATAAACATTGGCAACAGGTAATGCGGCAACCACTGCTGGAAACTAATTGGCAACATGTTGACTTTATTACCGAGTTGCAGCTGCCACATTTCACGCCTCCGGCGGAATGGCAGCAAACGGATATGCTTTTTCAATATGGTGGCGAATTGACCGCGCACAAAGTGCTGGCTGAGTTTTTTGCCAAGCGTGGCAAACTTTATAACCGACAGATATCCAGCCCTGATCTGAGTCGGCAATCCTGCTCCAGAATGTCACCGTATCTTGCCTGGGGAAATATCAGCCTGCGACAGGTTTATCAACAGTTACTGCATCACTGGAATGATCCCGGCTGGCGAAGAGCGTTGGCGGCACTCTCTTCCAGATTACACTGGCATTGTCATTTCATGCAGAAGTTTGAAAGTGAAACGGAAATGGAATTTCGGCCGGTAAACCAGGGATATCAATCTTTCCCCTGGCGGCAGGATAAGCAATCAGAATTTGATTTGATAGCCTGGCAAAACGGTAAAACCGGTTATCCGCTGGTGGATGCCAGCATGCGTTGTCTGAACGCAACCGGGTATATTAATTTCCGAATGCGCGCCATGTTGGTCAGTTTTTTATGTCACCAGCTGCATATTGACTGGCGTCGCGGAACGTATCATCTGGCACGAGTGTTTCTGGATTTTGAACCGGGTATTCATTATCCACAATTACAAATGCAGGCAGGCGTTATGGGTACCAACACCATTCGTATTTATAATCCAACCAAACAAGCTGAAGAACAGGATCCCGAGGGAAAGTTTATCCGTGAATGGTTACCCGAATTAAGCGATTTACCCAACGAAATTATTCATCGCCCTTGGGAGGTCACGCCAATGGAGGAAATGATGTTAAATTTTCAATTGGGGAGAGATTATCCGTATCCTATCGTCGATATCAAAGTGACCTCAAAACACAGCCGGGATAAATTATGGTCATGGCGTAAACGTGAAGATGTGCAACGTGAAAATCACCGTATACTGCGTCGTCATGTACGATTAACACGTCATTAAAAGATTTGAATTGCCAGCACGCTGTTTGACCCTTGATAATAACGCTATAAATTCCTCAATAGTTTTTCCGGAGAACATATGACGCTTGCCTTTGCTGCGGTGATATTTGGTTTAATTTTATTAGTATGGAGCGCTGATCGATTCATCGATGGTGCCGCAGTTTCTGCCCGGTATTTCGGTATGCCGCCGTTACTAATCGGCATGGTGATAGTCGGTTTCGGTACTTCAGCACCGGAAATGGTGGTCTCTGCATTGGCTGCAACGCAAGGCAATCCTGGTCTCGCTTTGGGAAATGCTTATGGTTCAAATATCACCAATATAGCGTTGATTCTGGGCCTGACCGCTGTGCTCAGTCCGATTGCAGTGCACTCACAGGTTTTGCGCAAAGAGTTGCCGATTCTTATCGCAGTGACCGCTTTGGCTGCCTGGCAGTTAGCAGATGGTTCATTGTCCCGTCTGGATGCTGGCGTGTTGATTCTGGTGTTCTTTATATTGATGGGCTGGACCATTTATCAGGGCATGCAGAAATCCCCGGATGCCTTCGGAACCGAAATGGAAGCTGAATTTAATACAGAATCAATGAGCTTGAAAAAAGCGTTGATTTGGTTATTTATCGGTCTGGTTTTTTTGATTATCAGTTCACGAATTTTGGTCTGGGGTGCAGTAGAAATTGCCGTCGCTTTTGGTGTCAGTGATTTGATTATTGGCTTGACCATCGTTGCCATTGGAACGTCATTGCCCGAGCTGGCCTCATCGCTGATTGCTGTAAAAAAAGGCGAGCATGATATTGCGCTGGGTAATGTTATCGGCTCAAACCTGTTTAACACTTTGGCTGTAGTGGGTATCGCAGGCTTGATCCATCCTTTTGGTGTTCCAGCAGAAATACTCACACGGGATATTGCCGTTATGGCTGGTTTGACCATAGCGATATTTATCTTTGGTTTTGGTCTGCGCGGAAGACAAGGGCGCATCAATCGAGTTGAAGGTAGCGCATTAATGCTTGTGTTCGTCGCTTATACAGCCTATCTCATCAGCACGATTGTGACTTAACCGAAATTAGGCAGCAGTTCTAATTGCAATGAAAAATGGTGACTTGAGGGGGCTCAGGTCACCATTTTTTTATTTACTAGAGCTTTTCTGTAATTCTTTTCTGATTAGTTTTTCTGGAATTATGTTGAAGTCCGCTTTTCAATCTTGATGGCTATCCGCTATATATTTTTAATTTCTTAAACCGGCAGACTTCTGTTAATTAACTGTGATTATATTTCTGAATTTTACAGATAAATAATATTGTGACTTGCATCACATAAATATTTATAAGATACTTCCGCTCTTAAGTGTTTGATTACTAAGGATTGGGTATGAAGACGGGGCTGGGCGAGGTAGACGATCAATGTCTGCAAGTCGTATTGGACATCATCAGCGATGGCGTATGGGATTGGCATGCAAACACCGGATACGTTTATCGTAGTCCCGGTTGGTTCAGAATGTTGGGTTATAGTGCCGCCACTCTCCCTGCTAGCGTAGCATCTTGGGAGCAAAATCTTCACCCCGAAGATCATCAACGTGTATTGGCTCATTTCGATGACTATATTCATAATCATACCAGTACATACCAGATTGAATATCGCCTGAAAAAGGCTGATAACAGTTATTTGTGGATAGAAGACCGCGCCAGAATTATCGAATGGAATGAAGATGGTTCTGTTGCAAGAATGATTGGCGCGCATCGCGATATCAATGAACGAAAACTCAATCTGGATCGACTGGCAGAACAAAATCATTCTCTTGAAGATCTGGTCGAAGAGCGCACTCACCAGTTGATTCAAACCAACGCTGAACTTGAAAGCAAAATTGCCGAAGTTCAACGCCTTGCTGAAACAGATACTCTCACTGGTGTAGCCAACCGATATCGTTTGGAAAAAACATTGGAGCTGGAAGTCGAGCGGGCTGAACGTTTCAAGCAACCACTATCAATAATTGCCCTGGATATTGATGATTTTAAAATCGTAAACGATGAGTTTGGACATGCCAATGGCGACATGGTGTTGGTTCAAATGAGTCGTTTATTAAAAAAGAATATTCGCGAAATCGATTTGCTGGCACGCTGGGGCGGGGATGAGTTTATGATTCTGCTACCTAATACTGCGCTCGAAGCAGCAGCCCATACTGCTGAAAAGTTAAGACAACTGATCATGGATGCCAAATTGGATAAACGCGCTACCATCACCACGAGTTTCGGGGTAGCACAGCTGCGTCAGGGCGAATCAGCGATGCGCTTGTCGATCCGTGCCGATAATGCACTTTATCAATCCAAAGATTCCGGAAAAAACCGTATCAGTTCTTAATCAGCATTATTGCTGAAGAGGCGCTTTTTCTTCAGCAATAGTGTCAGAGCTATATTTTCCCAAAAATAAGTGCTGTGAATTAGTTTTTAAACCAGTCTTGCCCAGAGGTCATGCTCATCGGCCTCTTCAAATTCCACTTCAACAATATCCCCCACCTTCAGATGGGTGGCGTGATCGATAAAGACCTGACCGTCAATTTCAGGTGCATCAGCACGACTACGTCCGACGGCCCCTTCTTCAACGACTTCATCGATAATCACAAAATCGCGTTTGCCAACTTTCTGTTGCAGCCGGTAGGCACTGATTTCCGCCTGTTTTGCCATAAACCGGGCCAGACGTTGCTCTTTAATCTCTTCAGGCACCGGATCGGGTAATTGATTTGCTACTGCACCATCAACAGGCGAGTATTTAAAAGCACCGGCTTTATCCAACTGAGCCTGATCAAGAAAATCCAGCAATTCTTCAAATTCTGCTTCGGTTTCACCCGGGAATCCCACAATAAAAGTACTGCGGAGAGTGATTTCCGGACAAATTGCCCGCCAGGCCTGGATGCGTTCCAGGTTATTCTGTGATGAAGCCGGACGTTTCATTAATTTGAGTATACGTGGACTGGCATGCTGAAACGGAATATCCAGATACGGCAGAATTTTGCCTTCAGCCATCAGTGGAATCACATCATCCACATGCGGGTAGGGGTAAACATAATGCATGCGTACCCAGATGCCGAGCTCACCAAGTGCTTTGGCCATGGCTGTAAAGCGGGTGGCAACTTTCTCACCTTGCCATTCATATTCAGCGTATTTTAAATCGACACCATAAGCACTGGTATCCTGTGAAATAACCAGAATTTCCTTTACGCCAGCATCAGCCAGACGCTTAGCTTCAGCTATTACCTGATTCACCGGGCGACTGACCAGATCACCACGCATGGAGGGGATAATGCAGAAGGTACAGCGATGATTACAGCCTTCGGAAATTTTCAGATAGGCGTAATGTCGGGGAGTCAGTTTGATGCCTTCAGGCGGCACCAGACTAATAAACGGATCATGGGGTTGAGGAAGATGTTTGTGAACCGCGCCTACCACTTCTTCCAGCGCATGAGCACCGGTAATTTCCAGCACCTGCGGGTGCTTTTCTCGGATGGTATTGTCACGGCTGCCCAGACAACCGGTCACAATAACTTTGCCATTCTTCGCAATGGCTTCACCAATACTTTCCAGTGATTCATCAACGGCAGAATCAATAAAGCCACAGGTATTGACCACCACTAAATCAGCATCATCGTAATTAGCGGAAATTTCATAACCTTCTGAACGTAATTTGGTGATGATACGTTCGCTATCAACCAGCGCTTTGGGACAACCGAGACTGACAAACCCGACCTGGGGAGCTTTCATAAGCGTAACCTGTAACTGGGAGAGAAAAGCCCGCTATTCTATACTGTTTACTAAGGCTTGTTGAGCTTTCATCTCCACCTCTGTTGTGAGCTGAATAAGCGTCAATCAAGGCACGAGGAGCAGCTTTTGTGAGGTACATTCATCTATCTCATCTCATTGGGGCTTGCGCTCAAAACGTTCCTGACATTTTTTGTAGTTATTATAAATAAGTGACGAGCAAAGCTTCCGCATCCTGCTCACGCCCCTGACCTACATCCATGTAGGCCACGCAGACCGGCGCGCGCCTCCTTGGCACGCCGGCATATGATGGGCAAGGATGCCCGAATGCCGCGATAGCGATAGCGGCCTGTCCATCCGTGGACATAAGTTGCGCTTTTTCAGTCACACCCTCAAGGGTTTGGACTATTTTAGCGGCACCAGAGTAGATCGAAATTTTATACAGTTAAATCAAGCAGAATTAATTGTGTAATTTGTTTGTCAGCATTTAACCGAGCATAATTTGTGTATAAATAACATGCCTAAGGTGATTATGATGATAAAAGCGATTTTATTTGATATCAGCGGTGTATTGCATGTTGATAACGAGCCGGTAACAGGTGCTATTGAAGCTATTCAGCTGGCTCGGGACGAGCAAATAGCGGTGCGCTTTGTAACCAATACTTCCCGAAAAACCAGCACCGATATGTTGCAGTCACTGTTGCAAATGGGATTCGATGTCAGTGTAGAGGAGGTACTGACTGCTCCCGGTGCAGTGAAATTAGCCTTACAACAACGCAATTTGCGTCCGTACTGTCTTGTGCATGAAAAGCTACGCCCGGAATTTGCCGACCTGGATCAAAGTTCTCCCAATGCTGTGGTCATTGCTGATGCAGCTGATGGCTTTAATTATGCGAATATGAACCGGGCATTTCAGTTGGTGATGGATGGTGCTCCGATACTGGGTATTGGGTTGAATCGTTATTTCCGGCAAAACGAAGAGTTACTGTTGGATGCTGGTCCCTTTATTGCGGCACTGGAATTTGCCTGTGATGTGGAAGCCGAGATTTTAGGTAAACCGGCAAAAGCATTTTTCCAGACGGCAGTGGAATCTACTGGTTTTGCTGCTGAAGAAGTACTGATGATAGGCGATGATGCGTTTGCTGATGTGGAAGGTGGGTTGGCGGCGGATTTAAGAGGTTGTCTGGTGCAAACCGGAAAATATACACCGGGAGACGAAGATAAAATCCGTCATCCCGGTGCATGGGTGTTACCTTCTGTGGTCGAGGCCGTAAATCAGGTGGTGAAACAGAATTATGCCTATTCGAATAAATAGGCACCATAACCGACTACGCTTTCTTTTTTACGCACGATATCACCGGAATTACTTAACGCCATGATTTGACCTGACATGTTTGCATTACGGGCATACTCAAGAAAACCACGGATGGCATCACAGCCACAGGCGTGAAATTTATCAATATCGTGATTATCCATGCTGATAATAGCCTGTGAAGTATATTGGTCTATCTTGCGTGCGGTTTCATAATCCAGATAATGACTTAGGTCAGAACTGATCACAATTAACGATTTAGCATCCTGGGTTGCCGTACCCAGAACATCGGCAATCAGTGAGGAACTTGCTTTGCCGGTGAGTAAAGGCACAATCTCAAATTGATTAAGCGAATACTGTAAAAAGGGTAGCTGGACTTCCAGACAATGTTCGTTGTCATGTGGGCTTTCGTAGGTTTCAACACCTTTAATGCGGCTTAACTGAGGGTAGATTTTCTTGTCTACCGCCACACTGCCTATCGGCGTAGCAAAATAATCCGCCTCGCTCATCGCAATGCCTTTGAAATCTGTACGATGCGAGGGACCAATTAAAATGACCCGCTCAATATCATCTGCTGCTTCCATCAAGGACTGATATGCCTTGGCAGCAACCTGGCCGGAATAGAAATAACCTCCATGTGGGACAATAAGCGCTTTAGCATGATGGTGAATGTGGTCTGAGGGCTTATCAAACTGTTTGGCCAACAAGTCTTCAAGCTCTGTTGAACGGGCGGGATAATACAAACCTGCAACTGCACTGGGGCGAATCGAAATCATTGTTTTTATCCTCAAATGTAGGTCTGTGTTGCTCATCATTTTTTAGAGCAACTACAAAAAAGTCTAAACAAGCAATGTTCCAGACATTGCTTTTGCATACAATGTGCAAGGATGCACAAGTGTCGCGGATGCAGAACGCACAGGAGCGACCTCTCCCTCCATGGAGATAAACATTTTTGAGGAACGGGGGAGATATTCTGCATCTCACATACGGCATTCCTCGTGCCCTGAATGGTCTACTTTCAGTCATAACTGAGGCAGTTATGAATCAGCAGATCCAAGGCTTTGGATGATCGAGTATTCGCTTCGCAATATGGATTTTCAAGCAAGGATTTAACTGTAAAAAATGATCAATACCCGGAAACCTGATGTGTCGGGCATTGATCACCGGCGGGAGTTTTTCCCTAAATGTAAATGTGGTAAAGATGAGACATAGTGGTGCGCAAACTACTTATTTTTCAATAATTTACGCTTCGCCCTTTTGCAGCAGTATTTCATATTCTTCCATGGTAATAATGCCGCCCTCCAGAGCTACTTTAGCTTTTTCTTTATCATCTATAACATCTTGAACAGCATCTAAACGCTTCCAGACTGGTAAGGGTGTCTGGCATTCAACCTTAGGCACATATCTAGATTCACTGATGCGTTTATAACGGTGAATATAACGAGGGCAGTTCTGGAACATATCTTCAATGGTGACCCTGACCACCAGTTCTGCTTCATGAAATAAAGCAAGATCTGCCGGATCGCGACTCAGTTCGGCAGTGCCATGAACCCGAACCCGATGAGGGGTCTCAAAATCGATAAACAACATGCCAATTTTTTTATTGGCATCAATATTACCCATCGAAAGATACATGCCGTTACCGTCAAGACTTGGAAAGGCGAGTGTTTTTTCATCAAGAATTTTTACAAACCCAATTTCGCCGCCCTTATGGGAGCAGGTCGGAAACCCCCGGTGATCAACCGTCGACAGGAAAAAGAAATCACGTGAAGCGATAAACTCACGATGCTGATCAGTAATGTAATCAGTAATGATGGCTTCGCCGACACGATCAGCGAGTTTTTCTTTATCGAATTCCTGTTGTAATTGTCGATGCTGGGCGCCATAGATTTCGGTCATAAGTTTTCTCTCTCTAATTGATTGCTTTTTATAATCGATGTCAGTTCAGCACTGTCTTTGCAGGCTGTCAATTGGTTCAGCAGTCCAGCCAGGGCGCATTACGGGCAAAATAATTTTGTAAATAGGCTATTAGAACCTGACTACGCCTTGGCAGGTAGCGGGTTTGTGGGTACACCGCGAAAATGCCAACTTCGTTGTCATACATATAGTCACGCAATAAGACCTGAAGTTTTCCCGATTGCACAGCCTGATAACAGAGAAAATCAGGGGAGGTGATAACGCCTTGACCTGCTATAGCTGCATCACACAGAAAATTACCATTATTAGCTGAAAGTTTGCCCTGCAAATGTAAACTGATGGGGCTGCCATCCTGCTGAAACTGCCAGGTTTCAGAGCTATTACGATAATGCAAAATAGCATGGTCATTAGTCAGATCGGTAGGAATGACAGGGGTGCCATAATAGGCCAGATATTCTGGGCTGGCACAGACCAGTAGCCGGGTAGATGAAAGTTTTTTTGCAATTAAGGTTGAGTCATTCAGCCTGGCGATGCGTATCGCTAAATCAAAACCATCGGCAATTAAGTCAACCTGTCGATCATTAAAATCAATCGACATTTCAATCAGAGGGTGTAATTGCTGAAACTCCTGTAAG
Organism: Methylophaga sp. UBA2689; assembly: GCA_002354555.1. Lineage (GTDB taxonomy): Bacteria > Pseudomonadota > Gammaproteobacteria > Nitrosococcales > Methylophagaceae > Methylophaga. Next base: position 23,963 of record DELT01000088.1, read on the forward strand.
GCAGGTCCCAACTGCATTAAACCAAAAGATACCGGAGCTGAGATTCGTAACTTGCCGCTCAGTTCGGCTTCAATATCGGATATCTGTGCTTCCGCCTCTGCAATATCATCCAGTAATCGCAAACAGTGCTGATAATAACGGTGGCCGGGCTCGGTCAGCGTTTGCCTTCTGGTGGTACGTTGCAGCAAGGTGACATTCAAACGTTTTTCCAAATCCTTTAACCGTCTGCTGACGGCAGATTTAACCGTATCAAGCTGCTCGGCAGCAAGACTGATACTGCCAGCTTCAACAATACGTTTAAAGGTTTGCATATCTTCAATCTGATTCACTGACTTATCCTTTAATTGTTCTTATTAAATCAACAATAATTTCTTTATAGCATTGTTTATCTAAATTTCAAGAACTATAAAATAGCACCGTACTTACTTAACAAGGAAATAAAAATGTTTAGCAATATTACCAACCTGACAGGACGGATTTTACTTTCAGGGCTGTTTCTCAGTGCAGGTTTAAGCAAGCTTGGCGCTGGCTATGAAGGAACAGCTCAATACATGGCAGCGATGGGGATTTCGCCAGCTTTATTACCGCTGGTTATCGCCACTGAAATCTTGGGGGCCATTGCGATAATTGTTGGTTTTCAAACCCGTATTACTGCTTTTTTACTGGCCGGGTTTTCAATTTTATCGGCTTTGTTTTTTCACTTTGATTTTGCCGATCAAATGCAAAGTATTTTGTTTATGAAAAATTTTGCGATTGCCGGTGGCTTTTTGGTGTTGTTCAGTCAAGGCGCACAACGTTTTTCAATTGATGCAGCACTTGCTGCACGTAAATAAGGGATTTAATGATGAAACAGTTAAACGTATTACATATCAATGCCAGTAGCCGTTATGACGGTTCATTAACTCGTGCTGTCTCAACACAGTTGACCGAGATTCTGACCGGTCAATATGAACTGACAGTAAAGCAACGTGATGTGGCATCGGGCTTACCATTTATTGATGAAGAATGGATTAATGCCAACTTTACTGATCCGGCAGATAGAAGTGAGGCACAAAAGAATGTATTGACCTTGTCTGATCTGCTGATTAATGAAGTCAAAGCAGCTGATGTTTTGGTTTTGGCGGTACCGATCTATAACTTTGGAATACCGGCAGCACTAAAAGCCTGGATTGACCTGGTGGCTAGAGCACGCGAAACCTTTCGGTATACCGAAAATGGTCCGGTCGGATTAATCGAAAATAAAAAGGTTTATCTGGTGATGGCATCAGGTGGCGTGCCACTGGAAAGTGATGTGGATTTTGCCAGTCAGTATTTGAAATTTTTTATGCAGTTTATTGGCATTAGCGATGTCACATTGGTCAATGCCAACCACTATTTTGAACAGCCGGACAGCAGCGAGAAATTGGCTGCAGTGATTGCGGCGTAAGGAGGTCATCATGACACAACAACGTGAAGTTAAAAAATGGATACGGGGTCAGATGACCTCGGATGGGGCGGGGGTATCGTTAAGACGTTTAATCGCGTCGCATGAGATTGATATGCTGGACCCGTTTTTACTGTTCGATGCGTTTGGCAGCGATAAACCAGAAGACTATATTGCCGGTTTTCCACCCCATCCACATCGCGGTTTTGAAACGGTAACCTATATGTTGGCTGGCAAGATGCGTCATGAAGACAGCGCCGGTAATGCGGGTGTGATTGAAAGTGGAGGTGTGCAATGGATGACAGCAGGCCGCGGCATTATTCACTCGGAAAAACCTGAGCAGCAAGCAGGTTTGTTAGCAGGTTTCCAATTGTGGGTGAATCTGCCCGCTGAACAGAAAATGATGGCGCCACGCTATCAGGAAAAAGCCGCTGACGAAATTGCAACAGAAACGCGTGAAGCCGGGTTGACGGTAAAAGTGGTTGCCGGTGAAACGGTCAACGGGACTAAAGGTGTTATTGATAACAGTTTTGTTGAGCCAGTTTATTTTGTGATTGATGCGCCTGCTGGCAGTGTATTTAAAGACAATATACCACCTACCCATAATGCCTTTGTTTACGTGGCAGCAGGGCGAGTCAGTATTGGTGATAAACCGACTTCAATCGGTGCCTCACAGCTGGCAGTATTAAAAGAAGGTGATACGGTGAAAGTTCTGGCTGAACAGGACAGTACTTTTATCGTTGTAGCCGGAAAACCAATTAACGAACCGGTTGAACGGGCGGGCCCCTTTGTAATGAATACCCGCGCCGAGCTGGAACAGGCATTTGCCGATTATCGCAGTGGTCAATTTGCTTGATATTTAGCCCGGAATTATCCGGGCTTTTTTTTGTATCAACCGGGCTTGTTTATCTTTCATATCGGCATCTACGGGAGACTGTTTTTTTTGGCCAGAATGGCAGTGATGAATGATCAACAGATTCTAATAAATGTTAACTTAATATGAAAAAAAGAATATTTTTCTCATTTCACGGGGTGTTAACGAGACTCTGTTTATCTTTCATAGCGGCCAGCAGTGATGCCATTGGGATATAAACAGACCCTAGGAGATATGCTAATGAAAATGTATGTAAGATTTGCTGCCATGATCCTGACATCCACTCTGGTGATGTTCGGTTTAATGTACCTAAATACCTATCAGGCTGATCATGCGTTTTTTAGTGAAACCCGAAGCTATATGGCACTCATTATGGGGGCAACCATGGCAATAGTGATGTTGAGCTTTATGCTGCATATGTATTCTAATGTCACGGTTAATATCATTATTTATCTTGTCAGTATTGTGATTTTTGCGGGCTCACTCTGGCTGGTAAGGAGCCAAACCACGGTTGATGATGTGTCTTATATGAAAGCCATGATTCCACATCACTCGATCGCAATTTTGACCAGCGAAAG
>DELT01000070.1 GCA_002354555.1 Methylophaga sp. UBA2689
AAAAACAGGTTTCGGAGGCAATGCAAGCTTTGGTTACCGGGGATGCCGATCTGGCTCGTCAGGTAATCAGTGGCGATGAAGAAGTTAATAAACTGGATGTCAGCATTGATGAAGAATGTATTCAGATCATTGCACTGCGCCAGCCTACTGCCAGTGACTTACGTCTGGTGACCGGTATTCTCAAAACCATTACCGATCTGGAACGAATTGGCGACGAAGCAGCACGCATTGCCAGAATGGCACTTAATCTGGCCGAAAAAGATCGGCCAAAAAAGAATTATCGTGAACTGCACGCCTTGGGTCAGCATGTGTCGGGTATGTTGCATAACACGCTTGATGCCTTTGCGCGATTTGATGTGGATGCTGCCTTGCAGGTGGCACATGAAGATCGTCAGGTTGATGCTGAATACGAAAGTATTATGCGCCAGTTGATGACATACATGATGGAAGATCCCCGTACTATCAGCCGGGTGATCGATATGATGTGGTCAGCTCGTTCGTTGGAACGGATTGGTGATCATTCACGAAATGTGTCTGAACATATTATCTATCTGGTTGAAGGCAAGGATGTCAGACATTTATCTGTCGAAAAAATGGAAAAAGTAGTTAAAGGCGGCGAATAATTTCTCTCGGTGCGACTTGAGCCCGTTTCCATTATGGAAGCGGGCTTTTTTTTGAGTATAAAACGCAAAGTTCATAGCATCGATGGCCTTAGTCAGGCAAAATGCCATCACCTCCGTATAAGCAAGCTGAGTTTATGGAAACACCCGAAGATTATGATGTACTCGCCGCTGTAGATCTTGGTTCTAACAGCTTCCATATGATTATTGCCCGCCTGAGGGATGGACATTTCCAGATCATGGACCGACTGCGTGAAATGGTGCAGTTACGTGCCGGGTTGGATAAGCAGAATGTACTCTCTGATGAGGCCCAGACACGCGCCATTGCCTGTTTGGAGCGGTTTGGAGAACGTATTCGCCATTTACCGGCTGGCAAGGTGAGGGTCGTCGGCACCAATACCTTACGCATCGCTGAAAACAGTCGTGAATTTCTCCGTAAAGCCCGTCAAGCCCTGGGACATCCTATTGAGATTGTCACTGGTGAAGAGGAAGCCCGACTGATTTACATGGGCGTTTCCCGTTCACTGGCGTTTGATAATACCCGCCGCCTGGTTATGGATATTGGTGGTGGCAGTACCGAATTTATCATCGGTGAAGGACTGGAAGGACTGCGTCGTGAAAGTTTGGAAATGGGCTGTGTCAGTTTCAGTCAGCGGTTTTTCAATGATGGCAACGTCAGTCAATTACGTATACAGGCGGCGCTACTCACCGCAGCAATTAAATTACGTTCCATTCAACGGCCTTATCAAAACCTTGGTTGGGTCGAGGCGGTAGGTGCTTCTGGGACCATTCGCACTGTGGCCAGTATTGTTACGGCGCAGAATTGGAGTGAAAACGGTGTTATCACTAATGAAGCGCTGGATAAAATCATTGCTCACATGGTGGAAGCCGGTCATCAGGATAAGTTTCAACTGGAAGGATTGAGTCCTGAAAGGGCCAATGTGCTGGCCGGGGGCGTCGCTGTACTGAAAGCCTCATTTGATCGTTTAAAAATTGATCGCATGATCGTATCTGATGGGGCATTACGTGAAGGTTTGCTTTACGACCTGCAAGGTCGTATTCAACATGATGATGAACGTGATCGTACAGTGAACTCCCTGGCGCGGCGTTATCATGTAGATGAAGCCCATGCCGAACGGGTCAGTAAAATGGCTACCGAATTATATGAGCAAGTGGCCGACGAGTGGCAAATTAATACCGAAGAACAATTACACCGTTTGCAATGGGCTGCCAAACTGCACGAAGTTGGACTGGAAATTTCGCATTATCAATATCACAAACATTCGTCATATTTAGTTGCACATTCAGATTTGCCGGGTTTTTCCAGAGAAGAACAGCAGGCACTTGCTGCAATGGTGCGAGGCCAGCGCCGGAGTTTCCCTCGAAAACACATCAAGCAGTTATCTGATGAGATGCAGCAGGCGACGTTGCGATTAACAATTCTGCTACGTTTATCACTGGTATTTAATCGTGGTCGTAGTGAAAAAACCGATACCCATGTTGGCCTTAGTCTGCATCGAAATACATTAATATTGACGCTGCCTGAAGGCTGGCTGGAAGAGCATCCATTGACCGAAGCAGATCTATTGCAGGAAAGACAGGAGCTCAAGGAAATTGATATCCGCCTGAAAATTCGGGATTAAAATGGAATTTCGCCTCACAGTAACAGTCAATTATCTATAAGTGAGGGCAGAGTTATGTGGCAATCAGTATCGGTAATGGTGTCAGCTGTGATGTTAGTTTCACCGCTTTACGCTGAAGAAATGCGTTACCAGAGCGAGACAGGTGACCGCTTTACCATCAGTCAAACCCCGGATGGCAAACACTGGGGCACATTAATTATCAGTGACAGACACACGGCCAGTTTTGCTCATAATGAACTGATTCTGCTGCAAATTAACGAACAAACTCCCATTTCTCTTGAACATGGAAATCTCAGCTGCGGCTCACCTGCCAAAGCAGAGCAAACCGTGTTTTATGATGTTTCCGAATCGAGCATTGATTTACTGACAAAGGTTGAGCCCCAGCCTTTGCCGAAAGGTTTTCAACAAGTCAGACAACGCGATGTTTTTACTTCCATCATGGCTGACCGCCGGGCTGAAACTGTTGATTTTCTGTTAAGTGATGTCGCACTAAATGTTCAACAATTGCGCTCTGTAGCGACACTGAAATTTCGGTTTGTTACTGATGATGGTCAGCGTCGTCAGGCTATTTTCCAGCTGCAATAGCCTTATTGGCTGACTCTGGTAACAAAACCAGAGCCAGCAGGTGAAACTTATTTGGCTTTTTTAGGTTTTATTTCACCAATTGCACCATCAGCTCGAGCTTTAAGGTAGGCATAAATTTGATCCATGCCTTCCATTACCTGAGGATTACTTTCCCAGGCTGGCATCATGCCTATCTGCCCCATTTTTCCCTCCATCACAGTGGCGACAAATTCTTCCTTGGTGATAACGTTCAGACTCTCTGCCAGATTCGGCCCAACCATACCCTGAGCCACTGTGCCATGACAGCGGGCACACCAGTTACGATAGAGTTTATAACCATTAAAGGTCTCACTATCCAGGAACTGTCCATCCGTGACGGTATAAGGTTTATCTTCGGCAAAGCTAATCGGACTGAAAGCTAACAAACCTGCCATCAGAACAAAAAAGCTGTGTTTTTTAACATTTTTCATCATGATTCTCCTTAGAAACAACCGATTACCAAGACATTGACAGAGTGACGTAAGCATTTCTGCCAACTCCTGGTATGCGATCACCAATGGCAATATCCGGATTGACCGCCCGATTATAGCCCCCCAAATGTTCGTCATACCGACGATCAAAAACATTATTCACTCCAGCATACACAGTAAGTTGCTGGTTAAACTGATATTCGCCTGTGAGATTAATTAAACTGTAACCACTGGTTTTGGCCTCCTCATTTTCTGCTGACACTTTTGATTGAGCGGCGACATTGACCAGCTCCACCCCCAGCTGCCAGTCAGGTTCCACATAACTGAGTTGCGTGCGGGCCGTTAACGGTGCAACACGATAGAGATTATCGCTGGTATCACGGCGTTCACCGCGAACATAACTTATGGTGCCATCCAGCTGCCAGTGATCACTCAATGCGGCAAACCAACCGGTATCCACACCGTAAAGCCGGGCATCAACGTTGCTGAACCGTAACGGTGTGCTATCACCCATCATGGTACTGGCAGCAATCGCCAGCGGATCGGTGGCAGCAACACCTTGAATATAATCATTGATATGGTGATAAAAAATACGTGGTGACAACGCAAAATCAGGTTGATGCCAATCCAGCCCCAATTCAAACTGATAGGCTGTTTCCGGATCCAGATTAATATCACCTAGATAGTTGTTGCCATCTGCCAGACCCGATGTAGATTGAAACGGTCCCCACAGATAGCGTTCCTGATAACTGGGCGCACGCTGTTTGCGGGCCACGCCCATTTGTAAATCCAGATCACTGGATAATTTACGGGTCAGGTTTAATGCCAGATCCACAAGATGTTCAGTCTTGTCACGATCCGCATCATTAAAGCGTTGCTGTAAGGCCAGCATGGCGCCCATCGGGCCATTCGCTGTCACAGCATCAGCATTCATATCGACCAGGCTGTAACGAACACCGGTCTGCATACGCCAGGCATCATTCAACTGCCCATCCCACTCGGCAAAAAGGCTATAGCGATCGCGCTCTATATTATTGAAGTTCTCGACCAGAAAAGCCGGGTTATTGGGATTAAAGATAGTGGCATTATGCGTAGCGTTATCGGCATCAAAGCCAAATATCCATTCATCCTGCTGATAATGCAATTGATAGCCGTGGGAAATCACATCGGTATAGGTTTGACGATATTGCATTGGATTAGCCGGCGCCTGACGCAGACTGAAGTTATTCATCAGGTGATCGGCATCCTGATAATTCAGACGGGCAGATACGATACCGCCATTAGTTAATTGCTGACTGATATCCGCTTTATAACGCTCACCACGGGCAAACAGAATGTCCATTGGCAATGCAGGCGTCCCGGTGTTGCCAGTATCATGATGTTCGGCATCCAATGACATTTCCAGCCCGTCCATTTGGTAGCCATAGCCCAGAGCAAAACTGTCACGTTCATGCTGACTGGGCAGAATCTTGCCGCCGTCAAAACGTTGGTCATCGCCTTTATCACGGGTTAAACCTAATTGAACACGATGATTCTGGTTTGCCAGGCCACCCAGGAAACCCAATTGATAACTATCATTGTTATGTGCATAGCCGGAAGTTGCCTGACCATGAAATTCAATTTCATCACTATGGGTAAAGCCAATCTGCTTTTTGCTGGCCTCAATGGTGCCGCCAATGGTTTCAATACCGGAGCTTACCGGTGCAATCCCACGGTACAAAGTGAGATTGTCGAGCTGTGATGCGGCAATATAACTGAGTGGCGAATCCATACTGTTTGGCCCAGCCTGACTGATACGAACGCCATCAACCAGCGTATTTACCCGGTCACCAAATAAACCACGATATTGTGCGATACTGGTCAGAGGTCCATTGCGGTTGACGTTGGCTCCCGGCAGTTTTTTCAGCCATTCAGCACTGTCACTACTGGCCTCAACATGAGCAGGTAATTGCAAAGGAGTGCCTTCTCCGGCAGTACCTTGAACCGACATTTCCGGTAAGCTGAAATGCTCTGCCATCGCTTGCGGATTTACCGCCAGCAACAATGATGAGATTAAAAGTGTTTTTTTGAACATAATCCTCTCCAAGCTGTTTAAAGCTATTTTAGAAAAGGCTAATGGATGGAAAATGAGTTATTTGCAGAATCACTATGGCAAATCACACAATTATTACAGGGTTAAAATGTTAATCTGCCCGCTAGATGATTTTCAGGTTATATAAATGGATGCGCTCACAACGTCTTTAGTTACCGCTTTTCTGCTGGGCTTGTTCAGTTCGGCGCATTGCATAGCCATGTGTGGTTCGGTGATTGGGGCATTAACCTTGACCTTGCCCGCTCATATTCGCGAACAGCCACGCAAAATGCTGCCATTTGTTTTGAACTACAATATCGGGCGCATTCTGAGTTATTCCATCGCGGGTGGACTGGTCGGTCTACTTGCCTCACCTCTGGCACAAATTAATGGTTTACCCTTTTTACGTTACCTGTCGGTACTGGTGATGATTGGGATGGGCCTGTATCTCGCTGGCTGGTTTCCCAAATTTGCCCATGCGGAGAAAATCGGCGCGCCCATCTGGCGCAAGCTACAACCCATTGGCCAGAAACTGTTACCTGTTCGCAGCCTGAAACAAGCCTTTCTATTAGGTGCAGTTTGGGGCTGGTTACCGTGTGGTCTGGTTTACGCCGGGCTTGCCGTTGCTGCCACCACGGGTGATGTTTTATATGCTGCATCGGTGATGCTGGCATTTGGATTGGGCACCTTACCGGCGGTGATGGGGGCAGGCATGTTTGCTGGCATGCTGGCCTCATTAGCTCGCAATCAATTCTTTCGCAAACTGGCCGGTGTCACGATTATTCTGATGGCGCTATTGGTTTTACTCTGGCCGCAGGGCGAACATCATCACGGAACGATGGATATAAACCCGGTCACTGATTCGGTAACAGATGATTCATCTGAAGTACATCAGCATTAAGGTGAGTATGCCAATATGACGATAGAAATGATCGGCCACTCTCCAGAAATCACGCATATTCAGCGCGTATTGCCGATGATTGCATTAAGTGATGCCAGCGTATTGATCTGTGGTGCAACCGGAACGGGTAAAGAACTGGTTGCGCAACGGCTGCACCAGTTAAGTCGACGTGCTGATAAACCGATGGTCACCATTAACTGTGCGGCGTTACCGGAGCAGGATGCCGAAGTGGATTTATTTGGCCGGGCCAATGCTGATGGTGAGGTGATAGAACCGGGTCGCTTGTTGGCGGCACAGGGCAGTTCAGTATTTCTTGATGAAGTCGATGCTTTGCCATTAACAGTGCAGGCAAAAGTACTGCGATTTCTCGAAGCTGGTGAATGCCAGCTGGCTGGCAGTCATAAGCTACATCTTATTGATGCCCGTATTCTGGCCGCAACCAGTATGGATTTACCTGCCGAGGTCAAAGCCGGACGGTTCCGCGCAGATCTTTATTATCGTCTGCAGGTTGTGCCACTGGAATTGCCACCGTTGAATCAACGCAGTGAAGATATTCCATTGTTATTAACCTATTTCGCCAAACAGTTTGCTGGCAATAATGCGCCGTTGCGGTTTTCCAAAGAAGTAATTCAACAATTGCAACGGTATGACTGGCCCGGCAATGTCCGTGAATTATCCAACTTCTGCCAGCGACTCAGTTTATTGCAACCGGGTAGCATGCTGCAGCTCAACGATTTGCCTCCGGAAATACTGCAAAATTCCGACGTCACGCCTCAGCAGTTCTCTATTCCACCAACCGGAATTGATTTGGCACAAATTGAACTTGATTTGATCGAACAGGCATTGGAAATGGCCGCGGGTAACCGTTCCAAAGCCGCAAGATTATTAGGTATTACCCGCGATACCTTGTTATATCGTATGCAAAAATATGGCCTCTCAGACGACGCAAAATAAGCGTTAGCGGTTGAATATTTTAAATAGCATTTTCACAGACAAACTAACCCGCAGTCAGTGCGAAAAAAGCGCTGATGGTTTACAGTAGCGGCACTGCAATAAACGAGTAATCAAGCATGAAACAATATCTCGATTTACTTCGCGATGTGATGGAAAACGGAACTGACAAAGGTGACCGAACCGGTACAGGAACCCGTTCAGTATTTGGCCGGCAGGTACGCTACGATTTGGCGGAAGGGTTTCCATTACTGACCACTAAAAAACTGCATATTCGCAGCATTCTGCATGAACTTCTGTGGTTTCTCAGTGGCGAAACCAATATTCGTTACCTCAAAGAAAACGGCGTATCGATTTGGGATGAATGGGCTACGCCAGATGGCGAACTTGGGCCGGTATATGGCGCACAATGGCGTAACTGGCAAGGTGCCGATGGCAAAACCTATGATCAGATTCTGGCATTAGTCGAGGGACTGAAAAACAACCCTGATAGCCGTCGCCATATCATCAACGGCTGGAATGTCGCCCTGTTACCGGACGAACAACAAAAGCCCTGGGAAAATGCCGCAGCAGGCCGAATGGCTTTGCCACCATGCCACGTTCTGTATCAGTTTTATGTTGCCAACGGCAAACTCAGCGCCTCGTTGTATATCCGTTCTAATGATCTGTTTCTGGGCAATCCCTATAACACGGCTTCATTAGCCTTTTTAACGCATATGCTGGCTCAGCAATGCGATCTGGATGTAGGTGAAATCATCCTGAGTATTGGCGATGCACATATCTATAGCAATCACTTCGAGCAGGTTGAAACTCAGTTACAACGTACTCCCGGCCCATTGCCAAAACTGAAAATTCATCGCAAACCAGCCTCTATTCTCGACTACCGGTTTGAAGATTTTGAAATAACTGATTATCAGGCGCAGCCACATATCAAAGCGCCTATCGCGGTGTAAAATGGAACGTATCCAACAGCCGCTCTATATCGTCTGGCAGGATAAATTTGTTCAGGATGAACCCATCATTGATGAACAGCATCGCGGTGCGATCGCTATTATTAATTCATTGCATTATTTTATTCAGCAGGGATATGGGCTAAAAGATCTCATGCCCACCGTGAATGTATTAAAAAGCTATCTGAATTTTCACTTTAAAACCGAGCAAGGCATTTTGCATGCGATGGAAAGTCCGCTCCTTCAGCAATATCGGGACGAAGCAAACAAAATAATCGATGAGTTTGATATTCAATGCCGGTTAGGTCTGAGAGAGGATGACGCCCAGGTTTTATTAGTCTTTTTGAAAGATTGGTGGAAAACACATCTAAAACTACATAAAAAAATCACCCCATATTTACACAAATGGGAAGGTGATTACTGTCGTACAAACTGATGAGTTTCATTCATAAAGGGTGTCAAATGCAGTTAAGATTAATTTAAGCAAACAGGTATACGCTAGAAGCTTGTTTATCTCTCATCTATGCGAGAAATGGTGGAGATAAAATATAAACAACCTCTTGGTTAATCGATAAATTTAAGGAACAGAATAATGGCACAATCAACCTTAAAAGCGTATCCGGTATGGGATGGTGGCGTTCGTCTATTTCACTGGATAAATGTACTGGCTATTCTGGGTTTATTGGCAGTGGGTTTAATGTTGATGTTCAGTAAAGATTTTGGCGTCACTGATGACGGTAAGATCCTGTTGAAAGCTGTACATATCTGGATAGGTTATGTGTTTGTAATCAATTTACTGGCTCGATTTGTCTGGGCCTTTCTGGGTAACCGTTTCGCCCGTTGGAAAGCATTTTTACCGTTTGGCAAAGTGTATAAAGCGCAATTCCAGGCTTATATGCAAGGTCGTAAAATTGGAAAGGATGTGCATTTCCTTGGACATAATCCACTAGGTCGCTGGAGCATTTTATTGATGTTTCTGCTGATGATTGGTCAAGGTATTACCGGGCTGATGTTAGCAAGTACTGACTTATACATGGCCCCATTCGGTTCTCAAATGAAAGCCTGGGTGGCAGAGGATGAAGCGGCTATAGCGATTGTTCAACCCTATGAAAAGCAGGGCGTCGATCCCATTGCCTATCAGGAAATGCGTGATTTCCGTAAACCATTTCGTACTTTGCATACCTACTTTTTTTATCTGTTAATGTTGTCGATTGTGATTCATATCGCAGCGGTTATTATTGAAGAGAAACGCAGACGAAATGGCCTGACCTCAGCGATGATTACCGGTGAGAAAGTCTTTAAAGAAAAGCCGTTTGATGTGGATTAACTAAATCGTTAAGCCGTATGGCGACTGGTTACCAGTCGCCTTGCCCGGCGCTTTTGTAACCAACGGATCAAACCGGTCACAAATAATATCAACGGTAAAAGGCCAGCAATAAACACCAGAATCCGGCCGGTTATGCCAAACACTTCACCGTTATGCAGTGGATGTAACCAGTGCATTAATACATCTCCACCAGTATCTTGTTTAGTATCACGAAGCCCCAAAATCTCTCCACTAACTGGATCAATCCAAACCTGAGTGCGAGGGAAGCGCCGACTGGGTTCTCCTTCCTGATACAGCGCAATACGCCAGGCTTTCTGGTTATTTAATCCAGGCGTTTCGACCCAACGTAATTCCGCGTCAGGAAACCGGTTGTTGGCAATCTCAACAGCCTGATCTGCCGTAATTCGATCAGCACTTTCGCCATGGTCTAAGGCAATCTTCGGTGCACTGGTTAACGGGGAAAATGGCTTCACCAACATGGCCGTTTCATCAGGCAAAGCGAGTGCCGCCCCGGTCAGACTTAAAATCAGCAATAACAACACACCGTAACTGCCGGACAGCACATGCAGATCGTAATTGAGTCGAGCTTTGCCAGATCGAAGCTGCGGTTTTAATGCCTGTTTCAAGCCAGCCCGACCCGGCCACCACAGCCAAATCCCCGAAATAAACGAGATCAACGAAATCAGACCGATAATACCAATGGCGATCTTGCCGGGTTTATCCAGCAGCAGACTGTAATGTAAATCGTAAATCCAGGTCATTGCATAATCGCCCCATAAACGGGAGCTGGTGACTTCCAATGTAATCGGATCGACTGTCATCATTAACGGAGCGAAGTTTTTTCCAACTGATTCTATCGGTGTGTAATAACGCGCCATAATCGGCCAGTCTGCATGCATCGGCTGTTCAATACGCCACGGATCGGTACGCGTCGGATGCGCCTGTTGCAGGGAATCAAGAATGTCCTGTTGGGCAGGCATTTCGTAAGGAACGCTGGTGGGTTCCATTTGCGGATTGAGGATTTGATCGATGTCCAGATAAAACACCAGAATACTGCCGGTCAGCCCCAGCAATACCAGCACGGCGCCGATACTCAAACCGAGGTATAAATGAATGCTCAGCCAGATGCGGCGGGCGTTTTTCATGGTGGGCTTTTATCCGAATGACGTAGCTGATTCACTGTCGAATATCGACAGCGAATCAACGAAAAAAGTTATGGGCTAGAAGTCTACCTGAACTGAGCCATACACAGCACGTCCATCGCCGGGGGAGTGCATGCTTTCGGTATTTAACTAAACGTATTCATAATCGCGGTCAAATACATTTTTCAGTTCCATTGCCAGTTTTACTTTGCTGGTGAGCGCGTAACTGGCTGAAGCATTGACCAACACATACTGACCAAATTTTCCTGTGTCATTGTCCACGGTCAGATAGTAATCATCTTGTGCACTGACCCAGCTCGACAGTTTCAGTTTGGGGTTTGCCTGATAATCAATACCAGCATCAATTAAATAGTTCGGCACATGATCAATTTCATTGCCTTTGGAACCTGGTTTATCTGAGCCTGCTTTAAGTATTTCTGAATCCTGAAATGCAGCGGCAAACCATAACCCTAATTTTTCGGTGGCTTGTGCATTAAATTGAATATCGATCCCACGCCGTTCGGTTTTACCAATATTCTCACTGTCATTATTGGCATCACCTAACTTTGTTTTGAACTCTCCTGAAGCAACCTGCTCCCAGAGTGCAACACGACCATTTAACCAATCGGTGGGGGTAAATTTCAGCCCAATCTCCCAGCCTTCGTTAATAGACGCATCCAAATCTTCGGAGAAAACATTTTTCTGGTAGCTGGCGGCACCCGAAGCCACTTGAAAGGTTTTACCCCAGTTACCGTAAACCGCATAACGGTCGGTCAGGGAGTACACCGCACTGAATTTTGGCTGACTGATATTGCCATAATCATTGATATCGCGATGCACACCGGCATCGTTTAAGCTGCCGCGAACCGTATCGACGCGATAAGCTGGTACCAGTTTTAACTTTTCAGTCGGTTTGTAAATGGCCTGAACAAAGCCGCCGTAAATATCAATGTCAAAGTTTTGATCTCGTGTCTGCGAGGTACGATTTCTAAAATCATCCACAATATAACGGCGGCTTTCATTGTCCTGAAATTCTGCGCTCAATCCTCCCATCAAAGCGAACTCATGTGCCCAGCTCACTTCAGGTCGCCAGGTCAACGTGCTTAACGCGCCTTTATGATCTTCCTGGGTGATGCGTTCATTATGATTACCACCGGCGGCAAAGGTCACATAGCGATATTCATCAAGCTGATTCAGATAGGCTTTGGTATTCCAGAATAAGTTATCGCTGAGATCAACATCCAAATGTGCACTGAATTGATTCATCGAGCGATCCCCGCCATCCGGCGCATTATGAGGACGAGATTGTTCTGGATCATCGCGGGCTTCAGAACGGGTTAAATAACCTGCCTCTTCAGCATCGGCCTGACCATGGCGGGCGATAAAACCAATCTGAGCACGGCCACTTTCCGGGGTATAAAACCATTTACCTGAAAACGTGCTTTTTTCGATATCGCTATGATCCCGATAACGATTTGAATCTAAATAACTGACGGCATAGTTTTGTGAAAAACCGTTGCTTTCGAGGCCACTGACAAATTGAACCTGACGCGTATCAAAGCTGCCGTAGCTGGCACGTGCTTTATTATAATTGCCGCCTTGTTGAGTCAGTATGTCAGCATTGCCAGCAATATTATGTAACCCATAACGCGGGTCATTGGTACCGCGAACGACTTCAATACTCTCAATCTCAAGTGGTGTCAGTAATTCCAGATACGGCATATTGCCTGAGTTCTGGTTACTCGGAACCCCATCAATCAGCAATTTAACGGCGTTGATTTCGCCTTCACCATTAAAGCCGCGAAAGGATATTTTGCCGGATTCATTTCCCATCCCATATTGTGTAAGCATCACGCCGGGCATTTGATCAAACAATTGCCAGGTGTAATTCACGTTTTGATCTTCAATGCGATCCTGGCTTAAAACATCAACCGAAGTGGAGAGATTACGAGAAGTCAGCGGGCCGATATTGTCTGAAGACACCACCATACTTCCCAGACTCAAGCTGGCATCATCCAGCAGATTGGGCGTTTCGGCATATACGCCATTGGCATAAATTACAGCCAGAGCAATGCTAAGAGGTTTGAGTGTTTTGCTAATCGTCATGATGTGGGTCACGTATTATAAAGGGTTAGGTTTTACAATCCCAAAAGCATAACGATCTGTTTGCCAACAAAAATGAGTGATATGAGCTAATAGTGTGGCAAAACCCGCAAAAGACGATTAACAATGCCCCAATTCAGCCAGTGAAGTGGTTTCAGCATCGCCGACGATAATATGATCCAGCACCCGAATATCCACCAGCTCCAACGCACTGCGTAAACGCTTGGTGATCTGAATATCTGACTGACTCGGCTCAGCCACCCCGGAAGGATGGTTATGAGCAAAAATCACTGCAGCAGCATTATGTTTTAACGCCTGCTTCACCACCTCACGCGGATATACACTGGCACCATCAATCGTGCCCCGAAATAATGGCTCAAAACTGATCAACCGATGTCGGGTATCGAGAAATAGGCAGGCGAAGACTTCATGGGGGAAATGCCGTAGCTGTCGTTGCAAATAGAGGCGAGTAGTCGCAGCATCAGTAAACGCATTGCCTCGAGTCAGAGTAGACTCCAAATGCCGACGACTCATCTCCAACACCGCCTGCAACTGCACAAACTTCGCCGTACCCAAACCATGTTGCTGACAAAAGCTCTTATGATCTGCTTCAAATAAAGCTCGTAAACCACCAAAGTCGGAAAGTAGTTTTCGAGCTAAATCCACAGCCGAAATGCCTGTGACTCCGGTTCGAAGAAAGATTGCCAGCAGCTCAGCATCTGATAAGGCTGCTGCACCTGATTGAAGCAGTTTTTCACGCGGCCGTTCATCTGCCGGCCAGTCCTTGATTGCCATAATTCGCTCCCTGCGATTTTTGATTTTAATGAAGCTTAAATTTAACGATGAAGAATCATAAATACAAAACGAGATTAGTGATTATGTGAACTGGTGCGAGTAGTTGTGATGATTGGAATAAAGCAACTGTAAAATCAACGTGAATTATTAACGGTTAATTATTTAAGTTATAGTTAAAAAAAAGAATATAAATTTCAACAAGGTCACTATTAGCTGTTCACTTTAAAAATTATTATTTGGTTGAAGACTTTATAAATATAGTTTTATGAACTCTAATCAATAAGGATGAAATTAATTGATTAATCCATTTACTCCCTCAGAGATTGCAAGCCTTCCAGAAGATTTTTTTGGAAGAGATAAAGAAATTCAATTATTAGCCCGATCTATTAATCAGGGTTCTGTATGTATAGAAGGATCATTTGGAATAGGTAAGTCTTCCTTTATGTCTAGAACATTACTCCACATGGATGGCTTTGCATCTGATGAAAATAATATTTTTATTATGGTGGTGGGACATGCAGATATAAAAACTGTGGATGATGCAGCACTTTTAGTTCTAGATAAATTAGTTTCAATTGATAGTGCAGAAAAAAAATTACGTATTGGTTTTTCAACAATTATTTCTTACGAATCAAGCGAAGCATATAGCTATTTTAATGAAGGACGACATTTATCCGCTCTGTCAAAAATAGTTGCCGATAAAGCTTTCACTGCTCAAATTTCTGGTGTGAATAAATTTATTATAGCGATAGATGAATGCGAGAAGTGCGCGCCAGCTATAGCAATGTTAATGAGGACTTTGTGTACTGAAATCCAGCTCCAAGGAATAAAAAATCTCAGGTTTGTTTTGGCTGGTGTTAGTCCGTTTTATCAAACAATGGCCAATACAGATAGGGGAGTAACAAGGTTTATATATAAATGTTTACATTTAGAGCCACTAGATCAGGATACTTCTCAGGCTCTGCTTGATGAAAAATTTAGCCAACTTACTAGTTCTATTTATGATGGCGGTGGGGCATTAAATATTCATCCCGATGTAATAGACCGGATAGCAGCCATGTCAGGTGGTCATCCCCATCTACTCCAACTTTTGGGATCTCATGTTGTTGAACATGAATATGAAGATCCTGATGGTTGTATCGATCTGCGAGATCTGGTCGGTTCTCTTAGGGAAATCTGTTATCAGTCTAGAGGGCGGGATTATGACCTTCTTATCCATACAATGAAAAATGAATCTTATTTCTCGGATTATTGTAGTTTTATTGCTTTAGCCGGGGGCCGGTTTCCAAGTAGGATTGATAGAGAGCAAGCTTTGGAAAATATAGATGGGGGCTCTCTTGATTGGTTGATGTCGAGAAACATTATCAGTTTGCAAGATGATAAGACTTACTCTGTGGTTGATGAATTTTTGCGAATCAGGGTTGTTTTAGATCTGCAGGACTCAAAAGTTGATGAAATGGAAGTGGAAATTATTGAAAACGGTGAGTATTCATTACCTGGAGATTCTTATGAAATGTTATACGAGAACACCGGCAGAGATGAATAATAAAAGAGTATCAAGGGGGCAGCCAACTTGACTTTCTAACATCCCAAACGTGAATTAGAGTTTTTATCTTTTAAACTTTACTCTGAAGCTAAAGATTCCAAGGTCTTATTATGATAAAAACAGTCTTTTATTTATCTTCCATGATAATTGCCTTTCTTACGTTTAATCTGTTTGCTTGTAATCAAACTTCCGCTCTACCAAATTTCGATGAAAATGAGCGTTATTCAAGCGTTCGATTGAAAATGTTAGAGGCTGGCTGGGAGCCCTTTCTTGCCAAGGAAGCGGATACTTGCACCGAAGGTGACTTACGCTGTGAGGGGCGTCCAGAAATGCAGGTTTGTGCCGGAACGGGAAAGGCAAATTGTAAATTTTTGTGGAAAAAAGAAGAAAACATGACTGCAATCTGCACCGTCGGTGAGGTTGCCGTTTTCGATAGCGTTTGTGATTACCTATAGGTTTATCTATCTCCTGTATTGAAATGCATTTAATAAAACACGATGGTGCAGCAGCATTACAATCTCAGGGAGGAGATAGTAAAAGTGCAAAATATCATAATCAAGTTGGCTGATGTCATGGATCGGCTTGATCTACGTCCATATGAATTAGTGAGATTTTAGATGGTTGATGATAATCAAAATAAACCGAATCAGGCAGAGCGTGAACAAAAGCAAGAGCTGCATCAGGAGCTTCCTATTGACTCCCAGGACCCATTTTTCCGGGCTCTTCATCGGATTATTCGTTTTGCCATTCGCATTCTTGCCGTGTTGATGGTGGCAGTCATACTCTGGGGGGTAGCAGATATCATTTATATTATTTACGAAAGACTGAATGCACCACCTTTCATGCTTTTGGATATCAATGATATTTTTTACACATTTGGGGCGTTTATGGCTGTCCTCATTGCGGTAGAAATTTTCATTAATATCCGGCTCTATTTGGGTACCAATGTTTTTCCTGTGCAGTTGGTTGTGGCTACAGCGCTCATGGCTATTGCTCGAAAAGTTATCGTACTGGATTTCGAGACATTGACACCAATGTATCTACTTGGGATTGCCGCGACCACACTGGCATTAGGGATTACATACTGGCTGTTGAAGCAGAGCAGTCAGGATCATGGATGGCATAACTAAATCATTGATCAGGTTTTTATTCCTGACCTCAAGCTTTGTGCTAATTTACGAAGCACCTCATAAAATAAGAATCTCATCATGATATTCAAGAAAGTGTTATCAGTTTGCTTATTTGCAGTGCTGGCATTATCTAGTGTTTCCCATGCCGCAGAAGACTTATCAGGCACCTATCAATTAAAAAACCAATTTCGTGGTAATGGCGAGTGTCTCGAAGGAAATCCGTCCACATCCTCTGTTGGCGGAGCGGTTTTTATGAATACTTGTCAGACGGTATCGAGCCAACTCTGGACAGTTGAAAACATCGGCTCCGGCTGGTATCGCTTAAAGACGGGTCAAGAATGTCTTGAGAGTAATTGGGCCGACTCGCCGGTATATCGTGGCGCTGCGCATATGGATAGTTGCCAGAATGTCACCGGTCAAATGTGGAAGTTTGTGCCTGAAGGTAACGCCTACCGCTTAAAGTCACAATTTCGTGAGGAAGGAGAATGCCTAGAAGGTAATCAGGCCTCCTCAACGGTTCACGAAGGCAAAGCGTTTATGGATAGCTGCCAAAACGTATCTGGTCAATTCTGGGTGCTCGAAAAGATGGGTGGGGCTCCTAAAACTGAAGTTCCTAAACACATCGAAATCCAGAATGATTTTGATGACGAAGACGAATTAGAACTGGATTAACAAGCTTTTGAGGAATCAAGGTATTAGCAAACTTGATTTAAAGAGGCAGAGAAAAAGGTCATTATCAACCTAATCAGACGCCAGAAAAGTAAGAGGCTCTATGCCAAAAGAGGATATTACTCCGCATCCAGCAGAAATATCGTCCGCCGATGAACGTGGACGGCAAGCCAGCATGCCGCCTGAAATTTCCTGGCGTGGCTGGTGGGATATCGCTCGCCGAGTCATTAGCAATGTGAATCGTCACGATATTTCGCTGCTTGCAGCCGGCGTGGCGTTATTTATGATGTTGTCCATCTTTCCAGCGCTGAATGTTGGGGTTTCGCTTTATGGACTTTTTTCTTCACCTGAAAATATCATTTCCCATGTTGAACCATTTCGGCAACTGTTACCCGAACAGGCATTTGAGATATTTACCGATCAACTTACCGAGCTCACTGATACCGGTGGAGCAGCCTTCAACTTAACGCTGGTCCTATCGCTGCTAGTGTGGCTTTGGGTGGCGCGCAAAGGTGCTATGGCGCTCATTAAAGCATGCAATATTATCTACAAAGAACAGGAAAAGCGTCCGTTTTGGAATCTGCTGCTGGTGTCGCTTTTATTTACTGTGGTTGGTATTTTCAGTGTTGTGGTTTTAGCGTTGCTAGCCATTCTGGTGCCGATTGTTCTTGGCTTGATCCCCTTGGGTGAAACTTTAGAAACCTTATTGAGAACATTTCGTTGGCCAATTCTGGCGGTGATATTTATGCTCGTACTTGAATGCGTTTACCGTTTCGCCCCCAATAGAAAAAATGCGAAATGGCGCTGGGTTAGTGTAGGGGCGATCATTGCGACCTTATTATGGCTTTTGGCTTCTTTCGGTTTCACTGCCTATGTACAAAACTTTTCTAATTACAATGAAACCTACGGTGCGATTGGCAGTGTGATCGTTCTCATCTTCTGGTTTTATATCAGTGCCTTTGTCGTGCTGCTGGGGGCCGAAATAAACGCCGAGATGGAACATCAAACAGAAGTCGACTCAACGGTCGGGGAAGATAAACCAATGGGTGAGCGCGGTGCCTACGTAGCAGACACGGTCGGCACCGAACCATCAGAAAAGGAACAGCAATAAACGACAAGATAAGAGAAAAGAAGCAAGGGACCGGGCAGTGCAGTCAGCTTGATTAAAAAAAGCTATTGAGAGGGGCTTTCTCCTTCCGATCGACAGGGACTATAATCGAATCATCAATGTTTATCTTCAGATTCTTCTTTCAAAGCCTCTTGCATTGTAGTAACAGGGAAAAATACACGAACTGGATTTTCTTTTATTTGTTCCCAAATGCTACTTAGTAACATAGAAAAGCGGCTTATCTGGGTTCCGCGTGATCGTAATGCCACGAGCAGCGCCAATGAAAAGCTCACCCAAAGATTGACGAAACCTATCATCAGCACAAAAATCAGATAGATCAGAAAATCCAAAATCCCAATCGGGGCACTGAATGCACTGTAGCCTAGATTGGCCGACGAAAAAGCCACGTGGCGAATATCTAAAGGCAAGTTGAGTAAGTAGCCGATATACCCGGTTGTTCCCAGCAGCACGCCGAAAAAGAAATTACCCGCTATTGCCCCAGAGTTTTCATGCATGTACTTGGCGAAGTTGTTGCGATGATCTTCCTTTAACCATTGTAATAACGGGTGTTGTTGAAGCCGAAGCTCCATTTCAAGATAATCGGCTCGGTTATCAAAGTAGCCTGCAATGATGCCTGAACAAAACAGCCAGACCCCGGCAATGGCCGCATAAAATAACGCTAGCCCCTCGAAAGGATTAATAGCATGAAGCTGATAGCTCACATTAGCGGGATTCAGTAAAGGACGCCCAGTCACCCAAGCAGCACCCATAGCGATAATAGCAGCTAGGATAATAGCGGTAGAAACATTGCCCCATACAGCAGCCCACTGGGATCGGTTTACATCGATTAACAAGCTGGCCAATTTACGGTGTGCAGCGCGCCCATTTTCGCCTTGTTCAACTTCGCCGGCAAAACTGGCGGCAGTCATTGCTGGCTGCTTGGTGGCAATAGTAAAGTGCAAAAGATGTACTAAAACAAAGCCTAAACCATAGTTGAGACTGACTAGCACGGTTTCTTTAAAAGGACTGAAGCCCATATCCACAATGCTGATTTTTAATAGTCCCATTAACGCAATGATGAAACCGGCCCCGGCTGCCGAACGAAACAAGGCATAAAAGGAGCTTTTATCCCGGCTTATATAATGTTCACCATGATCACTCTTATTTTGGGTGATACTGCGAGAAAGCATACCGATGCTGTTTCGCATCAGGGCATAAAGACTATTTTTGTCTATGGCGGAAATCATTAATGTTTTCCAGAGTGCCATACTTTTACGTTCGACTTCCTGAGTTTCTTCGGTGATTAAAATAGACAGTAATTCTTCAATACGTCCCAGTGTCTGTTCCAGACGTTCGAGTAAATGTGCCACCGATACCGAGGAACCCGCAGCCCCAGCGCCTTTACGTCTTAAGCGTGCGACTTGTTCGTGGCATTGGTCCAGCATCACCCAAATATGTTCTGGATCATACGAGGGGATGTCGGGATCTTGAATACGATCAAACTCTGTTTGAGTGAACAGACGTACTTCTCTTTGCAGGCCGATAAAGGCAGAATCTATATTTACCAATCGCCGATCAATTCGCATTAAGCCAGGCTCTAATTCTTCGGCAGCCACCCAAATGGCGAGCATTTCAAGCGCATAAAGACATTGCTGACGGAAATGATTGATGGCCGTTTGCAAAGTGTCAGCTGCGGTGTGATCGACTAATGTTTGATAGAGCCGCAGCCATTGCTCTGGGGTTATCGTGGCGAGCCACTTTTTATCCGATTGGCGATGGAATAACAGTGTCAAAACCCCACGTGAGCTCTCACGATCAACTGGAGGAGGATTCACCTTGTCATAAAGACGTGTCATGAATTCGCTAAATAACCCACGTCTGGAAAATATTCCTAAGCTCACTAAGGCCGGATAAAGATTTAAATCAATCAGCCAGCTATGAAACTCCTGACTGAATTTCGCTCTCAGCTTAGGATTGGCTTCGATCATATCGAGCAATTCATCTAAGCGCTTTGAGGCATTTCCATCATCATGTTTTCTTAGCTCATCAATGAGGTCAATCAATGCATCCAGGACAGGCACTTCCTGTTCAAAATCTTCCTGAAGACGCTCAGCGTTGAAGTGGCTTGTCATTAAAATCGTTACTCGCTGAAAGAGATTATTTAGATTACACCTTAACAAAACCAGCATAATTAAACTTTTCTGTTCATATGAAGAAAAATTTATATTGCGAGATAAGAGAGGGGGCAAAGCGTATTGGTCAAGCTGGCATAAGCCAGTGCTAATAAGCTGGATGAAAGATCCAAAGTGCCAGAGAAAATTGATATTTGCTTCTGACTCTTTGGGGTCTCTGGATAGTTTACAGTCCTAACTTTTCCTGTTCTGCCTGGATAATCTCTTGCGATAAAGGAAGGTAATGCAATGGAGCTGCTAATGTTTGGCCTTCTTCCAGTGTCCATTTTATAAAATCTCTTACTTCACTGCCGATGGCTGGGGTTTCATATTTTTTACGTATTAGTGCCCAGGTATATGCGACGATTG
>DELT01000084.1:0-2911 GCA_002354555.1 Methylophaga sp. UBA2689
CATCTGACATCAATCAACAGCGCAAGCTTTATCAGCAAGCCAAAAAAGCGCTGCAAACACATCAGCTGACTCAGTTTCGTCAACTCCAGGCGCAACTGGAAGGTTATCCGTTGCAGGAATATCTGGACTATTTATATCTGCAACATCGGATAAACGATACTGAAGCAGCAAATATCAAACACTTTCTGCAAACCCGTGAAGACAGCTTTTTCAAGGCGCGCCTGCGCGGCGCCTGGTTGGACAAGCTGGCTGGCAGTCAACAATGGCAGCAGTATCTGGAGTTTTATCAAGCGCCTCAGTCGGCTGCACGTGAATGTCATTATGCCCGGGCATTAATCGCTACCAATCAACAACAGGCTGCTGCTCAAGCATTCGAAAAACTCTGGCTGGTTGCCGCATCCCAGGACAAGGCATGTGATGCTGTTTTTCATCACGCAGAACAACGTGGCTGGTTAACGGATGAGTTACGCTGGCAACGGCTGCTACTGGCGTTACGTAACCAGCAATTTGCTCTGGCAAACTATCTTGCCAAAACGGTAAAACAAAGTGCAACTGCACAGGCCTGGACCAAGCGCTGGGAAGATATTCATAAAAACCCTGTCAGTTTGCTGTCTCAATTACCGGCCCCTGCCCCCGCTCAGGGAGTCTCTCTGGCACAGGATGTTGCTATGGCCAGGGAAATTGTTGTTTATGGCCTGAAACGTTTAGCCAGAAATGATCCTGCTAAAGCTCACTATCACTGGACGCGTCTGGAAAACAGTTATCAGTTTTCAACTGATGAACGCCATGATGTTCAGGGCAGCATTGGGCTTTGGGCCGCATTGGATCGAGACGATAAAGCACTTTATTATTATGGCGATACGCCAAATCACCCGTGGCGGGTTCGCGCGGCCTTATGGCAGCAAAACTGGCCTGAAGTACAAAAAGCTATCGCCAGCCTGAATGAACACACACGTCAGGAAACCCGCTGGCAATACTGGCTTGCCAGAAGTCTGGCGGAACAGGGCCAACGTACTGAAGCCGAGGCAATATGGCGTACTTTGGTGGATGAGCGTGATTTTTATGCCTTTCTTGCAGCAGATAAAGTTGAAGCTGAATATGCGATGAATCACCATCCTATTGTTGCTGAGCCCCAATATAGCGAGTCCATTATCTCCATGGACAGCGTACAACGCATGCGTGAGTTTTATCTGCAGGATGAATTACTTGATGCCCGACGTGAAGCCTATTTTCTGCAACAAACATTAACCCCTCGCGAACTGCAGATTGTCGCCACGGAAACCCATAAATGGGGCTGGCACAATCAAACCATTGCTCTGTTGGGCACTGCACGCTACTGGGATGCATTGGATTTACGTTTCCCGGTGCTTTACGACACTGAAATGCGTCAGGCCAGTGCTGATGTAGGAGTTGATGCTTCGTGGTTACTTGCCATTGCCCGGCAGGAAAGTGCCTTTAATCCCAGAGCCCGCTCACACGCTGGTGCGATGGGGTTGATGCAGGTCATGCCCGCCACCGGTAAGCAGGTTGGACGCTGGCTGAATAAGCCTTTAAAGCAGGATTCTGAGCTTTATCATCCACCACGTAATATCGAGATGGGAAGCTTTTATATCCGTCGTATGCAGGATCAGTTTCAAAACAATCCAATACTGGCCACCGCGGCTTATAATGCCGGGCCTCATCGTGTTTCACGCTGGTTACCGGAACAAACCATGCCTGCCGATATCTGGGTAGAGAACATTCCATTTACCGAAACCCGTCGCTATGTTCGCGCGGTGTTCAGTTATGCTGCCACCTATGACTTTCAAAGAAAACAGACTATCAAGCGAATGTCGGAACGTATGCCAGCAGTACGTCCCAAAAACCCTTAATATAGTGTTATGCGAATATATAAAGTAGGTGGCTGTGTTCGGGATCGCTTACTGGGACGGCCGGTAAAAGATAAAGACTGGGTTGTTGTGGGCAGCACTGTTGATGAAATGCTGGCTCAGGGATTTCGCCCCGTGGGCAAAGATTTCCCCGTCTTCCTGCATCCCAAAACTCACGAAGAATATGCGCTTGCCCGTACTGAACGAAAAACGGCGCCCGGTTACCATGGTTTCGAAATTTACGCTTCACCAAAGGTCACTTTAGAGGAAGATCTGGCACGTCGGGATCTGACTATCAACGCCATGGCTGAAGATGACGATGGCAATGTCATCGATCCATTTGATGGGCAAACTGATCTGCATAACAAGACTTTACGCCATGTGTCCAATGCCTTTGTTGAAGATCCGGTAAGGGTATTACGAACAGCACGTTTTGCTGCCCGCTTCGGCTTTCAGGTGGCCGATGAAACCAAACGATTAATTCACCAGATGATAGCCAATGGCGAACTGGATCATCTGGTCGCTGAACGTGTATGGCAGGAGCTGGAAAAAGCGCTATTAAGCAATCAACCCTCTTTATTTTTTATCTGTTTAAGAGAAGTAGGCGCTTTAAAGACACTGTTTCCAGAAATTGATCGACTGTTTGGTGTTCCACAGATTTCTCAATGGCATCCCGAAGTGGATACCGGTGTACACGTAATGCTGGTGCTGGATCAAGCCGCCAGACTGACCGATGATCTGGCCGTGCGTTTTGCGGTGGTATGTCATGATCTGGGTAAAGGAACGACCCCTGCCGATATTTTGCCAAGTCATAAAGGACACGAAAAACGCAGTATCACAATAACTCATGAGTTATGTGAACGGTTACGTGTACCCCGTGAAATAAGTAGTCTGGCATTAAAATTCGCTGAATTTCACACCCATTGCCATATACTTTTTGAATTATCAGGGCGTGAAGTATTAAACGTAATAGAAGGGCTTGATGCGTTTCGCAAACCACAACGATTTTCACAATATCTCTTGGCTTGTGAGGCCGACTTTCG
>DELT01000084.1:3128-7303 GCA_002354555.1 Methylophaga sp. UBA2689
CATTACAGCGCCCAATGCATAACGTATACTATTTTCATTTTTTATCAGACAGGATCTTTTCATGAGCAGTCAAATCTCCGCCAACTGGACCAGTGTGAACGCCGCCAGTAAGCCACTGGTTGATAAATTAATCGACAATGCTCAAGCCCTGCAATTGGAAATCAGTCATTTATCCAATGGTACACGCGTCGTTGATGCAGGTATTAAGGCTACCGGTGGTCTGGAAGCGGGTCGACTGATTGGAGAAATCTGCATGGGTGGACTGGGTACCGCAACTCTCGGCAGTACCAGCGGTTTTAACGATTGGCCTTGGTCAGTGAATGTTCATGCAAAAACGCCGGTATTAAGTTGTCTTGGCAGTCAATATGCGGGCTGGAGTCTCTCTCACAAAAGTGAAGATGTGAAATTTTTTGCCCTGGGCTCCGGGCCAGGTCGTGCACTTGCTGCGCGGGAAGAATTATTCAAGGAATTTGGCTATCAGGATAAAGCAGATTCAACGGTTATCGTGTTGGAAGTGGATAGCATGCCCCCCGTCGAAATTGCCGATAAAGTTGCTGATAACTGTGGCATCAAACCTGAGAACCTGACGTTAATTCTGACGCCAACCACCAGTCTGGCGGGGGTAATGCAAATTGCCATT
This sequence comes from Methylophaga sp. UBA2689, assembly GCA_002354555.1. Lineage (GTDB taxonomy): Bacteria > Pseudomonadota > Gammaproteobacteria > Nitrosococcales > Methylophagaceae > Methylophaga. The sequence goes on from DELT01000084.1 coordinate 3,769, forward strand.
CGTGTACTGGAAGTGGCCATGCATAAAGCCCATACCCTGCACTTCCCGATGGATAAAATTGTGGATGGTTTTGGAACCACGCCTGTGGCACCACCCGGTGGTGATTTTATGACCGGCATGGGCCGAACCAACGACGCTATTCTGTATGGCGGTACCGTGCATCTTTTTGTGAACAGTACCAATGATGAAGCACAAGAACTTGCCGAGAAAATGCCCAGCAATACATCGTCTGATTATGGTCGCCCGTTCGGTCAGATTTTCAAATCTTACGAATATGACTTTTTCAAAATTGATCCGATGCTTTTCAGTCCGGCAAAAGTCATTATCACCAGCACCCAAACCGGGAAAAGCTTCACTGCAGGTGAATTGAATGCCGACTTATTGAAGCAGTCTTTCGGACTTTAATGATTGACTATGCCTAGCGCCCGCGTTGCTGTTTTTAATGATACTCACGGGTGGCATAGTGCTCAGCTGACTGAAGCACTGGCTGACTTAAATATTGAAACGGTGCTTATCGATCTGGCGGAATGCCGGATCGATACCCGCAGTCCAACAGGTATGGTGATTCCGCAGTTTGAAACGACATTGCCTGATGCTGTGTTGGTCAGAGGCATCGCACCCGGAAGCCTCGAACAAATTACTTTGCGCATGGATGTATTGCATACCCTTGCCGAATTAGGTGTGCCGGTTCTGAATCCCGCCCATGCCATTGAACTCACAGTCGATAAAGCGCGAACGTCATTAAGACTCCATCTGGCGAATATCCCTTCGCCACATACCTGGGCTTGCGAAAGCCGTGAACAGGCATTACAGATTGCCCGCGAAGAATTTGCCAAAGGCTTCAGCCTGGTCGTGAAACCGTTATTTGGTTGTCAGGGGAAAGGCATTCAGCTACTTGAAGAGTTAGCACAACTGGATAATCTCTCAGTAGTTGGTGAGGCTTATTATCTTCAACATTATGTGGCACCGACTCAAACCAGTTGCTGGCAGGACTGGCGCTTGATGGTGGTCAATGGTGAAGTCATTGCTGCCATGACACGTCGCTCGAATCATTGGATCACCAACTTTGCTCAAGGTGCCAGCTGTTTTGCCAGTACCGTGACCCATGAAATGGCACAACTTGCTATCAGAGCAACTGCTGCGGTGGAAGCACCTTATGCGGGCGTCGATCTGATTCAGGATCCGCAAGGCCAATTCAGTGTATTGGAAGTCAATAGCGTACCAGCCTGGAAAGGCTTATATCAGGCAACAGGTATTGATATTGCTGCTCGACTGGCATCAATGGTTGCTTCTCATATTCAGCAAACCAGACAGGTATCCCTCCCCGAACATGCTAGCTGACCAACAGATTGCTGACAGTGTCCGCTGGGCCTGTGAGCAGGAAGTCAACGCTCCAAAACCTGGCAATGTAAATGTCTGGAGTGACGGACATAATATGGCTGTACAGGACTTTCTCTCCAGCGCTGCAGCAATTGCTCCGGTAATGGCGCAACACAATCTAAACGTTGGCGAACGGATTTTGCAGTCCATTGTAGCCACCCGTAAGGTCGTCAACTGTAATACCAACCTTGGTATCGTATTATTATTTGCCCCGTTATGTGATGCAATTCAGCGATGTTCCAGCTTTGATCAACTATCCTCAGAGCTTGAAAAGACCCTGACGGCTTTAACCATTGAAGATGCCCGGCTGTGTTATGAAGCGATTCGGTTGGCTGATGCTGGCGGTATGGGTCAGCAAGCTGAAGAGGACATACATCAACAGCCAACGGTAACCCTGCGAAAAGCGATGGTATTAGCGCAGAATCGAGACACAATCGCCTTGCAATACGTAAATAACTACCAGCAAGTATGGGATATCGGCTATAAACAATTGACAGAAGCGCTGAAATGTGGGGAAAAGGTTGAATGGGCCACCACAATCGCGTATCTTTACTTACTAGCACGTGTGCCGGATACGTTAATTATCAGAAAGCAATCCCGGCATATCGCCCAGACAGTGGCACAGAAGGCACAGTTATTTATTTTAAAAATGAATAAAAATAGACCCTTAAGCAATTCAACAACTGAGCTGACCGTCTGGGATCACGAATTAAAGAGTCACGCCATAAATCCCGGAACCTCCGCAGATATGACTGCAGCAGCATTGCTGCTATTTGCGTTTGAGCAGGCGTTTGATTCAAACCGAATTTCAGTAGCACGATGCTTATAGCGGGCGGCACTGAGCAGGTGATACGTTCCTTTATTACGTATAAACCTCAATCTCGCATAAAAAGGTTGAGGAAAAAATGAGCCTTTTTGACAATTTTTTTGGAACAGGAAAATATAACATGCCAGTTATCGATCGCGTACTTGTAGGTGAATCCTTAGTCATTGAAGATGGTGACTTAGACAACGTTGCTCACATTGATTTATTAATGGGCCCACGTGGTTCAGCAGCAGAAGATGCTTTCTGCCGCACTATGACCGACCAGAAACAAGGTGTTAACGGCCTGTTGGCTGTGGTTGCACCTAACCTGATGGTCAAACCAGCTACCGTTATGTTCAATAAAGTAACCATCAAAAACATGAAACAAGCAGTGCAAATGTTTGGCCCTGCACAACGTGGTGTTTCTGTTGCCGTTGCTGAGTGTGTTGAAGATGGCACCATCCCTCTCAGTGAAGCTGATGATTGCTTCATTTGCGTTGGTGTATTTATCTCACCAACTGCTGACAGTGATGAGAAAATCCAGGACTGGAACTACCGTGCAACTAAAGAAGCTATCAAACGTGCAGTAGCTCGTGAGCCTAAAGCGGCTGACGTTGTTGCACAATACAAAGCTTCTGAACACCCATTTGGTGCTAAGTAAGTTTTAGACTGATGTAAATGCCGCCCTTCGGGGCGGCATTTTCAGTTCATTATCTGGCGTATTGTATCGACGCCAAGTCTGCCTTTGTGTAAAGCACTGGCAATCAAAGCTCCTTTGATTTGTTTTTTTGCCAGATGCATTAAATCTTCTTCCCCACGCACACCTCCCGCCGCAATTAATTGCGCACCAGGCTTAATCTTTTGAATTGTATTCAATAACTTTTCATCTGGCCCATTATCCATCCCCACGGTATCCAGACTCATCACAATGATAGTGTCAGGCCATAAATCTACCTGCGTTAACAAATCATATTGACCCAATAACTGCCCCTGCCGAAAATCCAGAGATAATATAAATTCCGTGGGTTGCAACGTGTTTAACAATTGAAGATCCTGCAGAGTCTCACTTCCCAATACCGGCTTAATATTCGGAATATCACACCAGTCCTGCCAGTCATTCAGAGTACGGATTCCCGCATCCAACCAGATGGTTAATTGTGGAAATAACTGGTGCAGTTGCAAATAAAACGCTTTATCGATGTTTTTACATTCTATTGCATCCAGATCCGCAATATAAATATCGGTAAACGGATACCATTTCAGTAACTGTTTAATCACCGCATTTGGATAGACACTGGAGGTTAATTGCGAAGTAAGTGGCTGATATTGATCACGCCTTCCACCTTGTGC
>DELT01000106.1 GCA_002354555.1 Methylophaga sp. UBA2689
TTGCAGATAATCAGACTGTCATGATCACGTAATTGTGAAATAGCAATAATTAATTCGGCTTTACTGCCCGCTTCCAGACCATGATGATAACGACGACCATAATCGGCAATTTCTTCAATAACGTGGCATTGCTGATTTACCTTGATAGGGAATACGCCACGATAATCATTTTTGTAGCCCGCTGTTTTGATTGCCCGGGCAAAGGCTTCGTTCAATTGGGTAATACGCAGATCCAGCAGGTTTTCAATACGTAATACAGCGGGCATATCCAGGCCACGCTCTTTCATTCCATTAACAATATCGATTAATGGAACATGAATTGTCTTTTCACCAAATTGCAAACTGACGACCGCATTGCCATCGGCGGAAATATCAAAATAATCCGTCCCCCAATCACGCACACCATAAAGCTTACTGCTATGTTGCGCACTCCATTCTTCGGAGGCAACATCAGGTGAGTGTGTATCAAGGTTGGCATGGGTTTGTGTCATCAGTATGACCCCCTTTGGCTTCAGTTAAATCGCGGGATTGTCACTATTTTACGGATAAATTGCAAAAAAATTATGACAGTATCAATACGTAACGGATTGAATCATGGGCCTAGATAATTGGCTGCTCTTCCGGAGCGCTGGTATCAGTTGATGGATCCAGATTGGTATTGAACGCCTCAACACTGTCTGCAACTTCATCAGGACGGTTGAAACGCGCAATATGGAACAGCGCTTCACCCTCATTGACCAGAGGGATATTGGTTCTGCCGATGATGACACCACTACAGATTGCGAACACTTTGGTTTCCGATTTCTCATCACCATAAGGCGCCGCGACCATTCCCAGAATATCGCCTTTGGTCACATGGGCCCCCATGGGTACCAACATTCTGAAAATTCCGCTTTGTGGTGCTCTCACCCAACTGCTCGAACGCGCGACAAATGGTTCGACAGGTTTTAAATGTTTAGTACGGGATGCCGTCAACATGCCCAGCTTACGCATTACTGCCAATACGCCTCTGACACCAGCACGAATCGCCAGTTCATTAAACCGTAATGCTTCACCAGCCTCGTATACGATAACCGGCACATTGGCCTGCTGACAGGCATAACGCAAAGAACCTTCAATCAAGCCTGAATTTAAAATTACCGGGGCGTTAAAAGCTCTCGCCATTTCTTCGACTGCGGGATTCTCCAACGCTGCACGAATCTGTGGCAGGTTATCCCGGTGGATTGCAGCAGTATGTAAATCTACACCATGGGTACATTTATTCACCACCTCGCTCATAAACAGATTGGCGAGGCGTGCTGCCAGAGAACCTTCTTCAGAACCCGGAAAACAGCGATTTAAATCCCGGCGGTCCGGCAGATAACGTGTTTGATTTATGAAACCATATACGTTAACCACCGGGATGGTTATCAACGTCCCTTTAAGGCTTTTAAGCCGTTTACTTCGAACCAGCCGACGGATTATTTCCACGCCAACAATTTCATCGCCATGAACCGCACCAGAGACAAATAAAATAGGTCCTTCACGACGACCACGCATCACCTGCACCGGCATACTTAATGAGGTATGCATATACAAATCTGGCAGGGGTACATCAACTACTTTGTTCTGTCCGGGGCCAATTTTTTGCCCGGCAATAATCAACTCGTCAGGCATCAACCACGGCCTTTGGTTTTAGTCGTTCCCGAAACAGAATTCTTTTCAATAAAATCGATAATCAAACTGGCAATATCCTTACCGGTTGCTGACTCGATCCCTTCAAGCCCAGGCGACGAATTAACTTCCATCACTACAGGTCCATGATTGGACCGCAATAAATCCACACCACAGACATTCAGGCCCATGGTTTTGGCAGCTCTGACGGCTGTGGCCCGTTCTGCCGGTGTAATACGGATTAAATTGGCACTGCCGCCACGATGCAGATTGGAACGGAACTCGCCCTCTTTGCCCTGGCGTTTCATTGCGGCAACCACTTTCTCACCCACCACAAAACAGCGAATATCCGCACCGCCTGCTTCTTTAATAAATTCTTGAACCAGAATATTGGCTTTCATGCCCATAAAGGCTTCTATAACGCTCTCAGCCGCCCCGGCTGTCTCAGCAAGCACTACACCGATGCCCTGGGTACCTTCCAATAATTTAATCACCAGCGGAGCGCCACCAACCATCTTGATTAAATCATCAACATCATCTGGACGATGTGCAAACCCCGTTACCGGCAAACCAATACCGCGACGAGATAATAACTGCAGAGCGCGAAGTTTATCGCGTGAACGGCTGATAGCGACTGATTCATTCAGCGGATACACGTTCATCATTTCAAACTGGCGCAGTACAGCTGTACCGTAAAAAGTCACCGAAGCCCCGATCCGAGGGATCACCGCATCATAACCAGTCAGATTCTCACCCTTGTAATGCACTTCCGGTTTCATCGAGGTGATATTCATATAACAGCGCAACACATCCAGCACATCTACTTCATGACCTCGTGCCTCTGCTGCCTCGACCAGTCGGCGAGTTGAATACAACTTCGAATTACGGGACAAAATGGCTATTTTCATGCAGATTCTCCATCAAGCGCTTCATCTCTTGGCGCTTGGGTAGTGTCGTGGAATGCGGGGCTTGCTTGGTAGGACAATGCCGGATTAACCAATATATTACCAGTCGTCATGGCAGTACGTCCCAGTAACATTCGAAACAGCATGGTGTCACGATTGGTCAGGGTAATTTCAATCGGCCAGCTATGACCGCCAACGCTCAGTGGTGTCTCAATAACATAACGTTTTTCGGTGTGTCCACCCGAGTCAGTAACATTGCGTTCATCCTTAACCCGCGCCTCGCACCAGATTTCAGTCTCGGTATCCTGTTGATTGGGATGCACCCCAAATCTTACCCAAAGCTCACCATTCTTACCAACAGGCTCAACCGAAAATGCATGGATCGCCGAGGTTCTGGCCCCAGTATCCACCTTGGCTTTGATCTGATCGATGCCCAACTCGGGTAAGCTCAACCACTCTCGCCAACCAACGGTGATTATTTTTGAATGATTTTCCACGGGATCCCCCAATTAAGAGCTAATGGGGTAATTGAAAGCAATTTAGGAGTGTGTGTCAAAAAGGATTTTGGATATTACAGCTTAACGAAGTATTTTGAGTTGGTTATTAAATAGAACGAGAAAATTTGATTCTATTGAATTGTCAAAAACAAAAAAGCCCCGAACTATCGGGGCTTTTTTTTTGCTGTTTACAAGTTTTAGCACAAACCCGCTGCAACACACCCACCAGCTTTAGTCCATGTTACAGCTCCATTTGCCAAAACACCTTGCAACACATAAGTATCTGTATTAGGTACACCTGTGATAGATGGTACAGCAGTAATATTGGCTCCGTCAAAAGTAACACTAGCTACATTTGTACCACCCGCAGCACCAGTGATAGCAGACTGAACATCACCTGAAGAAGCAGGAACACATGATGCTAATGCTCCTTCTACTTGTGCACAGACTTCAACTGCTGTTTTAACACCAGAAGTTGCAAGCACAACTTCAGAGAATTTTGCTTTATTTGTGTATTGTTGATAAGCGGGCAAAGCGATTGCCGCCAAAATACCGATGATCGCGATTACGATCATTAACTCAATTAACGTGAAACCTTGTTGTGTTTTTTTCATATTTCTATCTCCGTAAGTAGACGACAAGCTTTGTGCTCGATATCAATGGAGCACTCTCTGTGCCAACTTATAATTATCTTAATAATCAATAACTTAAAACCATAACCTTTGTTTTCAATTTTCGTAAGTTACTAATCCACGTCAATTTGTGACGTTTTTTGTCAATTACTTGCTAAACAATCCTGATGTAGATCCTTTAAAACTTTATTTGCTGGGTAATAATCCAAACTTTTACGAATGGTCTGACAACGTCTATCAAGCTTTTCCAAAGAAAAATAACCATTGATGATGTCTTCAAAAAGTTTTAATTCTGGTTTTTTTTCCAGTTCTGATTCAAACCAATTAATAACCTGAACCAATTTTTCATCATCATTTCTTGCTATTGCATCGTGCAAGTGTGTACGCATAACAATTTGCTCTGAGTATGTTTTGTAATACAAATTGCTTAGCGCATGATTAAGGTTTTGAGGTTGCTGAGATTGTGACAAAAATTGATACAGCTGCTGTTGTGCCAGGGCGGTGTGTCCTAAAAAAAACACAGATATCGTTAAAATAAGAAGAGCTAATCCTCGAATTGATTTATTTGCTGCAAGACTAAGTGAATTTTGCTTAATCATGAGGTAATTATTGAGCAAAACAAACAGTAATGTCAGCCAAAGAAACCAGTGAAATGATGAAATATAAAAAGGGTGTTCCACCTGTGTATGAAAGGTGATCGGAAGTAACAAAGCAAGATAGGCAAGCAGTCGTTGATGTTTATATTTCGTTACAAACCACAACACACTGTACATCGCTATAAGGATGCCCAGCAAAGCCAATAATCCTCCTTCAATGGCCCATTGTAAAAGCTCATTATGTGGATGAGCTATATAACTTGGCATATTTGCCGTTGGATGTTGTTGATAAAAAGCAGAAGAAGCCAAACCAAATTTTTCCAGGAAACTCCCTATACCATGTCCTTTTATTGGTGCTTCAGTAAAAGCATCAAAAGAAATACGATAGATAGTCAGACGTTGATCTGAATATTGCGCTTCTACCATTTGGTAAGATTTATCAAATGTTTTATGTAACCCTTCTTTTGCTAACCAGCTGGCCACCATAATTAGCAATAAAGCAGAAACAATCGTTTTCCAGTTTTTACTGACTTGACTCCGATAGGCTATAAGTAACATTAGTAGTCCTAATACGCCTGATAACAGCCCGATTCTTGAACCTGTTGCCACCATCACATATGTCGCAATACTTATTGTGATTAGTAAAAAGACTTTTAAATAAAATCGCTTATAAGCAAACGGCCTTAAACAAAGATAAACTGAAATCAAGATGCCGGTCGTCAGGAAACTGGCCATTACATTGACCTGTTGAAAAACACCGGTAGCAGTCACTGTCGAGGTATGGGGGATCCAGTTCTGCAAAATCGGTAACTCAAATAACTGAATAACACCAACGAGACTTTGGATAAGGGTTGCCACAGTAATCAGCAACAAAATTCTGTCGGTATTTTTAAGTCGAAACTGAAACAGGCCAAACAGAAAAATCACCCCTAGCATCACATACACAATACGAAACAGCCAGGTAATTGGGTCCTGAACGCCAGCAAGTGCTGCAGCCAACAGAATTCCGACAGGCAAAGCCAGCAGACCTTTGTAATTTGCGGGAAGAATCAGCTTGTCCTGCCCACAGAAATACCAGACAGAATAGGCTATGACTAAGGTCGCGGCTGCCCATACCGTGATATTAAATGGCAGGTCAAAACCGGTACCACCAAGACTGGAGACTAGATAAAAGGGAGATACCAGAAAGAGTAATGCCAATAACCATTCAATTGGCTGCTGCGGCAATAACGGGTATTTTGAGAGATAACGCGACATAAGCTTCCCTGTTCCGGCGAATAAATAAAAAAAGATTATGTCGGCTGAGTGATCGAGTGGCAAGGCGCGTTGGATAGAAACAACGATTATTTCATATCCATTGGATTTATCCGCAGATGGTCGCAGATTAAAAGAATACAAACCACAGAGACACAGAGGGCACAGTTAAAAATATTGTAGGTCGGGTTAGCGTAGCGTAACCCGACATTAACAGTTTGTTGGGCTTCGCATGCTCAGCGCCAACCTACGGAATTTAACTGACCCCACCAACCTTATGATTTATGGGTTAATATTATGGCGCTAATAATCTGCGACCATCTGCGTAATCTGCGGATAAAAACTCTGTGCTCTCTGTGTCTCTGTGGTTATATCAACTACAAAGGCACACCAATCCGCTGAGCAACTTCTTCATAGGCTTCAATAACACCACCCAGCCCCTGACGGAAACGGTCTTTGTCGAGTTTTTTACGGGTTTCAGCATCCCATAAACGGCAACCATCCGGACTGAATTCATCACCAAGATAGACTTCGCCTTTGAACACACCAAATTCCAGTTTGTAATCCACCAGAATCATACCGGCATCGGCAAACAGTTTTTTCAGTACCTGATTCACTTCAAAAGTCAGTGCTTTCATCCGTTGAACCTGTTCATCAGTGGCCCAGCCAAAGGTGGCGATATGGTATTCATTAACCATGGGATCATGCAGGGCATCATTTTTCAGGAAAAACTCAAATACCGGCGGATTAAGCTCCATGCCATCCTCAACACCTAGCCGACGCACAAGACTGCCGGAAGCCACATTACGCACCACACATTCAACCGGGATCATGTTCATGTTCTTGACCAAAGCTTCATTGGCACTGAGCAGTTTTTCAAAATGCGTAGGAATACCTGCTGTAGCCAATTGCTCCATGATGAAGGCATTGAACTTGTTATTAATCTCACCTTTACGGCTTAACTGTTCAATACGTTCACCATCAAATGCCGATGTATCGTCCCGGAAACTGAGCACAACATAATCCTGGTCTTCGGTGGCAAAGACGCTTTTGGCTTTACCGGCATAAAGTTGCTGTAATTTTTGCATGGTTTTTCTCTTAGGCTTTTTTAAGTTCGCGCCAGTCAAATCCGGCATCCTGTTCAGCAATGCCAACCCAGTCTGGTGTGCAGTTCAGGGCATCGGCGAATAAAGGGCTGACCAATGCCGGGGAATTATTCTTTTCGCTGATATGCATGGCAACAATATGCTGCAAACGCGATGTATCAATTTTCGCAAGTAATTCGGCAGATTGCACGTTATTTAAGTGACCAAAACGTCCACCCACCCGCTGTTTCAAATATTCAGGATATCCACCCTGCTCCAGCATTGTCATATCATGGTTTGCTTCGAGAAGCAGTCCATCACATAACGTCAAAGCAGACTCAATTATTGGCGTGATAAAACCAACGTCGGTTAACAGCCCTAATCGAAAATCACCATTATGAAACACAAACTGGCTGGGTTCGCGCGCATCGTGCGGTACCGGAAACGGTGAGACTTCAATATCATTAACATTGAATTGCTCATGACAGCTGAACTCTTGAATATGCGGCATCACATCAATGGGTAAGCCTGCTGCTGTACCAGGTGTGGCATAAACCGGAATATTGAACTTCTGGGATAACACTCGTACGCCACCGATATGATCGGCATGCTCATGCGTCACCAGAATAGCAGTGAGATCCGAAGACGTCAGACCAACACGGCGCAGACGTTTTTCAGTTTCACGAGCAGAAAAACCACAATCCACCAGAATTGTGGTTTTCCCCTGTGAAATCAGTGTTGCATTGCCCCGGCTACCGCTGCCAAGTGATGCAAAACGCATTATTGAGTCAATTGTTCCTGAATCAGACCCAGTAAACGTTTTGCTGTTTCTGAAGAAGTACGAACCTGTTCAGAATCCAATACGGTTATTCGGGTATCTGAAGCATCTGAAATGAGTTTGATGTAGTAGTACTCTTCCGGAGCCACTTCATCGTCATCTTTCCAGAAAGCCATTCGACCAAAGAAGCCAGGCTCTTCTCTCTCAGCTTCGTTAAATGGATCCAGGTAACGCACGTAATATGTGCCACGTGAACGGTCACGATCTTCAACAGCAAAGCCGCGGCTATCCAACACCCGACCGACACGATCCCAAACGGTGGTGAATTCCTGCTCAACCAATAAGGCCTGTTGGCCTTCGGCTTCATCCAACAAAATTACCCGCGCTTCAGTTTGTTGTGCGGCTGAGCTTGGCAAAGAGGCTTCAGCACGTGCTTTATCCTGTTGATATAAACCACCAAGGTATTCAGCCAGCTGACGCAGCATAGCTTCATCTTTCTGATTGCTGCGATTGGTTTCATCTGTACCATTCACATAAACACGAGCCGAACGATTTACATCTCCGCGCTCCATTCGAACACGATAGGCATAGCCATCAACGTCAGGCTGAGTATCCATCAGACCAATACGCTGATCTTTACGATGAATATTCATATCGATATCAGCCCAGAAAGCTTCAATACGTTGCCATGTTTCATCCCGGTCTCCCGGCACTACCAAATGGCGATCATCACCCTCGCCCGATAAAGCAGGTTTGGATTCTGGAGTGATGTTATAACGCGCTGCTAAAGGATTGGTGCTGGCTTCTTCATATTCGGAATAGGTTGCTGAGCTTGGCTCATTGCCAGCTATTTGATCGTTGATTCGTGATGTGCTCAAGTCAGGTGGAATGTCCAACGGTGGCATTGTTTCTGCTTTGCGATACTTTTGAGTATTATCAGGAGCAACCTCATCCAGTGATGGCATTAGCCCACAACCTGAAATGCTTACTGCGACCAGCACACCACAGGCTTTCAACTTAAAACGATTTGTGTTCATTTAATTACATTCACTCACTTAGGGATTCAGAACACCGGCAGTGACCAGCGCCTCACGAACCGGTTGATGAAATTGTTCAGACAAAACTGTCATTGGTAAACGTATCCCCTCTGGTATAAGCCCCATTTCATGGAGAGCCCATTTAACCGGAATAGGATTGGATTCAGAAAATAACCGCTGATGCAGCAAAGATAATTTATCGTTAATTTCACGGGCATTATCAGCATCGCCATTCAATGCATATTCACACATCTGGCTCATCAAGGCAGGAGCCACATTGGCAGTCACTGAAATGACTCCACGACCGCCCGCCAGAATAAAATCAACGGTGTTGGCATCTTCGCCGGTATAAAGTTCGAAATTATCGTCGCACAAATCCTGAATTAACTTCACTCTTCTTACATCACCAGTCGCTTCTTTAATACCGATAATATTGCCGATTTTGGCCAGACGACCAATGGTTTCAGGTAATAAGTCACAAGCCGTGCGGCTGGGAACGTTATAGAGGATTTGCGGAATATCGACCGCTTCTGCAATCGCTTTGAAATGCAGATACAAACCTTCCTGAGTCGGTCGATTGTAATAAGGTGTAACCAACAGAACGGCCGCAACACCTAATTGTTTAGCGTAATGAGAGAGTTCAATGGCTTCTTCGGTAGAGTTGGCACCCGTACCGGCGATGACCGGAATTCGACCAGCAGCCTGCTCAACCACCTGACGAATCACATCTGTATGTTCGTCAATACTTAATGTAGCAGACTCACCTGTGGTGCCCACAGCCACAATGGCGCTACTGCCATTTTGAATATGAAAATCAACGAGCTTGCGCAGGCTTTCACCGTCTAACGAGCCATCTGCCCGCATGGGTGTTACCAGAGCTACCATACTGCCGCTGAACATATTCATCAGACTCCGCGAAAATAAACTGGCATGGTACTTTGCCAGCCAGTAGATGACAAGACCGGACTGCTTTGGGTAAGGTACTGCCAGCAGAATAATCACTAACGGAGAACGTTTAATGACCACAGTTAATTTACAGCAAACCGTACCGGATTTTGAATTGCCTTCCACTGGCGATAAAACCATCCGGCTTTCCGACTTACGTGGCAAGAATGTGCTTATCTATTTTTACCCCAAAGACAATACCCCAGGCTGCACATTGGAAGGTCAGAATTTCCGTGATCATATTGCGACGTTCAATGCTCACAACACACTGATATTTGGGATTTCCAGAGACAGCGTGCGTGTTCATGAAAACTTCAAGGAAAAACAGCAATTTCCCTTTGATTTACTCTCTGATGCTGATGAAACAGTCTGTAACTTGTTTGGTGTGATGCAGCTGAAGAAAAATTATGGTCGCGAATATATGGGGATTGTTCGTAGTACTTTTCTGATTGATACAGAAGGTAAGCTCATCAATGAATGGCGTAATGTCAAAGTAAAACAACATATTGATGAAGTGTTGGAAGCTGTCAAAAATCTATAATCTCAAACAAAAAAATATTGGTAATAAACTTTTAAAACAAGCATTTACTATACTCTTTTAAAGTGCACTAATAAAATCCGCTTTTGCCCTCTACCGCACTATCCCAGTGCGGTATTTTTTTGTCTTTAAAAATTAAGCCGTTGTTTTTATTTACCTTCGCATAATGGTTTAGATATTGCCTACTACTTTTGGAGTATTCCTAATGAGAGTGTAATTTCTATGTCTTTAAAAAGTCTGTCAATGAACTTAAGTGCTACCGAACGGCGCTGGCTTCCCTGGTTTGGCCAGACGGGAAAACTTGCCATGGGATGGAGCTGTTACCTCAATCAAGATACCTACGCCGAGGTGGAGCATACTTTCGAAGGTATCGCGGCGACCCGCGTCAAACTGCTGCAGCAATGGACCAACTCTCAATGGAATCAGCTCAATCTGCTTGCTGAACAATTACCCGCTTCCCTCAGTGATATTGATAGTACACCGCTTGAACAACGACTGAACTCTGCGAAAAATTTTTCCGAGTTATTTATTATTGATAACGCCGGCCGCGTCATCCAATCGACCTATACAGCGCATATTGGCCAGCATGATCTGCAAGCCAATGCCGTTGAGCAAGGTTTGAAACAACCTTTTTTGCATGGTCCCTATACCGATCCATTAACACTTAAGATTGGTCCATCAATTTCAAAATTTCATGATGAAGTAACATTAATGTTTTATCTGCCACTAATGAATGATGATCATGTAGTTGGTGCTTTATGTGGCCGTGTACCAAATGATGTTGTGGGGGATTTGATTCAACGCGAAGCGGGTCATGTTTATCCCGAATCCGGAGACAACTATATTTTTATGGTTGAATCCCGTTTTGATCCGATGATTCAGCAAGGAGTCGCACTATCCCGCTCGCGATTTGAAGATAACACCTTCTCCCATGGCGAAAATCTTAAGTCCGGAATAAACACTAAGTGGGGCGTGGTAAAAGTTAATCGGCATACTGAGTTCGAAATTCGTTTTACTGATCCGGCTACCAACCAATTGCATCCGGGCGTGCGAGAAACCATACGCAATGGCGAAAACCTGTTTGTTACTTACCCGGGTTATTCAGATTACCGGCATATTCCTGTAATCGGCAAAGGTGTAACTTTTCAACTAACAGGCTCCCCAGATCGTTGGGGAATGATGTGTGAAGGCGATCTGGAAGAAGTTTACCGTCGCCGGTCAGTGAATGTCAGCTTATTGAAGAGCTTTATCATAGGTATGACTTCCTTGGCAGGGGTGAACAGCGCTTTACACTATTTCACTTTGTTGCCTCAATTTGCTATCGACATGGTATCCATCTGCATGATTATTATCATTGCGTTAATCATGCGTAAGTTCAGTACCAAAAGACTTGCAGATCGAATGAATAAAATGACAAGGGTTATTCAGGAAATTGCCGAGGGTGAAGGTAATCTTCGTCAACGTTTGAATACTGAAACAATGGTGGCCGATGAAACAGGTGATATGGGTCGCTGGATTAACAGTTTTATCGACAATCTGGATGGCATCGTCGGACAGGTTATTTTTTCCAGCCAGGACGTGTATCAAACCAATAAATCCATGTTAGATACCAATCGTGAAGCCTATCAAGTTTCAGCGGAAGTTACCGATGCTATAAGTAAAATGCTCAATCTGCTGAAAGAGCAAATTGAAGATATCGGTGAGGCCAACCAAACTGCTGAAACGATGAAATTGGAAATGGAACGTGTCGTGGAAGACGCTCGGATTCAATTTGAAAGTGCCCGGAAAGGCACCCAGGAGATTCGTAACGTTGTTGAGAACACCGCTAATTCAGTCAAGTCGCTCAATGAGCGTACTACTGAAATAGGCAAAATCATCAACGTTATCACTGAAATCACCAATCAAACCAATATGCTGGCCTTAAATGCTGCTATTGAAGCGGCCCGTGCCGGTGAGCATGGCAGAGGGTTTTCAGTAGTCGCCGATGAAGTACGCAATCTTGCCTCACGCACAGCGAATTCTGCAGATGAAATTCAACGCATGATTGAAGGCATGCAACACGAAACACAGGAAGCCATGCGGTTTATGGAAGCTGGAGTAGAAAACGTCGATAGAAGCCTAAAAATGACTGAGCAGGCTTCTAATGATAATGGCGAGTTGCATATTCTGGTCGAACAGATGTTCTCCACTATCAAACAGCTGGCAAATAACAGTCATGTACATGGGGATACTGCACGACAGGTCGGCGTCTCTGCAGAGCAATTAAAATCTGCTGTCAGTGCTCTGCAGTCCCGCTCAACAATGGTGCGAAGTACGGCCCAGACGTTATCACAACTGGTTGGTGTATTTCAGGTCAGTCCCCGTTAAAGTTGTTCAGGCTGGTTTCAGATCGAAAGCGATGCAGATCCGATCCTCATCAGAGGTAAACGGAATCGTGCGATGAAATACTGATGATGGAAACATGACAATATCCCCAACTTCAGGTGCAATGGTTTTGCTGGGGAAGTTGTCATGTTGTTTGGGATAATCATCCCCATGGGTGCTGAGCTCAATACTGCCCTCATCGGGATGCGTTTTTTGCTTTGGAACCGCCAGGTACAATGCTCCGCTTACCCAACCTTCCTCATGAATATGTGAGGTTAAATGCCCGCCGGTCTTCATTTTGACATACCAGGAACTGGCAAACACGGTTTGCTTGGGAAAGCCTTTGGCAAAAATACCGCTTTCACCTTTGAGATTAACGCGATAATCATCTATGGCTCGAGCGACCAGTTTGGCAATTTGCTGAAAGCTGGCCTCAGAGCGTTTAAACAAATTTCCTGCAGACTGAACACCATGATGCAGGCGGCCCTGACTTTTTTCTTCAATATCGGCCTGTTCGATATCCGCCAGCAGTTGTTTGAGTAATTCGCTATCGCCTTTTAATTCCGGCACCTGCACATGACAAACCAGATCCAACGGATTTTTACAGAAATTATAGTCATTCACCGTGCCAAAGTTTTCGGCGTAATGGCCGGCTAGTGTCGCCAGAAATGGCGAACTGTGGCGGGCTTTTTTCAGTTGATCCAAGCCCTCTTTGAATTCCTCAAAGCGCTCGGTTTTATACAGGCAATATAAAGAACGTTCCTGCCAATCCGCGTACTGTGATTGTTGAAAATAACGTAAAGCCTGCGGCAAATCACCACTATCATAGAGATACACCGCCAGACTGTAATTTGCCAAAGGTAAACTGGGATCCAGCTCCAATGCGCGTTTGTAGGCAGCAACCGATTCGTCATAGCGTCCCTGATCACGCAAAACTTCACCGATATTACTGTGCACTTCGGCATAATCAGGTTTTAATTCCAGTGCCTGATTATAGGCAGCAATGGCATCGGCCAGTTTCCCCTGATTTTTAAGTGCCGTGCCAAGATTAAAATACAATTTGGCATCCTGTGAAATTGATAATGCACGCTGATAAACCGCTACCGACTCTTCCAAACGGCCTTGTTCCTGTAAACAGACCCCAAGGTTGGCAATGGCTTCCAGGAAATTTGGCTGTTGATCAATGGCTTTTTGATAATACTGACCAGCCTCTTCAAAACGGTTTTGTGATTGCAATGCATATCCCAGGTTATACAAGGCATCTGTCAATTCAGGTTTCAGTCTCAATACTTTTTTATAGCTGTTAATCGCTTCATCAATACGATTCAAATTGGTCAATAAAATACCCATGTTGAAGTAAATCTCGGGTACATTAGGGTCAATCTCAGTAGCTTTACGGAACACACTAACGGCATCTTTAAATTTATTTTGCGCTGCTAAGGCATTGCCATAAAGGTTTAATACCGGAAAAGAACGCGGATAGGATTTAAGCAATTTTTTTGCTGCCGATTCAGCAAAACCTACTTGCCCGGTGTTCAGGGCTTGAATAATGGGTTGTAAATCGGCCTGTCCCGGCATTGGGCTTGGCGTTGGGTGTTTCATAACTGAGATTCCACTAAATCAGGAGATATTTCCTGCAATTTACAGGACTAATTCCTATCAGTGCAAGATATCTTCCCAAAATTTTTATACCGAGCAAATTTAAGCCAGAATCTATTTATCTTTCGGGCCTAATAACCGAACCATAATCCCCTGATCAGGTCTGCTTAACAGTCAAAATAAGGAGTTATTACATTCATGGATACGATTACGCAGGCGTTACTTGGCAGCGCAGTGGCTTACAGCGTTGCAGGACGCAAAGCGCCCAGAGCTTCTGTTTTGTATGGTGCAGCGTTCGGCATCTTGCCAGACCTTGATGTATTCATCCAATATGCTAATGACTTGGACACCATGACCTTCCACCGTAGCTGGACCCATTCATGGATTGTGCACAGTTTGCTTGCACCGTTAGTGGCCTTGCTAATGAGTAAACTGGATAAGCGACTGAATTTTCGGCGATGGCTAGCTTTGATCTGGTTGGTGTGGATTACCCATAGCGGACTGGATGCGATGACCGTTTATGGAACGCAGCTATTCTGGCCTTTTATGCCACCACCTGCGTCGATTGGCAGTATATTTATTATCGACCCGCTCTACAGT
Source organism: Methylophaga sp. UBA2689 (assembly GCA_002354555.1). GTDB lineage: Bacteria > Pseudomonadota > Gammaproteobacteria > Nitrosococcales > Methylophagaceae > Methylophaga. The sequence goes on from DELT01000106.1 coordinate 14,484, forward strand.
CTGCCACTCGCTGCAGGCTTCCTCGGAATACTTCTGGCTGCCGGAAAACGGCTGAGCCATGCAGTCATGCTCGGGAGTCTTATCTTCAGCACAACTTACCTTGGCTGGAGTTATGCTGCTCAATACTGGATAACCCAACAAACAGAACAGGCATTACAAGACCAGCAGATTGATTATCAGCATATTAAAATCACTCCAGCACCTTTAAATACCCTGTTATGGCGCATTGTGGTGGTTGATGAAGATGTTTATTACGAAGGTTTTCGTTCGATATTTGACGGCGACACCGCGTTTTCATTTACTCAATTCGACCGCGGCATGGAACTGAAGAAACTTTTGCCCGAGCAAACCTATATCGAAAGAATAAACTGGTTTACTCAAGACAATTTCAAGCTTGGACAACTGGACAATATGCTTGTGGCTACGGATCTTCGCATGGGCATGGAACCCAATTATTTTTTCCGCTTTAAACTTGCTGACATTCAGGATGATGAAATTATTCCTATAGCCCCACAACAATTGGGCATGTCACGTAATGCCAAAGCGGGATTACTCTGGGTATGGCGGCGTATCTGGAATCCTTATGCAGAACCTATCATGGCGAGAGGCTCTGTAAATGGCTGAGATTGCGCACTGGCTACAGCTTGGTGGGTTATCTGCCCTTGGTAGATATTCAGCCCATTGCGTAAATGTCTGTCATTCCGAAGCGCAGATTTAATACCTTCTCCCGCCAGTTTTCGAATTAATGGCAAGGTAGCATTGGTTAGTGCCTGCGTTGAGGTTCGAGCAACTGCTCCCGGCATATTGGCGACACAGTAATGCACAATACCTTGTTCAATATAGGTTGGCTGTTCATGGGTAGTAGGATGTGATGAGGCAAAACATCCACCTTGATCAATTGACACATCCACCAGCACCGAACCGGTTCTCATCATGGCAAGATGATGTTGTTCAATAATTTTTGGCGCCGTCGCCCCAGGCACTAAAACGGCACCAATTATCATATCGGCACACTGCACCACCGTATCAATAGTCTCAGCATGGGCATAAAGCGTTTTCAATCGTGGTCCAAATTGCAGATCCAACTGTTGTAATCTGGATAAATTGTTATCCAGCACCGTGACATCTGCACCAAAACCCATCGCCATTCTGGCCGCATTGGTGCCCACTACCCCGCCACCCAAAATCACAATACTGGCAGGTGCAACTCCCGGCACACCTGCCGGTAAAATACCCAGGCCACCCTCATGAATTAATAAAGCTTGAGCCCCTGCCTGTATCGACATACGACCAGCCACTTCGCTCATGGGAGCCAGCAACGGTAAACCTCCCTGATCGTCGGTTACTGTTTCGTAAGCAATGCAGGTAGCACCGGTATCCTGTAACCCTGCGGTCAATTGACGGTCCGGAGCTAGATGCAGATAGGTAAATAAGCTATGCCGGTCAGTTAACTGCTGTATTTCAGTTGGTTGAGGTTCTTTGACTTTAATGATCAATTCCGCGTTGGTAAATACTGCTCTAGCATCTTCTGCGATTTGAGCTCCAGCTTGTTGATAATCTTCATCACTGAATCCAATAGCTGCTCCGGCTGCCCGTTGTACCCAAATTTGATGGCCACCTTTACAAAGCTCACGCACCCCAGCCGGGGTCAGTCCGACACGGTGTTCCTGAATTTTGATTTCCTTCAGCACCCCAATCTGCATCATCACTCCTCAACCTAAGGCCTTTTAAAGAAACGTTTAAACAACATTAGAACTGGATGGCAACGGAATTCTGATGGTCACCCGTAACCCGGATGTTCCATTAGCAATCTGCAACTCGCCCTTAAAACGCCGAACAATGGCGTCTACTATAGCCAGCCCAAGGCCGCTGCCATCACTATGATGGCCATGAACAAATCTTCGGGTCAGTTCAGAAAGCAATTTTTCCGAGACACCGGGCCCCTCATCTTCTACTGTCCAGCATAATTGATCTTCATCTAAATTAACTGAGAGGGTAACTACGCTATTCTCTGGCGCATGACGAATAGCATTTTCCAGCAAATTACGTAATGCGGCCGAAAGTAAGATTGCTGAAGCATGGATCTTTTCATCCACTCCATCATTACAACGCAACGTGACTTGGTGCTGTCTTGCCAGATGTTGCACATCACTCAATGCCATATTATTAATTTCAGCCACCGGCAAACGGGTGCTTTCAGCTAACTGGCCGTCCCCTTCTACCCTGGCGAGTAATAAAAGCTGATCCAATGTCCGTTGCAACCGGTCAGTGGCTTTTTCGGCCTGCACCAGGGCATGCATGGCCTTGCCCCCTTGCGTCAGTCTCGCGACCTGCAACTGGGTTTTAATTCCAGCTAATGGGGTACGTAATTCATGCGCCACATCACCGGTAAACCGACGTTCCCGTAGCAAAGACTGCTGCATCCGTTGCAACAGACGATTGATCTCATCCACCAGCGGGCGCACTTCGGCCGGTCGTTGTTCCCAGACTAACGAGGTAAGATCTTCGGTATTACGTCTGGCCATATTCTGAGTCAAGCTATGCAATGGTTTAAACCCTTGCAAAATACCAAACCAGACGACGGTCAAAGTGCCCGCCAGAATAAGGAAAAACGGTAGTCCAGCGGCAATCACCACCGAACGCATTAACGTATCTCTGGTTTCCAACCGTTCAGCAGTCGTAATGGTTAATCCACCCTGAGATAGATTAAACACCCGCCAGTGTTCTCCGTCCTGCGTACGGTTTTGGTAGCCCTGTTGAGTTGTGGTCATTGCGCTTTCGGGCGCGTCATGAGATACCGCAATAATATCTCCAGCAACACTGGACACCTTACATGCAAGTGTTGCAGGTAAATTGAGATCTTCAGCCGGATCAAATAAAGCATTGCGTTGACCGCCATTTACCAATGGATCCAAATCATATTGCGACATTAAAGACATCAGCATTTTGGCGGAAGCAGCAAGACGGTTATCCAGAGTATTCTGCATTTCCTTTTGCACACTCATCAGCAACCATGGAGCTAATAGCAGCCACATCAACAGCACCGCAATACCAATACGCCATAATAACTGCCAGCGTAAATAGTCTTTGGCTTTAGCCGGGCTCATTGACCGCTCCCAGTCGATACCCCATACCCCGAACCGTTTCTATCCAGTCATCCCCCAGTTTGCGACGTAAATTATGGATATGTACGGCTACAGCATTACTCTCAATGCCTTCGGCCCAGCCATAAAGTCGATCCTGCAACTGTGCAGCGGTAACCACACGACCGGGTTGTTGCAACAGGGTTTCCAATACTGTGATTTCGCGACGCGACAGGTTTAGAGGTTTATTATTCAAAGAAACTTGTAAGGTGGCGGGATCAAATTGCAGGCTACCATGCTGAATGGTCTGGGTGGCACGTCCGGCCGCACGACGGCTTAAAGAATGTAATCGGGCGGCAAGCTCAGTGAGGTCAAACGGCTTACTCATATAATCATCCGCTCCAGCCTGCAAGCCGCTGACGCGATCCGGCACGGCATCACGTGCCGTTAAAATTAATACCGGTAAATTATTTCCCCGTTCTCGCCAACGACTAAGCAAATGCATGCCATCTTCGTCGGGCAACCCCAGATCGAGAATAACAGCATCAAAACTGGCGGTTGCCATGGCCGTTTCAGCTCCACCGGCATTCATTACCCACTCGGCCTGAATGCCTAATGCAGTGAGACCGGCCTGTATGCCCTCACCCATTAATGCATCATCTTCCACAATCAATACATACATCGGTCAATACCCGAAATAAAAACGCTATGTTGGTTTAACTGAATTAAGATAACGTTAACATTGTCTTGATTCTTGTGCTGCAGCAAACACTGCTCTGGAACGCTATTCCAGCAGACGGAGTTATCAACTTCGTAAGCAATGCAAGATTTGTATCTCTGAGGGGATAACTCAAAAGCCACAGGCGATAAACGGGTGGAACTGTACGATAGCAGAACTCAATCTGGCCGTTGAGTTTGCAAACGTTTGATTGACCAAGTGTTATTTCTATTTACATGCATCCATTATCCGATCTGTTTCATCGACGACGGTTCGATAGCATTCACAGACACGCTTTTCCAAGCCTTCCCGGTCCAGCACGGTAATTCTGCCGCGAGAATAACGGATCAATCCTTCCCGCTGAAGTGCTCCAGCGGCCTCGGTCACGCCTTCCCGACGTACACCCAGCATATTAGCGATAAGTTCCTGGGTCATGTTCAGCTGATTATTAGGTAAACGATCGATATTTAATAACAGCCAACGGCATAACTGTTGATTGAGTGTGTGATGACGATTACAAACGGCGGTTTGTGAAATCTGCGCCATGAGTGCCTGTGCGTAACAAAGCAACAGATGCTGAAATTGTCCGTTTCGTGCAAATTCTTTCTTTAGGATATGTCCGGAAAGTCGATATGCATAGCCTGCACTTTGCACCACAGCCCAATTAGAGGAGACTTCGGTCCCCATAAACAATGGCACCCCGGCAATGCCTTCTTTTCCTATTAACCCCAGTTCGGTGGTCGCACCGTTATGCATCACATGTAGCAGTGACACAATCACGGAGGTCGGGAAATAGGCGTAATCGATTTGCTTGAAGGGAGTATAGATAGGTTCTTCAAGTGACATTTCTACTAAATGCAGATGTGGTGCTAATTGCATTCGTTCTGCTGCAGGTAACGCGGCTAATAGTTGGTTTTCAGTTGGGTCGTGCTTTAAGCTCATTATTTCGCCAAATTGATCATACTGAAAGGCGGTTTTTTTGAGCTTTTTGTAGCCACAACTTTTTATCGTTAGTGATTCAACTCAACAATCCTTTGGTCGTTATTAACGCATAAACAATTGTCGGTTGTTTGTACGGATCCGCACATAACTCGTGTATCAATCACACTACACTCATTTACTAAGGTTTATTGGTTTTTCTGATTTATCCGAAACCAATTGATCTCAAATTCTTATATAGCTACACCTCCCCCCACACTAAATAACACTCTTTGAAAGGACCATGCATGATTATTAGCCGAATCATCCTTTGTGAAACTTCTGTTTTATTTGGCAACACCACAATTAATGTTGATGAAACACAATTTTTTCCGGATTTTTATCAAGGAGGAGCTAAATGATGGGAACACTGAACAGACGAGCTACTGATAAACCGTTTATGGGCCAGGTTCCGCCCCAGGATAGTGTTGAGAACTTTGGCTTTGGGGATTTAAAAAATTTATGTGATGGTTTCCCTCTCGGAATAGTCTTATGTGATGATGAAAATCGTTGTCTCTATTCAAACCGGGCATTCCAGAAAATTATAGACTGTGATGCCGAAGAAATTCTGGGCCATAACTGGCGACATAGTATCCATGAAGAAGACCGGCAGGAACTGGACGGCAGCTGGATATCATCTATAGTGAATCGGACATTTCTGCAGCAGGATGTTCGCTTGATCCGTGCTGATGATAAGGTTATCTGGGTGCGAATTCGTGCCATGATAATGGAGGATCCGAGCAAACATTCCTTTAGTAGCAGTTTGCTTATGTTTGAAGACCTTTCGAAGAAGCAGGCCATGCAAACATCTTTAGCGGAGATGGAAAAAACTTTGCTCGAAGAAAAGCAACGCTGCAGTATTACATTGGATCATATCGGTGATGGGGTCATTACCACAGACCTGGATGGCAATGTTGTGACCATCAATATTGAAGCCGAACAATTAACAGTATGGGATCGCCAGGAAGCTATTGGTAAACCCGCATCTGCGGTGTTTAATGTAATTGACAGTGAAACACGGGAAAAAACCAATCCCGCCATCATCGCCATCAATGAAAATCGTTGTGTGACCCTGTCTATGGGGAGTGTGTTAATCACTCACGATGGTAATGAAATTGAAATTGAAGACTCGGCTTTCCCGCTACATAATCAGCAGGATGAAATGATTGGTGCCGCGATTATATTTCACCATATTTCCAAATCATCGACGGTGATGGAAAAAACCAGCCGGTTAGCCTGGTATGACCATCTGACCGGTTTGCCTAACCTTGCCATGTTCAACGAATGCATATCGCAATCGATCAGCATGGCACAAAGGCATTCCAAACGTGTTGCATTGCTGTTTCTTGATATGGATGATTTCAAAGCGGTCAACGATACGTTCGGTCATATGTTTGGCGATAAAATACTGCAATCTGTCGCGGTCCGGCTAACAGATTGTGTCCGCACTTCAGACACTGTGTGTCGCCGTAGTGGTGACGAATTTTTGATCTTGCTCGGTGAAATAGAACACGCTGATGACGCTATCCTTGTTGCACAGGAAATACTCAAATCCATAGCAATGCCCCATAAGGTCCAGGGTCAGACGTTATCTATCGCTGCCAGTATTGGTATTAGTGTTTTTCCGGAAGATGCCCAGAATGTCACGTCGTTGATGAAATCTGCCGATACCGCCATGTATACGGCCAAACAAAGTGGGCCGAATCGTTATTATTGTTCCGGATCACTCTCTTCTTGAGAAGTCAGAATATAATACGCCAATATTGATTGAGCCCTGCAATAGCCTGTGATTTATATAATATTCTAAGTTAAACCCAGCCAATAAATTCAAAAAAAGGCCCCGTCATCACTGACGGGGCTTTTGCTATTTTCTGTGCTGTTTCTGGTAATTAATTTTTACCAACCTGACTACCAATCATCACCTACCGCTTTTTTAGTTTTTAAAAATCTATTAATTAGCTGACTGACAGTAAATCCATCCACTTTGTCGTATAACTCGGGCTTTTATGCTCCTGTTTCATTTTCCAAGGCCGTTTAAATCCCTGATTGGCCAGTTGCAATGTGTCTCTGCCCATCGTGTTATTAATCACATCCATCACCGTCATCAACTTTGCGGATTCAGGCTCCTGATTCGGAGCAAACAAGTCCTGCTGCTGCCCACTTTTCGGTTGCAGTTCGGTGAGCATAATGCCGGCTTTGGCATAGTTAAATCCGGGTTGATACATTTTTTTCAATGCACTCAGCGCATGTTTGACCAATACACGCGTGTCATCAGAGGCCATCGGCAACGCTACCATCAGACTATTGCCATAAAAAGCGTCCCCGCTGCGATAAGGACTGCAACGGATATACACCTGAATCATCCGCGCCACCGAGTACTGTCGACGCAGTTTTACAGCCGCACGACTGGTATACAGACTGATGGATTCTGCCAGACTGTTCATATCCGTCACTGGAATGCCAAAACTTCTCGAACTCAAGATCTGCTTTTTGTCACTGATGGCATATTCCAGCTCCAGACAACTGATACCATTAAGTTCACGTACGGTTTTTTCCATCACTACACTGTATTGACGACGCAGTGTTTCAGCATTGGCCTGTTTTAAATCCAAAACGCTGTGAATACCCTGTGCTTTTAACTTTACGGCCAGTTTGCGACCAACGCCCCACACTTCACCGACATCCAACTCCGCCAGCAAACGGTTAAGCTGGCTTGGACTCAGCTGATTAAAATCACAGACCCCATCAAATTCAGCCCGTTTTTTAGCACAGTGATTCGCCAGTTTCGCCAGGGTTTTACTGGCACCGATGCCAACACTGACCGGAAGTCCTGTCCATTTGGCCACCCGATGAAGGATCTGTTGACCGTATTGCAACAAATCAAGATGCTGGAAGCCGGTGAGATCCAGAAAACATTCATCTATTGAATAGACTTCCTGATCGGGCGAAAACTGATTAAGAATACGCATCACCCGATTGCTCATATCCGCATACAACGCATAGTTGGATGATAACGCGATGATCTGCTGCTCATTCGCTATTTGCTGAAACTTGAACCACGGTGCTCCCATCGGAATATGCAGTTTGGCCTCATTGCTTCTCGCCACTGCACAGCCATCATTATTGCTGAGCACCACCACCGGCTTACCGGCTAGTTTTGGATTGAATACCCGCTCGCAGGACACATAGAAATTGTTTACATCAATCAGTGCGATACTACGTGACATGTTATTTAAAACGCCGAAACGAACCGGTCACCACACCCCATATTTCAAACTGCATACCATCCTTGATTTCAATCGGCTTATATTCGCCTGACTGATTGGATGGGAGTAATCGTGGGCCACCCTGCTGGGTTTTAGCGAGCAACTTGATGGTAAATTCGCCATCGACTACCGCCAGCACAATATCGCCGATACTGGCATTTTTGGCACGGTCTACCACCGCTTTGTCGCCCGGCAATAAACCACTATCAATCATCGAATAGCCTTGAATGGTGACAAAAAATGTCGCTTCTTCGTCATCAATCAGAAATTCATTGGGATCCAGCCGTTTTTCGACATGTTCATCTGCAGGCGAAGGAAAACCCGCTGCCACTTTGGAACTGAATAATGGCCAGCTACGTTTAGCGGGTGCAACGAGTGGACGTTCAAATACCATTGGCTGGTCGTGCAATGGAGAAGATTGCCTGCGTCGATAAGCTGCCAGAAAATCAGTGATCGCAGGCTTTTGACTCTTAGGAATCCGCATCACAGTCGTCGGTTCTTTGATCACAGAGCCTTTTTTACGTCCGGCACCGACGCGCCGACCACCATGCGTATTTGAGCGAGTTGTCATAAATCACTTGATTAATTGAAACAGTTAATCAAGTGTACGAATCGCTTCCCTATCACGCAAGGAAAAATTCACTATCCCGTGATAAAAAATTAACTACCAAACAACAGCACGCTCCAGATAAGGGCAATCAATACAAGAATAAAAACCGACGCACCGATTTTGTGTTCTTCAAACATTTTTTGTGCCTGATTACCAAACAGACACACCAACAGACCCAGACCGAAATAACGCAGACCACGAGAAATGGCGGTCGCCAGCATATACAGGAAAAATGAATAGCCCGTCACACCCGCAGCCAACATGGCAATCTGAAATGGAATCGGCGTAACTCCGACAGTCAATACATACCAGAAACCGTGTAAATGAATTTGTTGCCGAATAGTTTCAAACTGCTCGGGCGTCGACAGCAGAGCAATCATTTGCTCGCCGATCAGGCCAAACACAAAGTAGCCAATCACATACCCCAGCGCCGCACCAAGGATACAGCCCAGTAACGCCATGCCACTAATAGCCCAGAGCAGCTTCCGGCGGGCCTGCATCAGTGGAATCAAAATAGTTTCCAGTGGGATGGGGACGATCAGTGACTCCATAAAAGAAGCGAAAGCGACACCCCACAACATATGTTTTGAGTGCACTAAACGAGAGCCCAATTGCTTGAATCTATTCAAACTGATTTATTTCCTTATTTAAGGTCAGTATGCTCAACGCAAGAACATACAAAACAAGTAATATCCAAATAACAAGCCGCTATCCTCATTGAAAACACTGCAGCTGTAAATAACCTGTGTTGATAAAGCAGAGACGATTGTTGTCATGGCGAGTTACCTGAAAAATCCCGGCAGGAGATACAAATGAATTACCGCTTTCTTTTACTGATAACCACGCTGCTATGGATGCCCGCGATCTACAGTGAAGAGTTAGTTGATGCAGGTGCAGAAATACAGGTAACGAATGCACCGGATGATCAAGCCATCGAAAATCGGTTGACCGACATTTTGAACGTTATCGAAAGCTATGAAGACGTTGAGGTCACGGTTGATTCCGGAGTGGTTATCCTCAGTGGTAACGTTTCCAGTGCCCGTGCCGGACGTGATCTGGTGGCGCTTGCCAGTCGGGTCGAGGGCGTTATTTATGTGCAAAACCGGCTCAATGAGCTAATGGATATTTCCACCCGCGTACAACCCACGACACAAAAAATCGAAGCAATGCTTTCTTCATTGATTCGCAGTCTGCCTATATTTCTGGTGGCTATCATCACTATCATTTTCTTTTGGCTGCTCGGTCGCTGGGTCGGTAACCGCGGTGTATGGTTGAGTCGTATAGGGCTTTCCGAGCTCGCCACCGATCTGGGTGGACGCATTATGCGAATCCTGATTGTTGGCACTGGCTTCCTAATTGCGTTGCAGATCCTGGATGCAACAGCGCTGGTGGGTGCACTGCTCGGTGTGGCAGGTGTATTTGGCCTCGCCGTAGGTTTTGCATTTCGCAATATTGTCGAAAACTATCTGGCTGGTGTACTGCTCAGTGCACGCAATCCATTCAAAATTGGTGATTCTATTCAGATAGCTGAATTCACCGGTAACGTCGTTCGACTGACTTCCCGTGATACCGTGCTGATGACTGGCGATGGCAACCATTTACGTATTCCTAACAGCACGATGATTACGTCGGTGATGATCAATTACACTCGTAATCCCTTACGTCGTTTTGAATTTACACTGGCTATCTCTGCCGATATCGATCTGGTCAAGGCTCGCCGCCTCGGCTTAGGGACTCTGCAAAATATGCAGGGACTGCTGGCTGAGCCGGGCCCACAAGTGCTGATTGCAGAGATACGGGAAGATATTGTCGATCTGCATTTTTTGGCCTGGATTAATCAACACGAAAGTGATTTTGCCAAAGCCCGCAGTGAAGCTATTCGCCTGATAAAAATCGGTTTTGATGAAGCCGGTATTACATTTCATCAACCGGTGCATCGACTTCAGCTGATAAATGATGAAACGAAGCTGGAGCCAGAAACCGCTGATGCATTACCGGATACAGAATCCGCTTTACCAAACGTTTCGGCTGAAGCATCGACTGTGGATATTGCAACTGACCCTACAATGTCCAGACAAGTGGCTCATGAACTTAATACATCGGACGAGGAAAACCTGCTTAAATAACGAAGCACATCAAGCGGTTGAAATCAGCGGATATTCATGCTCTGCATAAAAGTTCTGATACACAATCTCTATCCGCAGTCGATCACCCGCCTCAATAAACTGTAATGGCTGACTGACATCATCAATCCACTGCTGAGCCTGTTCCGCTTTGATAAAACTGCAGATGTCACCCACCGGCCAATGGAAATACACTTCGCGTTGTTTCTTTTCGGCCAACACCACTGGGTCAGTGGTATCAGGAAGTGGAATATACGAACTGAAAATCTCTAATCCGCCCTGTTGCTCGGGATCATTTGCATTATATTCCAGAGAAATATCCCAGCCCCGGACTAACCCATCATCGGCATCGCCACGCTCAAAACTGAATCCATACATCGCCAGAATATCATCGTCGATTTCCGGCAATTTCTGCAACGCGTCCTGCACAGCTTTAATCGCAGTTTTATCCTGCTCAGTAAGGTTTTCCAGACTCAGTAGCCAATCGCCAAGATTGATGGCTGCCTGAATAATAGGAGGATGCGTTTTGTCGAGCAGAATATGTGGCATATGTTTGGACTATCAATAATTAAAGCCGAAACATGATATCAAACTGGGTGTAATAACCCCATTTATGTTCCCACGCAGCAGCATGGGAACGAGATCCAGTTCTGGTTCCCACGGTCCTTCGTGGGAAACCAGCTCAAACCAATTAATCCTCTGAGGGCGTTACCCGCCAGATAGTGTTACCAACATCATCAGCCACCAGCAAACCACCTTGACTATCAACGACAACACCGACCGGGCGTCCCATTGCATCACCACTGCCATCCACAAACCCAGTCAGGATTTCCTCTGGCAAGCCATCGGGTTCACCATTACTGAAAGGCACAAAAATCACTTTATAGCCACTTAACGGTTTTCTATTCCAAGAGCCATGTTGCCCAACAAAGGCCCCATTGTGATATTTTTCCGCCAGCAAATCTGCTTCATAAAATGCCAGACCCAAGGACGCTGTATGGGAGCCTAATGCGTAATCTGGCTTTATGGCTTGTTCCACTAATTCAGGACGTTGAGGTTCAACTCTGAAATCAACATTCTGTCCATAATAACTATAAGGCCAGCCATAGAAACCACCCTCTTTAACGGAGGTCATGTAATCCGGCACCAGATCACTACCAAATTCATCGCGTTCATTCACCGTGGTCCAAAGCTCACCGGTTTGTGGCTGCCAATCCAACCCATTGGGATTCCGTAAACCGGATGCAAAGAGACGTTTTTCACCGGTTTCTAAGTTAACTTCCAAAATAGCCGCACGGTTTTCTTCTGCTTCCATCCCGTTTTCGGCAATATTGCTGTTTGAGCCGACCGTGGCATAAAGCATTGTGCCATCTTCACTAGCAATAATATTCTTAGTCCAATGATGATTAATCGGTCCACCTGGAAGATCTGTCACATGCTCTGGTTCAGCCGTTATTTGGGTCTGCCCTTCTTGGTAAGGAAAACGAACTATCTCATTGGCATTAGCAACATAAAAATCATTGCCAATTAACTCCATACCAAATGGTGAATGCAAATCATCTAAGAAAACATGGCGTGTTTCAGCTACGCCATCATTATCCCTGTCACGCAGTAACGTAATACGATCTGCACTTGGTACGGCTGCACCGGCTTTTTTTAAGACCATCCCTTTAATCCAGGATTTAATGCCGGGATCCGGGCTTTCACCTTTCGGTGCATTTGTTTCCGCCACTAACACATCGCCATTAGGTAATACATATAACCAACGGGGATGATCTAAGTCCACGGCAAAACGATTGACCATCAGCCCTTCAGCAGCAATCGGTTTACCGTCAATCGGCCATCCTTCAGCGGGAGCTATATTCATCGTGGGGATAAGCGGAGTTTCGGGGGCGGCTAACACAGGATCAGGTCCGAAATCAGCTTGTGGGGGGATTTTGGAGGTATCGCCACAACCATTGAGGCTGATGGCCAAAACGCCAATCGCGGCACTGAACTTATAAGGATGCTGCATAGTGTGCTCCTGTAAGTGAAAAATAAGATTTAACTCCATTTTGGGAGAATTAATACTTGAGTCTAACAGTAGTGTCCTAACCAATGGTTTGCTTTGAGTTAAAGGTCGTTAAAGAAGTTGCCTTTATAGTGATTTGATCATTCCAGTTGAGACAGTGGAATGTTTAATAATTGTCATTGTCTTAAGATAGCAAAGTTTTATTTCACTCAATGGAGGTTGCATGCAAATTCAGGTTAATACCGATCGCCACATTCCAGGCGATGACACGCTCACCGACTCTATTCGTGAGGAACTACAACATTCTCTCAAACGATTCGATGACCACGTTACTCGTGTCGAAGTACATCTAAGTGATCAAAACAGTGAAAATCGTGGCGGTGCCGATGATATCCGTTGCCTGATTGAAGCCCGGATAGAAGGTCATCAACCCAATGTGGTTACCCATGATGCCGCGACCATCAAACAAGCGTTTACCGGCGCGACCGATAAAATGAAACGCGTATTAACTACAACAATTGAGCGTATGCAGTCACGCTAAGTTTTCTATCGAATACTGGTTCCCACGGTCCTTCGTGGGAACCAACGTCATCACTATATGACACTCTCACAGAATAGTGTGGGAACCAGTCCTGAAAATATCACTTGAATTCAAGTGCTCAGATCACAGATACGTTTGTAGAAAAGTATTGGAAAGATATAGTTCTTGTAATCTGCCGCATCTATTGGACCTGTAATAATGTGAGCGGCATGCCATAGATTTGCTTCAAGATCTTTTGAATTAATTAACGTCATTATTATTTTTTATGTCTGAATGGTATTGATGATGGAACGATTTTATCTACTAAACTAGGCTTTCCTAGTTGTTCAACCATACGCTTTAATGTTAACGCTGCAATTGCTGAGGATGTTGTGGGTCCAAGAATAATTTTGTGTATCAACTTCTCCAACTCGACCTTGCCTCCTAATAACTCAGGAATATCATTGAGTTTTAATTTCAGTTTAGGCTGGAGACCATCATCAGTGGCGTGGTAGCTCAACATTGATTTAAGTAGTTCAGTCTCGTCACGGTCGCTCAAATAAACGACACGCCACTCAGACTCTTCTTTGAAACCATCGTGTTTTGTAAAGAGTGAAAACACAGTTAAACGTTGAATCCAGTAATAGGCTAGCGTAGAGAGATTCTGGTCATTTTTTTCTGCAACTTTTAGAGATCTGGAAAACTCGTCAAGCTTGGTATTTATCCAATCGATCCTCTTTTCAACGCTGGCGTAAACAACTGGGGCAATAATAAACGGAGATTCTTCGTAATAATTTATGACTTTAGTATCGATAACTAGTGATATACCGTTTCCATTCTGCCCATAACCGCGCCACATTGATAACACACCGTCTTCATCAGTAGAGTCGTGATTGCTAAAACACATCACATAAGTGTTGAAGGCATGCTTTTCTCCAAACTTTAACAAGTAAAGTTCAAAGTAATTTGTTAACTTCGAATACGTCTCTTCTGATCCACAAGCTTCACGTATTCCCTCGTGCTCTCTAAAACATCGTGCTCCTTCGCGCATACCGAAGATGAGCTCTTCCCAATCGTTCATTTCAAGTGGGTTAGAAAACCAGAGCTCATCATTACGTATTATATTTTCGAAAGTACTGATGGAAGTGTAGTGTGCAAGGAATGGTCGCTTCGATGGAAAAAGCTCATTTTCATCAAGATCTGCCCAGAGGTTCTTATACGCTTCCTGAATCGGAACCATAATTGTGAGTATGTCGTCTAATTACAAAGAGCGTCCTATCATAAATTCATTGAGGCACTATGCATAGGAAAGAAGCCATTTACTAAAAAAGGCGTTAAAAATACTCAGGTAGTTTGATGTTGGGGTACCAAATGCTCAAATTACATTTCGTCTCGAAAATTAGCTTGATAACCTTCTGAAATGATAAAACCCAAATTTAAGAATGTAACTTTGCTGGTTAGAGCGTAAAGCGATATTGATAATCGGCTAATGGCTCTAGATTACCCGTTTGATAGGTATCCACCACAACCGTACCTTCCTGCATGACACTAAAAACCCGATACATTGCTTGATGGTGGCTTTCATCTGGAATTTTGGTGCGCTCTAACGCTGGGATATGTATGTAATGCACGCCGTTTAATTCTAATGAATGGTTTACCCGTGGCATATCCATATGTAAATCGCCTGAGATTACGGCACGTACATTCGGCTGGCTAATGACTTCTGTAACAAAGCCTGGGTGACTGATGCCTTTATCCGGATTTTCTTTAAAGACACCTTGTTGGGCACCATGCACCACCAACATCACCGGTTTGGGTGCCAGACGGGCGACTTCATTTTTTAACCAGGCAATACCATCATCGTTAAAGTCGCGGCCAAAATCTGGCGAGGCTAATACCAGCGCAACACTGTCAAATTCCAGTGTATATCGCGTATTGTCGATGGTAGTTTTACCCTGGTTCCACATGTTGGCAAAGCTTAAAAATCGCTCGGTGGAACTACCGTGTTCTTCGTTACCCATAATAGGATAAAACGGTAAATTCAAAGCTTGTAATATCGGCGTGGCCTGTTCGTATTGCAGCATAGTGCCTTTGTGGGCGATATCCCCTACTCCTATTGCTAACTCAAGCTCCAGGCTTGGAATAAGCTGATTGATATCAGCTATCGCATCAGCCATATTTGGAAACTTGGCTTCAGGCTTGGGTTCTGCATCACCTAATACAACGAAGCGTAATGCTGTGTTGTTGTCTGACTCGCTGCTATAGGCCATATTGAGGGCCAGACTCATCAACAGGACAATACTTAGTAGTAATTTGGACAGTAATTTCATTATTTTCCTTGTAATAGTGATTAAAACAGTTGATTTAAAATTGCCTTCACGCTGAGCGGTTGCATAACGAGCACACGTTTAAAATGGATAGAGTTGGATTGGCTTAGATCCGATTGGTCGTTCAGAACAAGGTATAAGGCGACAGCCCCGTCCAGCGTTTAAAGGCACGGCGGTAGTTATTCATATCATTGAATCTAAGGTATTCGGCGATTTGCTGGTTATTGAAGTGTTTGACCTGAAACAGATAAATGGCGGTATTTTTTCGTGCCAGGTCGATTTGCTGCTGGAAAGTCGTGTGGTGTTTTTTCAATTTTCGTTTCATTGACGCGGGGCTGATGCCAAATGCGGCTGAGACTTTTTCCAAATTAAGCGGTTGTCGGATATGCGTTTGAATATAGTCATAAAGCTGATCAATAAAACTTTGCGGGCTATGCAGCGATAACAACTGTTTATGGGTTTCTTTGAGTGCGCCGTGAATACTGATCTGTGAGGCGTTTGGCCAAGGTTTATCGAGAAACTCAATAGGTAACCGCATACAATTCATTTGCTGATTAAATGTCAGATCCTGTCCCAGGTTGACCCAATATTGCTCGATATAGGTAGGTTCTGAGTAAGTGAATTCAAAATTCCACGGCATTTTCTCTTTCGATAACCAGGACACCATTGAGATAAAAGCCGTCATGTGCGCTTCAATCAGAAACTGCTGTTGTTCATCGCTGCCGGTTGCGTCTTGCCAGAATATAAATAGCTCTTGTTCATTTGCATAAAAGCGTGGGGTAAATAACGGCGATAAAATGGCGTGAAAGTCACAGATGATCTCTATCGCCTGACGCAGGTTACTCACCAGTTGTAATGCCTGACTCGCGGCACCGAAGCAGCCCGGCCATAAGCGTTGACCATATAAGAAACTGGTGTCATCGGCATTAACAAGTTTGCGGCAATTACTGATTAAGGTCAGGTATTGATCCGGGCTGATGCGCTTTTCAGCTAATCTGAAATCTTCAAGCTGGATACGGGTGCTTCTCAACAGTTGTCGACTATCCACCTCACGTGACAAGGCAAACTCAACCAGTACAGCTGGCTGATGATGTGTGGCAATGCACGCCGTGTCTATTTCATAACCAAGCGTTTTGATCAGCGGTGTCATTTGCTTAGAGGGCGTTTGACGGTTGTTGTTTGGTTTTGCTGATCTCAAGATTCAAACGTTTAATCAGCGAATCAGAATCATCGGTTCTGGCCATGGTGGTGACCGCCGTGGCTGAAAGATACACGCGTTGATGATGTTGTCTGGTTCGGTAGGCAAAACTGGCGACAGCATTTTGTAAATCCATGCTCATCTGTTGCGCTTCATATTCAGAGGTATTGTGTAGCAACACCACAAATCGATCACCGGCTAAGCGACAAATCAGATCTTCATCTCGCAGATTAAGTACTAACAACTGACAGATAAGCTGCAAAATATGATCGCTTTCTTCTGGACCATAGAGACGGTTGATCATATTAAAGTTATCTAAATCAATGGCAATTAAGGCGAGTGGTTGCTGGAGCTTTTTACTTTCAGCCAATGAGAGTTTTAATAGTTTCTTTAAATAAGCCGCACCGCCCACTGGAATCAGTTTGTCGAACAAACGGTGCTCACGAAAATAACGTTCACGTTTCACCATCTGCGCACTGATGGCGATTTCTTCCTGGTGCCAGTGATAGATACCAATACTCAGCAGCACTAAAGCAATAGGGATAGGTAGGCTTTCTAACCAGTTATGCCAGATAAGCGTCGACGGCATACGGATAAACTCATCTACCACATCCATAGACCATGAAAACACAATGGCACATAAGCCGAGCGCCAGTAATTGAGTCACTCTGCCTGCCGGTCGGCTGCGTAATAATAAGCCCAGCCAGAATAAGGCTAGAATGACCATTCCTCCTTCAGAAAAGACGTCCAGCCAGCTAATTTCAACAGTGGGTTTCAGGTCTCCCCACACACTAATAATCATTACACCAATGCCAATCGCTATAGCGAGGCCATAAGAATAACAAGTCTGTAAAAAAGCTCTTTTTTTCATTGATTTAGCCGACTTTTAAAAAGGTGTTGTAAGGTTGTTTTCGGCGAAACTACGCTAGAAAAATGACAACTTGATTACATCTTCACCAGTCAAATCAGCTCACAAAAAGTTAAATTATTTTTCAAAATTAATGCTGATGCTTTTGACCAAATGCAACTTAACTGACTGAATTAATAGGATATTTACTTCTTTAAAATAGCTTTCCTAATGTTTTAATACGCTATATTCCTCAGTCATATGAGCTCTAAACAGCCCTAGAAACACCTATAAGTTATTGATTTTTAGTATTTTTATTTTTAGCTGTCATCGATCTGTCATTTACCGTCCATAGACTTGCCGCCATCCACCACTATGACGACAAGGGTATTTTATGAGAGTGACAGTTGATACAGCAGAGCGGCCGAGTCATAAACTCAGTCTGATTGCTTTAAGCATAGCGAGCGTTTTCAGTAATGGCGTTCATGCAACCGATGAAATCAATATGGAAAAGGTGCAGGTTTTCGGTCAAGCGGTGCAGATTGATAAAGCTCTGAATGAACAACGTAATTCAAACAGTATTGAAAGCGTGGTTCACGCCGATGGTATTGGGCAATTACCGGATGATAATGCTGCTGAAGCTTTGCAACGTTTGCCCGGCGTTTCAGTTGAAAATGACCAGGGTGAAGGCCGTTTTGTCACGGTGCGTGGGCTGGCACCGGAGTTAAATGCTGTCACGATTAATGGCACCAATATCCCTTCACCTGAAGATGGCACACGGGCCGTGGCGTTGGATGTGTTACCCAGCGAACTGATTCAGTCACTCTCTGTAGTGAAAACGCTGACACCGGATATGGATGCCAACTCTCTTGGCGGCACGGTCAATGTCAGAAGTTTATCGGCGTTTGATCATGATGGTTTGTTTTATACCCTCTCTGCTGAAGGCAGCTATGACGATAATACCGACCAAACCAGCCCCAAAGGTTCTGGTGCATTCAGTAATATTTTTAGTGTAGGCGAAGGCGTTGATAACTTTGGCGTTGCCGCTGCTCTGAGCTGGCAAAAACGGGATTTTGGTTCTGATAACGTTGAAACGGGTGGTGCTTGGGATTTTGAAGGTAGCCCTCGTTTAGCAGAGCTCGAACAGCGTGATTACGATATCACCCGTGAACGGCTGGGTCTGGGGGTTAACTTTGACTATAAAGCCGATATCCATACCAACTATTATTTAAGAACGTTATTTAGCCAGTTTACCGATACAGAAACGCGTAATGGCGCGGGCATAGAATTTGACGATCCCCTCCTCCCAAATGAATCAGGTGACGATGCAGAAGGTTACCGTGAGCTAAAAGATCGTAAAGAAACACAAGAAATCCAGTCTTATGTATTTGGTGGAGAAAAAACCATCGACTTGTGGACGATCAATGGACAAGTGGGTTACAGCCGCGCCAGTGAAGATTCACCCGGTCATATTGCCGGCGCCAAATTTGTTGGCGATTTTGATGGTGTCGGCTATAGCAGTACCTCTAAACCCACGCTGAATGCTGGTGCAGATTATTATGATCCCAACAGTTTTGAATTGGATAGCGTGGAATGGGAAGAGCAAAAAACCACCGATACTGAAAAAAACATCAAGTTTGATCTTGCCAGAGATTTTGATTTTCAAGGCTATGCATCACAAGTCAAATTTGGTGGCAAATTATCACGTCGTGAAAAAGATAATGATTTAGAAGCCTGGGAATTTGAAGATTTCGGTACAAATGACACCAATTTGGCGGCATATAGCGCTGGAAATGTAGATTATAGTTTGAATCAATTTGGTAACGGCATCAGCAGCTCGGCGGTTGAGGCGTTACTGAACAAATTAAATAAAGCCGATAACGTTAATGAAGAAGAATCACGTATTAATGATTATGTGATGAATGAAGACATTAACGCGGCTTATGTGATGAATACCCTGGATCTGGATGACTGGACTATCATCGCTGGCCTGCGTTATGAAGGCACTCGCTTTAAGGCTAAAGGTACCGGAATAAGAGATGGTGATTACCAAAGCATTTCGAGTAAAAACAGCTACAACCATTGGTTGCCTGGTTTGCATGGCACTTATTATTTAGATGATAAAACACAAATTCGTGCGGCCTGGACCAATAGTGTTGTTCGGCCTACCTTTGAAGCACTTGCTCCAGGGTTCTCAATCGAAAGTGGCGACAGTGCCAGCTTTGGTAATCCTGACTTAGATCCGATGACCTCTAAAAACCTGGATCTCGGCATTGAACATTATATGGGTCGAGCCGGTGCGGTTTCAGCCTATGTTTTCTATAAAGATATTTCCGACTTTGTGTATAACACCGATGTTTCCGGCACTGGCTTATTCGCCGACTTTGATGAAGCGGTAACATTTGCCAATGGTGATTCAGCCGAGGTCTACGGCATCGAACTCGCCTACTCTCAAAAGCTCAGTTGGTTACCCGCACCCTGGAATGGCCTGTTAGTGGGTGCTAATGCGACCTTCAGTCAATCCGATGCTGAAATAGAAGGACTTGGACAAACACGTAGCATCGATCTTCCGGGTCAATCAAAACAAGTGGGTAATCTGATGATCGGTTGGGAAAACGACAAGCTGAGCATGCGTTTATCAACCAACTATAAATCGTCTTATTTATCCGAAGTGGCTGCCATTGATGATGAAGCACTGGATCAATATGTTGATTCACAAGTATTTTTGGATTTCGGCGCCAGCTATTTCTTGACTAAAAATGCTCAAATCAGCCTGGAAGTGAAAAATATCACTGACGAAAGTTTCTATGTCTACAACCGCAGCAGTTCATATAACGCGCAATATGAAGAATACGGTCCGACCATCAAGCTTGGTTTTACGTTAACCAATTTCTAAAACCATCTTGATTATCAACTTTAAAGTGAAGCAAATGAAAAAAAACCAATTCAAGCTAAAACTGACCGCACTGGCTTCTTGCATGCTGACAGCCCCTTTTAACGTCATAGCAAACGCTGAGCTGCTATCAGTTTCAAATAATAATGAGCAAATTGAAGCTGCCCAACTGTTAATGAAACATCAGATGATGCCTAAGGCCGATAGCCTGCTGTCTTATGAACATAAGGGCATTGTCATTGAAGATAAACAAGGCCAGCAACTCAGCCTGTTAAAAGGTAACTTTGGCAGTATAGACCACCGATTTATTCATAAAGGGCTGTTGCTTGCTACGGTAGATGTGGATCGTCAGCAAGCCATGGTGGCGATATTTGATAAAACCACCCAACAGTGGAATCAACCCGTTTATATACCGCAACCGGCCTTTAAAATTGATGGTGTCTGCCTGTATCAGGATGAAGCCCATAATGGCTTTATGTTTCTGGTTGGCGAAGAAGGCCATGGTGAGCAATGGTTGGTTTCTGATGCTAACACTTCAGTGGCGCAGCCTAAATTAATCCGTCGCTTGAGCACGCCACCCAACAGTGAATATTGTCAGGTCGATGATCAACAATCAGTGATGTATACCAATGAAGAAAACGTTGGGATCTGGGCCTACCAGGCACATCCTGAGGCAGACCTTATCCGTAATCCTGTCGCATTAATGCAACCCTTTGGACAGTTATCACAAAGTGCAGCAGGAATGGCATTGGTACCTGGTGGTTTACTGGTACTTGATTCAGAAGCTAAGACTTTACATGCCTATCAAAATAACGATGGCGTTTGGCATTCGCTTGCAAGCTACCCATTAACAAACCTCTCTGATCCAGAAAATATCAGTGCTCGACTAAACGATAAGCAATTAACCATTCGCATTAAACATGATGACGGTATGGCGACATTCAGCTTGCCCTGGAATTATCAGGACACCGCTCAAGCAGCGACGATTCCGGTGATAAAACCTCAACTACAAACTGAGCCTGTGCCAAGTTTAGGTGATGCAGCTGATGATCCGGCCATCTGGGTTCATCCTAAAAATCCTCAACAAAGTCGAGTTTTAGGCACCGATAAACAAGGTGGTTTAGTGGTGTATGACTTGAAAGGGAAAACGCAACAACACCTGGCGGTAGGTCGGGTTAACAATGTCGATGTGCGATCGGGTTTTAACTTAAACGGTCAAAAAATTGATTTAGCTGTCGCCAGTAATCGTGACCACAACTCATTACATGTGTTTGCCATTGACCCCGCCTCGGGAGTCGTCAGTGAGTTAGGCCAAGTGCCGACGGCAAGTCAGGATATCTACGGCTTGTGTATGTATAAAAATCATGCGGGTGATATTTACACCATTGTGAATGATAAAGACGGTCGTTTTTTCCAATATCGCATTCAGGATAACCACGGCAAGATTGATGCTGAACTGGTGCGTGAATTTAGCTTGAGATCCCAACCCGAAGGCTGTGTCGCGGACGATAAAAACCATCGTTTGTTTGTCGGTGAAGAAAATAAAGCGGTATGGGCCTTGGATGCCAGATCTAATAAAGCAGCCACATTAACTGAAGTCATGTCAGTCAGTGAACATCTCAAAGCTGATATTGAAGGTCTGAGCTTATATCAAACCCAAGGTGAGGATTATCTGGTCATATCCAGTCAGGGTAATGATAGTTACGTCGTGCTCGATGCCCTCCCCCCATTTGCTTACCGAGGTGTTTTCCGGGTGGGCTTTAATACGGATTTAGGGATTGATGGTGTTTCTGAAACCGATGGACTGGATGTGACCAGCGTCAATCTGGGTGAACCCTGGCATCTAGGCATGTTGGTGGTGCAGGACGGACGCAACCGGATGCCGGTAGAAAATCAAAATTTCAAATATGTGCCGTGGTCAGATATCGCTGACCAACTGGGCCTTTCAGCGACTAAGAAATAAGGAGTCACTCATGGAATCTACAATGCATGAAATGACCATGTGGGGCTTGGTGAGTGATGCCAGCCTGCTGGTAAAAATCGTGATGATTATTCTGGTTTTAGCTTCTATGGTGAGTTGGTATTTGATTATCTGGCGATCCAAGGTACTGGGCTGTCTGGAAAAACAAAACCGTCAATTCCAGCTACAGTTCAGACAAACAGCAGATATCACGAAACTGGATTCGGCAGCGAATAATCAGTCTGTTTACCAGGCACTTCCGGCTATTTATCAAGCAGGTTGGCTGGAGTATGAAAAATATCAACAACTGAATGCTGTGCCACAAGATGAAATTGTCGAAAATGTCGAGCGGGCAATGCTGGTTAATATTGGTGAACAGGAAGTTGAATTAGAAAAAGGACTTTCTTATTTAGCCACTATCGGTTCAGTCAGCCCTTATATCGGTCTGTTTGGTACGGTGTGGGGCATCATGAATTCATTTATTGGCTTATCTCAAGTTGAACAAGCCACGTTAAATACTGTTGCACCCGGTATTGCTGAGGCGCTTATCGCCACAGCGATTGGCTTGTTCGCTGCAATACCCGCTGTTGTTGCCTACAATCAATTGAGCAAACGTGCTGGCGCATTAAGTACCCGTTATTATCATTTTGGTAATGAATTTATCACCCGATTACAGCGGGTTATGCATCGCACTCCATTAGCTAAAGTCGCGTGAATTCATCATGTTAAGAAAACCTGTTACCAAACACGCCCTCAAAGCTGAAATGAATGTGGTGCCCTATATCGATGTGATGCTGGTGCTGCTGGTCATATTTATGGTCACTGCACCCTTGCTGGTACAAGGCGTCAAACTTGAACTGCCTAAAGTTGCAGCCAAAGCGTTACCCACGGATAGTCAAAAAACCATTTTGAGTTTATCGGTCGTGGCTGACGGCAGTTATTACTGGAATGTGGGGTCTGAGGTAGATATCAAATCACGCTCAGATCAGGCGGTCACGTTGGACGAAATGGTGATGAAAATTGATCAGATCAGGCTGCAGCATCCTGATTTACTTTTCTTCATTCGCGGTGATAAAGCAACTGATTATGCGTCTGTCGTCAAAGCCATTGCGGCTTTACAACAAGTCGGCATAGAAGATGTAGGGCTGATCACGGAGTCGCCTGATGACTGATGCAGGATTCTATGATGATCGTTTTTTAACGCCACCAGCAGAGGATGATGGAGTAAAAACATCGACATTATTACTGGTCGGTTTATTTCATCTGGCAATGGCCGGATTGTTATTGAACTCATGGACACCTGCTCAGCAGGATGAGCCAAAACTGAGTACGATTAAAATTCAAATGTTAAGGCTGTCAAAGCCTGCCCCTGAAATCAAACCGGTTGAGCCGGTTCCGCTGACTATCCCGGAACCGACTCAACCTGTGTTTGATCCCCCACCCGTGGTGCAAAAACCTGAACCAACACCCGTGGTTCAGAATGAACTGGCTTTTAAACGGGTTGAAGAAAAGCCAATACCTGAAAAAGTTACACCAAAACCTATTAACCAAAAGCAGGCTGAGCCAGAAAAACAGATCGTCGAAAAGACTATCCAACAACCTGAAAAACCTTCTAAACCAGCCTTAGCGCAGCAAACCAAAACGACCGCTAGCGCTGCGAGGACACCGGTTAAGCAGGATGTGATCGCCAGCGCTGAAGCTAGTGAGCCATTTTCGGTTGAGCGCTATAAACCAATAGAAAAACAGGCTCCAGAATATCCTCGTGGCGCATTACGAAAAGGCCTGGAAGGTGATTGCACGGTGCGTTATACCGTCAATACCCAAGGTAAAGTGGAAACACCTGAAGTCCTGGAAAACTGCCACCCATTGTTTAAAAAGCCGTCTTTAGAAGCCGCCAAAACCTTTCGATACTCACCCAGAATGGTGAATGGAAATGCGGTAGCAGTGAATAACGTACTTAATACTTTTGAATATCGTATCAACCAATGAAAAATAAACTTTCTATGAATAAGCCTTGCGTTTCCGACTTTCATCAACAGATGTCAGCACATGATGATATCGCCATTAATAACAGTGCCGAACCCAATTTAAATCAAGTAGTGTTGTCTCGGCGTCAAATGCTCAAAGGCAGTTTAAATGCTGCGGCATTGGGCTTCTTTGGACTCAATTTATCGTCAAATCTGGTATTTGCTGCAGGCAAAAACAATCTGAATATCCCCTTTATTGGCTTTAACAGCATCCAGCCTCAAACTGATCCTGGGTTTGATCGTGTTGTTGTGGCTGATGGCTATCAGGCAAAACCATTTTTTTCCTGGGGAGATCCGGTGGTCACCGGTGCAACAGAATGGCAGGCGGACGCCACAAACAGCTGGCAGGAACAATTAAAACAGGCCGGTCAAAATCATGATGGCATGCATTTTTTTGCTTTTCCAGACGACAATAATCGCGGTTTGTTGGTGATTAACCATGAGTATGTCAATCCGACGCTACATAAGGACGGAATTACTTTTGTCGATGGTAAACGTCGTTTAGATGATGTTAAAAAAGAACAGGCTGCCCATGGCGTCAGTGTGATTGAAGTGAAAAAAGATTCACAAGGTCAATGGCAACGCGTCTACCCTTCTGTTTATAACCGTCGTATTTCAGCGATGACAGCAATGCAAGTAAGCGGACCATTGGCAGGTCATGACTTGTTAAAAACTGTCGATGATCCTGCTGCGATGGAAATCATCGGCACCCTGAACAATTGTTCGAATGGTTTTACCCCATGGGGCACTTATCTGGCTTGTGAAGAAAACTGGCATAACTATTTTGTAAATCAGGATGTGGCCGATTATCAGTCTCGTACCTCACATCGTCGCTATGGATTATCAACGGGTAAAGAAGCTAAAAAATACGGCTGGAATACGATTGATAATCGGTTTGATGCGACGCCCAATAAAACCCTTCCCCATCAAGGTTTTGTTAACGAACCAAATCGCTTTGGCTGGGTGGTGGAAATAGACCCTTTTAATCCTGACAGTAAACCGATAAAACGTACTGCTTTTGGTCGATTCTGTCGTGAGTGTGTCGCGCCAGCCATAGCTGAAAATGGGCAAATGGCTTTTTACTCGGGTGATGATACCCGTGGTGAATATATCTATAAGTTTGTGCCAGAACAGCGCTTTGATAAAACTCAACCTGAAAAACATCGAGACATGCTCGACCGTGGCACGTTGTATGTTGCCCGTTTTAATAATGATGGTTCAGGTCGCTGGTTGCCATTAGTGCATGGTCACTCAGGTTTAACCGCAGAAAATGGCTTTCCCAGCCAGGCGGAAGTATTGGTGAATGCACGTGCTGCAGCAGATCAATTAGGCGCAACGCCTATGGATAGACCTGAATGGGCAACGGTGAATCCACATAATCTCGATGTCTACGTCACGTTAACCAATAATCACCTGCGTGGCACAGAATTCGTTCTCAATGCCGCCAATCCCCGTCCCGATAATCGTCATGGACAGATTATCAAGATACAGGAAGATCAGGCCAATCCAGCGGCTATAACCTTTCAATGGGAATTATTTGTGGTGGCGGGTGAAAAATCCGGTTCACAGAATGCTGATGGCAAGCGGGTTGCTGAGCATTTAGTTGGTAATATCGAGGGCGATATCTTCTCTTCGCCCGATGGCTTAGGCTTCGATCAGGATGGCCGTTTGTGGATTCTGACGGATTACGATGATGACGATCCTGTGATGGAAAACATGGGCTGTAATCAAATGTTATGTGCCAACCCCGAAACTCGGGAAATTAAACGATTTATGGTTGGCCCCAGGGGGTGTGAAATTACCGGGATTACCTGGAGCCCGGACTATACAGCGATGTGGGTAAACATTCAGCATCCTGGGCTGAGCTATCCAGCCAGTGATGGCAGAACCCGTCCGCGCTCTACTACGGTACTTATTACCAAAGATGATGGTGGCGTAATCGGTCGCTAACCATGAGAATGGCGCCCTGTAGATAATTTTGTATTTGAGTGATGCATCGGTATGCTTGCAAGGATTCTATTTATCCTTAAACCTCAAAAAGACACCGGGCAGCATAATGAATAAAAAGTTACTTTTCGTCATCGGCATAATTCTGTTCGTTGCTATTATCATGATAGCTTCGCGTTTAATAAATACACCTTCACCTTACCTAACCTCTGACAATGATCAGGAACTGCCTACCGAGGCATCGATCGAGGAAGGTTTTATGGAGGCTGAAAAATTAATTAATTCCAGAGCGCCCATCAAAATTGATGACGAAACCCAGCTTAATAAGGCTTTAGCCGGTCCCGGTGATTTGATGACTTATTATTATTCATTAACCAATATCACTATAGACGATGTGAATCCGACGGCAGTACTTGAGGATATCAAACCCAAATTACTCGCCAGCCTCTGCAGGAATGCTGATATGCAGCCTGTTCTAAAGGCGGGTGCGAAACTTGTTTATGTCTATTCCGATAAAAATAATGAAGATGTTGGCCGTATTGAGGTAGTTGAAGCTGATTGTTAGTGGTTAATTTAATCAGGCAATTGGTCGCTCGCTTAGGAGAAGCATCATATCCCGTTTTGGTGGATGTCCAAACATACGGACATATTCACGACTGAATTGTGATGGGCTTTCATACCCCACCTGATATGCAGTGCTGGCAGCATCCAGCAAAAGCTTATTGAACTGTCTGGTTGCTCAATTAATTAATCCAAACACTCTTGTGAACAAACAGCACTGTAATTTGCCTATAGTGTTTATAAAACGTCCAAGCTAATAAGCAAAGAGGCTAACTCCAATGAAAGATTATAAAAAATCGACCAATATCGTTGAACAACTCACACCTGAACAACATTACGTAACCCAGCAATGTGGTACTGAACCGCCATTCGACAATGCCTATTGGGATAATCACGAAGCCGGACTTTATGTGGATGTTGTCTCTGGTGAGCCCTTATTTGCTTCGGTTGATAAGTTTGATAGCGGAACCGGCTGGCCAAGTTTTACCCGTCCAGTGCAGAATGAAAATGTGAACGAAAATTTTGATGAAAGCCTGGGCATGCGCCGTGTAGAAGTTCGCTCAGTGCATGGCGATAGTCATTTAGGTCATGTTTTCCCTGATGGCCCTGAAGAAGCCGGTGGCATGCGTTATTGCATCAACTCAGCATCCCTGCGGTTTATTCCCGTTGAAGAGCTTGAAGCAGAAGGTTACGACGAGTTTAAAAATCTGTTTTCAGAAACCTTAGGTGAAACAAAATGAGCGAGACAAATACTGAACGTGCTGTACTGGCCGGTGGCTGTTTCTGGGGTATGCAGGATTTACTTCGTAAATTACCAGGCGTTATCTCATCGCGGGTCGGCTACACCGGCGGGGATATTCCAAATGCCACTTATCCAAACCATGGCACACATGCTGAAGGCATTGAAATAATCTTTAATCCTGAGCAGATTACTTACAGACAGTTACTGGAGTTTTTCTTTCAGATCCATGATCCAACCACGCCAAATCAACAAGGCAATGATCGGGGCATGAGTTACCGTTCAGCGATCTATTACACCAACGATGAGCAAGCCGAAATTGCCAAGCAGACGATTGAAGATGTAAACCAATCTGGATTATGGCCCGGCAAAGTTGTTACCGAAGTAGAACCTGTCGGTGATTTCTGGGAAGCAGAACCCGAACATCAGGATTATCTGCAACATTATCCAACGGGCTATACCTGTCATTACATTCGACCCAAATGGAAGTTGCCAGCGAAATAAATTTCACCTAAGGTAATCATACGAGTTAAATCTTGTCATTCGAGTTCGAATGACAACGGGCAGATATTTTCTTATCACTTGTGCGTTTACCAAGTGAGCATGACATCTATTAACATTATCTAACATCGGTTAATTTTTTTGATCCTTAGATTTTGACTTATCTGTTTTGCCTTATAAAAAATCAGCTGACTTAATCAATAAAATGTTTCTACAGTCTATTTTAGTTCAGTTAGCTTAAGCATTTAGCTCTTTCTTAATTCTAATAAAAACCGTTAACTCATCAGCACCCATTTTAAGGAGCGATCAGTGGCAGAGAATTCAGGAGAGAATAAAAAAGCGAGTTATCAAAAAAACAGCCTGACTTTATGGGGCGCTGTATCAATGGGAACCGGGGTGATGATCGGTGCCGGGATATTCGCCCTGACCGGTCAGATCGCAGAACTTGCCCATGAGTGGTTTCCTCTCGCCTTTTTAGTGGCCGCGATCGTAGCCGGATTCAGTGCTTATACCTACGTCAAAATGTCTAATGCTTATCCTTCAGCGGGTGGTATCGCCATGTTTTTGGAAAAAGCTTATGGCAAAACTACCATGACCGGTGCCTGTGCCCTCTTAATGTATTTCTCCATGGTCATCAATGAAAGTCTGGTGGCTCGAACCTTTGGTACCTATACACTACAATTATTTGATGTTGGTCCAGGTAGTTGGCTCGTCCCTGCCCTCGGCGTAGGACTGCTATTTTTTGCCTTTATAATCAACATTCTCAGCAATAAATTTATTCAATCATTTGCTTTTTTTATGGCCTTTATCAAGATTGCTGGGCTAGTCTTATTAGCTGGTGGTGGACTCTATGCCTCTGGTTTCAATTTCGAAAGCATCTCTGTTTCTCCTTCAGAAACCACTTTTAGTGGTTTTTTGGCAGCCGTAGCACTGGGTATTCTTGCCTATAAAGGATTTACCACCATTACCAATAGTGGCGGGGAAATTAAGGAACCGCATAAAAATGTGGGCCGCGCTATCATCATTTCTATTTGTATTTGCGTCGTACTCTACTTGCTTGTAACGCTCGCGGTCGGTGGCAATCTCTCTATTCAAGAAATTGTAGAAGCTAAAGACTATTCCTTGGCTGAAGCAGCCCGTCCAGCCTTTGGGCAATGGGGATTATGGATAACCGTGGCATTTGCGATCGCCGCCACAGTATCAGGTGTCATTGCCAGCGTATTTGCCGTTTCTCGTATGTTGGCTATGTTAACGGATATGAAACTGGTCCCCCATCGCCATTTCGGTATGCCCGGTAGTGTGCAAAAACATACGTTGGTCTACACAATCGTCTTTGCCATGCTACTGACTATATTCTTTGACTTAAGCCGCATTGCCTCGCTAGGCGCTATTTTCTACATCATTATGGATATTGCCATTCATTGGGGCGTCTATCGTAGGCTTCGTCATGATATTGAAGCCAATGGTGCGATATTGATTACAGCCATATGCCTGGATGTCATCGTCTTAGGAGCGTTTATCTGGATAAAAATACAACAAGATATGCTGGTGATCTGGGCATCGCTAATTGGCTTAGCCATAATTTTTATAGGTGAACGTTTGTTTATTGGTAATCATAGACAACAACAGGAAACATAAGTCTCGCAAATTTACTTTATTCGACTATGACAAATAGCTCATTTTGTAATTGAAAAAGATAACGATCTGGTTCATCAGTTATAAACAAAAAAACCACCCGAAGGTGGTTGTTTTGTATATATGGTGGAGGCGGCGGGACAGTGACTCCTGAATTTTCATTCAGGCCTGGACTATTCCTTCATCTGATATCGCTATCAGATGGAGAGCGTTTGTGAGTATCGGTTTTATCTTCTACCCACCCTAGTATTCCATTGAGATGACTCTCGTTAGGAACCTATGAGTCTCTAGCCGGCTTACTGGTTTCCCATTGACCGGACGGCGTTGGCATAGAACCCCTGTTCCTTAGCGTTCACCGTATGAGCTCTCTTTTTCCAACGGGGATCACTCCCCGTGGCGACCATTTTACTAATCGAACCCGCGTCCGCGAATCCTCTGCCTTCAGCTCTACATGCTTATTTCATCTATTAATTTAACTTCAAGCTACCCGATGAACAGGGAAAACATGAAGCGATCTTGTTAGGTTTTAGTCAATCAGTACCAAGCATACGTCAAGACGATCTTGTGAGAGTCGACGCCCGATACCAGACGCACAAGCACGGATCTGGTCGGACGGCATTCACTGGTTATTAAGCAGCTAGTGCGTAGTTGTTATCGTTAGCAACTATATTTTTCCAATCTTTTTTACGAGAAGAACTGGAGTACTCGGCATGCACCTTAGGTTTCGTAACCCACGTCGAAGCCAGGTCGCCCCCAAAGGTCTGTTGTACGTTAGTCATTATACGGATTTTAAAGTTCCGTGACGATCTCTTTAGATATTTTTAAACAGTCTTTCTTTATCGCGCTGCCAATCACGTTCTTTCATGGTAGCGCGCTTGTCGTGCATTTGCTTGCCTTTAGCCAGCGCAATTTCGACCTTGGCTTTGCCCCGCTTCCAATACATCGCGAGAGGGATCAATGTATAACCTTTGCGCTCAACTGCGCCAATCAGCTTATTTAACTCGTTACGATTGAGCAGCAGTTTACGGTCGCGTTGTGGTTCTGGAACGACGTGGGTAGAAGCTGTTTTCAATGCGGTAACCAATGCATTGGCTAACCACGCTTCGCCATGACGAATCAGCACGTAGCTATCACTCAGCTGTGCTTTGCCTTCACGTAAGCTTTTGACTTCCCATCCCTCCAGCACCAGACCCGCCTCGAATTTTTCTTCTATAAAAAATTCATGACGTGCTTTCCGGTTACGGGCAATAGTGTTATCTGTGTTTTGTGGTTTTTTCTTGGTGGCCATCGCGGCATTATACATGGGCAGATTGCTGCTTGGCTTGAGCATTTTAGGAAATTCGCCCAGAATCGAGACTATTTATTTTTAATGAGTGTGATATGAGTAGACCGTTAAAATCGGTTCATGGTGAGTGGACATCACGCTGGGCCTTCATTCTCGCTGCAACGGGGGCGGCTGTTGGCCTCGGAAATATCTGGAAATTTCCTTATATTGCTGGTGAATATGGCGGCGGCGCATTTGTTCTGGTTTATCTTGCCTGTATCTTTGCCATCGGTGTTCCCATCATGATGGCGGAAATTCTGATTGGTCGACGTGGTCGTCAAAACCCTTTTAACAGTCTGGCAAGCCTAGCTGAAGAAGAAAAAGCTTCTTCCCTGTGGAAATATCTTGGTTTCGCTGGCGTTTTGGCCGGCTTTTTAATCCTTTCCTATTACAGTGTGATTGCTGGTCAGGCAATGGCTTATGTTCCACGTTTATTGTTTGGAGTATTTGAGGGCGTGACATCCGATGGTGCGCGTAACCTGCACCTGGCACTAGTGAAAGATCCTGAAAAGCTTTTGGCCTGGCATACCATTTTTATGATGTTAACGATGTTGATTGTCAGCCGTGGTGTCCAGCGTGGTTTGGAAAAATCGGTACGCTTTTTAATGCCCTCTTTATTTATAATCCTGCTGATTTTGGTCGGTTATGCATATCAAACCGGGGTCTATTTTGATCAAGCGGTAAACTTTCTGTTCAAACCGGACTTTTCCAGGCTGACCACCGAAGGAATTCTAACGGCGATGGGCCACGCGTTTTTCACGTTAAGTCTTGGTATGGGTGCCATTATGGTTTATGGCTCGTATCTACCTCAGAAAGCCTCAATTTTTAAAGTTTCACTGGCAATTTCGTTTATGGATACAGCTGTTGCGATTCTGGCTGGATTAGCAATTTTCCCATTGGTGTTTGCCAACGAAATGTCTCCTGGCGCCGGGCCAAGTCTGATTTTCGAAACGCTGCCTATTGCCTTTGGGCACATGGAGAATGGCGCATTTTTTGGTGCCATGTTCTTTTTGCTTCTGGTTTTTGCAGCACTGAGTTCAGCGATTGCATTGGTTGAGCCTGTGGTCACCTGGCTGGTGGAAAACTTTGAGATAAAACGGCTTAATGCCTGCATCTGGGTGGGTATATTGGTCTGGCTGTTAGGGCTGTTAAGTCTGTTCTCATTTAATGTGTTGAAAGACTGGACTTGGCTTGATATGACAGCCTTTGAGTTGCTGGATTATCTGACTGCCAATATTATGTTGCCTTTGGGCGGCATGCTCATTGCGATATTTGCCGGATGGGTCATGTCGCAACGCAGTACTCAGGAAGAGTTGGGGATTAAATCCCACCTGATTTATCACGAATGGCGCTTTTTGGTTCGTTATGTCACACCAATAGCGATTTTTGTTGTATTCGTGAGTTTGACAGGTGTTCTGGATTTCATCTTTTGATTACATTCATTAGAGGTCAATAGAAATACTCAATGACAACTATTACGCGCAGTTCACTGGTGATGTATTCGCCGGACCAGATGTTTGATCTGGTCAATGATGTGGAAGCTTACCCAAGTTTTCTTCCCTGGTGTCGTGACAGTAAAATTATCAGTAAAAATGATAAGGTGATTTGTGCCACGCTGGATATTGCTAAAGGGGGGATTCATCATGAATTTTCTACCCGCAATACCCTGCAACATGGTGAATCCATCCGTATTGAGCTGATTGATGGTCCATTTCGTCATTTAGAAGGATTCTGGCAGTTCAGCCCGATTGGGGATAATGAAGGTTGCCGGGTACAGCTGGATATGGATTTTGAATTTTCCACCCGTCTGCTGGATTTGGCATTGGGTCCGGTCTTCACCCAGATATCCGGTTCCTTAGTTGAAGCTTTTTGTGTACGCGCCAGAGAAATTTATGGAACACGCTAATTCTGAATTAATAACGGTAGAAGTGGCCTACGCCCTGCCAGATGAGCAGGTGATTTTGTCATTGGAAGTTCCGGATGACACTACTGTGGAGCAAGCCGTTAAACGCTCCGGTATTCTGGAACGTTATCCACAAATCAATCTTGAAACAGATAAAGTCGGGATTTTCGGCAAAATCTGTAAATTGAATGCCACGCTCAGTCCAAAGGATCGCATTGAAATTTATCGGCCATTGATTGCAGATCCCAAAGAATCACGTCGGCAAAAAGCGGAGATGGAAAAGAAAAACAAAGCTGCTGAAGCGGCCAATGATTAATTCTGCTCAGCAGACTCTAACCAATCCAGTTCGGCATCGCTAAAACCCGCTTGTTTGCGTGCTTCAATATGAAATGGCCCGCGTATCTCACCATTAAAGTAGGTTTTTAATAAGGTCGTGAATGTGTGGGTGGGTTCCAGATCACGCTGTTCACAAAGATAATTAAACCAACGCGTGCCAATTGCCACATGGCCGATTTCTTCACGCAATATCACTTCGAGAATCTCTACCGCTGCCAAATCACCACTGCCACGCAGTTTATTCATCATGCCAGGTGTTACATCCAATCCTCTTGCCTCTAATACCCTTGGTACCAGTGCCATGCGGGTTAATGGATCGTGATGGGTTTTCTGTGCCATTTCCCATAAACCATCATGTGCCGGAAAATCTCCATAGGCATACCCTGCCTGCTGTAAATGTGCAGAGAGCATTGAAAAATGTTTGGCTTCCTCATCGGCAACCTGCAACCAGTCACGATAAAAATCATCTGGCATATTGGCAAAACGAGCGATGGCATCCAACGCTAAATTAATGGCATTAAACTCGATATGGCAAATGGCGTGAATCAACGTGGTATGACCGGTCTGCTGATTATTACGTCGCCGGGGTAAGTCACGTGGCGAGACCAGGTCGGGCTTATCCGGCCTGCCTGGGATCGCTGGAACATCCAATGGCTGATGCTGAATGACATAACCTTGTTCGCGGCATTCAACAGCCATTTTCCGTGTCTGCAGCGCTTTATCAGCGGCATCATTAATCAAAAGACATTGTAAAGCGCGGATGCGTATATCAATATTTGAATCAGCCATCCATTCGTACCCGTGGATCAACAAAAGTGTAGGAAATATCGGTCAGTAACAGACCTACGATATATAAGACTGAGCCAAGAAACACCATGGCTCGCACAATGGCAAAATCCTGGGCATGAATAGCATCAATGGTATAGCTACCCAAGCCTGGAATACCAAAGAATGACTCCAGAATCAGACTGCCCATAAACAGGGTTGGTATTACCACTACCGCACCAGTCAGAATTGGAATCATCGCGTTTTTCAACACATGTTGAAACAAAACCCGTACTTCTGATAAACCTTTTGCTCGGGCTGTGCGAACGTAATCCTTGGAAATTTCTTCCAGAAATAAAGTACGGTACCAGCGCGAGCCCGAGCCAATACCTGAAACAATACCAATCGCTACCGGTAAAATCAGGAATTTTATCGTGCTGAATCCCTCACCGAAGCCCGAGATGGGTACCAACTGCATGACTTTGCCGATGACAAACTGCCCGGCGATAATATAAAACAGACTGGATATCGACATTAAAACGACACATAGCACTACCCCGCCGAGATCAACATAGGTAGCTCGAAAAAATACCATCATCAACGCAAAGGTAATATTGACCAGCAAACCAACAATAAATACCGGAATGGCAATCGCCAGACTGGGCCACATGCGGGTTTTGATATCGTCACCAATATCTCGTCCATCATCGGCCTGACCAAATTCAAAGCTGAATAGCGCCAGCGATTTATCGAAAAAAATGGTATCGGTGAATTTTTCGAAACCGTCAGCGGATTCATTCCACAGCAAATCCCGATCGTAACCGCGTTCCTGTTTCCAGGTCGTAATCGCCTGTTCGGTAATGTAACGTTCGCCCAATTGCATTCGCGCCATATCATCTGGCGTATTCACCATAAAAAACAATGCAAAAGTCAGTGCATTAACACCCAGCAGTATAGGAAAGGCATACAGGATACGGCGAATAATATAGGCCAGCATAATTGTCTCAGGCACTGATATAACATTCTGGATTAGGTCATAACGGATTATGGCTTTGGCAGATGTTGGTTCAGCTGGGTTACAAAATTAAAGGAAAAACATTGTAACAGCGCAACCCGCAATTGGGTTATCAAGCAATTGGTTTCTTTGACAACTATTAATGATTACTATGGTCACAGATTTAAATCATTCAGGAGTATCGCATGGCAAAAACAGCATCGGATCTGGTACAGGCAGCAAAGGCATCCATACAGCAAATCAGTGTTTCCCAGTCACAGCAAATGCTGGATGATGACAGCATTGCTCTGGATGTACGTGAGCCTGAAGAGTTCGCTAAGGGTCATATCGCTGATGCCAGACATATTCCACGCGGCATGCTGGAGTTTTCAATAGAGACGCATCCGGATTTTCAGGATAAAACGCGTCCTATCGTGGTGTATTGCAAATCAGGCGGTCGCAGTGCATTGGCAACAGCAACCTTGCAACAGCTTGGTTTTACCAATGTCTATTCAATGATTGGGGGCTATGATGCCTGGTCTGCGGCATCGAATGATGCTGATTGATTAAATAACACAGGTCTGGAGGGGGAAAGACATGTATACACGCTTTTGGGTAATTATCGCGCTAATGATGGTCAGCCTGTCTGCAATTGCTGCAGAAACAGAGATCATGGTCAGAGCGAAAGCGGTTGATTCGAAGTTCATTGGCACCAGTGTCGGCGGTATCCGCGCCATTGTTGAAGATGCTGAAACAGGTGAAATTCTCGATGAAGGATGGATTAACGGTGGCACTGGCGATACAGCTGTGCTTATCGAAAACCCGTTAAAACGTGGCGAACGGCAGACAGATGATAAAACTGCCGGTTTTTTAGCAAAAGTGGATATTGATGCGCCAAGATTACTGCGATTCAAATTAATCGGACCTTATGGTTATCAGCAGGCTTATCAGGAAGCCAGTGTGA
The DNA here is from genome assembly GCA_002354555.1 of Methylophaga sp. UBA2689. Lineage (GTDB taxonomy): Bacteria > Pseudomonadota > Gammaproteobacteria > Nitrosococcales > Methylophagaceae > Methylophaga. Next base: position 50,714 of record DELT01000106.1, read on the forward strand.
CCAGTTGGGTGGTGCCTGGAAAGGATATTCTGGGTGATGGCATTATCATTACTATGACTGGCTTTATTGTAGATGCCTGGACCCGGGTTCTGGAGAATGGTCAGGTGGATATTTATACCAAAGCTTCATTGCTTTGCGGTTGCCCTATCACTAAAGACGGCCATTGGCAGGCAGATAATTATGAAGCCAAAGCTATTCTGATGCGTGATGAAGAAACGATTGATGAAGTAACACTGAACTTTACCGGCCCAGCTGGCATGTTCAGTGGTAAAACCACGATTACCGAACCCGGCCACTACAAAGCGGTAGTCTATTTATTTGATGCAAAAACCGGAAACGTGGGTGTGGATCGCGCTATGTTTGAAATTCCAGACAAGGAATAACCCGATTGGCAATGCAGTTGTAACAAATCGCAGCGCTATGAGTCTCTTTAACTAACGTTATGAATAAGAGTTTCAGCATGAGATCACAAGGTTATGCAGTTAATGGAGCTGGTCTGGGTTTAAGACGCAGTTTCATTGATGAAATTATGCAGCTGGACCACCCGCCTATCGACTTTATTGAGGTCGCACCGGAAAACTGGATGGAAATGGGCGGTCGGCTGGGCAAAAAACTGCGGGCATTTAGTGAACGCTTTCCGATGCTGTGTCATGGGCTTTCGTTATCACTTGGCAGCCCTGCTCCGCTGGATGAAGCATTTGTAAAACGTATCAAACAATTTCTGGAACAGCATCAGGTTCGTCTCTACAGTGAGCACCTGAGCTATTGCAGTGATGAGGGTCACCTTTACGATTTGATGCCCATACCGTTCACTGACGAAGCTGTTAAGCATGTCGCTGACCGTATTCTTCGGGTTCAGGATATTCTGCAACGCCGACTGGTTATCGAGAATGTCTCCTACTACGCGGCACCGGGTCGACAGATAGAAGAAATTGAATTTATCAATTCGATACTGGAAAAAGCCGATTGTGAGCTGTTACTTGATGTGAATAACGTCTATGTAAACAGTATTAATCACGGTTATGACGCTAAGGCTTATATTGACGCGATTAACAGTAAACGTATTGCTTACATGCATATTGCCGGTCACTATAATGAAGCCGAAGATCTTATTATCGATACCCATGGCGCAGATGTAATTGATCCGGTTTGGCAACTGCTTGAACATACTTACCAGCAGAATGGAGTGATTCCGACATTACTCGAACGGGATTTTAATATCCCTGCTCTGAGCACGCTGTTTGAAGAAGTCGCTCACATTCGAGATATCCAATCACAATATCGATCTGAACATGCAGCAAGCGCCTGATTTTAAAACTACCCAGCAGCAGTTCACCGCCCATCTGCGTGATCCAAGTTCTGTTCCCGAGCCTGCCGATGTTGAATCGCGGCGCATGGCGATTTATCGGCGACTGATTTATAACAATATTGAAAGCTTCTTAAGCACGGCCTGTCCGGTATTGAAACAAATTCTGGGCGAAACAGCCTGGCATCAACTGGCACGTGATTTTATCCGTGAGCATCGGTGCAGTTCACCCTTATTTAATGATATTGCCCGCGAGTTTGTTCACTATCTCGAACAACATCCGCAGCAGTATCAAACCATGCCTTATATTGCTGAGCTTGCCCATTACGAATGGGCAGAGTTGGCTCTGGGAATTGCCAATGCGGATTTTGTGAAGCGTGAAGTGAGTGAACAGCAAGATATCCTGCAACTCTCTCTGCAACGCTCTCCCCTAAGCTGGACCTTTGCCTATGATTACCCCGTGCATCAAATCGCGCCGGATAATCTGCCTGATAAAGCTGCCGAAACGCCGTTTTTTCTGTTGTTATATCGAAATGCTGATGATCAGGTGAAGTTTATTGAGCTTAATCCCGTTAGTGCACGGTTACTTGATCTATTAAATGAGGGTCAGACTGGCCAGCAAGCCGCTGAAGCTATTGCTGAGGTGTTGCAGCATCCTAACCCAGAAGTGGTGACACAAGGGGCAAAACAGTTGATAGAGGACTGGCTGGAACGCGGCATAGTGATCTAAGAACATAAAAAAACCGGGCTGATAAACCAGCCCGGTTTTAATCTAACCAAACCCAGTGAGTTTTAGTTAGTGGCAAGCTCAATGGCTTCAGCCGCTAAACGGGTGATTTCATCCCAGTTTTCCGCTTCTACCAGATTCGCTGCGCACATCCATGAACCGCCTACGCAACCTACATTAGGTAAGCTGTAGTAGTTTTTCACATTCTTCTGACTGACACCGCCGGTTGGGCAGAACAGAATTTGTGGAATTGGTGCACCAATAGATTTCAGCATGGGTACACCACCAGCCGCTTCAGCCGGGAAGAATTTCATTGCGGTAATGCCTCGCTCTAACAAGCGCATGGCTTCACTAGGATTGGCTACACCCGGTAATAAAGGTACACCCGTTTTTAATGCCGCTTCAATCAATGTGTCTGTGGTACCAGGACTGACAATAAATTCTGCACCCGCATCAATCGCTGCATTTAACGTTTCGATGTTGATAATGGTGCCTGCACCGACAATCGCATCTGGCACTTCAGCTTTGATACGACGGATGGACTCAAGCGCTGCATCAGTACGCAGCGTGATTTCCAATACTTTCAGGCCGCCTTTGACCAACGCATTGGCCAATGGCACTGCATGTTCAACATTATTAATAACCATCACCGGGACAATCGGTGAAACTTGCATAATTTCGTGAATCGTTTTGCTCATAAAAAATAGATATCCCTAATTCTGGTGAAGATTATTCAACGTTGAACATATTGATAGCGCCTTCTTCAGCTGAAGAAACGCCTGCCCGGAAACTGTCAAACAATTCGCGACCGCTACCGTAATGATGTTCAGTATTAGCCATCATGCAAGACAGACGGGCGTTAAATTCTTCATCATCTACCAGCACATTCATAATGCCTCTTTCGGTATCAAGATGAATAATATCGCCATCTTTGATTCGGGTCAGTGGACCACCTTCTGCAGATTCAGGACACATTTGAATGGCAGACGGTACTTTACCCGACGCACCAGACATACGACCGTCAGTGACAAGCGCCACTTTAAATCCACGATCCTGTAGTACACCCAGTGGTGAACTGAGTTTATGCAGTTCCGGCATACCATTGGATTTTGGTCCCTGGAAGCGTAATACCACTATAACGTCTCTTTCCAGTTCGCCATTTTTGAATGCAGCAACGGCATCGTCCTGATCGTCAAATACTAAAGCAGGTGCTTCTACAACACGATGCTCAACATCTACCGCAGAAACTTTCGATACACCACGTCCGAGATTACCTTTAATCAGATGTACACCACCTGACTTGGCAAATGGTTGTTCAACCGTGCCAATAACTTCTTTATCCAGAGATTCTTTTGGACCTTCCTGCCAAATCAGTTTGCCATCAATGATTTTTGGCTCGCGGCTGTATTGTTTCAAGCCTTTTTCATTACCAACCGTAATGATGTCTTCGTGTAACAAGCCCTGTGATAATAATTCCTGAATTAACACGCCCATACCACCAGCGGCCTGGAAGTGATTCACATCGGCACTGCCGTTTGGATAGACACGGCTTAATAAAGGAATGATTTGCGACAGACGATCAAAATCATCCCAGTTGATTAAGATACCGGCAGCCCGGGCAACTGCAACAATGTGCATGGTATGGTTCGTTGAACCACCCGTCGCCAGCAGACCAATAATCGCATTAAGAATCGCTTTTTCATCGATCATATGACCGATTGGACGGTAATCGTTGCCCAGCGCGGTAAATTTCAATACCTGACGGGCTGCTTCTTTCGTTAATTCATCACGTAACGGGGTATTAGGATTGATAAACGTTCCACCCGGCAAATGCAGCCCCATGATTTCAACCATCATCTGGTTGCTGTTGGCCGTACCGTAGAAGGTACAGGTACCTGGACTATGGTAAGACTCTGACTCTGCTTTAAGCAGTTCTTCGCGACCTACCTTGCCTTCAGCAAACAATTGGCGGATACGAACTTTTTCTTTATTCGGCAGACCACTAGGCATTGGACCTGCTGGCACAAAGATGGTCGGTAAATGACCGAAGCTCAATGCGCCAATTAACAAGCCAGGTACGATCTTGTCACAGACACCCAGCATCATTGCGGCATCGAACATATTATGACTTAGGCCGACAGCTGTGGACATTGCGATGACATCACGGCTGAACAGCGACAAGTCCATACCCGGATAACCCTGGGTAATACCATCACACATCGCCGGGACACCACCAGCAAACTGGGCAACCCCACCAGCTTCGTTGGCAGCCTCTTTGATAAGCGGCGGAAAGTCCTTATACGGTTGATGTGCAGAAAGCATATCGTTATAAGCTGAAATAATGCCGATATTGGCTTTTTTGTCACCAGCCAGATCGCTTTTTTCAGTTGCTGCACAAGCAGCAAAACCGTGAGCCAGATTACCACAGCCAAGCGTCAGACGATGAGGACCCTGCCCTGCAGCTTCGTCAACACGAGCAAGATAAGCCGTGCGAGTTTTTTTACTTCTTTCGATCACTTCGTTGGTGAGCGAGTCTAAAACTGGATGAACCATAAAGTTAAGTCTCTCTTTCGTTTACTTGTACTATCGAAGTAGCGGGATTTGAGGCCGCTTGATTGCAGCGGCGTTTATCCATCAGATCTAATATTCAGACAGCGCATTATAGTCCTTATCACTCTTTTTCGCACTGTTTCTGGGCTTATATCATCTTAATGCTCAAATACCTGCTTTTGGTTTTTTGGTTGTCGTACCGCATCAATAGCAGAAAAATACTGGGTTAGCTGTTTAATAATTTGTGATTTATATGACAACTTCCCAACGCTAAAATCTGCACACCATTGGCATTTAGACCATTAACTTTTACAAACTGCGACAGTTAAATACATCGCCATAAGGATTTTCCAGTAGTGCTTCGGTATGATGTCACGCTGTTTTTCATCGACATATCGATGAGTTACCACTTAATTGTAAAGGTGAATTAAATGACCGAAGGTAAACGCCTCCGTCAGGTAAAAAGCTTTGTGAAACGTGAGGGTCGCTTAACCCCCGGTCAACAAAAAGCACTGGATGTTTTATGGCCTAAGTTTGGCATTGAAGCCGATAACCAACCTATTGATATGCAAACTCTGTTTGGGCGTAAAGCTCCAGTGGTGTTTGAAATCGGATTTGGGAATGGCGCATCGCTGATTGAAATGGCCATACAACAACCGGAGAACGACTTCATCGGGGTGGAGGTGCATCGACCAGGTGTGGGACAACTACTAAAAGCTATCGAAGAGAATAATTTAACTAATGTGCGGGTGGCCTGCACGGATGCAGTGGAATTACTCAAAAATCAAGTTGCGGATAATGCTTTGCATCGAGTGCAACTCTACTTCCCGGATCCATGGCATAAAAAACGTCATCATAAACGTCGAATTATCCAGCCAGCTTTTGTTGACGTCCTGGCACAAAAAATTCAGTCGGGCGGTTTTCTGCATATGGCAACCGACTGGCAGGATTATGCAGAACAAATGTTGCAGGATCTTTCAGCAAGTCATGATTTTATCAATACCAGCACATCAGATGATTTTATTCCACGGCCGGACTACCGTCCCTTAACCAAGTTTGAACAACGAGGTCATCGACTGGGACATGGAGTATGGGATTTATTATTTCAACGTCGATAATTGTTACAAACTTGCTTCATTTGCATGCATAAGCTAGTTTTGCCTTATTAATAACTAACTCTTACCAGGTAACGCTGCCATGACCATGTCCCGAACAACCCAATTTGGTTTTTATCTTTTATTTGGGGCAGCCAGTAATTCTGCAGCCGCAGCGGGTTACGCCCTGATAGAACAAAGCATTACGGGGTTGGGTCGAGCCTTTTCAGGCAGTGCTGCAGTAGCGGATGATGCCAGTACTATTTTTTTCAATCCGGCTGGCATGACAAATTTATCCCGTAAAGAAATGAATATGGGGCTCAATCTGATAGCACCCCGAGCAGAGTTCTCTGATCGCGGTTCTAATGTCGATGGCACTCCCTTAACAGGTGGAGATGGCAGCAATGCCGGTGAACTGGCCGCAGTCCCTAATTTTTATTACGCTCATCCGTTAAATGACAAGACTGTCGTAGGAATTGGTGTTGGCGCGCCTTTCGGTCTGGTGACCGATTATGGCGATAACTGGCAGGGGCGTTATCATGCGATTCGTTCGGATCTGCTTACGGTTAATATTAATCCCAGTATTGCTTTTAAAGCGACTGAAAAACTGTCATTGGGCTTTGGCGTAAATCTGCAATATATCGATCTGGAGCTCTCCCAGGCAGCTAACTTTGGTTCTTTTCAAGCTAACTCCCAAGGCAACGATGGACGAGTAAAAGTCACTGCCGATGACTGGAGCTGGGGTTATAACCTGGGCATGACCTATCAGTTTACTGAAGCAACACGCATGGGCTTAAGTTATCGTTCAAAAATAACACATGACTTAACCGGTGAAGGCAAATTTCGCATACCGGAAGATGTGAGTGCTCCAGCAACAGCCGTAGGCTTTCAGGATGGAAATGTTGGCGGTCGGGTAACCTTGCCTGAATCGGCATCAATCGCTCTGGTTCACCAATTAAATTCACAATGGTCGGTTATGGCCGATGCCAGTTGGACTCGATGGAGCCGTTTTGAAGAGTTGCAGATTAATTCTGACGTTTCCAGGCTAAATACGCTTAAAGAAGAAGACTGGGAAAACTCTATGCGTTACGGGCTGGGCGTGGAATATAAAGCTAATGACCGATGGTCCTGGCGGGCGGGCGTCGCCTATGATGAAACACCGATCCCCAATGCTCAACGTCGAACTCCTCGAATTCCTGACAGTGATCGTACTTGGTTGGCCTTGGGGGGAAGTTATCACTACAGCGATAATATAATTTTGGATGCCGCCTATACTCATATATTTATGAAAGACAGCAGCATTGAGGATACATTCACAAGTGGCACTCAAACATATGAATTATCCGGTAAATATAAAAGTTCTGTCGATATCGTCGGCGTTCAATTACGGTGGCTTTTTGATTAATCATGTCTGTTGCCCATGATTACATTTCTCCGGATCAGGCCCAAACGCTATATGGTTTAGCTTGTGAACGGATAAAAAGAAGTCCTGATAAAGATGCCTATGGCTTTTTTGATAATGATAAGAAAAGTTGGGAAAGCTTAACTTGGCAACAGGTTGCTGATGAAATAACCCATTGGCAACAAGCGCTACACCAGGAAAATCTGCGTAAAGGTGATCGGGTTGCAATCAATTTACGTAATAGCAAAGAGTGGATATTTTTCGATCTGGCAGCCTTAAGTCTGGGGTTGGTAGTAGTGCCACTTTACCCCGATGATCGACCAGATAACGTTGCATATATATTACAGGATGCTGATGTACGTTTATTGTTGGTGAACAGTCTCAGACAGTGGTCAGCCATTAAAGCCGTATTACCCGAAGAACACGCTGTTAAACGGGTAGTGCTGTTCCATGATGATTCAATAACAGATAACACATCTTCCATGACATCGCTGCAGAACTGGCTTGATACAGCTTCTGCTGCTGAGTTGAAACTACCCCACTGTGCACCAGAACAATTGGCATCGATTATCTATACCTCTGGCACCACTGGCCGTTCAAAAGGGGTTATGCTCAGCCATCATAATATGTTGTCGGTGGCCTATGGTTCGTTGCAGTTTTTTGAAATCCTGCCTGATGATGTTTTCTTATCTTTTTTACCACTGTCGCACACATTGGAACGAACTGGCGGCTATTATCTGCCGATGATGGCTGGTTCAGAAGTAGTCTTCTCTCGCAGCATTCCCCTGCTTGCTGACGACATGAGGCAAGTTCAACCCACCATCATGATTGCTGTGCCCAGGATTTTTGAACGGATTTATGATCGCGTTCATAAACAACTTGCAGAAGGCAGCTGGCTTAAACGTCAAATCTTCAAACTGGCGCTGGAGATCGGTTGGAAACGCTTTCAGTACCAGCAAGGGCGTAAATATTGGTCGCCTTCTCTGCTGTTATGGCCATTGCTGCACAAACTGGTGGTAACCAAATTTCATCAGCGTCTGGGCGGTAAACTGCGTTTAGCTGTCAGTGGTGGTGCTGCCCTACCCGCCCATGCCGCTAAAATGTTTATTGGACTGGATTTAGTTCTGCTGCAGGGTTATGGCCTGACTGAGACCAGCCCGGTGATTAGTGTTAATGAACCTTCCAGCAATGATCCGGCCAGCGTAGGTCGCGCTATTCAGGGTGTAGAAGTCCGTATTGGCAAGGATGAAGAGCTTGAAGTAAAAGGTCCGGGCAATATGCTGGGCTATTGGAATAATCACAAAGCAACGGCACAGACTATTGATGCTGATGGCTGGCTGCATACCGGCGATAAAGCCCACATCAGCGATAGCGGACATATTTATATTGTTGGCCGAATCAAAGATATTCTGGTGCTCAATAATGGCGAAAAAGTACCACCTGCCGATATTGAAGCCGCCATAGTCAGCAATGGTCTGGTTGACCAGGCGTTAGTAGTCGGTGAAGGCCAATCTTATTTGGCCGCTTTACTGGTCATTAATGGCGAAAGTTGGCCGCAGATTGCACAGCAGCTTGGTTTGGATCCATTACAGAATGAAAGTCTTGGTTCCAAGGTTTTACAGCAGCATTTTGTGCGCTTACTCAGACAGTGGTTATTTGAATTTCCCGCCTATGCAAGGATTCGGCGAGTACATCTGACTTTGCAACCCTGGACGATCGAAAATGATTTGCTGACACCAACTTTAAAAGTTAAACGTGCGCTGGTTGAGCAACGGTATGATAAGGAAATTAAAGCCCTGTATCAGGACACCTCAAGCTGAGGCAGATAACGGCTTATTAATGAAACCCGGGATATGCCGCATGATGGCTTCTACAGTATGGAATGAGCCAAAAATTAGGATACGATCCCCTTCAATAGCATTGGCTGAAGCCAAATCATAGGCTTGTTCCACTACTTCACTGGTATGAATGCGATCATTGGAAATTTTACCTTGAAGGCCAATTGCCAAATCTTCTGCAGACTGACCCCTGCTTCCATTTAAGCCACCAAGAAACCAATTATCTATCACTGGAATCAAGGCATCAAAAACCGCTTGGCTGTCTTTATCACGCAACATGGCAATGACTGCATGGGTTTTACCCTGGCAAGAAATTTCCATTAATAGTTTTGCCAGATTTTCAGCACCCTGTTGATTATGTGTTACATCAAAAATATGGGTAATGGGGCCATCAATCATCTGAAAACGGCCGGCAAGTCGGACGTGAGCTAACCCATCACGGATGGCTGTTTCATTGATTTTTTCCATTCCGGAATCTTTAAGCAGGCTGATGACCTGTAGCACAGCCGCGCTGTTCTGAATTTGATAACACCCCAGTAATGCAGGCAACGGTAATCCCGTGAATTGATAATCGGCATTTTGCCAATGCCATAAATTTTTATCGGATTGAGCATTGAAATCTTTGCCGGCAATATACGCTGGTGATTCTAATTTCTGAGCAATCTCAATAACTGTCTCTGGCGGAGAGTGTTCACTGCAAACTACAGGGTTGTGTGCCCGCATAATGCCGGCTTTTTCAATACCAATCTGTTCACGGGTATCCCCTAGCCAGACAGTATGATCCAGGCCAATAGGTGTGATTAACGCAATATCGGCATCAAACAGATTGACCGCATCAAGCCGTCCACCCATACCGACTTCCAAAATCGCGATATCAATATTCTGTCTACAGAAAATATCTGCTGCAGCGAGCGTGGCAAATTCGAAATAACTTAGAGAAATGTCACCCCTTGCGGTATCAATCCGCTCGAAAGCTTCGCATATCTGTTGATCCGTTGCTGTTTGACCATCAACTACGATGCGTTCGTTATAACGCAATAGATGCGGCGAGGTGTAACAGGCTGTTCGATAGCCGGCAGCTGAGAGTATAGAAGCCAATAACGCAACAGAAGAGCCTTTACCGTTGGTACCGGCAACCGTTACTACCCGAAAAGGCAGTTTGTTGTCGGCATACATTTGCTTCCAGACAGCACGAACCCGATCCAGGCCGGGATCTATCTCAGTAAAATGAAGCTTTTCCTGCCATGCCAGCCACTGTGGCAAGCTATTAAATCGCATAAACTATGGTTTAAACAGCAATACGATTTTGCATCATGGTTAACAGATTATTCAGACGATCGCGCATTTCACGGCGGTCAATAATCATGTCGATGGCACCATGTTCCAGCAAAAACTCACTGCGTTGGAAACCTTCTGGTAATTTTTCACGAACGGTCTGTTCGATAACGCGTGGACCAGCGAAACCAATTAAGGCTTTAGGTTCAGCCACATTGACATCACCCAGCATTGCCAGACTGGCTGAAACGCCACCCATAGTAGGATCGGTCATCACCGAAATAAACGGGATTCCAGCCTCTTCTAGTTGTGATAAGACAGCACTGGTTTTTGCCATTTGCATTAGTGAAAACAGGCCTTCCTGCATGCGTGCTCCACCACTGGCGGCAAAACATATCAACGGCAGTTTTTTCGCTAAAGCAACCTTTGCAGCACGGACAAATTTTTCACCGACCACGGAGCCCATTGAGCCCCCCATAAAACCAAAATCAAACGCAACAACCACAACAGGAAGGCCTTTAAGCGTGCCTTGCATGGCTAACAATGCATCATTCTCACCGGTATTTTTTTGCGCCTGGGTAATACGATCACGATAGCGTTTACTGTCTTTGAATTTAAGGGGGTCGACAGGCTTAACTTCGGTCCCAATTTCCTGGCGATTCTCTTCATCAAGAAAACTTTTCAGTCGATCACGGGCATTTATCCGTTGATGATGATCACATTTGGGACACACCATCTGATTACGCTCAAGCTCAGCCCGATAAAGCACATTGTCACATGCCGGACATTTGCACCAGACACCTTCAGGTACCGAGCGGCTGCGGCCACTGGTGCGGATTTTCGACGGTAGTAATCTTTCAAACCAACTCATTTTGTCACCTTATCGCTTATTAGGCCGAGACGCTGGCTAAATCACGCGCATTAATTGCATGACGCATTTCAGCTAACAGACTTGCTACTGCTGCGGGTAATTCCTGCGGGCGATTGGAATGTTCTTCTATGCAACGTACCAAAGTACTGCCCACTACTACAGCATCAGCTACTTCCGCGACAGCTGCGGCTGAACGGCCATCTCTGATACCAAACCCCACACCAACCGGTAACGAAGTGTATTTACGAATTTCTTCAAGTTTGGCGGTGACTTCATTAATTTCCAATGCGGCAGCACCCGTCACACCTTTGATCGAAACATAATAAATAAAGCCTTTGGCATATTGGGCAATTTTCTGCATACGCTGTGCCGATGTCGTTGGCGCAACCAGGAAAATCGTATCAATATCATTTACGTCCATCAGTCGCAGGAATTCATCAGACTCTTCTGGTGGCATATCAACAGTCAAAACACCGTCCACCCCGACAGCCTGTGCTTTTTTGGCAAATTTTTCGTAACCCATTGCTTCAAGAGGATTGGCATATCCCATCAGCACAATTGGCGTATGGTTATTTTTTTCTCTGAACTGTTTCACCATATCCAGAATCGAATCCAGCGTGACATCATTTTTCAATGCCCGTTCACAGGCCTTTTGGATCACAGGACCATCCGACATGGGGTCAGAGAAAGGTACACCAAGTTCGATAATATCGGCACCGGCATCCACCAAAGCATGTAACAGTGGTACGGTTACCCATGGTTCAGGATCACCTGCCGTCACATAAGGGATTAAAGCAGTTTGCCCATCTGCCTGAAGATTTTTAAAACATTCTTTAATACGACTCATTTTATATTCCTCAGAAATTCAGACCAGCCATGGCTGCAACCGTGTGCATGTCTTTATCACCACGTCCTGAAACATTAATAAGAATACTTTGATCCGCTGACATCGTTGGGGCTAATTTTGAAACATAAGCCAATGCGTGGCTGGTTTCCAGAGCCGGAATAATGCCTTCAGTGCGTGTCAGTTCATGGAAAGCATCAAGAGCCTCAGTATCCGTGACTGTAACGTATTGTGCCCGGCCGATATCTTTCAACCATGCATGTTCAGGACCGACGCCAGGATAGTCCAGTCCGGCTGAAATGGAGTGAGTTTCGGTAATTTGTCCCGCAGTATCCTGGATCAGGTAAGTTCGATTGCCATGCAATACGCCGGGAGTTCCGGCAGAAAGTGGAGCTGAGTGCTGCCCTGTCTGCAGACCATGACCAGCACCTTCAACACCAATCATTGCAACAGATTCATCTTCAATAAATGGATAGAACAGGCCAATGGCATTCGACCCACCACCGATACAGGCAACCAGCGTATCTGGCAGTTTGCCAGTGGTATTGATCATTTGCTGGCGGGCTTCACGACCAATTACTGATTGGAAGTCCCGAACCATCGCTGGATAAGGATGTGGGCCGGCAACCGTACCGATAATATAAAAAGTGTCATCCACATTGGTGACCCAGTCACGCAAGGCTTCATTTAAAGCATCTTTGAGCGTTTTTGACCCAGACTGAACCGGTACCACTTCTGCACCTAAAAGCTTCATTCGGTAAACGTTCATTGCCTGGCGCTCAACATCTTCTGCGCCCATATAAACCACACATTCCATACCTAAACGGGCGGCAACCGTAGCGGTCGCTACACCGTGCTGTCCCGCACCTGTTTCAGCGATAATACGGGTTTTACCCATACGCTTAGCCAGCAAAGCCTGACCAATCGTGTTGTTAACTTTATGGGCGCCGGTATGATTGAGATCCTCACGCTTAAGATAGATCTGGGCTCCACCCAGTTTCTTTGTCCAGTTTTCAGCATGATATATAGGTGATGGACGGCCTACAAAGTCAGCCAGATCTTTATCCATTTCAGCTTGGAAGTTTGGATCATTTTTATACTGTTTATAGGCTTCTTCTAGCTCATAAATAGCACCCATCAGGGTTTCGCCAACAAAGCGACCACCATAAGGTCCAAAATGACCTAATTCATCTGGGTAGTTTTTAAAATAGTCATCAATCTGTATATCAGGCATTTGCCACCTCTCGCATGAATGCGCTTATTTTATTATTACTTTTAAGTCCTTTCGACTCTTCTACACCGCCGCTTACATCCACTGCATAAGGCGAGACCTGCCGAATAGCTTCTGCAACGTTTTCAGTTGTCAGACCACCGGCTAATATCAGCGGCTTGCTAACTGCAGTAATCATGGACCAGTCAAAGGTCTGTCCGGTTCCCCCCGGCACACCTTGTTGATAGCTATCCAGCAATAAGGCTGAAGCTTCAGCAAAATGCTCATCAGCCTGTATTAAATCGGTTTCAGTCTGCATTCTTACCGCTTTGATATAGGGCATATTGAATTGAGCACAATACTCAGCGGATTCATTGCCATGAAATTGCAACAAACTTAATGGAACCTGTTCAAGTGTTTGCCGCACTTTCTCGGCAGTTGCATTCACAAATAAACCAACAGCAGATACAAAAGGTGGCAACTGCGCAGTAATTGCGGCAGCCTGTGCCATTGTCACAGCACGAGGACTTGGTTCATAAAAAACCAACCCGATAGCATCCGCCCCGCTTTTTACAGCAAATTCAGCATCTTGACGACGCGTAATGCCACATATTTTAACGCGGGTTCTCATTTGGGATTATCAGCTTTCCAGAAGTTACTAGAGTACTTTACCAGAGCACTGGAAAACCTGACACTGTTGGCAGGAAAAATTCATCCGGATAAACGACATCGGTCAGATACAGACCTTGAGGTGGGGCGGTAACACCAGCCATGTTACGGTCTTGACTTTGTAGAACTTGTTGAGCCCATTCAACAGGTCTTTTTCCCTCCCCAACAGGAACCAATACGCCCATCAGGTTACGCACCATGTGATGCAAAAAAGAACGGGCTTCAACATCCACAGCAATGCAATCATCACGGCGAGTGACAATCAATTTATCAAGGGTTTTTATCGGACTTTTTGCCTGACATTCCTGTGCCCGAAATGCCGAAAAGTCATGTTGGCCAAGCAGGCTATTAGCCGCCAGCTGCATTTTTTGTTCATCAAGCTTTTTGTATACCCACCACATACGTTGATGATGCACACTGGAACGACTGTCACGATTGAGTATTAAATAACGATAACGGCGTTTTATCGCACTGAACCTGGCGTTAAAGTTTTCTGACACCGGTTTTACCCATTTAATACTGATATCGTGGGGTAAGTTGGAATTCAATCCCAATAGCCAGTTTCGTTCTTTCCGAACAGCTTCGGTATCAAAATGCACCACCTGATTTAATGCATGCACTCCTGTATCAGTTCGGCCAGCAGCAAAAACTTCTGTCGGTGTATTGGCGATTAGTGATACGGCTTTCTGCAATTCGCCCTGAACAGTCCGTTGTTTTGGCTGAAACTGCCACCCATGAAAATTACTGCCGTCATACTCGACACTTAACGCTAACCTCACATCAGAACTCGTTATGACAAAGTGTCGAGCAATTCCTGCGCTCGTTTTTTCTGTTCATCTGTACCCTGCTCAAGGACTTCTTCGAGGATACCTCTGGCACCTTCAGGATCACCCATATCTGAATACGCTGCTGCCAGATCCAGCTTGGTTTCAGACTCATCAATTGAGTCGAAATCACTCAGATCGAAATCAAGTTCATCATCATCAGCACTGCTATCCAGATTCAGATAATCTTCGATAACATCAACATCTTCGGTTTCTGTTGGTTCTTCAGTTTCAAAATTGGTGAGGTCCAGCTCATCAGCATCTAAAGAATCTACAGATAAAACCTCCTCAGGTTGCTGATCTGACACATCGTCTGTCTCATCAATATTCAAGTCCAGAACGTCTGGTGCAGAGGAATCCGGCTGCAACACATTATCCTGTTCAAAGTCGATTCGCAGATCATCATCTTCGGGATAAGTATCAGTTTCAGATTGTTCTAGTTCAGCTTCTGAGTCTTTTTCTGCAGATGTACTGCTATCAAACTGCAACAAATCCTCTTCATCACGTTGGTAGACTTCTTCAGTCTTGGAAGTAGTGGTTGAGTCTGTTTTGTAATCATCCAGATTGAAATCTATATGATCCGACTCCTCAGGCTCAGAGGAGGTCTCCATCACTTCTTCTTCAGTTTCAACATCACCTTGTGGCTCATCCTCAGTATCCAAGCTGGTTTGTACTTCCTCGGTGGATTCTTCAATAGCAACCTCAGCTGCTTCAGAAGATTCAGCAAACAAAGGATTATGTGGTAATAGCTGAGCGCCCCAGTTTCTTACATCAGGCCACTGCGGATCATTTTCGTCAATGCCCGAGGTATTCAATAACGCAATGAAATCTGCAGATTTTTGTTGTTTGTAATAAATGAATAATAATTTTGCAGTAATTTCCTTATCTTCCGGTGCCTGTCGATGAGCTTGTTCTAGGGCAGTTCCTGCTTGAACATAATCGGCATAACCAACAAACATATCAGCCTGTTCGACCAGTTCATCAACTGATTTGGTTTGGCTTGCGGTTGTTGACTCTTTCTCCTCGGCAACCGGCGTGACAATATTCACACTACCGGTTTCGGCAGTCGTGGTCGCAGGTTTGTTTTTGTTAATTTTACTGACAGCATCATCCCAACTGACTTCACGCTGTCCACGACGGATAATCATCCAGATAATTAAAAGCAACAATAAGATTGCCAGTAATGATTCAACCTTATGTGCTATTACAAAAGCTTGGACCCGCTGGTACAGAGAATCCAGCTGTTGCTGGTCTAGATTCAGTTCCTGAGCAGCTTCAACTATCGCAGCATCAACCTCTCCAGCAGCTGTTTCCAGTTCTGCTGTCTCTGATGCCTCTACAGTATTTTCATCCAACTCAGAAGCAGTCAGTTCGGGAGAGTCAGCATTGGTGACAGTTTCGAGTTCTGTCGACTCATCAGCGATATTGTCGTTACTTTCTGTTGGTGACGCTTCTTCCTCAGTTAATGCTGCATCTGTTTCAACATTAGCAATATCAACCGGTTGCCAGTCATCATCAACATCATCCGGGTTGGTTGCCTCTTCAGATGGATCATCTAGATTAGTATTATTGTCGCCGTCATTTAATGCTTCACTATCAGCTTCACTGTTTTCCAGAATGGTGTTTGCTTCATCTACCAGTGTCGCTAAATCCATTTGGGTTTCGTCTTGTTCGAGCAAGCTTTGCAGTCTTGCCATATCCGCATCTTTAAGCGAAATAAGGCGACGCATGGTATCCAGCTGACGTTCCATCGCGTCCATACGATTTTTGAAATCAATATTTTCCTGAGTTTGTGACTCTATGGTTTCCTGGGCAAGCGTTAACTGTTCACTGATTCGCTGTAAGTCAGGATCACCATTAATTTCCGGATCTGCCTCCAACAAACTGTTTTCTGTTGCAGCGATTAACTTTAAGCGTGCACTCTCAGCATCTGAGATTGCTTCTTCGCTCTCTGTTAAGTTTGATGGATCTTCAGCATCGTTTGCCGCTTCAATTTCTGGTTCAATTTCGTTATTTTCTGCTGCTGCATTATTTTCCGATGCGGAAATATCATCAACAATGGCCACAGGAGAAGCAGTCTGAGCAAGATTGCGTTGTTGCCATTCGAGGTTTTGCCTATCTACAGCAGCTTTTGCTTCATTGGCAGAAAGGCGGGTAATTTCTTCTGTTGCAGGAATTCTAAGTGTACTGCCCGCGTAAAGACTGTTCACATTGTCTTGCTGAAATGCCCGAGGATTTGCATTAAGCAGACCAATCATCATCTGCTGCATTGTAATATCGCCTGAAGGGCGTGTTCTCTCGGCGATGCTCCATAAGGTATCGCGGGACTGAACGTTATATTGCGTAACGCGATCAGATGCAGAGGCTGTCCGACTTGGAGAAGTTGTGGGTGGAGTAGCAGGAACCGTTGGTTGTGAAACAGGTGTGCGTGACGATTCTACAGTATCACGACCGCGGTACAGCTCTTTAGGTGGATCCAGCAGCACCGTATATTCGCGTAGTAATTTTCCCTGACCAGTGGTTGCCGCCAGTAAAAATCCCAGAAATGGTTCTTTGATGGGAATATCAGAAGTGACCAAAATCCGGGTGGAATCACTTTCTTCAATAACTTCAAAATTCAGCTGGGTTAATAAAAAGCTGCGTTCCAGTCCTGCTCGTTCAAAATCTTGGGATGAACCCAACCTGACCTCAAGGTTACCCTGTTCATCATCCTGAAGAGCATTGACCTCAATCTCTGCCCTGAAAGGTTCATTCAAGGCAGAGTATAAAGTTATCTGCCCGAGGCCAAACGCATAACCCGGTAAGGGAGTTAATAAACCAAGTGCCGCAGCTACCGACAAACTGGTCAACGTTTTCTGTTTCATTTAACTCCCCTTCCTTGACAATCTCAGCAATGCCTAGAGGTATCTATCTACCAGAAGTTCAGCAATTTGCACACTGTTTAGTGCCGCCCCTTTACGGACATTGTCTGAGACAACCCATAAATTCAAACCATTTGGATGTGAAATATCTTCACGAATACGCCCTATATATACAGGATCCTGCCCAGAGGAATCTGTGACAGCTGTTGGATAACCACCATCTTTGTGTTCATCAATCACCACGATGCCTTCAAACGCTGATAGCAGTTCTCTGGCTTTTTCAGCAGTGATCTTGTCACGGGTTTCAATATGAATGGCCTCAGAATGACCGTAAAAAACAGGCACCCGAACTGCAGTTGGATTGACCTGAATTGTCTCATCACCAAGGATTTTGCGAGTTTCCCAAACCATTTTCATTTCTTCCTTGGTGTAACCGTTATCCATGAAAACATCGATTTGAGGAATTACATTAAAGGCAATCTGTTTCGGATAAACTTCAGCTTCTACCGGGCGACCATTCAAGAGAGCAGCAGTCTGCTTGGCCAGCTCATCCATTGCCGGTTTTCCACTTCCGGATACAGCCTGATAGGTACAAACGTTAATACGAGTAATCCCCACAGCATCGTAGATGGGTTTTAACGCCACCAGCATTTGAATGGTAGAGCAATTCGGATTAGCGATAATGCCACGCTTTTTGTAACCGGCCACAGCATCTGGATTCACTTCAGGCACAATCAGCGGTACATCATCGTCGTAACGGAACTGTGAAGTGTTATCGATAACAATACAGCCTGCAGCAGCCGCTTTTGGCGCATAGATTTCAGAAACACTAGCCCCGGGAGAAAACAAGCCTATCTGTACTTTGGAAAAATCAAACTCTGCCAAATCTTCTACCATTATCGATTTATTACCGAACTGTACAGTTGAGCCAGCTGAACGCTCACTGGCCAATGCATACACTTTACCTACGGGAAAATTCCGCTTATGCAAGATATCCAGCATGGTTTCACCAACCGCACCAGTAGCGCCTACAACAGCAACATCAATTTGTTTAGTCACATTTCACCTAAATTCTTTTGTTACAGCGCTGCCACAACGGCATCGCCCATTTCAGCAGTGGTCACGCGAGTCATTCCCGCGGAGAAAATATCTGCTGTCCTTAAACCCTGATCCAGAACTTTACTTACGGCTTTTTCAATACGATCTGCAAAAGCCGGCTGATCAAGGGTGTAACGTAACATCATAGCAGCTGACAAAATCGTTGCCAGTGGATTGGCAATGTTCTGACCAGCAATATCAGGAGCTGAACCGTGAATAGGTTCATACATTCCCTTGCCGTTTTCATCAAGCGACGCCGAGGGCAACATACCAATCGAACCGGTCAGCATTGACGCACAATCTGACAAAATATCGCCAAACATATTAGTGGTCACCATAACGTCAAACTGCTTTGGTGCCCGTACTAGCTGCATTGCAGCATTATCAACATACATATGACTTAGCTCGACATCGGCATAGTCTTTGGACAATGTTGTCATCGTCTCACGCCACAATTCGGTACATTCCAATACATTGGCTTTGTCAACAGAACAAACACGACTTTGGCGTTTACGGGCAATATCAAATGCCACGCGTCCAATGCGATTAATTTCACTTTCGCGATACACCAGGGTGTTGTAGCCCTCTTTCTCGCCATTTTCCAGAGTACGGATCCCTCTGGGCTGACCAAAGTAAATCCCACCGGTTAATTCACGAACAATCATTAAATCCAGACCCGCCACAACTTCTGGTTTCAGGGTGGATGCATCTGCTAATTGTGGATATAACAAAGCCGGACGTAAATTAGCAAAAAGGTTTAATTGTGAACGAATACCCAATAAACCTTTTTCAGGTCGCACACTGATATCCAGTGATTCCCATTTATACCCTCCCACTGCACCTAACAAAATGGCATCTGCTTGTTTGGCCATCTGCAAGGTTTCATCAGGAAGCGGACTGCCGGTTTCATCATAGGCGGCGCCACCAATCAGACCATATTCAAGTTCAATCGCCAAACCATCCTGTTTAAAAGCATTTAAAACCTTTACCGCTTCGGCAACAATTTCCGGACCGATTCCATCACCGGCCAATACTGCAATTTTCTTTGTCATGAATGTTATTACTTATAAATGGAAAAAAATATTAGGAAAACAGCCACGGCGTTTGTTCACGACGACGGGCCTCGTAAGCTTTGATTTCATCAGTATGTTGCAGGGTCAGGCCAATATCATCCAGACCTTCTATCAGACAATGCTTTTT
Organism: Methylophaga sp. UBA2689; assembly: GCA_002354555.1. Lineage (GTDB taxonomy): Bacteria > Pseudomonadota > Gammaproteobacteria > Nitrosococcales > Methylophagaceae > Methylophaga. The sequence continues at coordinate 70,483 of DELT01000106.1, forward strand.
AAAGCTGTCTATTTCGAAATGCAGGACTTCACCATCAGGCAATAAAATGCTCTGTTCTGGCAAATCAACGGTCAGTTTATAACCTGGAGTAGCTTCGACCTGATGAAATAGTTTTTCGACCAGCTTTTCATCAAGTTGTATTGTGAGAATGCCATTTTTACTGCTGTTGCTAAAAAAGATATCAGCAAAACTGGGGGCAATAATCACTCGAATACCATAATCTTCAAGCGCCCAAACCGCATGCTCACGGCTCGATCCACAACCAAAGTTTTCACGTGCCAGTAATATCGTGCCATCCTGATAACGTGGTTGATTCAATTCAAAATCGGGATTAAGCGGACGATCTTTACAATCCTGTCCCGGCTCGCCATGATCCAGATAACGCCATTCATCAAACAGATTGGGACCAAAACCACTGCGCTTGATCGATTTCAGAAACTGTTTCGGTATGATGGCATCCGTATCGACGTTTGGTCGATCCAATGGGATCACGATTCCTGTTTCTACGGAAATTTTTTGCATGTTTACCTCTAACGTTCTTATTGTCAGCACCTTTATACAACCGGCTGCATTATTTCTATGCGGCTGTCTTTTTTCCAGTAAAAGGCTCTTTTTTGTTTGTGTGCTTATGTTTCGATGATATGAATCATGTCATAACTGATATCAAAAACTTGCAAAATAATACCATTGTTTAGACAGACATATTTTGATGCAAGCAATCTTTTGAACTTCAACGGACTTGTTGAATTTCACTTTCTATTGAATCGTGCTGCTGGATCAATTCATCAATTGACTTGGTCAGCTCACTGTCCAGCGAACCTTTAAGAACCACAATTTCAACACGACGATTTATTGCCCGATTCTCAATAGAATCATTTGGGGCCAATGGGCGGGTATCAGCATAGCCTTCAAGCACAAAACGTTCCGGTGGAATCGTATTGTACTTCAGCAGTTCGTGAACCACTGAAGTCGCCCTGGAAGTAGATAACTCCCAGTTGGAACGATAACGGGAAGTATTAATTGGAATATTATCAGTGTGTCCTGCCACGGCAATCAGCCCGTCAGTCTGCGTTAACACTTCATTAATTTTTTTCAGGATAGGAACAAAGTTCTGGTTTAATGTGGCGTCGCCAGAAGGAAAGGAACCTCGCTCACGGATTCGGATAACAATACGGTTGAGCTGATTTTCAACAACGATCAAACCACGTTCGATTTCAGATTCCAGCGCTTCTTTAAACTCCTCAACTTCCTCGGCGACTTGCTTTGCCTGAGCTTCAGCAACAGCTTCGGCATCCATAGTGATTTTTAACACATCTTTCGTATCATCAGTAGTTTCCTGTCTGACAATATTCAACGGTGTGGGTTTAGGCTCACCCGGGCTGAATTCCTGTGCAATGATGCTGGTGCCTTTAGGAATGGCTTCATCCACTACCTCTCGCTGCACACCAAAGGCTTTTTCCAGAGACATAACCACCATTTTATATTTGATGGCATCAATTTCGGCGAAAGATAACAACAAAACAAAGAAACACATCAACAACGACATTAAGTCAGCAAATGTAGCCATGTAAGCTGGCAAACCTTTCTTTTGCTGCTTTTTGAAACTTTGCGTTTCACTATCGCTCATAGAATTCTGCCGTCGTCAGCTGATCAAGCTTCGGCCGGGGCTGGCTCTTCAGCATCCCGTTTTGAAGCCGGAAGATAATTTTTCAGTAACTCTTCCAATACTTTCGGGTTCTGACCTTCCTGAATTCCCATCACGCTCTCAATGATAATACTTTTATTCATCAGCTCTTCATTGCTGCGTAAAGCAAGCTTATCGGCTACCGGTAAAGCAAACATATTGGCAATCATTGCACCATATAAGGTTGTCAATAATGCAATCGCCATCGCTGGACCAATTGATTTTGGATCGGACATATTCGAGAGCATCTGAACCAGGCCAACCAAAGTACCGATCATCCCCATCGCCGGAGCGGCATCACCAATTTGCTGGAAAATCTGTTGACCGATGCTATGTCGATTGACCGTTTCATTCATTTCCGTATTCAGGGCTTTTCTGACCACAGCAGGTTCATGACCATCGACTAGCATTCGAATGCCCAGTGCCAATGCAGGATTTTTAACTTCCTGTCGTTCTAATGCCAGTAAACCTTCTTTACGGGCAATACCGGCTAAAACAACCACACTGGAAATAATTTCAGAAGGATCTTCAGATTTATGCAAAAAGGCTTTGGTTGCCGTTTTCATCGAACCAATGAACTGTTTAAGGGTAAAGCGCATCATGACGACGGCAAACGTGCCACCTACAACTATCATGAATGAAGGCATGTTAACAAAGGTGCTCGCCGCT
>DELT01000014.1 GCA_002354555.1 Methylophaga sp. UBA2689
GATCGTGCCACTCAGGAAGAAGAGTTCACTCTTGAACTGCGTACCAGAGATCGTGAACGTAAACTGATCAAAAAGATTGAAGAATCATTGATCGACCTTGAAAAAGGTGATTACGGCTTCTGTGAATCATGTGGCGTAGATATCGGCATTCGCCGTTTGGAAGCTCGTCCAACAGCGACACTTTGTATCGATTGCAAAACACTGGATGAAATCCGCGAAAAGAACCGTGCCTGATTTTATCTGACGACTCACCTCATACGTGATGAAAAGGTAGGTCCTGAAAGCCCTGTGATGGCCATCATCACAGGGCTTTTTTATCGTTCGTAGATATACAGTAGGTCCACGCCACTCTGTGTGCCTGACTCGGCTTGCAAGGTCCAGATTTTACTTAATGTATAACGCAATTGAACGGTGCTTACCGGCTCAAAAATACCAATGCCATAGCCTAAATAAAGTTTAGGCGACAGGTATTTGCCAATTTGCACAGCAGCGTTATCCGGGCTTTCTCCAGTGAACTCAACGGTATCCAGCCCAAAGGTACTGGCAATCTTTTCACTCACTGCATTACCATTGGAAATCCCCAGATTGGTGGCCGCTGACGCCAGCATTGCCGCATCAGTAGCACTCGCCTGCCCTAGTGGACGTCCCAGCACAATATACGACAGTACATCTTCCTGGCTCATAGATGGGTTAGAAAACAATGTGGCTTGCGGATTGTTGGCTGGTCCGGTGATATGAATTCCAGCTTCATAATCCGTGCCTTTGCGAACTGCTTTAATATCCAGATCAGGGTTATCAATGGCCGTTCCTGCAAATCGTACTTTGCCGATATTGATTTTTAATTCGCGACCATAGGCAGCATAAATACCGTCATGAACGGTAATTTCGCCATCACCTAATAACAGCTCGCCGGCTTCGCCATAAATACGTAAGTCACCCGCCAGACGACCGTTAAAACCGAGGGCACGAATCAAGACGTTTTCACCCAGTTCAACCGTCACATCAACATCAGTTGCTAAACGCATTTTCTCTTCTGACGTATCCTGTCCAACCACGACAACATCCGGGCTGGCTGAAACAGTGGTATTAAAATCCATTGGTGCCAGATCAGCAGTAGGTATTTTTACTTTACCGCTAATTTTGGCGGTTTCAGGAGTAATCCTTAATGTTAAATCCGGAGAGGCAATCACATAGGCCTCAGGCAGATTCATTAGCTCTAATTTGTCCCCCTTAATCGTCGCGTCCAGCAACCAATCAGAATCGGTCATAGTGAAGTCACCAGCCATCTCCAACTGACCTTCTGCAGACTGAGCCTGTAATAATATTTTTAAGCCGGATAAAGGATCACCATTAATGTCGGCATTAATTTCCGACAGGGTAATCCCCATATCGACCAGAAATATCTGTCCATCACGCAAACTGATAGCAGTCGTCAATTCAGGCTGATTGAAAGTGCCCTCCATATCGACATGAAGTTCCAGTTTGCCTGCCAGTTCATCGAAAGCCAGTGTTTCGAGATTTAATGAAGCAAGGTCTTCGATAGAATTCTGCACTTGCAACGTGACTGGGGTATCCAGAGGTGCTGCCATCACAGTTTTTGCTGGTGCGGTTTGCAATCTGGCTTCAATAGGTTCCACCCCAGCAATGTCAGGCTCAATAGTGATGGCAACCATACTTTCTTCTGCCGTCAGCTGATAGCGTAGATCAACTGTATTAAAGGCAATCGGTTGCTGCTGGCTTATACCTTCAGACTGCATTTTTAATGTGCCATCATTCAGCGATAAATTACCCGTCCCGGTAATATCTCCCTCGGTTTGCATTGCTAATTGGACTTTACCGGAAACTTCACCAGATAATGCAGCGTAGTTCTCTATCAGAGGTTTGAAAGTCGCCACCGACAATTGATTTATTTCAATTAATGTTTGTGCACCTTCTGCTGTGTTTTCACCCTGTAAACAAAGCTGTGCCTGCTCAGAGGATTGCCAGCAGTGTTGTGAAATAATTTGTTTATCGGCTGATAATTGAATTGCACCCGGCTCACTTAATTGCCAGCTGCCAGCTATATCATTTGTAACGGTCATTGATTGCAATTGTCCAGACCATTGGTCATCTTCATCCAGGCTGCCCTGCAACAGGCTGGATAATGTCGCCATTTCCGATTGTATCTCCAGCGCCAGTTGATGCTGGTCACGCTTGCCATTCAGGCTCAAATCAATGGAGTCGATATTCTGCTGTGCAATCGTAATTGCCGTGGATTGAATATTAATTTTACTTTGCTGATTATCCGTCAGATCCACCTGAGCATCTGCTGAAATAGATCCTACAGTCAGTTCATCTGCCCAACGGATAGCTGAACCGTCCAGATTGGCATTTAATTTCAATTTGGCCAGCTCACCGTAAAGTTGCCCTTCTCCACGCAGTGTGCCAAATAATTCGGGATGAAAATCCTGCAGATTCGGGGATGACAAACTCCAACTCAGGTCTAGTCGTTTTTTTACTTTGCCATTCAATGACAATTGCGAATCCCCCAGATTCAACTGCAGATTTTCGATATCGATATCGGTATTTACCGCTTGCAGGTTACTGTCCAGTGAGAAATTACGATCACGTAACACACCATTTAAATGTAATTCCTGCACACTGGCATGAAACTCGTTTTCACCTTTATCCTGAAACGTTACCTGCGCCTGACCACTAATCAGCCCAGGCCACTCTGCAGCGAAGGCAGCAGGATCAAGCTGTCTCAATGTCAGTTTGCCATCAACCGCAAGCTTTTCTTTCCAATTAATGCGACCACTGAATCCTGCCCCGCCATCAGCTATTTTGGTATCGGCCCGTACATCCGTTATTCCTGCTTCTGGGCTATTTGCCACCAAATTAAGAATGAGCGGAATCTCATTCACAATAAAATCCGAGTCGACTGTTAAATTGAAAAGCTGTTTCTTTCCATCAAGCTTAAATTGCCCTGTATAACTTTCTACCGGCACGCCGGTTAAACTGGCAGGAAGCTGCAGATTTTTCCATTCGCCATCCAGTTGATAAGCTAACTCTGGCTGCCAGCTCAAATCACCACTGACATCCAGTTGGCCTAACGCCGACTTGATTTCAAGAGAATTAACCGAGGCCTTTTGCATATCTCCACGTAAGTATGAAGTTATATTCCATTCCTGTTCCATCGCCTGCAAAGAACTACTGACGATTAAACGATAGTCCTGCAAAGTACCATCAACAGACAATTCACCTGAAGCCTTGCCAACCAGCAGTTCAGTATCTGTCTGCCAGGGCCATTGTAATTCTGACCAGCTGCCATCAATGGAAAAAACACTTTCCGTGGGATCTTCTGTGATGAAGATGTTTCCATGCAATTCGGCAAAACTGTTCTGACTGATTGCCGTCATCAGATCTACCCGCCAACTTTGCAAATCATTGGAATTGACACTTAAACTGGCCGCTACAGGTGGATTTAATGTCTCAGATCCCTGCAACTGAAAGTCGAGTTCTGCCTTGGCACTCTCCAATGTACCTTGGGCATTCAGATTTAACGCTGTCAGATCACCAATTTCATTTTTCAGGATCCGTGATAATGGCAGCGTTCCACTTTCAGCCGTCAATCGCCAATCCAAATCATCAAGAATATTACGTACCATCAAGGTTTGCTCGGAAGCGAACGGTTCGCCCAGCTGCTGACGTAACGTCATTTGCTGCAAATCACCGGTAATTGTCCCGGTAGCAGAAATAAGCCCTAATTCCGGATCATTAAGACGGGCGCCATAGTTCAGATTGGTAGCATGTGGAGAGCTCAGATTGACATCGCCGAGCAGGGTAAACGCAAGAATATTCCGATTCAGACGTAATGATGAAATGATTAACCGATCGTAATTCACCCGTAAAGAGGTATCAAAACGATCGAACAATGGCGTTATATCGCCTTGAGGACTAAGCATTTCTGCATGTGTTATTCGGAAAGAACGTAAATGAATTGCCAATGGAATACTGATATCCGGCACCGTAAAGTCTTCATCCACGATAACTTCTTCATCCAGCCCATCTTTTTGTTTAATTTGTAGCCGGTCGATATGTAATTGGTTAATAATCAAACGGGTGGAAAGCAGCGACCATAACTGCCAGCGGGCATCAATACTTTTTATATAAAACGCATCACCCTCTTCAGGTTCATACGCGACACCTTGCAGATAAATGCCGTCATAAAGGCGGCCACTCGCTTCATCAATTGACAGTGCTGGAAGAGATTGCTGAGTGAAATTGAGTGCGGTGTTAAAGCCGGACTTTGTCATCAATAACCAATACATTGCTGCTGGAACTACCAGTAGCAATACGATTGCGATTATCCATAATGCGCGTTTTATCACAAATCAGGTCCTATCACGATATGCAAACCGAAAGGCTTGTCTTCATCTGAAATCCCGTTGGCTATATCAACCCGAATCAAGCCAACTGGTGAACGCCAGCGAATGCCCACACCCACACTATACTCTATTGGATCAGACCAACTATTGAATGCGTTACCAAAATCAGTAAATATTGCTGCGCCCCAGTTTTTAACAAACATATGTTCATATTCGACACTCCCTACTGCCAGATAACGCCCCCCAATGACTTCATCCAGGTCATTTTCCGGACCCAATGACTCATAATCAAAACCACGAATGCTGTTATCACCACCGGCAAAGAAACGTAAAGAGCTGGGTAGTTTTGAAAAGTCACTAACTTCTGTTGCACCAACAGTCGCACGGGTGATAATTCGGTTTGACTCACCAAAACCCTGAATATATTTACCACGGACGACGACCTGACTAAAACTGATATCAGATAAAATACCTTCAGCGGCACCACTTAGTTCCAAACTGACCCGTCCACCCTGGCGGGTATAGAGTGTGTCATCTGCCCAGGTTCTTGCATAAGCAATACCTGGAATCAGTAATGATGTGGAAGCTGATTCGTCAGACACATCAAAACTTTCATTTAAAAACTTGATGCTACCAGTTTCTTCCCAGCCCCAACGCATGCGGTTGTAATAACTCCCAACAGCAACTGAGCGACTTTCACTTGTATCGGTATCTTCTTGTTTATATTCAGTATTGAAACCGACCGTATCAATATTTTCACTCCAGAATGGCATCTTGTAGTCTGCACCGACCCGAGTGGCAATCTGCGATAGACGACTTTCAACCGAAAGTCTGTGTCCGCGATCATTCACATACCTGTTCTGCCAGCCCAGACTCATTCTGGCGCCTGTATCTGTTCCATATCCGATACCTGCACTATAGCGATGCTTCAGATTTTCATTCAACGAAACTTCTATCGGCACCTCTGCATTTTCACGCGCAGATGTCATCGCCTGGGCTGAGACTGTTGCAAAGTAACCGCTGTTTTGTAAATTATTTCGCAGCGTGAGTAATTTATTGGCATCGAACGGTTCACCGGGTTCGATCGGTGTCATTGCCTCAAGTAGATTTGCATTGACAACGGTATCGGGAAAATCAATATCACCAAACCGATAGCGTTGCTTTGAGTCATATACCAGACAAATATCGGCAGCTTCGGCTTCTATATCGACACTGACTTTGCTGCAGGTAAACACACCATCAAAATACCCACGCTCAGCCGCAAGTCTCAAAAAGGTTTTTTTGGTATTTTCGTAACTTTGATGATCAAAATGGTCTCCGACCTTCAGAGGCAGTTTGTTGAGCATTTTGGTAAATGCTGGATCCGTCTTGGCATCCCCCTTCACTTCGGCATCAATTTGGTGAATGATAATTGGCTCACCCAGGTCAATTTTATATTGGGCTAACCAGTTATTTTCATCTGTTTCAGTTAACTCGGCTGTAATTTCAGGTGAATAATAACCATAGACGGTAAGCATGTGCTTCAATTCATCAACGGCCTGTTCATGTAATCGTTGAACACTGCGGGAATCCAATCGGGGACTGTTTTTTTGACGATTGATGCTCAAACCATTTACCAGAGTTTCACTCCAGTCCTTTTCTATACCCTCAAGCTCGATCTCGATATTTTTTTCGGTGTCAGCCCAAACCATAAAGGATTGAAATAAACAGAAAAAAAACACCAGGATGATTCTGCTAGAGAAAAGTTTCGGGCATAACGGCATAGAGTCTCTGTCATGATTTACGAAGAATTTATAAGTGAATGCATCTGATTACTGACATTCATTATGACAGTTTCAACGCGACAGCGTTCTTAACTCAGGTTATTAGGGCTTGTTGATCTTTCATATCCACCACTGCTGGCGGCTATTTTTGTGTCCGACAAGGCGGAAAGCACGGCGTGTAGCCTTCCTACATAAGTTATTGACAAATGAGTCTGGAACTCATTTGAACAGCTTTGCTGGCCGCGTAGCGGTGAAATACAG
>DELT01000046.1 GCA_002354555.1 Methylophaga sp. UBA2689
GCAGTAATAAGCGCTAATGCAGTGGCAACCGAAGCATAACTGGCTATTCGCATTAAAGCGGCATTACTGAAGTGTTGAGACCGTAACATGTTCTCAGTATAGTGAGACACAATCACAGTGGAAAGCAAAATCACATTGTATTAACCAATCAAAAATTATTCGCCATTTTCAGGAAATATCATGTCGACCACCATCACTAGTCAGCCGTTTAATGATCAACGTCCTGGCACCTCCGGACTGCGCAAGCGAGTTCGGGTTTTCCAGCAAAAACATTATCTTGAAAACTTTGTACAGGCCATGTTTGACTCTGTTGGTGACACTCAGGAACAAACATTGGTTATTGGCGGTGATGGACGATTTTATAACCAAACAGCCATCCAGACGATTGTCAAAATGGCAGCAGTCAATGGTTTTAAACGACTGATTATCGGCCAGCATGGTCTGCTTTCAACGCCGGCGGCATCCTGTGTCATTCGCAAATACCAGGCATTTGGTGGCGTGATACTCTCTGCCAGTCATAACCCTGCTGGTCAGGAGGGTGATTTTGGTATCAAGTTCAATATCCGTAATGGCGGACCGGCTCCTGAGAGTATTACTGAAGCTATATATCAAAACAGCCAACGTATTTCTTCCTACCAGATATTGGAATGTGCAGATATTTCGTTGACAGAAATAGGGACACAATATTTACAGGATATGCAGATAGATATTATTGACCCGGTTGCTGTTTATGCTGAATTGATGTCTGATATTTTTGATTTTCCAGCGATCAGAGCCCTGCTATGTAATGGTCGCTTTCAAATGCGTTTTGATGCCATGCATGCCATTACGGGTCCCTATGCAAAAGAAATTCTTGAAAAACGTCTGGGGGCAGAAGCAGGCACGGTCATTAACGGTGTTCCACAAGCCGATTTTGCCGGCGGACATCCAGACCCCAACCTAACCTACGCCGCAGAATTGGTGGAAGAACTGTTTGCCGATATTGGGCCGGATTTTGGTGCGGCTTCGGATGGCGATGGCGATCGCAATATGATTTTGGGTCACGGTATATTTGTTACCCCTTCAGACAGTCTGGCTATTCTGGCAGCGAATGCAGAATTAATTCCGGCTTATCAAAAAGGACTTAACGGTATTGCCCGTTCAATGCCCACCAGCCAGGCTGCTGACCGCGTAGCACAGGCATTGAATATTCCTATGCATGAAACACCTACCGGCTGGAAGTTTTTCGGCAATCTGATGGATGCCGGGATGGTCACATTATGCGGTGAAGAAAGTTTTGGTACAGGCTCTGATCATATCCGTGAAAAAGATGGGTTATGGGCAGTTTTATTCTGGCTGAATATTCTGGCCATAAGACAACAGTCAGTCAGTGAGATCGTGCGTCAGCATTGGCAGAAATATGGCCGAAATTATTACACGCGCCATGATTATGAAGAAATTCCAAGTGAGATAGCCAATCAGTTGATGGAAGGTCTTCAGCAGCAATTACCTGACTTAGCGGGTCAGTCGCTGAATGGGTATATCGTCGATTACGCGGATAATTTCAGTTATCACGATCCAGTCGACAAAAGCATTGCTGAAAACCAGGGTATTCGCATTGGCTTTACTGATGGTTGCCGTATTATTTTTAGACTCTCCGGCACAGGCACCCAAGGGGCAACTCTAAGAGTGTATATCGAAGCTATTGAAGATAATCCGGATAAATTGTTTGAAGACACCCAAACACGACTGAAAGATTTGATTGAGCTTGCTGATAGTCTTGCCAAAATCAAATCGCTTACTGGTCGCACTGTTCCAACTGTCATTACCTAGGTTAACCACAACGCATGCAAACATTAATTTTAGGTTCCAGCTCTCCTTTTCGTGCTGAACTGCTTGCTAAATTACATTTGAACTTTCTGACGGCTTCACCGGATATTGATGAAAGCCCAAGTCCCAATGAAACACCAGACCAACTGGTAAGACGACTGGCAGAGAGCAAAGCTCGTAAAATTGCTGACCAGTATCCAGACAGCCTTATTATTGGATCTGATCAGGTCGCCGTATTGAATGGTCAGGTAATGGGTAAACCAGGAAATCATCTCAAAGCGATTGAACAGCTTTCCGCAGCTTCAGGTAATACCGTTACATTTATGACCGGACTGGCTTTGTTTAATGCTGCCACAGGTAATATGCAATCTGAGGTCGACTATTTTGAAGTGGTTTTCAGAGAACTATCAGCAGAACAGATTGAGTTTTATCTAACAACTGAACAGCCCTATCAATGTGCAGGAAGTTTTAAATCGGAAGGATTCGGAATCAGCCTGTTTAAGGAATTACGTGGTCAGGATCCAAATAGCTTGATTGGTTTACCGCTGATTCGTTTGATAGAACTGCTGGCCAACGAAAATATTGATGTGTTGGCACAGCAGTCCGAGTAAAGACTATTGAGCTTTTATAGCTCGTCGATTATTGCTTTTTACTTTTTTCAACGTTTTCCATTGCTGCAGCCTGAGCTGCCATATTATTCATCGTCTGGCCCATTAACTGACGGGCTGCTTTTGAACGTAAACTTCTTGCCATTCCTTCAGTAAGACCAGGATTCACATTATTAGCCGTCAACAGCTCTTTCAATTCATCGAGTTTAGGCTCACATGATTGCAGAATATCACCAGCAGTTTGGGTTGCTGACTTACCAGTTTTACTGGCATTTAAGCGAGACTCCATCATGCACTTATTGTAAGCGGTGATATTACTTGTCATTTCGTTAATTGATTCCTGGGGCATATCCCAAGGCGTCAGGATCGATTCTTCTGCCATTGCAAAAGTGCTGAAAACGGCCATCGAACCAGCCACCAAATAGTGTTTAAGCATTACATCCTCTCCAGATATTTATAATTTTTGTTGCCATGCTGAGACCGCGCTTATAGGGCAAATTATCCCATTCATTACGAATACGCTACAATCTGCCATCAAATTCAATTCAGTTCAGTTATCTCACTTGCTGGCCTGATTTCTTAAACTAATAACGCACATCCCAGATGAACAATAAACAAGATATACGCTTTCAACAGTTGCAACAATGGTTGCAAGGCTTCATAACCGATAAAAACTATTCGTTAGCACCTGCCTCCAGCGATGCCAGTTTTCGACGTTATTTTCGATTACAGCAAATGGATAGCAGTTTTATTGTCATGGATTCTCCTCCAGAACATGAAGATAACCAGTCATTTATCAAAGTCGCAACTGTATTAGAACAATTCGGATTGAATGTTCCGCATATCTATCAACAGGATCTGCAGCAGGGGTTTCTAATACTGAGCGATCTGGGTAATACGCCTTACCTTTCGCAGTTATCCGTTGAAACGGCAGATGAGCTTTATAAAAAAGCCATTGACAGTCTGATATCCCTGCAGCAGATTCCCTGCGAAAACCAGTCCTTACCTCAATATGAGGCGTCATTATTACAACGTGAAATGCAACTGTTTGATGACTGGTTTCTGCAGCGCCATTTGGGATTAAATCCGCCCGAATGGTTAGCTGCAACATTCGATTTTTTGACGCTAAACGCTTTGGAACAACCTCAGGTTATTGTGCATCGGGACTTCCATTCACGAAATCTGATGTACCTGCAGGGACAAAAACCGGGAATAATTGATTTTCAGGATGCCGTGGTGGGCGCCATTAGTTATGATTTGGTTTCATTGTTGCGTGATGTATATATCCAATGGTCTCCGGCGGAACAACAGCAGTGGGTTGGATATTATATTGAACAGGCTCAACAGCATGAATTGTTAACATTCGAGCAGGCACAAAATTTTCCTCGCTGGTTTGATTTAATGGGCTTACAACGCCATCTGAAAATACTCGGGATATTCTGTCGGCTGAATTACCGCGATAATAAACCTAATTATATGAATGATTTAGCATTGACATTAAATTATGTTTATCAAGTATGTGAACGCTATCCAGAGCTACAGAATCTCTATCAATATCTTATTGAACAACCTAAAATTGCGGCTATAAAATGAAAGTAATGATTCTCGCAGCAGGTCGCGGTGAACGGCTTAGACCACTCACCGATCTCACACCCAAACCTTTGCTGCATGCTGGTCCAAAACGCTTGATTGAATATCTGATTGAAAAGCTGGTCGCTGCTGGATTTGATGATATTGTGATTAATCACGCTCATCTTGGTGAGCAATTTGAGCCAATATTGGGCAACGGTGAACGCTATCATGCCCATTTTGAATATTCTGCTGAAATCGCTGGCGGGCTGGAAACCGCTGGTGGAATAATTCAGGCATTACCACTGTTAGGCAACGAACCTTTTCTGGTAGTGAATGGCGATATCTGGACAGATTTTCCGTTTGCTGATCTCGCCAAGATTGACTTATCTACAGAGCAACTATGTCACCTGGTTATGGTGAATAATCCTGCGCATAATCCTGCTGGGGATTTTTATCTTGATGCCGGTGGTTTGCTTTCACTTGAAGGTGAACCCAAACTGACCTTCAGTGGTATTGCAATTTATCGACCCGAAATGTTTGCAGAGCATCCAGCTGCCAAACTGGCCTTAAAGCCTTTTTTTGTTGAGGCTATGGAGCAGCGAAAAGCGACCGGGCAACATTATCAGGGGCAGTGGTCTGATATTGGAACGGTCGAGCGCTTAACCGCGTTAGCCAGGCAACTCGACGTTTAACGGCATTTCAGGCGCAAAGAAACTCCAGTAAGGCTTTTTGCGCATGTAGTCGATTTTCAGCTTCATCCCAAACAACACTTTGCTGACCATCAATTACATCTGCTGTCACTTCTTCACCGCGATGTGCTGGCAGACAATGCATAAATAAAGCATTATTAGCAGCTTGTTGCATGACCTTGTTATCTACCTGAAACGAAGCAAATGCGGCTTCACGTTTCCGCTGTTCCTCTTCCTGCCCCATGCTTGCCCAGACATCTGTTACCACTAAATCGGCATGCTCAGCAGCCTGTATAGGGTCATTAAACAGACGGACCTGTGCATCTACTGCATTGATTACCTCTGTTTTGGGTTCATAGCCTTCAGGGGTGGCAATATTTAAATTAAAACCAAACTGTTGAGCTGCATTAATATAGGAATGACACATATTATTGCCATCCCCAATCCACACAACCGTTTTTCCACGGATATCACCACGATGTTCCTGATAGGTTTGCATATCAGCCAGCAATTGGCAGGGATGAAAATCATCAGTCAACGCGTTGATCACCGGTACCGATGAATATTTAGCGAAGGTTTCGATCTTGCTATGTTCAAAGGTTCGGATCATTACGGCATCGACCATACTGGAAATGACTCTGGCGGAATCTTCAATCGGCTCGCCTCTGCCCAGTTGGGTATCATCGGGTGATAAAAAGATTGAACCACCACCAAACTGCACCATCGCTGACTCAAACGATACGCGGGTGCGAGTTGAAGACTTCTCGAAAATCATTGCCAAAACTTTATTTTTCAATGGCTGGTAGATTTCGCCCGCCTTATGCATCTTTTTCAGTTCTGTGGCCCGTGCAATCAACTGACTCAGTTCGGCTGGCGATAAATCTTTAAGCGTAAGAAAATGTCTCATATCAGGCTACGCTCTCTACAGGCCTTGTCGCCAGAAAGGTTTTGATCAATTGACTTACCTTATTGACGATCAATACCGCTTCCTCAGCATTAATAATCATTGGCGGCAATAAACGAATGACTTTTTCAGACGTCACGTTGATCAAAATCTTATCCTGCAAAGCCAATTTAACCAGCTCTGCACATGGCGAGGTCAACTCAATACCAAACATAAAGCCCAGATGACGAACTTCTTTCACGCCTTCGGTCTTACCCAACTGTTGTTTAAATTGCTGAAACATCTTCTCACCCAGTCTGCTGACGTGCCCCAGTAACTGTTCTTTTTCAATCGTTTCCAGGACGGCTAGAGCAGCACTGCAGGCTAACGGGTTACCACCAAAAGTAGAACCATGATTACCGGCCTGTAATACGCCTTTTGCCAAGCCAGCGACCAGACAGGCGCCAATAGGCATACCATTGCCCAATCCTTTTGCCAATGTCATAACATCCGGCAATAAATCCGCTTTATGTTGAAAGGCAAACCATTTTCCAGTCCGACCAACACCCGTTTGTACTTCATCGAGCATCATCAGTAATTTGCGCTGCGTACATAAATCCCGGATAGCAGACAAATATTCACTATCAGGAACCCTGATACCACCCTCACCCTGCACTGGTTCAACCAAGATCGCTACCGCTTCCGGCCAGTGACTGACTGCCATACGCACTGCATCGATGTCATTGTATGGAACCCGCACAAAGCCAGGAAGCAATGGTTCAAAACCAGCCTGAACCTTGGCATTACCGGTTGCCGTCAAGGTCGCCATCGTCCGACCATGGAAGCTGCCATCCATAACAATAATGACCGGTTTATCAATGCCTTTACTGTGACCGTATTTACGGGCAATTTTAATAGCCGCTTCATTTGCCTCAGCACCGGAATTACAGAAAAAAACCTGCTCCATACCGGAGACTTGTGTCAGTTTGTCAGCCAATAACTGTTGTTTTTCAATATGATAAAAATTCGAGGTATGTACCAATGTGGCAGCCTGCTCAGAAATGGCACGCGTTACCGCAGGGTGACAATGACCAAGATTACAAACCGCGATACCACTTAATGCATCAAGATATCGCTCGCCACGGGTATCAGTCAGCCAAGCACCTTCCCCTTTAGCAAAAGTAATATCCAAACGTCCATAAGTAGGCATGACAGATTCGGTCATGGCATTTATCTCCCTGCCTGTTTTTCAAGGCGACATATCAGCAGCTATTTCTGCTGGATTGAAACGAAAAATGGCAGTTTCAAAAGAAAACTGCCATATTCCAAAAACCATAAATTATATAACGAATCAGTCAGCAGTCATAAGACTACTGACT
>DELT01000005.1 GCA_002354555.1 Methylophaga sp. UBA2689
GCGGTAGACAGAAGTTTAGCCACGGTCGACCCTGTTGAGATTTCCGTATTACGTCTCGCCGTTTTTGAATATATCCACCGTCCGGATATCCCGTATCGCGTGGTCTTGAATGAAGCCGTTGAACTGGCTAAATCCTTTGGCGGGGAACAAGGTCATAAATATGTTAATGGGGTTCTCGATAAAATGGGCGCACGTTTACGCCAGGCAGAATATCAGGCTGCCAAAGCCGCTCGCGCTCAGAAAAAAGCGAATTGATTAACTGCCCCGAAAAGATAAAACCATCCAGACGGGGCTTTTTTTGAATGAAACCTTCTCCCGAATTTTCACTGATTGAGCAGTATTTCCAGGCGTTAACGACGCGTCGTGAAGATGTGATTGTGGGGATCGGTGATGATTGTGCTGTTTTAAACAATCCGCGGGATAGCTATACGGCTGTCTCAATTGATACATTGGTACAAGACATACATTTTTTTGCTGATGTTGATCCGTATTGTTTGGGCATCAAAGCTCTGGCCGTCAACCTGAGTGATCTGGCCGCAATGGGGGCTCAACCTGCCTGGTTCACTCTGGCCTTAACCTTGCCTGAAATTAATGATGACTGGCTAAAACAGTTTTCAGCCGGCCTGGCCTGTATCGCCAAAAAATATCAGATTCAGCTGGTGGGCGGGGATACTACCCGTGGTCCATTAACCATTACCATTCAGGTTCATGGGCATGTAGCCAAGCATAATATATTGCAGCGTAATGCTGCAGAGTCGGCTGACTTGATTTGTGTAACCGGATGCCTGGGTGATGCCGCCGCAGGGCTTCAATTTAGATTGGGGCAACTTGAAACAGAATTGTTAACCGATACAGATATTGAATATCTGTTACAACGTTTGGAAATGCCCACCCCGCGTAATCAAATCGGTCAGCAACTGATAGGCAAAGCACATGCGGCAATTGATGTTTCAGATGGCTTACTGGCTGATTTAAATCATATACTCAATGCGAGTCACAAAGGGGCAAAGCTGGATGTATCCGCTTTACCATTCTCTGTAGCGTTGAAAAAACTGCCCACAGCAATGGCGACGCAACTGGCATTGACGGGCGGTGATGATTACGAATTATGTTTTACCGCGACTGCGGACAATGTGGCGAGACTTAAACATCAATTTCCTGAGATGATTCATGTGATTGGTGAAATCACTGAAGACGAAGGTATTTATTATCAGAATGCCCAAGGTGAATGGCAGGTATTCTCAGAAATAAAGGCAGGCTATGACCACTTCGCATAATAAGGTCACTTTTCAACAATTGCTCAAAAGACCAGCCTGTATGCTGGCCTATGGCTTTGGTTCGGGATTATCCCCTAAAGCACCTGGCACCATGGGCACATTGGTCGCATTACCCATCTACTGGTTAATACAAGATGTCGGGCTGTTTAGTTATTTACTAATCACTGCTGTTGCTTTTATCGCCGGTATTTGGATTTGTCAGCAAGCAGTCAATTGGCTTGAAAAGGACGATCCTTCTGCTGTGGTATGGGACGAAATTGTTGGTTATCTGGTGACGATGATTGCTGCTCCCGCAGGTTGGCAATGGATGCTTTTGGGCTTTGTATTGTTCAGATTGTTTGATATCTGGAAGCCATGGCCCATCTCATGGGCTGACCGTAAGTTACATGGTGGTGTGGGGATAATGTTCGATGATGTGATAGCGGGAGTCTTTGCCGCCGTGATATTGCAGCTTTGTCATTATTTGCTCTGAAACTGCCCGTAAAGCGACAGCCTCAGAGCTTTTAATCAAACCTAGCTTAACTGCATACCAAAGCTTTTTTCAAAGCGTGTTGCAAAGCTTTCAATAGTAAATTGATGATTTTGTGTGCCGTGTTGTTCTATTTTAATGGCACCTAACAACGATGCGATACGGCCAGTCATTTCCCAATCTTTACCATGCAAAATACCATGAAGTAATCCTGCACGATAAGCGTCCCCACAACCGGTAGGATCCACAACTTTTTCAGCTTTAGCACATGGGATATCTATGCGTTTACCTTCAGTATAGATATGTGAGCCCTGAGCACCACGGGTAATGATTAACGCTTCAACAAGTTTGGCTATTTCTTCGGGTGGCAGACCCGTTCGGTCTTCAAATAACTGGGCTTCATAGTCATTCAATGCAATATAGGTTGCCTGTCTGGCAAATTGCAGCAGATCTTCACCATCAAACATCGGTAAACCCTGACCCGGATCAAAAATAAACGGAATGCCGGCATCAGCAAATTGCTGGGCATGTTGAATCATGCCATCACGACCATCCGGAGCGATAATGCCCAATTTGATATTTTGCGCTTCGCTGATTTTGGTTTCATGAGCCAGGTTCATTGCCCCTGGATGAAAAGCAGTGATCTGGTTATCGTCAATATCGGTTGTGATATAAGCCTGAGCAGTGAAATGCTCGTCTTTGACATGTACATGACGACGGATAATTGAAAATTTATCCATCCAGGCGGCATAGGTAGCGAAGTCACTGCCCACAGTCCCCATCGGCACCGGCTCATCACCCAACAGTTTCATATTGAAAGCAATATTACCGGCACAGCCACCAAATTCACGGCGTAATTCCGGTACCAGAAACGCTACATTCAGCATATGCACTTTGTCAGGCAGAATGTGATTTTTAAATTGATCCGGAAACACCATAATATTGTCGTAGGCAAATGAGCCACAGATAAGTACCGACATGTTGCTATACCTCTTTTGTATGAATCTGTTGTGTATCAGCAGTGACTGACAGATGGCCACTGATGAAATCAGTCAGGTGATGGCCAACGATTTGATATCGCCAACCTTGTAATAAAGCAAGATCTTTATCTCCACGTACCAGCTTTTCAATGTCTTTACGGCTGGCCACGGCAATAGGAGTTATCGATTGCTCATCACAGAATTTGCGTAGTAATGCCATCAACGCATCAATCAGAGCTTCCTGCTGATTGCTCAGTGGTTCAGGTTTGAGCAAGATTGGCCATTGTTCGGGCGGCGTTTGTTTGGCTTTGCTGATAACGTCAATAATGGCCCGACCACTGCGTTCAATATCCCTTGCTTCAAGCCCGCGAATTTGACTGAGTTTTTCCGGTTTTTCCGGGGCAAATCGTGCCAGATCAAGCATCACTTCATCTTTGAGAATCCAACGCCTTGGACGATCCCGATCCATCGCGCGCTGTTCACGCCATGCTGCCAGTTGTTGTAACACCGCCAGTTGCACACCTTTTAATTTACCTGCCCCACGGATTTTACGCCAGATGGTTTCAGGATCAGCAACGTAATTATCGGCATTGGACAGGGCGGCAAAATCTTCTTTAAGCCATTCCGTGCGCTGTTGTTTTTCCAGATCGGCAGACATTTGATGATAAAGCTCACGCAGATAACGTACATCATCTGCTGCATATTCCAATTGTTCCGGACTTAACGGACGCTGTGTCCAGTCAGCTCTGGAATGGGCTTTATCTAGGCTGACATCAAGACGTTGTTTCACCAGGTTGCCATAACCAATCTGATCACCATCCCCAAGAATGGTTGCAGCCAGCTGAGTATCAAACAGATTTGGTGGCAGGGAGTTTTTTAACAGATACAGAAGTTCCAGATCCTGCCGGGCAGCATGAAAAACCAGTGTTATATCCGATTGATAGAGTAAATCCAGCAAAGGAGTGAGATCTTTTATAGCGATAGGATCAACACAGGCAATGATATCGTCATTGGCAATCTGGATCAGGCACAACTGGGGATAATAGGTTTTTTCGCGTAGAAATTCCGTGTCAATTGCCAGCCATTTGCTGTGCTGAATTTCCGAGCAAAATTGTGTTAACGCCGCATCCGAATCAATGTAAAGAACAGTCATGTTATCCAGCTAAAAAAAGCGGTCAGTATAACTGTTTTTAAAGGATATTGCGGGCGTTCGCCTGGGTCAGTACCTGTTCTATGGCCTCAATGATAATTTCGGGTTGTTCATGCGGAATTGCATGACCGCTCTGATGGGCAAACATATGTTGGCTGATGGGCGATAAACGTGTGAGATCCTGTTGCAGATCAATCCAGGTTTTTTCGCGTTGCTGCAATACCAGATCTCCATACCATTCAGGTTTACCGCGACTTATGACAATCAGTGGCACTACAGGGATGGCGGCATTCTGTTGAACTTGAACTGCACTTTGTTCGAGAGCAGAAATTTCTGCTCGGGCAGCATGAAATGCTCGTTCCCGTAATACTGGTGGCTTATCAGCGTGGGCCATACTGTCCGTCGATTTAGGCAAAATCATAATAGTGCCACGGCGATTGAAATTATTGGGTAATTTGATTTTAAACTGGTTGTATTGATCTTCGTGTGATGCGTCAACCAATACCATGCCGGCAACCATCTCCGGATTATTGGCGGCAAAGATACGAATGTTGTATCCACCAAAAGAATGGCCAACCAGAACATACGGAGCAGGTATATCGGCTTCTTCCAATAAGATCTCCAGTTCACGCGCAATTCTTTTGCTGGTTCTGGGAGCAGGACCAAAATCACTCCAGCCATAGCCGGCACGGTCAAATACACAAATCCGGGAGTTTTGAGAAATTGCCTGCTGAATCGGCAGCCAGTCAGTAGAGTCATCGCCAAGTCCTACATCCACCAGGACGGTTGGACTGCCTTTACCAGTACAATGGATGTGTAGTTGGTAACCGCCCACATCAAAACGTTGTCCCGGGATAGCCGGAAATTCGGCGGCAAGAATTGGTGTCGAAACAGACCAGAAAACCAAAAAAGGCCAGACTAACGCTTTCATTAAGTGACTCCGGAGCGATTAACTTACAGTAAAGTTAAGAGCAGTGAGTCGACTTAAAGTTCCAGATTTGCAGCAGCAATTTTCTGCTGAATATCCTGTTGCGTGAAGGGCCAGTTCAATTCACTATCGTCAGAAAATTTAATCACCGGTATGCGGATGCCATACTGCTCTACCAGCAGATCATCATCTCCAATTTCGATAATCTGCAATTTAATGTGACCAGTCGCCGCCAAATCATGAATCTGCTCAATTGCTAATTCGCATAGATGACAGCCAGCCGTAGAAAATAATTGCAGGTGGATCATTTCTCACGCAATCGCGGGATAAGTTCAACAAAATTACAGGGACGATGCCGAACATCCAGCTGGTATTGTAAAATGTCGTCCCAGGCGTTTTTGCAGGCGCCTGAAGAACCAGGCAGACAAAAAATAAACGTGCCATTTGCCACGCCAGCTATTGCTCTGGACTGAACGGTTGATGTGCGAATAATGTCATAGGAAATCTGTCGGAACAGCTCACCAAAACCAGTGATTTCTTTATCAAATAACACTTTTACGGCTTCCGGTGTGCCATCTCTACCTGTCAGGCCTGTGCCACCAGTGGTGATAATGACATCTACCTGTTCGTCGCAAATCCATTGCGAAATAACGGAACGTATCTGATAAATATCATCCGTCACAATCTTTTTGTCAGCCAGCTCATGTCCTGCTGCAAGTAAACGATCTTTTAACGTTTTTCCTGATACATCATCGGATTCAGTCCGGGTATCTGAAACCGTTAGGATGGCAATTCTGACAGCAATAAAGTCACGGTCCATGAGTAGTGGTTCTCGTATGTAAAGATTTAAAACAAGTATAGTCACCATATGACGTAGGGTCTAGAATGCAACGCAATAATGAGGAGTCATAACAATGAAAAAAGTTTTATTAGTCTCAGCAATCTCAACCGCGATTATGTTGTCAGGTTGCGCCGCAGATGATCCGAATATGCGTACCAAGCGTGGCGCTGCCATTGGCGCTGCTGCCGGCTCCATAATTGGTTACGCGATTGATGATGGTGCGGGTGGGGTAATAGCTGGAGCAGCGGTTGGTACATTGGCTGGTGCAGGTGTGGGCCGATATATGGATAATCAGCAACGCGAAATGAACGAAGCGTTGGCTCAAGAGCAGGCTCGCAATGAATTGCAAATCCAGCAATTGCAGGATGAGTCATTAAAAATCGATATTTCCAATGAAGTATCATTCGATTTCGACAGTGCTGCTATCAAACCGGCATTTGAGCCAACCCTGAATAAAGTTGCCGACGTGCTTCAGCGTTATCCAAAAACGATAATTCATGTCATTGGACATACTGACAGTA
Organism: Methylophaga sp. UBA2689; assembly: GCA_002354555.1. Lineage (GTDB taxonomy): Bacteria > Pseudomonadota > Gammaproteobacteria > Nitrosococcales > Methylophagaceae > Methylophaga. The sequence continues at coordinate 6,167 of DELT01000005.1, forward strand.
AAGGGTCTGAAAGTTACAATCAGCAACTTTCTGAACGCAGGGCGCAGTCGGTAACGAACTACTTTGCGGCACGAGGTGTGCTGAAAGAACGTCTGGTGCCAATGGGCCGTGGGGAACTTGAGCCGCGTGCCACAAATGATACCGAAGCCGGGCGACAGTTGAATCGTCGTGTGGAAATTATTGTTAAACCTATTGTAGAGGGACAGGAAGCTGAAGCCTACCAAACGCCGTAAAGGCACATCAGAAAGAAACCAGGCACCATCCCAGGATTTGATTTTTGGTTTACATGCGGTACAGGCGGCTCTTGAGTCGCCTGTTTCACGTGTGGCCGAAATCTGGGTGGCTGACGAGCGGCATGATCAACGTGTGGAGACCATTTACAAGCTGGCCGGTGATCAGGGGATTCGTTTACACAAAACCCAACGTCAGCAACTCGATGATATGGTGCCGGAAAGTCGTCATCAGGGCTGTGTTGCCCGCTGTCATCCATTAGCGGTATTGGATGAAACCGATCTCGATGTAATACTGGATAATTTACAGCAAACACCGTTTCTGTTGATTCTGGATGGTGTTCAGGATCCTCATAATCTGGGCGCATGTCTGCGTACCGCGGAAGCGGCTGGAGCCCATGCAGTGATTGCACCAAAAGATCGTGCCTCAGGTTTAACCCCGACAGCGATCAAGATTTCCAGTGGTGCTGCTGAGCGCTTGCCATTTATTCAGGTGACCAATCTTGCGCGGGTATTAAGAGATCTGCAGCAAAGAGGTATCTGGCTGGTCGGCACATCTGGAGAGAGTGAGTTAAGTCTTTACCAGGCCGATCTCAAGGGTCCATTGGCGATCATTCTGGGAGCTGAAGGGCAGGGTATTCGCAGGTTGACCAGAGATCACTGTGATCAGGTTATGTACATCCCGATGCAGGGAGCAGCCGAAAGTCTCAATGTATCTGTTGCTGCAGGCGTCTGCTTATTTGAAGCGGATCGTCAACGCCGCTTGTGAGCAGGTAGCAAAATAAAGTAAAATGCCAGATTGCCTTTGATAGGTAAAACTCCTTGCTTTCTGAAATTTTTCAGCAAGCTGTATAAACCGTGAGGAGCTCAAATTGAGACATTACGAAATCGTGTTTCTGGTCCACCCTGATCAGAGCGAACAAGTGCCCGGTATGATCGAGCGCTATACCCAAACTTTGACCGCTGCTGGTGGTCAGGTTCACCGTCTGGAAGACTGGGGCCGCCGTCAATTGGCCTATCCAATCAACAAAGTTCACAAAGCACATTATGTGTTGATGAATGTTGAATGTGATGTTGAGCAATTGAATGAAGTCACAACTGCTTTCCGTTTTAATGATGCCGTTATCCGTCACCTTGTTGTCAGCATGGACGAAGCTGTTACAGAAGCTTCTCCTATGATGCGCAAAGACGACGAAAAACCCGCTTCAAAAGCCTAATCAGGAGATATCACGATGGCTCGTTTTTTCAGACGTAGAAAATTTTGTCGTTTCACCGCTGAAGGTGTGAAACAAATTGATTATAAAGACGTAAACCTGCTTAAGAATTTCGTTACTGAAACAGGCAAGATCGTTCCAAGTCGTATTACCGGTACTAAAGCTCGTTTCCAGCGTCAGCTGTCAACTTGTGTCAAACGTGCACGGTTTCTGGCATTGCTGCCTTACTGTGACATGCACAAGTAATTTAGCTTTTCAGTTGTAAGGTTAAGATCAAAATATTATGTTGCGGGGAATCGCTGATTTTGCAATGAAAGGTCGTTGGCAGGCTGCTTTGGCAGCTGCTTTGCTATCGGTTGCTGCAATGTTGATCCCACCACTCAATTATCTCGCTAGCGGGGTAATTGTGCTGGCCACATTACGTGTAGGCCCTCAAGAAGGTCTGCGGGTAATGGCTGCAACGTTGGTAGTGTTTGCTGCCGTCGCCGGACTGCTATTTGGACAACTCTGGATTGCATTAGCGTTATTGCTGACCAGTTGGTTACCAGCTTATTTGGTGACCCTGGTGCTGGGATACAGCCGTTCTTTGGAACGGGCGCTTCTGGCTGCGGCCGGAGTCGGTATTCTGGTGGTACTGATCTCGCATGTCTTTTTGCCTAATCCGGCATTGTGGTGGCAGGAAATGCTGACACCGTTTGTTCAATTGCTATCTGAACAATCCGGTTGGCAAATGGATGCTACGGAAACGCAAAACTTTCTGGTACAAATGGCCAGCATGATGACCGGTCTGATAGCCGCAGCAGTAAGTGTCAATATTATTCTGGGCATTTTGATTGGCCGTGCATGGCAAGCCTCGTTATATAACGAAGGAGCATTTGGCAGTGAGTTTACTCAGATTACTCTGGGTAAAACACTAGCAACTGTGACAGCCGTTTTAATGGGGGTATCCCTGACTGGAATGGCGGGTTCACTGACGCTGCTGGTGGATTGTTTACCGGTGCTGTTAGTGCTTTTTGCATTACAAGGTATCGCGGTTGCACACGCAATTGTTCGATTGAAACAAAAGTCAGTCGCCTGGTTAGTCGTAATGTATGTGCTGATGGTGTTAATGCTGCCGCAAATGATGATTTTAACTGCCACACTGGGCATATTGGAACAATGGTTTAATTTTCGCAAACGCGCAATCGCGTAACGCGGTTATTTTATAAGCAGTCCTAGACTGCGAATGAGGGTTAGAACGATGCAAGTAATTTTGCTGGAAAAAGTTCAAAAGCTGGGTAATCTGGGTGATGAAGTTAGTGTAAAAGCTGGCTATGGTCGTAACTTCCTGGTTCCTGCCGGTAAGGCTTTGCCTGCCAATAAAAACAACAGAGAGAAATTTGAAGCTCGTCGCGCTGAACTTGAAGCGGCTGCTGCCAAATTACTTACTGCAGCTCAGGAACGTGAGAAAAAGCTGGTTGCAGCTGGTGAAGTCGATATCATGGCTAACGCTGGTGTTGAAGGTAAATTGTTCGGTTCAGTTACTGCTGCAGAAATCGCTGATGCGGTCAATGCAAAAGGCGCTGATGTAGACCGTAATGAAGTCCGTTTACCAACAGGTCCTTTACGCCACACTGGTGAATACAACATTGACGTGCAATTGCATGCTGATGTTGTTGTGAGTGTGAAAGTCAATATCACTTCTGAAGCTGAGCTGGCTGCCATTGCTGCTGCTGAAGAAGCTCGTAAAGCACGTGATGTTGCGCGTGAAGAAGCTGAAGCAATTGCCAAAGAGCAAGAGCAGTAAAAAGTAGTTAAAAATTGGGACATGGTGTTCCATGTCCCAGTCATTTTGTGGTTCGGTAATATTGAATCAAATGCTTGTTTAACCAGCTTGGACGATTGCTGTGGAACAGATAACTTATCCAGAAAGCTATCAAGACAGCGCAACTCAGGCCCTGAAGGTTCCGCCACATTCAGTTGAAGCTGAACAATCGGTCTTAGGCGGCTTGATGCTTGATAACAGTGCCTGGGAACAGGTATCTGATCTCCTGGTTGATCAGGATTTTTATCGTCACGACCATCAACTTATTTTCCGTGGCATAGCCGAATTAATGGAACAAGCCAATCCGGTAGACGTGATCACGTTGGCGGAATGGCACAATCAGCGCGGTGAACTGGATAAAGTCGGTGAATTGGCTTATCTCGGTGCTCTAGCGCGCAATACCCCCAGTGCAGCAAATATCAAAGCTTACGCCTCGATCGTACGTGAACGTTCGATTCTGCGTCAGCTTATCCAGATTGGTAATAATATTGCCAATATGGCATTTACACCTGAAGGCCGTAATAGCGAAGAAATGCTCGATACTGCTGAGCGACGCGTTTTCGAAATTGCAGAAAAAGGTGCAAAACGTGGCGGCGGTTTTATTCAGGTCAAAGATGTTCTGAGTAAGGTAGTCGATAAAATTGATACGCTGTTTGAACAGGATAGCGGTATAACCGGTCTGCCAACCGGCTTTATTGATTTTGATGATCAGACTTCTGGTTTACAGCCTGCCGATTTGGTTATTATCGCCGGTCGCCCATCGATGGGTAAGACCACTTTTGCAATGAATATTGCTGAAAATGCTGCGATTCACAGTAAACAGCCCGTTGCGGTATTCAGTATGGAAATGCCTGCTGACTCATTGGCAATGCGGATGTTGTCATCGCTAGGTCGTATCGATCAGCATCGTTTACGTACCGGTCGATTAAATGATGATGACTGGCCCCGGTTAACCTCAGCCATTGCGTTATTGAATGAAGCACCGCTGTTTATTGATGATACCGGTGGTTTGACACCCTCTGAACTGAGAGCACGGGCAAGGCGTTTAAAACGTGAGCATGGCCTGAGTTTGATCATTGTCGATTACCTGCAGCTAATGAGTGGCAGTGCCAATGGTCGTCAGGCAGAAAATCGTACCAA
>DELT01000025.1:0-187 GCA_002354555.1 Methylophaga sp. UBA2689
TTTTTCGGCGTTACAATGACATCGTATGTCTCAGCCACCCCAATTCGAAATTCATCTACCGTAACAGGCTTGATAGGCTGGCCGTCTGCAGAGACCACCGTCATCTCGAGACCCGGAATGCGAAAATCAAAGAACGACATGGCAGAGCCATTAATGATTCTTAAACGAATTTTTTCTCCTGGCTTGT
>DELT01000025.1:445-6603 GCA_002354555.1 Methylophaga sp. UBA2689
TCTGCGCCAATATCACCATCCGCTGGGTCAATTACAAGTGGCCCAAAATGACCTAACTGTTCCTGCAATCCCGAGTGGCTGTGATACCAGTAAGTACCACTTTGCTGAACATCATATTCGTAATGATATGACTCTCCAGCCTTGATCCCAGGAAAACTGACGCCAGGCACGCCATCCATATTTTCTGGCAGAATGATTCCATGCCAATGGATAGACGTAGACTCATCCAACGCATTACTAACATGTAACTTGGCTCGTTGTCCTTCTTTCAGCCTAATAAGTGGTCCGGGCATACTACCGTTGATAGTTATCGGTCTAGCAATCCGTCCAGCAACATTCATATCTTCACGGCGAATATGCAGATCGACCACATTCTGCGCATGAATAACATCACCATAGCTTCGACCCAGTGGATAAGCCCATGCCGGCGCCATTTTGGCTAAAACAAGGGCTGAAGCTGTCCCAATGGCAGATTTAATAAAACGTCTACGATTCTCTTCAACTGAATTTGCCATGGAATTCGTCTCCTAACAAAATTGGATTTAACTCAAACGTAAGCCTGTATTGCACACTACCGTCAATGATTACGGGAACTTGAAGATCCCTGAGCCGTAAGAATCTGGTATTGCTCGGGGGACAATTCAGGAAGTCGCTGCAAGAAAGCGACTAGGTTCCATATCTGTTCATCAGTATGGCCCGGCCCCCAGGCTGGCATTCCAGAGCCCTTAATGCCGTGTTTAATAATCCAAAAATATTCTCTGGCTTGGACTATTTTTGGCTCATCATGCCCTGAATGATTCAACGTCAAATTAGGTGGTTCAGGATACAGTCCCAAAGTGAAATCTGAATTCATTTTGTCTGGCACAAGATGACACCCTGCACACATAGCAGCATAATCTGAACCACCACGAAGTAATCGCGCTGGTATATCAAGTTCGGCTGGCACCTCAATATTATGAGCAGCCCGACTGATGGAGCGTTCGCGTAGGGTTTCTAATGCCCAGTATGTAAGCTTTGTGTGCTTAATGTCTGCCCCCATTGGGTAATAGCCTGAATAAATGAATCCTAATCCAGCCAATACCACCATACCTGATACAAATGCAATACACATAAAGCATTTCAAGAACTTTAAAGATGACATATTAATCACTCCGTTATAACAGCCAGCTGTAATTAATGTTGATGCTCAGCAGGTTTATACGCATCTGCCTCCATATCATGGCTAGGATGACCGTCTTCAGACGCTGCTTCATCTTGAGGCATGCATTTCTGCATCATGGCTTGCATGACTGGATCATTCATATCTATTTTAGAATGATCCATATCTTTCATGGCTGCACAGTTAGGTGCTTGTCCCTTGTTAATATGCTCTTCAGGGCTATGAGCTTGAGCAGATAGAGCCAACATTAATGCTGGCAAGGCAACAAAATATGACAAAAATTGACGTTTCATGAGTCGACTCCTAGGTCGTGATAAATTTATGAATAATTTGATTAAAACCAGAATCTGAGACCAACCACGTAGCGTGTGTCACTGGTATCTTCTCCGTTTGCTCTTGAGAAGTCAGCGGTATCCCCAAACTGCTCGCTCCATTCGACACCCACATAGGGAGCAAATTGTCGCGTGAATTCATAGCGGAGTCTCAGGCCTATTGAGGCATCTGATAAACCGCTTCCTAAGCCATTAACGTCATCATCCTTGCCATAGGCCGTGAGTTCAGCCCGGGGTTGTAAAATCAAGCGTTGCGTAAGAAGAAATTCATATTCCGCTTCTAGCGACAATGCCGTACGCCCACTGTCCCCCAAATAAGCAGTCAAATCGAGTTCAAACCAGTAGGGAGCAATCCCCTGAATACCGAAGGCAACCCATTCACGGTTTTTGCCTTCATCATAATGGTCAAGCCGAACGCCCAGTTGCGTGTCAAAAAAGGTGCTGATTGCATGACTCCACAGCAGATCTGACTGACTCTCCTCAAGCGTACCGTCGACCACATCGCCTTCAAGTTTGGCTGTAAATCGATTGTAGGTAGTTCCATACCAGCCCTGGAGGTCAAATATTGCAGTGTCGCTGCTCGCATCATATTCTAAGCGGTCACCTAAAATTGCCCAGAAATAATGTTCATCTGCTAATTTCAAAAGGCGTTTTTCTGACAACGAGTACGGACCTTCAGTCAGGGTAAAACCACCTGAATAAGCATGCGGATCCCGTGCGTCTGGCGGCGCTTGGTCACTACCCATTTGCATACCAGAATGATCCATGCTTTCCATGTCATCCATTGCCATGCTTGAATGATCCATTTCTTGCATATTGCCAGTTTCATTCTGCATCCCCGTTTCAGTGTCAGCTCCATGATTTGCATGCTCAGATGTCGTTTGCTTAGTTGCATCATGGTCTTGGTGAGAATCATCGGATTGCGCCCAGACCGGTCCAGTGGCTAAAGACAATGAACACGCAAAGATAATCTGCTTCAACGCATATGAACGGCAATGATTTTTCATGACACCACCACTTCGCGGAACATGCCCGCATCCATATGAAATAATAAGTGGCAATGCCAAGCCCAACGCCCCAGATCATGAGGTGTTGTCAGAAAACTGATGCGTTGTGCAGGTTGCACCGGTATGGTGTGCCGGCGTACCAGCATATTGCCTTGGTCATCTTCGAGATCACTCCACATGCCGTGCAAATGCATGGGATGCGTCATCATGGTGTCATTTTGCAGAATGATTCGTATACGTTCATTGTGAGGCAAGTGTACCGGTGTACTTTTACCAAATTCCAGCCCATCAAAAGACCAGCTGTATCGCTCCATATTACCGGTAAGGTGCAGTTCGAATTCGCGGATTGGCACCCGTGTATCATTAAGAACACCGTCCACGGAACGAAGATCTGACAAAGTGAGTACCCGCCGGCCATTGTCTCTCAAGCCAACACCTGGATCATTCAGATTCGTATTCGGCATATCAACCCGCATATCTACGGATGGGCCATATTCACTGCGAGCGTGGTTCACTTTTTGTGAAGGTGTCGCCAATGGATTCTGACTCATGCCATGCTGGCTATGATCCATCGCCATATCACTGTGATTCATCTCAGAGGGATTCATGGTGCTCTGCTCAGAACCATGACCACTGCCATGGTTCATCTTACCCATCATATCGGACATCGTAAGCCACTTAACCGGGTCCAGCGCCGGAATATCATCAGTTAGTCCTTCATGTATGGCCAGCGTCCCCCGAGCATAACCGGTGCGATCCATACTCTGCGCAAAGATGGTATGCGCGTCATTTTGTGGCGCAACCATGACATCGTAAGTCTCGCCGGGACCAAAGCGGAACTCATCGACACTAACCGGTTGTACGTTCTGACCGTCGGTCTGAACGACCGTCATTTTCAGACCAGGAATACGGACATCATAAAATGTATTACTGGCGCCATTAATGAATCGCAGCCTGACCCGCTCACCGGGTTGGAACAGTCCCGTCCAGTTGCCCGCCGGCGTTGTGCCATTCATCAGATAAGTTAACGTCGCAGAGGATAAATCGGCCAGATCGGTCGGGTTCATTCGCATTTGGTTCCACATTTGTCGTTTTTCAAATGCGCCCATCAATCCCAGCTTTGAGACATCACTAAAAAAGGATGGCACGGTAGGCTGATTATAGTTATACACATCGCTCTCAACCTTCAGTTTCGAAAAAACTGCCATGGGATCTTCGTCCGTCCAATCAGACAGCTGCATCACGTAGTCACGGTCCGCGTCTAGATGGCTTTGTTCAACAAGAGATTGACCCTCACGCGGTTCAATTATTAATGCACCATACATACCGGTCATTTCCTGAAAACCGCTATGCGAGTGATACCAATAGGTGCCACTTTGTTGAAGTTTGAATTGGTAAACGAACGTCTCACCCGGTTCTATGCCCTGGAAGCTAATACCGGGCACACCATCCATTTGATACGGCAGGATAATCCCATGCCAATGAATGGAGGTAGCTACTTTGAGTCGGTTTATTACCCGGATGGTGACCTCATCACCCTCACGTAATCGCAGGGTCGGCGCCGGAATGGAGCCATTAATTGTTGTTGCCATACGCGTGACACCAGTGAAATTAACAGGTGATTGGTCGACAACCAACTCAATAGTTTGGCCAGTTAAGACTGGAGCAGTACCTCTGTAGGCAAGCTGCTTCGAATTGTCCATAGCGTACAATAAGCCTGGGAAGCTTGCCAGCACACCACCAGCGGCTATGCCATGTACGAATCGCCGGCGCGTTGGATTAAAAGTAGATATAGGATTTATAGGTAACTTCAATGTCAACACTCCAATACAACAATTTTGTGAAAGATTAACTTTTCGTCCCTGTCATCCGGATGACCAAAACATTACAAAAACGTAATCCTTGTGTAATCCTGTAGTCGTTATTCACCTAATAAACTAATTAGAATGTTGTTCAAGGGGGTATCCATCTATGCGATTATTGTTAGTGGAGGATGAGGTCAAAACAGGCGACTACTTACAAAAAGGACTAAGCGAAGCCGGGTTTCAGGTCAATCTTGTTCGAAATGGCCTAGATGGTCATCATTTGGCAATGACAGAAGCGTTTGACTTGATCGTTCTGGATGTTATGTTGCCGGATGTTGACGGGTGGCGCATCTTGCAGTCGTTACGTGAAGCAGAATGCCAAACGCCGGTACTATTCCTTACGGCTCGTGACACGGTGGATGATCGCGTTAAAGGCCTAGAATTAGGCGCCGATGACTATTTAGTTAAGCCCTTTGCCTTTGCCGAACTTCTAGCAAGGATAAGAACATTATTGCGCCGAGGCATTCCCTCAACTTTTTCTGAGCTTCTTAAAGTAGCTGATCTGACTTTAGATTTACCTAAGCATCGCGTTACGCGAGCAGGTAAAAAAATAAATCTTAGCCACAAAGAGTTTTGTCTTTTAGAGTTATTGGCACGTCGCCAAGGTGAGGTTCTACCACGCTCTTTGATTGCCTCTCAGGTATGGGACATGAATTTTGACTCTGACACCAACGTGATAGATGTGGCGATACGCCGCCTGCGTGCCAAAGTTGATGACGATTTTGAACCGAAACTTATCCATACGGTTCGCGGTATGGGTTACAAACTTGACGTAGAGCCCGTCGATGAAGCCTTATAATCAAAAACCCCTTTCGCTCGCCGCAAGGGTAATGTGTTTTGTTGGCGCATCTGTAGGATTAAGCTTACTTTTAATTGGCAACCTTGTACTGAATGTGGTCGAACGCCATTTTGCCGAACAGGATGCAGAAGAAGTTGCCGTTATTAATAAGGCTGTCATAGACGTATTGCGAAATAATAACGACAACAATTTACAACTTAGTAAAGCACTGTTCGGTGCTGTCTCTGGACATCATGGCGTCTATTATCAAGTACGTAATCAACAAGGTAAGGTGGTTTTCGAAAGTGCCGGCGCAAACCTTTCAGTAGTGAAAGACAGCCTTCGCCAAGTTACAGAAATTAGTGCCGGTGACCTACAAGTCTGGCATGCGGACGATAAGACATTTCGGGGTGTCCTCACGCACAATACGATAGGGGGTCATAACTACTTGGTTATTACTGCCATCGATATTGGCTTTCACCTTCAATTTCTCCATAAATTTCGTCTAACTCTATGGTTAATAATGGTCCTTACATGGGCCGTTACCCTGTTGGCTGCTTGGTATGGCGTTCACAAAGCGCATGCACCAATAAGAAGACTTTCGAACAAAATGGGTGACATACAAGCAGATCGTCTAGATATGCGACTTGCCCCATCTTTTGTCCCATCTGAATTACAGGACTTGGTGTCTTCATTCAACCACATGATAGGTCGACTTGAGGATAGCTTTAATCAGCTATCACATTTTTCAGCTGATATTGCACATGAGCTACGAACACCTCTGACTAATCTCATCACCCAGACACAGGTTGGCTTAGGCAAGTCCAGAACACTCGAAGAATACCGTGAATTGTTGTACTCAAATTTGGAAGAACAAGAACGTTTGGCAAAGATGATTAATGATATGTTGTGGTTAGCAAAAAGTGACCACGGCTTAATCAAACTTGAACAAACACCGCTGGACTTATCCGATGAAGTAAGAGAATTATTCGGTTTTTTTGAAGCTTTGGCAGAAGA
>DELT01000033.1 GCA_002354555.1 Methylophaga sp. UBA2689
GATCTGTTTTGGAAAAATGCATGGACCTCCATCATGCTTCAGCTTAAACCCTCGCCGGGCTCCCACTGGGTGTTTACTGGGGGCATGAATTGCAGCTGCTCTTAACTCCAGTGTGTCAACCTGCTCAAGCGCAATTGCCTCTCCTTTTGCTGCTTCAGCATTCTCAATAATATCCCTGAAGGTTCCAAGTACCAAATAGCCTCCATTTAACAATGGTCCCTGACGCAGAGTCTGCTGGACATTTTGCTCCATCACGTTCACCCGTTTGAACTGTGTTACACCAAGTTCATATTTTTCTCCAGATTGCATCGTTACAACGGCCTGGACACATTGAATATGAATCGCTCTCTCGCCCATATTGACCAATAGGCACAATGCATCGGGATTTTCATTCTGGGCATGGTGAAAAATCAGATAAGGTCGATTACTGCGACGATATTGAACAAATAATAGTTGTAAATAAATCACCCAGATAAGTGCCATTACGGCAGAGCTAATGGGAGCAATATATTCCACTGAATACTCCTTCTGTCTGAAAAGTGTTTTATGTCAGTCAACACGATACAGTTGAAAAAATATTACAATCAATAACATATATAAAGTCCTGCCCAAACACTTAAAAAAATTAGTACTAATCCTTGACCCTCCGGGCTCAAATCACTATCATAGCCATCTTTCTGTTCCCCGATAGCTCAGTTGGTAGAGCAAATGACTGTTAATCATTGGGTCGCTGGTTCGAGTCCAGCTCGGGGAGCCAATGATTATTAAAAAACCTCAGCAAGTTTCTCTTCTGAGGTTTTTTTATGTCTGAAATTTATTAATCAATCTGATTAATTCACGATCCTCTCAAATTGCTCTGCTCTTCTTAGAGTCAACCTTTATTATATTGAGTTGTTTACTGAATCTCCCTCTCCACCCTTTTCCACACTGACTTGACTGTGGTTCCAAAACCTTAAAAAAGATTTGGACACATGGGCAATTATTCCTATTACCCCGTTGCTAACATCCTCACTCCGTTCAAAAGCCAATTTCACATGACGGTTAATTTACGGCTTTTGAGGCGGCTAACATAGAGGAAACAATATGAATAAAACTAAATTATCTATCGCAATGATGTCATTGGCGCTTCCAGGGCTCACTATTGCTGATGAGTTACTTGGCATGCAGGAGAATCCTGATACCTGGGTGATGTCAGCAGGAAACTATGCCAATACACGTTACAGTCAATTAGATGAAGTCAATCAGGATAACGTGCAGAATCTGGAAATGGCCTGGTCTTTTTCTACCGGCGTATTACGGGGTCATGAGGGTAACTCGCTGATCATTGATGATGTGATGTATGTTCATACACCTTATCCAAACATCGTCTACGCGCTGGATTTGAACAACGACGGTGCCATCAGATGGAAATATGAACCCAAACAAAACTACGATGAAACGGTTCCAGTAATGTGCTGTGACGTAGTCAATCGTGGTTTGTCATATGGCGACGGTAAAATTTTCCTCAATCAGGCAGATACCACGTTGGTTGCGTTAGATATTGATACCGGCGAAGTTCTCTGGTCAGATAAACGTGATACACCAACTACCGGTGCAACCAATACCGGTAATGCCAATGTCTTTAAAGACAAAATTATCGTCGGTATTTCAGGTGGCGAATTCGGCGTCCGTGGTTATGTTCAAGCCTACGATATGAAAGGCAAAACACTTTATAAAGCCTACAGCACCGGCCCTGATGCAGAAATGATGGTCGACCCACAAAACACCACAGCCATGTTGCAACCTATCGGCAAAGATTCATCATTGAATTCCTGGCAAGGTGAGCAATGGAAAATCGGTGGCGGCACTACCTGGGGCTGGTTCTCCTATGATCCTGAAATGAATCTTTATTACTACGGAACCGGTAATCCATCTACCTGGAATCCGTTGCAACGGCCCGGTGATAACAAATGGACCATGTCCCTGTTTGCTCGAGATCTGGATAGCGGTGTGGCCAAATGGATCTATCAGATGACACCGCATGATGAATGGGACTATGACGGCGTCAATGAAAATATTCTGGTCGACCAGAAAGTAAAAGGCAAAATGCGTAAGATGCTGGTGCATTTTGACCGAAACGGATTTGGTTACACCATGGATCGTGCAACCGGTGAATTATTGGTAGCTGAAAAATTCGACCCAAGTGTTAACTGGGCCAACAGCATCAATATAAAAACGGGACTGCCGGATCGCGTTGCTACCTACTCACCCGAAGCCAATGGTGAAGACACTCAGACAACCGGTATCTGTCCTGCAGCTCATGGCGCCAAAGATCAACAACCTGCGGCATATTCTCCAAGAACAGGGTTGTTCTATGTACCGACCAACCATATCTGTATGGATTTGGAACCGTTTGAAGTTGAATATTTAGCCGGTCAGCCATACGTCGGTGCAGAAGTAAATATGTTTGCTGCCACTAAAGATAATATGGGTAACTTTATTGCGTGGGATGCTCGTGAAGGCAAGATTGTCTGGACAAATCCTGAACGATTCTCAGTCTGGTCCGGTGCAATGGTCACGGCTGGTGATGTGGTGTTCTATGGCACACTGGAAGGCTACCTGAAAGCGTTGGATGCCAAAACCGGACGTGAACTTTGGCGCTTTAAAACCCCATCGGGCATTATCGGCAATGTAAATTCCTACAAACACGATGGAAAACAATATATCTCAATTTTGTCAGGCATCGGTGGCTGGGCCGGTATCGGCATGACCAATAATCTGGAAAATGATACCGATGGTCTTGGCGCTGTAGGTGCCTACAAATCCCTATCGAGCTGGACCACACTGGGTGGTGTATTAAGCGTGTTTAGCTTGTAAGGTAATGTAAAAGCAGCTTCATAAACTGGCCCGGCACTCTTAATCAGTGTCGGGCTTTTTTTATGGATTCTTTAGAAAGAAATACATCATAGGAATAGCTTCAGTGAGTTAACTGTTGAATGATAATAGCTAATCAAAATCTTCAATTGATATCACTTTATGTCAATTAACATTTAACCGATAACCTACACCACGAAGCGTTTCAATAAAGGATTCGGATTGATGAAGATCAAACTTTTTACGTAAACGATTAATATACACATCAACCACATTCGTCAATGGGTCGCTATTGAGTTGCCAGACTGCATTCAGTATCCGCTCCCGACTTAACACACGGCCCTTGGATTTTGCTAAAAACAACAACAAGTCAAATTCCATTGCGGTCATTTTTATCAGTTCATTACCCTTATAAACTGTCCGGTGGGTCAGAGAAATAGAAATATCATTCAATTTAATAATATTTTCATCGAGATCAGGTGCATTTGCTCCCCGACGGGAAAGAACTTCAATACGGGCAAGTAATTCTTCAAAATCAAAAGGTTTTGTTAAATAATCATCAGCTCCGGCACGCAAACCCTGAACCTTTTCTTCTATATCATCCAACGCAGTAAGAAATAACACTGGTGTGGAAATACCCAGATTACGAATATGCTTTAAAAAACTGATGCCATCTGTATCCGGTAACATTCGATCGAGAATGATGACATCAAAACTATGTGACTTGACCAGCATAAGTCCTGACTGGCCATCATGAGCCTGTTCACAAAAGTAGCCTTCAACCCTCAAACCTTTGCAGATAAAATCGGCCACACGCTTTTCATCTTCAACAATCAATATTTGCATTGTTACTCCACAGCAAGCTTGATATGAATTGCCAATCCGTCTTCGGTATTGACCGCCCAGATAGATGCCTGATGGGCATCACATATTGATTTGGCAATGGACAAGCCCAGTCCTGATCCCGTTGGTTTTTCATGCTGCATTCGTTGGCTTCGATAAAATCGGTCAAAAATTAACGGCAACTCGTCATCTGCCACCCCAGCACCTTGATCCCGAACAGTAATTATTACCTTACCAGCATCCAGTTTTGACGAAACAGTAACACTGGTTTCGGATGGACTATATTTAATTGCGTTATCAAACAAAATTCTCAGCAATTGTTGAAATCGATCTTTATCAACTTTGACAATAGCCTCCTCAAAAGGAAGACCACATTTCAGATTGATTTTGTGCTGATTTGCCGTACGTTGAAATTCATTTACACAGTTTTCCAGCAGTTTATTAATCGAATATACGTCCAACTTTAACTGAAGATTATTGGCTTCTGTACGAGCAATAAACAACAAATCATCCACCAGACGACTTAGTAAAAGAGACTGTTCATGAACGCTTTCCAGAATACTTCGTGTCTCAGTCAAATCAAGTTGTCTGTTTTGACGAAGCGCGACCTGGGTTTCACCACGAATGATAGTGAGCGGTGTGCGCAGTTCATGACTGACATCTGCCAGAAAGCTTTTTCTGGCAGCATCATTTTTTTTCAGCGTTTCATTGAGTACCAGCAGTTCACTAGTGCGCTTATTAACCTCAAACTCCAGCTGACTATTGAGTTTATCGCGCAAAGATTTCTCTTCAGCAAGCTTCTGGGCCATATCGTTAAAAGCGGCTGAAATTGCATCAAACTCTCGATCAAACCCTCGTGGCACACGATAATTCAGGTTTCCGTCAGCAAACGATTCGGCTGCTTTTTTTAGAAAATCTACTGGAATCGAAATATTACGAATCATGGCGTAACTACCCAACAGCGCTGCAAATAAAGCAATAATAGTTAATGCGGCAGCAGCCCAGGCAATATTGGTATGAATATTTTCGATGTCTGAATTCAATGAATTGACGATAGTACTTTGTCTTTGCAAAGCTGAATTAATGGCTTCCCGAAACCGATTATCAATCTGCTCCTCAAGCAGAAAACGAATTTTTTCAGTATTAAGCTGGCTTACCGGCTCAGCTAGGACCGCGTCAAACGCATCCAGAATATCGTTAAGTAATTTTTCCAGCTCCTTGGTATCTTCAACCGTCCCCTTGGTGGCGATTTCCCCCAGAGCCAGTCGTTGTTGTTG
>DELT01000096.1 GCA_002354555.1 Methylophaga sp. UBA2689
TTAACCTTTGCGTTATTTAATCAGACTGCAATCAAATTTCTTAAAAACCGTGGTAATCCTGAGGCATTTGAACCATTGCCAACCGCAGAATCCACTCACGAATCTTCCACCTCAGCCAAATCGGCAGGCTCGCCTGAAACCTACACCATCACAGTCAATGGTCAGCAATATGTTGTTGAAGTAAATGAAGGTGGTGATATCAGTCAGATTGACAGCTCACAGGCGCCTCAGCCTGCTGCGCAGCCAAGTACAAATGAAGGTGTTGCTGTAAAAGCACCTTTGTCTGGCAATATCTGGAAAATCATGGTTTCTCAAGGCCAATCAGTTAAAGAAGGCGATGTCTTGCTTATCCTTGAAGCGATGAAAATGGAAACACAGATAGTAGCCGAACACGACGGTACGGTGACTTCAATCAATGTTAAACCAGGTGACACCGTCAAAGTTGGTGACACCCTCGTTTCTATCGCTTAAGGGCTACTCTAATGGATAAGTTATTACATCTTTGGGAGGCCACTGGCTTCTATCAAATGCAACCTGGCCAAGGGATCATGATCCTGATTGGCATGTTGTTGTTATATCTGGCAATCAAGAAAAACTTTGAGCCTTTATTACTGGTTCCAATTGGCTTTGGTGGCGTGCTTGCCAATATTCCGGGAGCCGGCTTAGCTGAGGCAGGTGGTATTTTGCACCTGTTTTATGTGGTTGGTATTGAAAGCGGCGCCTTCCCACTAATCATTTTTATGGGTGTCGGCGCAATGACTGATTTTGGTCCCCTGCTCGCCAATCCTAAAACTCTGTTTCTGGGAGCTGCAGCTCAGTTTGGTATTTTTGCAACGTTAATGGGCGCGGTTTTACTTTCCACCTTCGGTATATTTGACTTCAGTCTGGCCGATGCCGCGGCTATTGGTATTATCGGCGGCGCTGATGGGCCTACATCGATTTATGTGGCCAGTAAGCTTGCACCTGACTTGCTGGGTGCTATTGCTGTTGCCTCTTATTCCTACATGGCATTGGTACCGTTGATTCAGCCACCGATTATGCGTGCGCTGACTAATGAGAAAGATCGTAAAATTCGTATGCATCAGCAGCGTCATGTTTCACAACGGGAAAAAATTGTTTTCCCTTTGGTTATCCTGATTCTGGTCGCTCTTTTCCTGCCTGATGCCGCACCATTATTAGGTATGTTCTGCTTCGGTAATCTGATGAAAGAATGTGCAGTAGTGGATCGCCTGAGTAATACGACTCAGAACTCACTGATCAACACTGTGACGATTTTCCTGGGGCTTGCAGTTGGTTCCAAATTAAGTGCAGAAAGCTTTCTGAATGAAATGACATTAGGCATTCTGCTGCTTGGTATGGTGGCCTTCTCTATCGGTACTGCCTCCGGGGTTATCATGGCCAAAATACTCAATAAAATAACCAAAGAGCCAATCAATCCGTTAATTGGTTCTGCTGGTGTATCAGCAGTACCCATGGCGGCCAGGGTTTCTAACAAGCTGGGTCTGGAAGCAGATAAACACAACTTCCTGTTAATGCATGCTATGGGGCCAAATGTGGCCGGTGTTATCGGCTCAGCAGTAGCAGCAGGTATCCTGATTAACTACGCAGCCGGTTAATATTTATTGCTCCCTGAAATAGCTTTTTTCAGGGAGCAATTTGTTTACCTTTTACCATTCTCACTTTTGCAATCTGATCACCAGAACCTCTTATTTCGCAAGCATATCCGGCAAAAGATGCGTGAGATTCTACCAGTCCCTGCCATTTTTCACCCTGGGCATAATCACCATTCATCCGGCTAAAATCCAGCCCAAAGCGTTTCAATAAAACTAACGTATTGCTATAGCTCATACCAGGTTTTATTTGTTGACAGGCAGAATTTATCTTATCGGTTTCCCACACGTAATAAAGTGGGTATATCATCACCAGCACAATTAAAAATTGTAACAACTTAACAAGCATTTTCATGGCCATGTTTCCTTTCATTGAGCCATTTTCGAGTGTGTTGATTGTAGAGTGAGTCACATTGTTAAAACGTGACCTAACGATTGTTTTTTACAAAATAACAGGAAACTTCCATGTCTAAAGAAATAACACCCGTTCATATCACCA
Source organism: Methylophaga sp. UBA2689 (assembly GCA_002354555.1). Taxonomy (GTDB): domain Bacteria; phylum Pseudomonadota; class Gammaproteobacteria; order Nitrosococcales; family Methylophagaceae; genus Methylophaga. The sequence goes on from DELT01000096.1 coordinate 2,110, forward strand.
AAAGCCCGGTCGAACTGTTCAAGATCCTTAAATTTGAAGGCATTGCTGACAGTGGTGCCGAAGCAAAAAATATCGTTGCCGAGGGGCATGTTAAAGTGAATGGTGAAGTTGAAACCCGTAAACGAAGACAAATGGTTGCTGGTGATATTTTTCAAATTGGGGATGATAGCTGGCAATTAGTGGATTGACTTAGCGGTATTTTAATATATGATTTAATGCATATATGAATATTCAAATGTAACTTTACTATACTATGGATTTACTAAGTTTTCACAAATGTCTGGCCGATGAAACACGGCTACGTATGGTGTTGCTGATTGTTGATCAGGGCGAACTTTGCGTATGTGAGCTGATGTCTGCTCTAAAAATAAGCCAACCAAAAATTTCACGTCATCTGGCACTTCTGAGACAAAACGGACTATTACAGGATCGGCGTCAGGGACAGTGGGTTTACTATCGACTTAATCCTGAACTCCCCGCCTGGTCTCAACAATCAATCAATGCGGCTTATCAGAGTAAACCTGACTTCTTCAAACAAGACTTGACCAAGTTACAACGCTTGAGTAATTGCTGCTAAAAAATTTCACTAAATATATATGGATAAACATATGTTATGACGACGACACATTTCAAATTTTTATTTCTATGCACGCACAATGCCTGCCGAAGCATTCTTGCTGAGGTTATTTTCCGACATCTGGCGGATAACAGGTTTATTGTGGCCAGTGCAGGTAGCAACCCAGCGGGTAAGGTTTATCCTGAAACACTGACCAAATTGCAAGAACATGGTTATAGCGTTGGGGGATTATTCAGCAAATCCTGGGATGATTTAAAAGATTATCAACCAGATGTTGTTATCACTGTTTGCGATCAGGCCGCAGGCGAAAGTTGCCCGGTCTGGTTTGGCAAGGCGGTGAAAGGACATTGGGGATTGACCGATGCTTCCAAAGTAGTGGATCCACTTGAGCGAAATCAGACTTTCGATGAATTAATCAGTTTGCTCGACGCTCGCATCAGTGCATTACTGCAATTAATGCCAGCTGAGTTATCTGCCTCTGAACTCAGCGCTGAAATTAAACGCATAGGAGCTTTATCCTGATGGGCATATTTGAACGCTATTTATCGGTTTGGGTCGGGCTGAGTATTCTGGCTGGCCTGTTCTTGGGAAATCTGTTTCCCACCCTGTTCAATCTGGTTGCCAGCCTGGAATATGCACATGTCAATCTGCTGATCGCAATATTTATCTGGTTGATGATTTACCCAATGATGGTGCAGGTGGATTTCACGGCGATTAAAGATATTGGCAAGCGACCTCAGGGAATCTGGCTGACTTTAGTCATCAACTGGCTGATCAAACCCTTCACTATGGCCGCCCTGGGCTGGCTGTTTTTTAAAGTCCTGTTTGCCGGATGGGTCGATCCCCAATCGGCTGATGAATATATTGCTGGTATGATTTTACTCGGAGTGGCTCCCTGCACAGCAATGGTGTTTATCTGGAGTCAATTGGTCAAAGGTGATGCCAATTACACACTGGTACAGGTGTCACTCAATGACATTATTATGATTTTTGCCTTTGCACCGATTGCCGCATTTTTACTTGGTATCACTGATTTAACCGTGCCTTGGGAGACCTTGCTGATTTCGGTCGTTTTATATGTGTTGTTACCCTTGTTAGCCGGTTTTTTCACTCGACAACATATTATCAAAAACAAGGGTTTACCTGAGTTAACAAGTTTTTTAAATCATATCAAACCCTGGTCAATTCTGGGATTACTGGCCACTGTGGTGCTTTTGTTTGGCTTTCAGGCTGAAACCATTCTGCAACAACCTTTCATTATTGTACTGATAGCCATTCCGCTGTTGATTCAAACCTATGGGATTTTTGCGTTAGCTTATTTCGCAGCGATCAAACTGCGTCTCCAGCATGATGTTGCTGCACCGGCATGCCTTATTGGCACATCCAATTTTTTTGAAATGGCCGTCGCTGTTGCTATTTCATTATTCGGACTGCATTCCGGTGCAGCACTTGCAACCGTGGTGGGTGTGTTAGTGGAAGTGCCCGTCATGCTGACATTGGTCTATTTCGCTAATCGAACCCGACACTGGTTTCCAAAAAATGAGAATTTATCATGACAATTAAAGTAGGTATTAATGGTTTCGGCCGTATCGGTCGGTTATGTTTACGTGCCGCATGGGACTGGACTGATATTGAGTTTGTACAGCTTAATGATCCTGCCGGTGATGCTGAAACCCACGCCCATTTGTTAAATTTTGATTCGGTACATGGCCGCTGGGATCACCAGGCAGAAGCCAAGGGCAATACTATTATTGTTGGTCATAAAACGCTTGCTGTTACGGCAAATAAAGCTATTGATGACACTGACTGGTCAGGTTGCGATGTCGTCATAGAGGCTTCCGGCAAAATGCGCGACACTGGGTTGCTGCAAAGCTATCTGGATCAGGGTGTAAAACGTGTGGTAGTCACAGCCCCGGTCAAACAGCCCGGTATATTAAATGTCGTAATGGGCGTTAATGATGATCTGTATGATGCCGATAAACATCCCATAGTCACGGCCGCTTCCTGCACCACCAACTGTCTGGCACCAGTTGTCAAAGTCATTCATGAAAATCTGACTATCAAGCATGGCATGATTACTACCATCCATGATCTGACCAATACCCAGTCAATTATGGATACTCCCCATAAGGATTTACGCCGGGCCCGCATGTCCGGTACGAATTTGATTCCCACCACCACCGGCAGTGCTACAGCTATTACTGAAATTTTCCCCGAACTCAAAGGGCGGCTCAATGGACATGCTGTACGTGTGCCATTAGCCAATGCATCTTTAACGGATTGTGTTTTTGAAGTAGAACGTGCTACCTCGGTTGAAGAAGTTAACGCGTTATTAAAAGCTGCCGCCGAAAATGAGTTAAACGGTATTTTGGGCTATGAGGAACAACCGCTGGTTTCCAGTGATTATCGGGGCGATCCTCGTTCCAGCATTATTGATGCCCTATCAACCATGGTCACTAATGAGACTCAGGTGAAAATTTATGCCTGGTACGACAATGAATGGGGTTACAGCATGCGGACAATGGAACTGGTTCGTAAAGTTGGCTTAAGCTAAGTTAGCTTGCCTGGCGAAACGTCAGGTTAAATCGATATGGCCCGGTCAGTGAATGCTGACCGGGTTTCAAGGTTAATACACCATGATAATAACGACGCGCTGCCCTGCCCCAGACGATGACATCGCCATGTTCAAGTGGGATTCGCTGCTTTGGATCGTTTCTACTGGCTCCGCCAAACTGAAAAATGATGGGCAAACCCAATGAGACTGAAACTATTGGCTGAGAAAAATCCCGTTCATCTTTATCCTGATGCAGCCCCATCTTGGCGCCAACTTCATATTGATTCATTAAACAAACATCTGGATTAAAGTCAGAGAAACCACAACGCTCGGCTGCTGTTTCGGCAAGATCCCGAAAACACTGCGGCATTTCAGGCCAGGGCAAATTTGTCAGTGGATCGGTTGCGGTATATCGATAACCATTGCGATCAGTGTGCCAGCCCACAGCACCGCAATTGGTAATTGCTGCCGACATATAAAATCCGCCTGGTGTCTGCATTTTGCGAAAAGGTGATTGGGCATTAATCTGCTCAATGGCAGTTAATAACTGTGAGGCTTGTTGAAGGGCAAAACCTTTCAGAAGGAAGACATCCGGCAGGATCTCATCACAGTCTTTAAAGTCACTCTCAGCAAATAAATCTGCTGTAATCATAAGGGCTTGTGGATCTTTCATCTCCGCCTCTGTTGTGAGCGGAAAAAGCGTCAATCAAGGCACGAGGAGCG
>DELT01000077.1:0-1761 GCA_002354555.1 Methylophaga sp. UBA2689
CAGATTGAAAAATTAATTGAAGCACCGATTGAATCGCTGGGATACCAGCTTGTCGGTGTAGAATATATTCAGGGTGGACAAAATCCACTGCTCAGAATCTATATTGATGCAGATCAAGGCATTGGCATTGAGGACTGTGAACGAGTCAGTCATCAGGTCAGCGGCATCCTCGATGTAGAAGACCCCATCAAAAAAGCCTATTCACTGGAAATTTCCTCACCAGGATTTGATCGTCCTTTATTTAAGGAACGTGACTTCATCCGTTTTGCTGGCTCGTCCGCCAAAATCACCACTAAACTACCTGTGGAAGGTCGACGAAATTTTACCGGTGTACTGCAGGGCTTTGAGAATGGTGAAGTACTAATTGAAGTAGATGGTGAGGTGTACGCCTTACCATTGGCAAAGTTGGCCAAAGCGCGACTGGTTGCCTGAAAAAGCGTAATATTTGCTGTTAATGAAAAAACTTAGTTTTGGATCAATTGCTTGCATCGATCCACTGGGGGCGTGATGAATAATAAAGAAATTTTGCTGGTTGTTGATGCCATGTCTAATGAAAAAGGCGTGGGTAAAGAAGTTATATTTCAGGCGATCGAAGCGGCGTTGGCCATGGCCACTCGTAAACGTTATGAAATGGAAATAGATGCCCATGTTGCGATTGATCGCCAGACTGGCAACTATGAAACTTTCCGTCAGTGGTTAATTGTCGATGATAACGACGAAAACTTCGAATCTTCAGAGTTGCAAATCAAATTGTCTGATGCGCTGGCCAAACAGTCAGATGCCAAAGTAGGCGATTACATTCGTGAGCCAATGGATTCAGTTGAATTTGGTCGAATTGCTGCTCAAACCGCCAAACAGGTTATCGTTCAAAAAGTACGCGAAGCAGAACGTGCTCAAGTGGTTGATATGTATCGCGAGAAAGTCGGCCAGATGATTCATGGCACGGTTAAGCGTGTAGAACGTGGCAACGTGACTTTGGATCTCGGCGGAAATGCTGAAGCACTTCTGCCTCGTGAAGAAATGATTCCACGTGAAAATTTCCGTAGCGGTGACCGTATCCGTGGCTATTTAAAAGAAATTCGTTCTGAAGTACGCGGTCCACAACTGGTTGTCAGTCGTGTCGCGCCAGAATTACTGATTGAACTGTTCAGTCTTGAAGTCCCGGAAATCGGTGATGGAATGATTGAAATTAAAGGTGCAGCCCGTGACCCGGGCTTACGTGCCAAGATTGCAGTTTTAGCACATGAGCCACGGATTGATCCGGTGGGGGCCTGTGTCGGAATGCGTGGTTCCCGTGTTCAGGCTGTTACTAATGAATTGGCCGGTGAGCGTGTCGACATTATCCTGTGGGATGAAGAACCGGCTCGATTTGCCATTAACGCCATGGCACCGGCAGAAGTATTATCCATTGTCGTTGATGAAGACGCTCATAGCATGGATATTGCTGTTGAAGACGGTCAGCTGTCACAGGCAATCGGTCGCGGTGGTCAGAATGTTCGACTGGCCAGCCAGTTAACTGGTTGGGAGTTAAATGTTATGTCAGCTTCTGATGCTGACCAAAAGGCCGAAACCGAAATCAGTTCTTTGATTCAGACATTTATGGCAGATCTGGACGTTGATGAAGACGTTGCATTGATTCTGGCTCAGGAAGGTTTTTCTTCACTTGAAGAAGTTGCCTATGTGCCGGAACAGGAAATGCTTGATATTGAAGAATTTGATACTGATATAGTTAATGAATTACGTTCACGTGCCAGAGACGTA
>DELT01000077.1:1915-23812 GCA_002354555.1 Methylophaga sp. UBA2689
CAGGATTTGCCCGGTATGACCGCTGAATTAGCTGCTAAGTTAACCAGTCAGGGTGTTATCACTATTGATGACCTTGCAGATCAGTCCGTGGATGAATTGGTTGAGGCGGGTGGCATTGATGAAAAACAAGCTGCCGCATTCATCATGAAAGCACGTGAATCATGGTTTGCAGACGAACAAACAGAAACAGGGGAGTAACCAATGAGTGACATGAAGGTTAAGGACCTGGCCGACACTGTCGGTATCACACCTGAACGTTTAGTGGATCAGCTTAATGAGGCCGGTATTAAAGTCTCAAAGCCGGATGATCTGATTACGGAAGACCAAAAGCAAAGCCTTTTGCAGTTTTTACAGCAAAGACATGGCAAATCAGCCAGTGAAAACGATGCATCACCTAAAAAAATCACGCTGAAACGTAAATCGGTCAGTGAAATTAAATTAGGTGGTGGAACATCTCGTCAAGCCGGTAAAAGTGTCAGTGTTGAAGTTCGCAAAAAACGCACCTTTGTCAAACGGTCTGATGTCGAACCCAACACTACCAGTGCGCCCGCTGAAGAACCTGTAGTTGCATCTCAAGCACAGGCAAACGCCGAAGAAGTTGCCCGTCAGGAGCAGCTTCGACAGCAGGAAATAGCGCGTAAACAGCAAGAACAGACCAGCCTGCAGAAAGAAGAATCTGAACGTGAAGCTGCAGCAGTTGCCGCAGCCATCGAAGCTGAAAGACTGGCAGATGAAGAGGCACGTTTAGCTGCAGAAGAAGAGCAAAAGGCTCTTGCCGAAGAAGCGAAACTCAAAGAACTCAAAGAAGAAAAAAAATCTGACGCTGCAAAAAAACAACCGGCAAAACCGGAATTAACAGCTTCTCAATTAGCACATAAAAAGCTGGAAGAAGCCGATGCCAAGCGTCGTGCTGCCAACCTTGCCCGTATCGAAGCTGAAAAAGCGCTTGAAGCGCGGAAAAAAGCTCGTGAAGAAGAGGAAGCTTTAGAAAAGGCGAAAGAAGAAGCGCGTCTAGCAGCGGCAGAAGCGCAAGCCAAAGAACAGAAACCGGATCGTAAAGAAGCCGATGCAAAACACGTTGCGAATAAAGATAAACCCGCACGTCGTGGTCGTTTCCAACGTGATGATGAATTTGAGCGTAAAGAACTTCATGTTAGCGAAGGCAAAGGTCGGCGCAAGAAGAAGAAAGGTGTCTCGCAAAAAACTGCGACTGTTGAAACCACAACAGAACATGGCTTTTCCCGTCCAACCGCTCCGGTTGTTCGAGAAGTCAGTGTTCCCGATACTATTTCAGTCTCTGACTTAGCTCAGCGTATGTCTGTTAAAGCGGCCGAAGTGATCAAAGCATTGATGGGTATGGGCACAATGGCCACTATCAATCAGGTGCTTGATCAGGATACTGCCGTTATTCTGGTTGAAGAAATGGGCCATGTTGCCAAGCCGGTTCAGGAAAATGAAGTTGAGCAAGCCCTGGAAGCCTCTATTGAAGTGACGGGCGAAGCGGTTCCAAGAGCACCTGTTGTTACTGTAATGGGCCATGTTGACCACGGTAAAACTTCTTTACTGGATTATATCCGTCGTACCAAGGTTACATCAGGCGAAGCAGGTGGTATTACCCAGCATATCGGTGCCTATAAAGTAGAAACCAGCCGTGGAGAAGTGACCTTTTTGGATACACCGGGCCATGCTGCCTTTACCGAAATGCGGTCACGCGGTGCCAAGGTCACGGATATCGTGGTCTTGGTTGTAGCAGCCGATGATGGTGTTATGCCGCAAACAATTGAGGCTGTTCAGCACGCTAAAGCTGCCGGTTCAACACTGATTGTTGCCGTAAACAAAATGGACAAACCGGATGCCACTCCAGATCGTGTTAAACAGGAATTAACGAATCATGAAGTCGTTCCTGAAGATTGGGGTGGTGATGTTCAGTTTGTTCCTGTTTCAGCTCTGACGGGGCTTGGTGTTGATGAGTTACTTGATGCCATTTCACTGCAAGCGGAAGTGATGGAATTGACTGCACCGGTTAAAGGTCCTGCTCACGGTACTGTTGTTGAATCGCGGCTCGATAAAGGTCGCGGTACGGTGGTAACAGTTCTGGTCCAACGTGGCACGTTGAGAAAAGGGGACATTGTTGTTGTTGGTCAGGAATTTGGTCGTGTTCGTGCCTTGTTCAATGAAAATGGTCAGGCAATGGATGAAGCCGGTCCTTCAACACCCGTTGAATTACTGGGTCTGTCAGGTACGCCAGCATCAGGTGATGAATTGCAGGTAGCTCCGGACGATCGCACGGCAAGAGAAATTGCCAGCTTCCGTCAGACCAAGGCACGTGAAATGAAAATGGCTCAGCAGCAGGCGGCTAAGTTGGATGATATGTTCAACAAAATGGAAGCCGGCGATCTGAAAACCCTGAATGTGGTCATCAAAGGTGACGTTCATGGTTCCGTGGAAGCTGTTAGCCAGGGTCTGCAGAAACTATCTACCGATATGGTTCAGGTCCGGGTAGTGGGTTCAGGTGTTGGTGGTATTAATGAAACCGACGCCCAACTTGCCGCTGCTTCAGATGCGATTTTGATCGGCTTTAATGTTCGTGCAGATAACACTGCACGTAAAGTGATTGCCGAAAAAGGTCTGGACGTTCAGTACTTCAGTATCATTTATGATTTGCTGGATGTAGTCACCAAAGCGATGACCGGGATGCTTGAACCCGTCTATAAAGACGAAATCATTGGTCTGGCGCGTGTTGATGATGTATTCAGCTCACCAAAATTCGGTGATATTGCCGGTTGTCTGGTGCTGGAAGGCAGTGTTAAACGTAACAATCCAATTCGTGTTCTGCGTGATAATGTTGTTATCTATGAAGGTGAACTGGAATCGCTGCGTCGTTTCAAAGATGATGTCAACGAAGTTAATGCCGGTACCGAATGTGGTATTGGTGTGAAAAACTACAAAGACGTTAAACCAGGCGATCAAATTGAAGTATTTGAACGTGTATTGATGAAACCGAGTCTTTAATGGCAAGAGAATTTAGTCGCACAAATCGAATCAGCGAGGTCATGATGCGTGAATTGGCTTTGCTGATTCAACATGATCTGGCCGATCCGCGTGTCAGTATGGTCACGGTGTCACATGTGGATGTGACATCTGATCTGAAATATGCGCGTATTTATGTCACTCGGCTGAGTGGGTTTGATTCAGAAGAAGCAGCTAAAGAATGTCTGGCAGGTTTGAATAATGCCGCTGGCTTTTTACGTCGGGCGCTGGCTAAGCGCGTGAAATTACGCATCATGCCTGAACTGCAGTTTCGTTATGACACGACATTGGAACATGGCTTTTATATGGATGAGTTGATCTCCAAAGCCAACGCCGATATCAAAGACGCACAGGATCCTGATCCAGAAACTGATAAAGATTGAGTTTCGCCAATGGCAAAACGCAATAAAAAAGGTCGCGATATTACCGGTATTGTGATTATCGACAAGCCTACCGGATTGACCTCAAATCATGTTTTGCAGCGCGTTAAACGATTATTTAATGCAAACAAGGCAGGACATACCGGCAGTCTCGACCCATTAGCAACCGGGGTATTACCTGTCTGCCTGGGCGAAGCGACCAAACTTTCCACCTATTTACTGGATGCTGACAAACAGTACCAGGTGCGTTGTCAGTTGGGTATTCTGACCGATAGCGGTGATAGCGATGGCGAGGTGATTGCACAACAAGCCATTCCCGAATATTCGCCTGAACAGCTGCAACAGGTTTTGCTGGATTTTGTCGGTGAGCAACAGCAAATCCCTCCAATGTTTTCTGCGTTAAAACATCAGGGCCAGCCATTATATAAGCTGGCACGTCAGGGCATTGAAATTGAACGTAAATCTCGCCTTATTACCATTTATAGTATTGAATTACTGGCCTGCGATGCCGAGAGTTTTACCTTGCAGGTTGCCTGTAGTAAGGGAACCTATATTCGGACACTGGTGCAGGATATTGCTGCCGCTTTAGGCAGTTGTGGACACGTCTCAATGCTGAGACGCACTGATGCGGCAGGCTATGATTTAACCCAGGCATTAAGTCTGGAAAAATTGGGTGAGTTGGTGGAGCAGCAGGGAGTTGCAGGACTTGATAGTCAGTTACTACCCGCCCATGAAGCTTTGCCGGATTGGCCCCATATAAAATTGGATGCGGCAATGTCTGATGATATGCGATACGGCCGGGCAGTTAAAACTGATGTTGAGGGACAAAGCGCAAAAGTCCGATTATTTGATTATCAGGATCATTTTATCGGTCTGGGTGAATTGGCCCAGGATGGCACAGTTTCAGCAAAACGTTTGTTTGTTACCGGCGATACGGTTTAACTCGCTTGTGAATAGCGGATAAAACCGGTAAAATTCGCCACTCTTAAAAGGTTGGGTAATTCGGTTTAACTTGCTGGATTATTTCAGAATTTAACTCATAGCCAAAGGCTATAAAAAGTTGGAGTTTTTATGTCAATTACAGCAGAACAAAAGCAAGAAATCATTAAAAAATACGGTCGTACCGAAGGTGATACCGGCTCAGCTGAAGTTCAGGTAGCGTTGCTGACAGCACGTATTACCAATCTTTCAGACCATTTTAAAACTAACATCCATGATCATCACTCACGTCAAGGTCTGTTAAAAATGGTTAGTGGTCGTCGTAAAATGCTCGACTACCTGAAAAAAACGGATATTAACCGTTACCGTGATTTAATTGCTGACTTAGGTCTGCGTCGCTAAATTACCCGACGTGGTCTGTAAAACATCTCATCGAGCCTTCGCCAATATTATTGGCATTAGGCTGGTGCGTTGACTGATATGCCCCTGAAATCCCCCGCGGTTTCAGGGGCATATTCATTTATGCGTTTATCGTTTTTTAAATCAGTTATGAAAAGGTTCATGGCTGATGTAGTCAAGAGAAGGAAATACTAGTGAATTCAGTAAAAAAGACAGTTCAGTTCGGTGAGCACATTCTCAGCCTGGAAACCGGAAAAATCGCTCGTCAGGCCGGTGGCTCCATTATTGCCAGTCTGGGTGAGACATCAGTGCTTGTAACTGTAGTCGGAAAGAAAAATGTAAATCCTGGCCAGGATTTCTTTCCGTTAACCGTAAACTATCAAGAACGTACCTATGCTGCAGGTAAAATACCTGGTGGTTTCTTCAAACGTGAAGGCCGTCCTTCCGAAAAAGAAACACTGACCTCCCGTCTGATCGATCGTCCACTGCGTCCATTGTTTCCTAAAGGTTTCATTAACGAAGTACAGGTTATCGCCACCGTGATGGCATTGGATCCTGAAATCGATCCTGATATCCCGGCAATGATTGGTGCTTCTGCTGCATTGGCAATTTCCGGTATTCCGTTTAACGGCCCATTAGGTGCTGCACGGGTGGGCTATGTTGATGGTAACTACATCCTCAATCCATCCAAAAAACAATTGGCGACCAGTTCGCTGGACTTGGTTGTTGCCGGTACTGAAAGTGCTGTATTGATGGTTGAATCCGAAGCATCTGAATTACCCGAAGAGGTTATGCTGGGTTCTGTCATGTATGGTCATCAGCAAATTCAGACAGCGATTAAACTGATCGATGAATTAAAAGCAGAAACTGCTAAAACAGCCTGGGAATGGACTGCTCCGGAAAAAGATGATCGTTTGTATAACGCTGTTAAAGATCAAGCATTTGAAGGTATTAAAAATGCCTATGCCATCAGTGACAAAATGCAGCGCCAGGATCAACTGGCTGAAATTCGCCAGGCAGCAATTGCTGAATTAGTCAGTGAAGATGGCGAATGGTCTGAAGATGATGTAAAAGGCGTGTTTGGCAAACTGGAAAAAGAACTGGTTCGTGGCCGAATTATTGCCGGTGAACCACGTATAGATGGACGTGATACCAAAACGGTACGTCCAGTATTCGTTGAAACTACTGTATTACCACGTGTGCATGGTTCTGCATTGTTTACCCGTGGTGAAACTCAGGCGATTGTGGTGGCAACTTTGGGTGCTGAACGTGATGCACAGATGATTGATGCCGTTGAAGGTGAATACCGTGACCGTTTCATGCTGCATTACAACTTTCCACCATTCTGTGTAGGTGAAACCGGTTTTGTGGGTTCACCAAAACGTCGTGAAATCGGCCACGGTAAATTGGCTAAACGCGGTATCCAGGCAGTTATGCCATCAGCTGAAGAATTCCCGTATGTGGTTCGTGTGGTTTCTGAAATCACTGAATCCAATGGTTCAAGTTCAATGGCTTCTGTGTGCGGTACCTCATTGGCGTTAATGGATGCCGGTGTACCAATTAAAGCCCCTGTTGCCGGTATTGCTATGGGTTTGATTAAAGAGTCTGATGGTTATGCCGTTTTGACCGATATCCTGGGCGATGAAGATCACCTGGGCGATATGGACTTTAAAGTCGCCGGTACTGAAAAAGGCGTGACTGCGCTACAAATGGATATCAAGATCGAAGGTATCAACGAAGAAATCATGCGTACTGCACTGGCGCAAGCCCGTGATGGTCGTTTGCATATTCTGGAAAAAATGAATGCAGTGATTTCAACGCACCGTCAGGAAATGTCTGAATTTGCTCCACGTATTATCACGGTGAAAATTCATGCTGATAAAATCCGTGATGTAATCGGAAAAGGTGGTGCGACCATTCGTGCAATCACCGAAGAAACCGGTGCGACCATTGATATCCAGGATGATGGTACCGTGATGATTTTCTCTTCAGATTTCAATGCTGGTCAGGATGCTCTGCATCGCATTGAGCAAATCACTGCAGAAGTTGAAGTCGGCAAGGTCTATCAGGGCCGTGTTGCCAAGCTGATGGACTTCGGTGCGTTTGTTACCATTCTGCCGGGCAAAGATGGTCTGGTACATATTTCACAAATCTCGGATGAGCGTGTGGAAAATGTCAGCGATAAACTGTCAGAAGGCGACATGATTGACGTTAAGGTTTTGGAAGTTGATCGCCAGGGCCGTATTCGTCTGAGCATGAAAGCTGTTAACGAAGTTACTGCAGACTAACGCAGTCAGTTACGTTAGACTTAAAAGCCCCGCACTGCGGGGCTTTTTTTTGGATTGAATAATGCGATACAAGTTCATTAAAACCCTTTTGGTTATGTTGCTGCTAATATCAATGGGGGCAAGCGCGGAGACACTCAGGGTCGCAGCCGCGGCGAATCTACGTTTTGTGTTGCCCGAATTGATAAGTGAATACGAACAATCTTCTGAACATAAGATTAATGTAACTTACGGCGCATCAGGAAATCTGGCTACACAGATAATTCATGGTGCACCTTATGATGTGTTTTTTTCAGCAAATCCGTTGTTTATTGATATTTTAATGCAACGAAAAAAACATCGTGGGCAGCGTATTAACTATGCACACAGTGAAATAGTGTTATTTGCTAATAAGCACTCTTCAATAAAGCTTGATAACCGGCTGCAAGGTCTAAAACAGGCTATTGAGCATAATCAGCTGGAAAAATTTGCTATTGCCAATCCGAAACATGCGCCATATGGCAAACTCGCACAGAATCTGTTGGTGGAAGCGGATATTTGGCAGACCATTCAACCGCAGCTGTTATTGGCAGAAAGTGCTTCACAGACACTGCAGTTTGCCCTGACCAGTAATGTCGATGCTGCCATATTGCCGTATCCGTATATGACCCAGGAGAAAATCAAACAGCAGGGGCGTTACATTAAATTGCCTGGTGAGTTATCCCAACAGCTTATTATCACCAAAGATGCGTCATTACTTGCTGAACCGTTTATTAAGTTTATTACCAGCAAAACGGCCAGCAAAATCTTTATCAAACATGGCTATCTTCCCATTGCCGGGAATCCCTGAACGATGGATTGGCAGGCCCTTGAAGTATCACTGAAGCTGGCGCTGGTCACCAGTTTGAGTCTGTTGCCAATAGGATTGATATTGGCTTACAGCCTGGCCAGAGGCAAGTTTCGTGGGAAATATCTGGCTGAAGCATTGATAACGTTACCGTTAGTCCTGCCACCGACGGTATTGGGATATTTCCTGTTAGTGGGAATGGATAGTAACAGTGCGGCAGGAAAACTTTTTTATAGCATTACCGGCGACAACCTGGCCTTTTCGTTTAGCGGATTGTGGTTTGCTTCGATAATTTACAGTTTACCGTTTGCTGTACAGCCAATGCTCAGGGCATTGGAGAATATTGCTCCTGAATTACGTGAAGCGGCATGGTGCAGTGGGTTATCTCGCTGGAAAACCTTTATCAAAATTGAATTACCTTTAGCCTGGTCTGGAATTTTAACTGGCTTAATCCTGAGCTTTTGTCATACGTTGGGCGAGTTCGGGGTGGTGTTGATGATCGGCGGCAATATTGCCGGTGAGACCCGAACACTGTCGATTGCTATTTATGACAGTGTGTTGGCATTTGATCAGCAGCAGGCCATGCAGATGTCGTTAATCTTACTGGCAATTGCTGTCATAACGGTCACGGCAATTTACCGATTTAATCATCGATTATTGCGGGTCTAGGATGCTTGACGTTACCATTAAGCAGCAACAGCCAATTCCACTGGAAGTGCAGCTACAATGTGCCGCGGGAGAAATGTTGGCGTTAGTAGGACCTTCCGGATCGGGCAAGACCACGGTGCTACGTTGTATAGCAGGTTTACATAAGCCTCACCAAGGACTTATCCGCTCTCAAACAACCTGGTTTGATAGCAACCATGAACTAAATTACTCTCCACAACAGCGACGCGTGGGCATGGTGTTTCAAAATTATGCGTTATTTCCGCATTTGACCGTTATGCAGAATATTCTGCTGGCCATGCAAAAGCCTCAGGAACATGCCGTAAAAGCGTTACTGGAACAGGTGCATTTAAGTGGTTTGGAATCTCGTTATCCATCACAGTTATCCGGCGGCCAGCAACAGCGGGTGGCATTAGCCAGAGCTTTGGCTCGCGATCCGGAAGTTTTATTACTGGATGAGCCATTTTCGGCGGTTGATAAAGTTACTCGCCGCAAACTTTATCTGGAGTTACATGCTTTACGCCGACAATTATCGATGCCGATTATTCTGGTGACACATGATCTGGATGAAGCGGCAATGCTGGCCGATCAGATGTGTGTTATTCATCAGGGGAAAACCCTGCAACAGGGTACGGTAGAAGATGTATTGAATCGGCCACAAAGCCTGAATGTCGCGAGATTGACCGATGCCCGTAATGTGTTTGAAGGGCAAATAGTGCAGGTTGAAGGTCAGAAAAAACTGCAATGGTGTGAGCAGCTGTTGGAGATAGCCGATACCGATTTCGCTGTGGGTAGCAATGTTTACTGGATTATTGCACCGAGTAAAATTCTGTTGCATCAACGTCGTCGTCCTTCTCGGGGAGAGCAGGAGAATCCGGTTCAGGCGATAATTGACGATATGATTACCTTGCGCGGCATTACTACCGTATTAATGAAAGTTACCGGACACAACCCGCTGTTGATACAGATGGATATTCCAGAGCATGTGGTTGAACGCAATCAATTGCAACGAGGTGAACATATAGGACTGTCATTGCTGCAGAGTGCTATCCATTTGATAGAACAGTAAAAAAATCACGCTGGACCGAAGATTTCTTTGCAAAGCTTAATGATAACTATTATCATTAATGCTGTTTTAATCAAAGGAACTTATCGATGTTGGTAACTGCTATGACGTCTGTCCGGGGTCTGCTGCGTGATAAATGAGGTTGAAACACCTTCTTTCCTGAAGCTACTTCAGCAATTACTGGAAATTGGTGGCCCCGTTGTGTGGATTTTATTGGGGTTTTCGGTCATCGCGGTCAGCATTGTGTTAATCAAAATCTGGCAAATAATGTTGTTATCGCCAGAATCTACGACAACGGCCAAAAAGGCCATTTTGCTGTGGAAACGAAATGAACCGGAACAGGCACTTTCGCTGCTGAAAATCTCCAAGCCACTGGATGAACTACTGGCACTGAGTATGGAAGGACTCAGACAGGCCGAAATTCCTAAGGAGCTGCTTAAAGAAGAGTTACAGCGTGTTGCCAGTTTACGCATCAATCAACTGCGCAGCTATCTGCGACCGCTGGAAGTGATTGCCAGCTTGAGTCCATTGTTAGGTTTGTTCGGAACTGTGCTCGGGATGATCATGGCCTTTCAGCAGATGGAACTGGCAGGCAGTCAGGTTGATCCTTCGGTACTTTCCGGTGGTATCTGGCAGGCGTTATTGACCACTGCGGTGGGGCTTGGAGTGGCGATCCCCGCTGTTGTTGCCCACAACTGGCTGGAACGTAAAACAGAGCGGGTTGCCGTTTTGATTAATGATGGTGTCACTCAGGTTTTTACCCATGCTCCATTAATAAACACCTCAACAACAAAACCAGCTAACCACTATAAAAATGTTGCTTGAACAACCCCTGGCTGCAAAACGTCGGGTAATCAGCCTGACACCGTTGATTGATGTGGTATTCATCCTGTTACTGTTTTTTATGTTGTCTTCAGGATTTACCCATTGGCGGCAGCTGGATATTACAGCGCCCAGCGAATCCTACGATACTGATAAAATACGCACTCAGCACTATCTGCTGTTAATGGCAGCTGGTGAGTATGTTTATGATAATCGACATTATCCTGTATCAGAGCTCACACCGATAAAACAGCAACTTGCTGAAGATCCGTCCGGAATTTTTGTGGTGTCAGTTGCTAAAGCTGTGACCACGCAGCAAATGATTGATTTCATCGATCAGCTAAAAATCATCGGCATCGATAAAGTCAGTCTGGCCGGGTTAGCGATATGACCCTTATCCCCATCCGCAGAGCCCCAGTCAATCAGCTTGATGACAATATGATCCCATTGATTAATATTGTGTTTCTGATGTTGATTTTTTTTATGATCGCGGGTCAATTAACCAGCAGTGAACTGATTAAAATCCAACCCCCAACATCTCAGCAGCAATCTGCCCTGCAAGAACACGATGCCATTTTGTTCTTGTCAGCTAAAGGCAGGTTGGTGCTGAATGATGCTTTTTTGGAAGCCAGTGCATTAACCGAGATCCTGAAGCAGAAAATAGCCGAAACTAACGATATCCAGTCTTTTAAATTACTGGTGAAAGCTGATGCAGCCGTGCCCGCCAGTGAGTTAACAGATTTACTTAAACAAGTGCGAGCCGCGGGAGTATTAAAAGTTTCTTTGGCCACCCAAACTCAGACCAGCCGAAATGATTAAATTTCGTTACTGGTTTCTGGCTATTTTAAGTGCCATGTCGATTCATGTGTTTGCTTTTGGCGTGTATACAATTAAATACCCTCACCAGCTGCAAACTGTTCCACCGATGGATGAAGCCGGTATTGAAATTGATATCAGCATGCTTGATGCCACCACCCTGGAAAAACAGCAGGCCACTGCGGTAGCAGAAAAAAAGACAGCTATTGAGGAAGAATCCACCATTAGCCAGGTTCAGGAGCCTGATACTGCTCCCGTGACAATGGAGCATAAAACCAAAAGAACAGAAGTGATAAAACCATTACAGCAAACCGAAATAAAAAAGTCAGTCAATACTGCGCCACCGGAGGATAAGCTTGAACTTAAACATAATACGTCAGAAATCCTTGCGGCTACGTCTGATCCGGCCCTTATAAATACCGCAAATTCTGAAAAACAGCTGGAGAAAACACAAATTGCTGATCAGGGGGAAGCTGCCGAGAGCAGTTCAATATCGAGTCAGGCTGACGCTGCGTTGCAACAAGCCGCACAACAGACCTATTTCAATTTGCTGGCCAGAACGCTGGCAGAACAAAAACGTTATCCTGGTATTTCCAGACGCCGTGGTGAACAGGGTATTGTGCAATTATTCTTTATTGTCACCCGCAATGGCCACATTAGAGAATCACGTATTGAAGCCAGTTCGGGATATCATCGTCTGGATCAGGCGGTGCTGGAAATGTTGGAAAAAGCCCAGCCGTTACCGGCATTTCCAGATGCGATGTCACAGCAGCAATTGGAAGTGAAAGTGCCAATCGCATTTGAATTAAGCAGTTGACGCGAATCCAACCCAGATAACATCATAGTGTTTAGTTCGACCACAGGAAGATAACAGATGAATAATCTGGATTGGCATCAAATACATGCTGCCGTTTGGCGTGCGCACAGCCAAAAACTTAAAGCCATTACCCGTTTGGATCCTATTCAACTGGATCAGCTCATCGGCATTGAGCAGCAAAAGCAGCAACTGGTGGAAAATACCCGGCGATTTGTTGAGGGAGAAACCAGTAATCATGCTCTGTTATGGGGGGCACGGGGGACAGGTAAATCATCACTGATTAAAGCGGTGTTAAACCAGTTTGCCGATCAGGGATTACGTATTCTGCAGATTGATAAAGCTGAACTTAACTGGTTACCGGAAATTCTGGATGATTTGGAAGACAGACCTTTTCGCTTTGTGATCTTCTGTGATGATTTGTCATTCGAACAGGGTGATGAAGGTTTCAAACCGCTTAAAAGTCTGCTGGAAGGTGGCTTGGAATTACCGCCGGAACATGTCCGAATTTATGCCACGTCGAATCGTCGACATCTGATGCCAGAGCAGCAATCTGAAAATCAGGCGAGTCGGGTGGTTGATGGTGAGGTTCACTACACTGACAGCCTTGAAGACAAACTGGCCTTATCAGACCGCTTTGGTCTGTGGCTGTCGTTTTATCCACCTAGTTGGGATACCTACCTGGAAATGGTTGACAGCCTGTTTGTGAATATCGCTGTTGATCGGGATTTATTGCATGAACAGGCCAAACAATTTGCCATGCGTCGGGCCAGCCATAGTGGACGCACGGCAATACAGTTTTATCGTCAGTTTGTCAGTAAAAGCTAATTGGTATCCGGTGGTGTGATATCAAGTATCACGTTGTGGCCATTTTCATTGGCAATATTCTGATAAGACCAGCCGAGTTTTTCGGTTAATTGAGCGGTGAGTTGCAGGCCGAGACCAAAGCCCAGTTCAGTCGGTGCAACATCAATATCAGCATTAAACTGTCGATTTACAATACTGATCTGGGAGCCCTGTTGGCTGATAATGACCTGACCTTCCCAGGTATGCTGGAATGCATTACGTATCAGATTACCTAAGACAATTCGTGCTGCCACAGCACTGATTGAACATTGATAGGGGTGGGTTTCCACAATAAGTTCAACGGTTTTATCGCGCAACAAATAACGCATTTCTGTGGTGATTTCCAACAACAGTTTATCAATCTCTACTACTGATTCAGGTAGTTTTTCGTGGTCTTCGCGGCTTAACCAGAGCAAGGTTTCGGTGAGATGCTGCATGGTAATACTGGCACGATCAATCCGATCGGCAATATCCCTTTGCATCGGGTTCAAACTGGAAGAGGTCTGTTGTAATACTTTGTACTGCAACTCAATATTATTACGAATAACGCTGATAGGTGTACGCAGTTCATGGCTGGTATAACGCAGGAAGCGGTGCTCACGATCCAGGCTGCGCTGAACTGATGACAGACTGTTCTGGATTAATCTGGCCATTTGATTGAGTTCCGGATACAAAAAGTCCGGTGGCGGCTGGGACAGATTTTCCGGGGTTAATGATTGTGTCCAGTTATTCAGTCGGGCTACCGGTGTCGATATACTCCGCATCAACAGCCAGGTGATCAGCATTAACGTCAAGGCAATTAATGCGCTGACGCCTAATAATAAACGCATGCTATCGGCCATATTACGGCCGACCAGACTGGATACATTCTCCCGGGATAGGGTTCTGCTGATATAAACTGACTGATTTTCCAAATCGACTTTGAGGGCAAAATAGACTTTGTCCGGGCGTTCTAACCAGTGAGAATCATCTCGTTTGATTAATTCGCCACTGCGCTGTGGCGGATTTGTAAACACCTGTCGAATGTCAGCAGATTGTGACTCCCATCTTCTGGATAACTGACTACCGCGAAAATTAACCAGTTCATCTTCCGCCAGAGATTTGTTGCTGGCAAGATAGGTCAGTGCAGCGTTTTCCATTCCGCCGGTCACAATATTGTCCATGCCACGAATAAAAAAATGGGCACTTAATAATGAATAACCGAGCACAATGGTGCCGCCAAATAATAAAAAACTTAATGTTATTAGGCGTTTAAGACTTATTTTAGCTTTCATTATCAGCTCTGATAGCAATGCCAATCCCCGGGATAGTCTGAAGCAATGCTGTATCAAAGCCTCCATCAATCGTTTTACGTAAATGATGCAGATGCACTTTCAGACTATCACTGTCCGGTATTTCCTCCCCCCATATTGCTATCTCAAGTCGTTGCCGGCTGACCACATTGGGTGATTCCCGTAGCAGCAACTCCAGTATTCGCCAGCCGATAGGGGAGAGATGCAGATTGATATCGGCTCTACTGAGTTGGCGTTGCTGTAAATTCATCTGCAGATTGCCACAACGCAATAATTGTGTCTGGCCACTGCGTCTGCGTGATAACGCCTGAATACGCATTACCAGTTCTTTTAATTCAAAGGGTTTGACCAGATAATCGTCGGTACCGGCAGCAAAACCTGCCTGTTTATCGATAAGCTGATCGCGGGCTGTGAGCATTAAAACGGGGATATCAGAACCTTCACTACGCAGACGCTCACACACTGTCAAACCATCAATACGCGGCAGATTCAGATCCAGCAGCAACACATCATAATAATTCTGTTGTAATAAATTCAGTCCAGCAGCGCCATTACTGGCATGATCGCAGCTGATGGCTTCCAGTTGCAGATAATCCATCACGGTTTGCGCCAGATCGAGATCATCTTCAATAAGTAATACACTAATCATGATGCCGGTCCTTGTTCCGTTGCGGGTAACACCACTTTGCTACCACGATGAAAATATTGCGCCACATCATGCTGAATCATCAATAATAACGGGATTAGTATCAAGGTAATTACGGTGGCGAACATAATGCCATAGGCCAATGAGACCGCAGCAGGAATAAGGAACTGTGCCTGCCTGGACGTTTCGCCTAACAATGGCATTAGACCGGCAAAGGTGGTGAAAGAGGTCAATAATACCGCTCTCAAACGATCTCTGGCTGATAACATAATTGCCTGACGTATATCGGTATATTCCTGTTTTAAATCGTTAAATCTGGAGACCAATAACAAACTGTCATTCACCACTACACCGCTCAGAGCGATAATACCGTTGAGCGATAAAATTCCTAACGACATATCATTCATCCAGTGCCCGAGTAATGCGCCGACAATACCAAACGGTATTGCCGTCATGATTAAAAGTGGTTGAATATAGGATTTTAACGGTATGGCCAGCAGCATATAAATGCCCAGCATGGCCAATAAAAACAGGTTTAACATTGAGGTTTGTGTTTCTTCCTGCTCTGCGGCTTCACCGGCAAAATAGATGGTCAGTCCCGGATATTTGGCTTCCAGCTGTGGCACCACATCGCGCTTTAACTGAGCAACAAATTCGGTGACGGATAATAAATCCTTATCAACATCTGCTGATAGATAAATGGCCCGCTTGGCATCAATCCGGGTAATACTGTCACGGGTAAAGCCATAACTGACATCGGCCACACTCGATAGGGGAATAACCGTGCCATCCTCAAGTCGAACTCTGGACTTCAATACATCAGCGGGGTTTTGTCGGTCTGCTTCCGGGTAACGAACTTTGACTTCGATTTCATCACTGTTGCGCTGGTAACGTTGCACTACCTGTCCGCTAAAGCCTTGCAGGATCTGTCTGGCAAGTTCATCAGTACTGAGACCCAATGCCCGGCCCTGTTGATTGAGCTTAAGTTGTAATTGAGGCTGACCGGGTTGCAGATTATCTTCCAAACCAATAATGCCTGGCATCGGTTCCAGTAATTTATACAATTCTGCGCCTGCCAGCGTCAGTACATCATCATCGTTGGAACGTAACTCTACCCGCAAGGCATCATCTGCCTGGCGACCACTCTGGATCCGTAAACTGCGTACAGCCTCCGGCATACCAACCCGTTTTTCCCATTCTCTACGAAACTCAACCAAATCATATGGTGAATTTTCGGCCAACTCTACCGTGACGCCACCACTGTGATCAGACTGAGATAGCAGTTGCAGATTGGCTATACCGGTTGTATCAGCATCTCTATCAGTTTGCAGAGCCCTATCGGTTTCATAGGCGGTACGTTCCATCATCAGCAGGGTTTCATGGGTGAGGCCAAAGCTGACATCTTTATGCATGGCAATATTGGCTCGCACGGTATCGCCCGGAATGGATGGAAAGAAGCTCATTCGGATGCTGCCATTAAACGGCATCGAAAACACGATGATAAATATCATCATGAAAACCATTATGACGCCATAGCGAAACCGCAAACCAAACTCAATAGCCGGTTGATAGATTTTTTCAGCAAACCACTGTAGACCGCCATCAGCCCCTTGCTGAACTTTTCGCCATCCAATGGCCAGTATATTTTGTGAAGGTTTTTTATGAGTGTTTAAATGCGCCAGATGCGCGGGCAGAATTAATTTCGACTCAACCAACGACATCAGCAGGGCAATGGCAACCACGGCTGCAAACTGCGAATAGAGTTCGCCGAGCCGACCTTCAATTTGTGATAAAGCAAAAAAAGCCACCACTGTGGTAAAGACGCCAAACATTGTGGGTACGGCAACTCTCATCGTACCTTTAATGGTATTACGTAACGTGTCACCCTCCCGGGATCGAACGCTATAGATGCTTTCTCCGACCACAACCGCATCATCAACAATGATGCCAAGCGCCATCAGAAAGCCAAAAGTGGTAAACGAGTTGAGCGATAAACCGGCATAGGAATCGCCCATAAAGAATAACGTGCCAAGAAAGACAAATGGCAGACCCATTGCTACCCAGAAAGCGACGGTCAGGTTTAAAAATACTGCAAGCAAGACAAACACCAGCACAATGCCGGTCAGCGCATTTTTAATTAATAAACTCAGGCGATCCATAATGCTGGTACTTCGGTCATACCAGGTGGCCAGTTCAACCTGAGCCGGCAGTTTATTACTGTTTTGCCAGACTTCCACCACATCATAGGCGTCGGCTACAGAGTCGGCGATATCATCCAGTCCGGTGGTTACTACCTGAACTCCGATACTTTCTTTAGCCTGAAATCTCGACAGTATCGAGGTATCGTCATCAAAGCTATCAAGAATATCGGCTACATCACCGAGCAGGATTTGCTGTCCATTCTCACCGGTTAGTAACGGAATATTGGCAAAATCCTCTTTTAAATACGCCTGTTCGGAAGCATTTAGCTGCAGATAAATATTTTCATTGCGTAATACCGCTGTCAGTGGTGTGGACGAATTGGTGTTAATCGCATTTTCAACATCCGTTAATGACAGGCCATAGGATTGCAAACGGCCATCATCAATTTCGATCATCATCATTGGATCCAGCCAACCGGAAATGGTCACCCGGTTGATGGTGGATTTGGTGAGCAGATCAGCTTTAAGAGACTCGGCAAGTTGCTGCAGGGTATGGCGATCAGTATCACCATAGAGTTGCAGCCAGATAGCATGTTCTTCTCGTTCAGCTTTACTGATAACAGGATTTTTCGCTTCTGTCGGAAAGGTTGATATGGCATCCACCTGCGCTTTTACATCACGCATCAGGATGTCGAGATCATAACCATTCTGCATTTCAACCGTGACAGTGACCCCACTGCGAGTTGATTCACTGGTAATGGTTTTAATGCCGATGATGCCTTCCAGCTGCTCTTCAATTTTGATTGCCAGACCTTCCTCGGACAGTTTCGCCGAACCACTGTCGTAGGAAATTGAAATAGTCAGGCTGTCCGGTTCGCTGCTGGGAAAAGCCTCCTTACGCAGATCACCCACCGACATTAAGCCGAGGATAATCACCACCAACATTAATAAATTGGCGGCGACCGGATTGGTGGCAAACCAGCCGATAATACCGCTACGGCCGATGAGCTTACTCATGATTTTCTATCTCAATCGGTGCCACGGCCATGCCTTCTACATAACTGCTGATAGGCTGTAACAATATCTGTTGGGGAAAATCGGCCAGTGATTCCGGTGGGCGTATATAAATGTAGTTTTCATCACTGAAAACAGGAGAGGTGGGGAATTTTGCCAGAATATTTTCGGCTGTTACATACCATATCTCGCCACGTTGGCTAAGGCTGGTAGTTGGGACCTGCCATAGATTATCCATCTGACGCCCTGCCAGACTGACTTCAACAAACACACCCGGATAAATGGCAGGCTGCTGATCCAGCGGTTTATCTACCCCGACAATCAACGAACGTTGTCGAGTGGTACCATCCAGATGTTGTTCAATCCGCAGGACTTTTCCCTGCCAGGTGGCAGAACCTTCAACCGCCTGTAGAGTTACCGGCCAATCACCTGTGGTTAACGTATCGGCGTCCGGCAGGCTCTGCCATTCACGATCCGACAGTGAGACTTTTACTTCAACCCAGTCTGTGCTGTACAGAGATGCTACCTGGGTTCCGGTTTGCAGATAACTGCCGGGTGAGACATCGCGGCTGATCACTAATGCATCAAACGGGGCTTTGATCAGGCTTTGCTGTAAGTCATTTTCAGCACTGGTTAATAATGCTTCGGCGTTAACAACACTTGCTTCTGCACTGGCTAATTGAGGAACACGCAATACCAGTTCCGAATCAGGATCTCCTTCCAAACCGGAAGCCAGCCACTCTGCCTGTGCTTGCAAGCCTTGGCGTTCTTCCTGCAGATAAGCGAGCCTTGCTTCTGCCAGTTGTTGTTTGGCTGCAGCCACTGCTGCACGGTAATCACTGTTTTCCAGACGCAGTATCTGTTCACCTTTTTTCAGGCGGTAGCCGGTTTCAAACTGTGGCGATATCTGTTCGACTTGTCCGGCAACCTGAGTGGTCAGATTTATTGTGTAATGGGGTTCTGTGGCACCAAATGCACTGATACGTGATTGATGTGTTGCCGGTTCGACCGTTTTCACCGAGACTTCAGGGCGTATTTCTGGGACTTCCCGGACAGGTAACGAACGGTTGCTAAAACGATCAATCTGATATTGACTCAGAAAATAAACTCCAACTAATACAACCAGCGCACCCAGAAACACCAGCCATTGAACAAATTTAGTCATGCTCTCGCCTCCAGCCCCAAAGCAAGTCCCAGGGAGATACGATTTAATAAACGCTGGTAAATCAGATCATCAAGTTGTGCCTGCAAATCATAGGTTTGCTGCTGTACGGTTAACAGATCCAGAATGGCAAATAAGCCACTACGATAATTAGCCTGATACTGGAGCAGATTATTTTCGGCACTGGCCAAAGCGGTTTCTATATGTTGCTGGCGTTTAACCAAAGCCTGTTCCTGACTTAAAGCCTGCTCAATTTCTGTCACGGCATTCAGTAAGGTGTCACGATATTGCTGATAGGCAATTGCTGTATCCAATTCACTTACCTCCGCGGCGGCACGTAATTGTCCACCCTGATACAAAGGTGCGGTTAACTGGCCCAGTAAACTCCATACCGGGGCAGTAAATAAACTGGCACGGGGAGAGCTTCCGACATCTTCTAACACTGCCTGCAGACTCAGACTGGGTAACAAGTCTTTATAGGCAACCTCGGTCCGGGCACTGGCAGCTTGAATGGCAGCATAGGCTGCTAACAGATCCGGCCGACGATTCAATGTTTGCTGTGGCAGGTCGATTTCAGGAATCACAACCTGCGGATAATCTTCGGGCAGCTCAAACTGTGGATTATTGACCTGCCCAATCAGAGTTTTGAGTTGAATAGATTGCTGGCGAAAGTTTTCAGTTAAGCTTTCTACCCTGGCTGAAGAAGTGGCGACCGCACTGCGAGCAAGATCGAGGTCTTCAAGAGTGCCCAGCCCCTGGCGATAACGCTGCAAAATAAAACTTTCGGTTTGCTGCAGACTGTCATTGCGTTGCTGTTCAATATCAATCGCACGTTGTTGAGCAATCAGTGTTAGCCAGACTTGCATGACTTCAGCTGCCAGCGTATCTCGGGCCGACTGATAAAGCAGATTTTGTTCAGTAATATCAAGCTTTGCCGCTCGTTCATTATCGGCCAGTTTCCCCCATAAATCGGCTTGCCAGCTGACACTGAGATCAGCGCCAAAACTGGCATCACTATCACTACTGTTGAGTGCTGAAAAGCCGCTGCTGATAAACGGGCGCTTTTCGGCTGCAGCCTGCGTCAGTTGTGATTGACGGATCTGTAAGGTGAGCAAGGTTTGTTGCAGACTGGGATTGGATTGCATTGCTGTTTGCAATAAACCTTCAAACATATCGGTATCGATCAAATCATTCAGATACGCGACATCGGTTTGTTGCGGAAAATTCTGCCATTGTTCAACACGTTGCTGCTCTGCAGAGATTAACGTTGCATAATCAGGTTGCTCTGGTGTGATGCTGCATGCAGCAAGCATCACTAATGGCAGATAAACCAGTTTTTTTAAATAATGTTGCCGGCTGTTAACGTTCACCTGATAACGCGCTCCATAGAGATGAGTGTCAATATGACAGCCAATCTAGTTGCTTGAGGGTTAATGCAAAGTTAACAGCCGTTTTTTATTTGCGGATTATGACGACAGCTACGCAAAATCAATGTTTTAAGAGTGAGTCCTGCAACTGCACAGCCGGTCATGACGGTAATCATTGGCCAAAGACTGCCGTCACCCAGAGAACTGACCAGTAAGCCACTGGCTGCACCCGATAAAAAACCAAATGACCCCAGCACAGCAGTGGCTGTTGCACTGCTGCGGGGAAAGAATTCCACGGTACTGGCGATGGCATTGGAGACGATAAGCGCCTGCGATCCAATAAATATCATGATGCCAAAAACTATCATGCTTAATGCCGGATCTGGACTGATCAGAATATACAGCAGCATCAATACGCCGGTAATGACCTGGATAATTTGTCCAAGTCTTAACAGGCAGGGCGGATCGTAAAAAAGTAATAATCTGACGTTAATACGATTGACGACAATCATCATCACCACATTAATGCCAAACAAGAATGGATAGACCGACGCTGAAACACCAAAGTAGACCATATATACCGATGGTGAGGCGGTAATAAAACTGAACAGACCTCCATAGGTAAAACTTTGTGCTGCAAGATAGGCCAACGCTTTCCGATGCGACAATACTTCGATATAGCGCCGTAAAGCTGATGTCTTCTGGGGGTTGATTTGCCGGGTTTCCGGCAACAGGCGATGCAATAGCAATCCGATAAGCAATGCATAAACAAATAACACAATAAAAATGGAATGCCAGCCGGCAATATACAGACAGAGAGTGCCGATTAGCGGGGCAATCAATGGTGCGATCATCATGATAATGGCCATATGTGACAGATAGCGTGCACTGTCACGACCGCTGCTGATATCACGAATCACTGCCGAGGAGTTCACGATTGCCATACCACCACCAATGGCCTGAATGACTCGCCATATCCACAATCCATAAAGGGTTTGACTGAACACGATGCCCATGCTGGCAATGCAGAACAATGTGAGCCCAACAAAGATGACTCGACGCCGACCAAAGTGATCGGACAAAGGGCCGCCGGTTAATTGACCGACAGCAAAACCGGCCAAAAATAAACTCAGTGAAAGTTCAATATCGTGAATGCTGACAGCGAACTCAGATGCCATCAATGGCATTGCTGGCAGATAGGCATCAATAGCCAATGGTGCAATAGCCGTTAACCCGGCCAAAAGCAGAATAAGCTGAGCTATGTTATGTGTATCAGTGGAACGTGGTCTTTCCATTAAGTCAATCAGCTTCTCTGAAACTTCAAGCGGGTGAATCAAACTAGGGCTTGTTTATCTTTCATCTACACCACTGCTGGAGGCTATTTTT
>DELT01000077.1:24021-47816 GCA_002354555.1 Methylophaga sp. UBA2689
TTTTTCAGCTCACAACAGAGGCGTAGATGAAAGATAAACAAGCCCTAGGAATGTTTTAATCCTGTGTTTTCGGCGTGTCCCCCAAAGCCGGACTGACGGAAGGATCCTGCTGAGGCAATGGCTGCGGTCTAAGCTCACGCATATCAAAACCATTAGGTTGCTGAAACACCCGTAATCCAAATTCCGGCATAATCGCCAGCAGATGGTCAAAAATATCTGACGCAATGCCTTCGTATTCAATCCAGTTGGTGGTATTGGTAAAACAGTAAATCTCTAATGGCAGACCATTGGCTGTTGGCTCAAGTTGCCGGGACATCAAAGTATAGTTCTGATGAATGCTGGGATGATTCTTCAGATAATTGGCGACATAAGCACGGAAACTGCCAATATTGGTAATTCTTCGCGTGTTAACCGGTTCTTTGCCCCATTCTGCTAACTGCTGATTCCATTTATCAATATCTTTCTGTTTCTGCTTTAAATAGTCATTCATCAGGCTGAAACGATGTAGTTTTTTGCATTCATCATCTGAAAGAAAATGAATACTTTGCTGATCAATCAAAAGACTGCGTTTAATCCTGCGACCACCGGCTTCCTGCATGCCGCGCCAGTTTTTAAACGGATCGGTCAGAAAACGTTTGGTGGGGATGACACTGATGGTTTTATCCCAGTTCTGCACTTTAACGGTATGCAGCGCGATATCAATAACATCACCATCAGCATTGAGCGGCGCCATTTCAATCCAGTCACCGACCCGGATCAAATCATTTGAACTGATTTGCACACTGGCGACCAATGACAGCAATGTGTCCTGAAAAATCAACAGCAATACGGCGGCCATTGCACCCAAACCGGACAACAGTATTAAGGGTGAACGGTCAATCAGGGAGGCAATCATCAGAATTGCCGCAATCGCATAAATAGCGATTTTGATTACCTGGATATAACCCTTAATCGGTTTCAAGTGCGCATCAGGACGTTTGTTATACGCCTCATTTACGATGGTCAGTAAACTGCCAATACCAAGTGCAATGGTTAATACAATAAATGCCGTAGTGACATTCTGTACCACTGCCACAGCGACTGGCGAAATATTGGGGATGATAACGATTCCGGCGGACAAGATAAGCGCCGGTACTATATTCGCCATGCGCCGGATAAAAGATGAATCCGCTAAAGATGAATAACGGCCTAACTGACTGTTTCTAAGGATGCGATAGACGCCGCGAACCAGAATACGTTTGACCAGCCAATTTGCGATCCATGAGACCAGGATCAATAAGCACAGGCCAATTAGCGTGTAGAGATGGGGGTAGTTCTCCAGCCATTCAGTTATAAGATTGTAGCTTTCCACTTTGTGCTCCGCAGCGTTGCATCAGGGGGCAGATTGTAGCATTCAAACGGCTGATAAATCTGGGCCATAATGTGGTGTTTAAGTCGGCAATGTTTCCGTAAAGTTTTGAAGGCCATGCAAATTACTGTATATTGGCGCGTTTTCCAAACAAGCCCTATTATCAACGTGAAGCTTAATCCACCCTAGAGTATTACTTCCCCCGGGACCTTTCTGGTCCTTGATGTTTAACACATCGTCCCCGCCAACAATGCGGTTGTGCCTGACATAACCACAGTTAAATGAATGCAGTCGACATCAAAATGTCACGCAGCTTGGCAATAATTTTTTATCTGAAAAAAATCTTTTGAACACAGGAACCTGAATTAATGTTGCAAAACCTTAGACGAGATTGGTTTTCCAATGTCCGTGCCGATTTGATAGCCGGTATTGTTGTTGCTTTGGCGCTTATACCTGAAGCCATCGCCTTTTCTATTATTGCTGGTGTTGATCCCAAAGTGGGCTTGTATGCTTCCTTTTGTATTGCAGTCATTATTTCCATCGTGGGTGGACGCCCTGGAATGATATCTGCTGCAACCGCGGCAATGGCAGTACTAATGGTGACATTGGTTAAAGAGCATGGTTTGGAATACCTGTTGGCAGCCACTTTGCTTACCGGGGTTATCCAGATAGTGATGGGCTATTTAAAACTGGGAAATTTAATGCGCTTTGTTTCACGCTCAGTGGTGACAGGCTTTGTTAACGCGCTCGCTATTTTGATTTTTATGGCGCAATTGCCTGAACTGACAAACGTGACCTGGCATGTTTATGCCATGACAGTTGCGGGCCTGGGCATTATCTATCTCTTTCCCTATATTCCTACAATTGGTCGGTTATTACCTTCTCCATTAGTAACTATTATCGTGCTTACCATCGTTGCAGTTGTGTTTAACATTGATATCCGCACGGTTGGTGATATGGGCGATTTACCAGATACGCTGCCTATTTTCCTATGGCCGGATGTACCGTTAACTTTTGAAACGCTGACCATTATTTTTCCTTATGCCATGGCGTTAGCTGTAGTTGGTTTGTTGGAATCAATGATGACGGCCACCATTGTTGATGATTTAACCGATACCACCAGTGATAAAAACCGTGAATGTAAAGGTCAGGGTGTTGCAAATATTGGTTCAGGGCTTTTAGGCGGTATGGCGGGTTGTGCGATGATTGGTCAGTCAATTATCAATATCAAGTCAGGTGGACGAGGACGATTGTCAACAATGACCGCTGGTCTGTTTTTATTGTTTATGGTTTTGGTACTGGACGATCTGCTGGTTCAGATTCCAATGGCTGCTTTGGTGGCAGTTATGATCATGGTTTCCATTGGTACATTTTCCTGGGCATCAATACGGGATCTCAAAAAGCATCCAATCTCGACCAACATTGTGATGGTGGTTACTGTGGCCGTTGTCGTGTTTACTCATAATTTGGCTTTGGGTGTGTTTGTTGGGGTATTGTTGGCAGCCTTGTTCTTTGCCAATAAAGTTGCCCACTTTATGGTGGTCAAAAGCGATCTCAGTGATCAGGATACCAAGCGTCGCTATGAAATCAGAGGGCAGATATTCTTTGCATCATCGGATAAATTTGCTGCGTCATTTGATTTTAAAGAAGCTCTGGATACAGTCGAGATTGATTTGACCCATGCCCACTTTTGGGATATCACCTCGGTCTCTGCCCTGGATAAGGTAGTGCTCAAATTCCGTCGTGAAGGTACTGAAGTGGAACTGGTTGGTATGAATGCAGCCACCGCGACGATTGTCGACAGATTTGGTGTGCACGATAAGCCGGAAGAAGTCGAAAAAATACTCGCCGGTCACTAATAAATAGAGGATTGAGAGAGATGACAAAAGTAATAGCCTGTATTGATGGTTCAATAACTTCACCTGCAGTCTGTAAAGCTTCGGCCTGGGTCAGTTCTAAGTTACAAGCACCATTGGATTTATTACATGTGTTAGATAAGACCGAGTATCCCAAACCAGAAAACAGTAAAAACCTGTCTGGCAATATTGGTTTAGGCAGTCGGGAACATTTGCTGGAAGAATTGGTGGAGCTTGATGAGAAGCGTGGTCGGCTGGCTTTGGAGCATGGTAAAAACATTTTGCAGGATGCCAGAGCATTAGCTCAGCAACATGAAGCCGTTGAAGTAACTACGCATCAACGACATGGCGGGTTAATGGAAACCTTGTCTGATTTGCAAGATGATACCCGAGTGCTGGTGTTAGGCCGTCAGGGCCAGGCGCATGAAAATGAAACGCATAGTCTGGGCAGCCATCTGGAAAATGTTATCCGTGCATTGAATAAACCTATTCTGATTACCTTGCCAGAATTCAATGTCCCGCAACGCTTTATGATTGCTTATGATGGCAGTGCAACGGCTACCAAAGCATTGGAAAAAGTCGCTGAAAGTGACTTGCTAAAGGGGATGCCAGCCCACATTGTTATGGTGGCTGAAGAAGATAATAACCATCAAGCTCAGATAAATTCTGCTGTACAACGCCTGACAGAGGCTGGTTTTGATGTCACTGCAGCATTAATTCAAGGCGCAGTAGAACCTGCTTTGCATCAGTATCAACGTGATAATGATATTGAGTTACTGGTCATGGGCGCTTATGGTCATTCGCGTATTCGCCAGTTCCTGGTTGGCAGTAATACTGCCAAGATGGTCAGAATGAGTGATATCCCAATCCTGTTGCTTCGTTAATGGAAGTACTTTTCATTAATCCAATGAATATTGTGCAGTTGGAAAATTATCGACAAAGACTTTTTTTGCTCAAACAGGAAGTCGTAAAGTCCCTCACTGAAGAATCACCTGGCGTGGTTGAACTGGATCAGTCCCGTATGGGACGTTTGTCGCGCATGGATGCGTTGCAGGATAAACAGATTGCAATTGAAGTCCAGCACAGGCTCAAACGAAAACTGCAAGCTATAGAAGGCGCTTTAAACCGCATAAATAACGATGATTTTGGTTTTTGTTATCTTTGTGATGAAGCCATATCAGAGGCTAGATTGAGCTTTGATCCTACTGTTACTCGATGTCTGCAATGCGCTGATAAAATCTCCGATTAATATTCTGATTTTTAACTGTTTTCGGCCTACAATTCCTTTAACAGTAGAAGGCTTCAATCTTTAGTTGGAGAATATCCTGTGGAGAGCACTTTTGAAGATCAATATCATCCGGCGATTATGATTGAAGGTATTCAGCCCTTCGGTTGTTTAATCCGGTTTGATGCCTATTTACAGAAAGTTTTCCAGGTCAGCGCCAATTTGCAGAAAGTTCTGGGTGTTTCAATTGATGAGGCCCTGGTGTCCTCAGCAGGGGAGATTCTGGGCAGTAAATTACAATACCGCTTGCAACAGGCACTCGCTAAAAACTTGCGTTTATCAGCGGCATTAACTATCAATCGTCAGGTAAACGGTTCATATCAGCGGTTTCATGTCATGGCTTACCGCTACGAGAATTCCATTGTTGTTGAATTTGAACCGCTTTCCCGCTCAGGTGAACAGCGCTTAATGCCAATCGTTAATGAATGGCTTAGTCGGTTGGCAAAGGTTCAGCAAATTGGCCAGTTGCAACAAATGCTTGTGCAAAGTGTACAGGCCGTGACGGGCTATGATCGAGTGTTGTTATGCCAGTTTGACTCGCAATGGCAACGTACAGCTATTGCGGAAGAGTGTCGAGATTCGGCCAGAAGTTTATTGAATTACCGGTTTCCTGCCAGTGATATTCCAGCCATAGTAAGAGACAGGTATGCGATAAATCCAATCCGCCACATACCAGATGTCCAGGCCAGGGTAGTACCACTGGTGCCAGCTTCAGATTCCCTCAATTTGCCAACACTTGATTTAACGGCCGGTGTGCTCAGGGCATTATCCCCATTTCATTACCAGTATCTTTGCGAAATAAATATAGCAGCTTCATTATCCATCGCGATAACCAATGAACAAGAGCTATGGGGCGTACTGATCTGTCATCATTTTTCAGCAAGTGAAATATCGGCAGCAGAACGCGATGCTGCTTTTAATCTGGTGCAAATGGCGTCTCAGCGACTATTCTTATTGCAGGCCCGACAACAGGCATATTTTCTGGAGCAGGTATTAAATAGTCGCGAATTGCTCTCAGCTGAACGTGACAAAGTTGTCCAGCCCACAACATTACTGGATAAATATGCCAAGAACTGGATGAAGCTGTTTAATTGCAGCGGTATTGCTTTGTTATACCAGGAGCAAGTGCGATGTGCCGGGGAAACCCTGGATAACTTTGAGCTGGACCTTGTCGGTAAATGGCTTACAGAAAATATCGGCTATAAGGCCTGCTGGGCGTGTGACCATCTGTCAAAAAGCCCCTTGAATAACCTGGTTAACCTACGAAAACTGGCCGGTCTACTGGCCGTGCCTTTACCAATTGAACACAACCAATCTGGATGGCTTTTGTTGTTTCGTAACGCTGAGAAAATGCAATGCAGTTGGGTGGGGAAAAAACAGATAATAGAAGCTGAGACATCGAATCCACTGCAGCGTGTTGAAGAGCGTGGCCATGAAATCTGGGTCGAAACCATTGAGAGTGAAGCTCAACGCTGGTCAGCAAATGAACAGCATGCAGCTCAGGATCTGGCTGAAGACTTGGCAGTAGCCATTACGTTGCATCAAATCAACCGACTCAACAAAGAATTACAACGTGCTAATAAACAGCTTAAAGAGATTGCTCATACGGATACTTTGACCCGAATCTGGAATCGCTATCGAATGGAATTGGCCATCGATGCCGAATTGGCTGCAGCCGATCGATATGGACACCCATGCTCGGTATTATTGTTTGATGTAGACCGCTTTAAATCGGTCAATGATACCCATGGTCATGATATGGGCGATCAGGTTTTAACCCGGCTTGCAGAGGAAGTGCAATCAAAACTGCGGACCAGTGACCATTTAGGCCGCTGGGGTGGTGAAGAATTTATTGTACTGGCATCGCATAATACGCTGGATGAAGCCTTGGCGCTGGCAGAACGTTTGCGCCACCATGTTGAAATGGTTGAATTCGAAACCGTTGGAAAAATTACTATCAGCATCGGTGTCGCCCAAGCAATAACGGGCGCTGAAAGTCGAAGACGCTTGTTAGAAAGAGCGGATCAGGCAATGTATCGTGCCAAGCAATCTGGGCGTAATCGTGTTGAAGCCGCAAGCGCCGAATTGTCTGGGTCTTGATTTTCATCCAAAATACGCGGTTTATTGCGCATGCTGCCAAGTCTGCTTGGCCTATCTAATTTTAAACTGAGTCAATATGTCCGAAAGCCTGTTACAGAAACAAGTCTCAAAACGACGCACCTTTGCCATTATCTCGCATCCAGATGCCGGTAAAACCACCCTGACTGAAAAACTGTTGTTATTTGGTGGTGCTATTCAGATGGCTGGTAGCGTGAAATCACGCAAAACCGATAAACATGCCACCTCTGACTGGATGGAAATGGAAAAGGAGCGGGGTATCTCTGTAACCTCTTCAGTAATGCAGTTTCCCTATAAAGACCGCATCGTTAATCTATTGGATACACCAGGCCATGCTGATTTTTCTGAGGATACCTATCGCACACTGACAGCAGTGGATTCCGCATTGATGGTTATCGACAGTGCCAAAGGTGTAGAAGAACGTACCATTAAGTTAATGGAAGTCTGTCGACTTCGGGATACGCCAATCCTGACCTTTATCAACAAACTGGATCGGGAAGGCAGAGATCCTTTGGATTTGCTTAGCGAAGTTGAAAATATTCTGAATATCCGCTGTGCACCCATTACCTGGCCAATTGGTATGGGAAAAGGCTTTAAGGGGATTTTTCATCTTTATAATGACAATATTCGTTTGTTCGAAGCCCATGGCAAAGATGCCGACGCAGGTGAAGTGATTCAAGGTTTGGATAACCCACGTTTGGATGAACTCTTCGGCTCGATGGCTGAGGAGTTACGGGAAGAAATTGAACTGGTTCGCGGTGCCAGCGACCAATTTAATCTGGATGACTTTTTGTCTGGACAAATGACGCCGGTGTTTTTCGGTTCAGCAATGAATAACTTTGGTGTAACCGAGTTGATGGATGCTTATGTTGAATATGCACCGGCTCCTCAACCCCGTGAAACCAAAACCCGTGACGTAGCAGCCGATGAAGATATCTTCAGCGGCTTTGTATTTAAGATCCAGGCCAATATGGATCCTAAACACCGTGATCGCATTGCCTTTATGCGTGTCTGCAGTGGTCATTACACCAAAGGCATGAAACTACGTCAGACCCGCATTGGCAAAGATGTAACTATCGCCAATGCAGTGACTTTTATGGCTGCTGAGCGGGAGCAGGCCGAAGAAGCCTGGCCGGGTGATATTCTCGGGTTACATAATCATGGCACCATTCAGATTGGCGATACCTTTACCCAGGGTGAAGATCTGCAATTCACCGGCATTCCTTACTTTGCCCCAGAGTTATTCCGCCGCGTTCGTTTAAAAGATCCATTAAAAAACAAAGCGTTATTGAAAGGTTTGCAGCAACTCAGTGAAGAAGGTGCCACACAGTTGTTCCGGCCATTGGATAACAATGACCTGATTCTTGGTGCCGTTGGTGTGTTGCAGTTTGACGTTGTGGTACATCGTTTGAAAGGCGAGTATGGCGTTGAATGCGCATATGAACCGGTTCAGGTGCATACCGCCCGCTGGGTATATTGTGACGATGTGAAAAAGCTGGAGGAATTTAAGCGTAAAGCGTCGATGAATCTGGCTCTGGACGGCGCGGACAACCTGACCTATATCGCCCCGACACGGGTCAATCTGGATCTGACAATGGAACGCTGGCCAGAAATTGAATTCCGTTCAACCCGCGAACATCTTTGATTTAGTCGGCACGACAGTTTGCCTATGTAATGCTGTCATTATATGATAATGATTCTCATTACTTTATACGGTCAAATGTTTCATGTCGGCTTCAGAGATAATCGATCAGCACTATATTGGCGAATTATATAAAGATCATCACTCCTGGCTGCTGAGTTGGCTACGCAGAAAACTGGACTCTCCTGAATTTGCGGCGGATATTTCTCATGATGTGTTTGTTAAATTATTGACCCGCGAAGAAAACAAACAGATCCATGAGCCGCGAGCCTTTTTGACAACTATCGCTCGCCGCAGTCTTGCCAATCATTGGCGTCACCAGCAAATTGAACAGGCTTATCTAGACGCTTTGCGAGCATATCCACAACCATTGCATCCTTCAGAAGAGGAGCGGGCTGTGATTATCGAAACGATAGTAGAGATAAATGCGCGCTTGGATGGATTGCCTGCCGTAGTCAAACGAGCTTTTTTGTATTCACAGCTTGATGGTATGCGTTACCAGCAGATTGCCGATAAGCTTAATATTTCCATTTCTACCGTTAAGCGTTATCTGATTCAGGCTGCCGCACAGTGTTATTTCGCTATTAATCTTCAATAAACAATGTCGGCTCCACAGAAGATTGACAAAGATATTGCTGTAAAAGCGGTGGAATGGTATTTCTCGCTCAAAGAAAGCCCACAGGATATCGAGCTCCAACGAAGCTGGAAAGCATGGATCGATAGTGATCAAACGCATCATCAAGCTTGGTTAAAAATCGAACAATTCAATAAGGAATTGGGCTCATTGGCTAACCCAATTTCCAAAACGCTTACCCATAAAAGTGTGACGCTTGAGAATAAAAATCGTCGCCAACTGCTTCGATCCATTCTCGCCGTCGCTTTTGTCGGTGCTGGTGGTGGGATCGCTATACAACGTCATCAGATATTTCCAGTTCTGGCGGCTGACTACCGCACTGGTAAGGGCGAAACCAGTCAATTTACGCTCACCGACGGTACACGTATTGAACTCAATGCGGAAAGTGCTATTAACGTCAATTTTTCCATAAATGAACGAAGCATTTATTTGTTAACCGGCGATGTATTGATAGAAACCGCTAAGGATGAGGTTACCAGGCCGTTGGTCGTTTATGCTTCATGGGCGCGTTTTCAACCGTTAGGTACCCGATTTTATATTCGCAGCCGTAAGCAAGACGGACTATTGGCTGTCTATGAGGGAGCCGTCAATTTATGGCAAACAGATCAGTTGAGCTTTTCACCGTTACGCATAGAGTCAGGACAGAAGCTGGTATTTGACCAGAATGGATTAAGTGAATTGATGGCTGCGGACAGTAATGATCTGGCCTGGCAGCAAAATATACTGGTTGTTGATGCGATACTCCTGAGTGATTTTATAAAAGAGCTTGGTTATCACCACCATGGCTGGATTCATTGTGATAATTCGGTGAGGCATATGCGGGTTTCGGGTAGCTATCCGCTGGATGATATTTATCGTGTCCTCAGAGCGTTAACTACTTCACTGCCGATTGAACTGGTTTATCGAACCCGCTACTGGATAACATTGAAGGCAAAATCAAAAAATTAATTTTTTGTGGTCCGTTTTTATTTCTCACGTGACAGTACATATAGAGAACTGAATTGTTACTGGAGAACGAGAAATAAAATGTTAAAAAATACCCTTCGAACACCGACGCTATTGAGCGCCGTTACCCTCGCTATACTGTTTAGTGGTGGCTTATTGTTCACCACAACCAATACAGTACAAGCGGCTGAGATGTCGACTAAAGGCATTCGTGATCACGTTAAGTTTGATATCAGTGCAGATTCACTGTCTTCTGTATTAAATCAATTTGGCCGTCAGGCTGATATTTTATTGACCTACTCACCAGAACTGACTCAGGGACTGCAAAGCCAAGGACTCCGCGGAGAATATTCGGTAGAAGCAGGTTTAACACAATTATTAAAAAACACCTCACTTACTGTTCAAAAACAAGCTGATAACAGTTTCTTGATCACTGATACAGTTTCGACGAGTGCCTT
This sequence comes from Methylophaga sp. UBA2689, assembly GCA_002354555.1. Taxonomy (GTDB): domain Bacteria; phylum Pseudomonadota; class Gammaproteobacteria; order Nitrosococcales; family Methylophagaceae; genus Methylophaga. The sequence goes on from DELT01000077.1 coordinate 34,308, forward strand.
ATTGCCAGTGGTTACTGTTACGGGACAGCAGACAGTCATTTCACCTTATGCGCCATTAGCGGGATATGCAGCTGTCAGAAGCACCTCAGCCACCAAAGGCAGTGCCGATTTATTGGATACACCCCAATCTGTTTCTGTTATTACCCAGCAGCAATTGCAGCTTCGTGGAGCATTAAATGTTCAGGAAGCATTACGTTACACACCAAGCTTGAGTGTTCCTTACGGCTATGACACACGTTATGACTGGTTCAGTCTGCGTGGCTTTGATGCTAAATCACAAGTTTATCGAGATGGTTTATTGCAGCCCACCAGTCTTTACGGTTTGCCGCGTGCGGATAATTACACACTGGAACGGATCGAAGTGCTACGCGGCCCTAGTTCAGTACTTTATGGACAGGCGCAGCCGGGTGGGCTAGTGAATCTGGTCAGCAAACGACCAACCGAAGAAACACGTCGTGAACTGCGAGTGACGGCGGGATCGGATGATTATGCTGAATTAAGTGGTGATTTCAGCGGCGCGATCGATGAAGACGGCCAATTTTTATATCGCCTGATAGTTTTAGGGAATGAGGCCAATACAGAAGTCGATCAAAATGAAACCAGGCGTAAATTGATCGCACCATCAATCACCTGGAATATAAGTGATGACACACAACTTACGCTGTTGGCATTGCAACAAAAAGACGATCAGATCTATAGCTTTAATCAACATCTTTCGCCCTATATTCTTGAAGCCTTCAACGCTATGGGCACAACTTACGATATTGATAACGGCTTTTTTATTGGTGATGATGATTTCAACAAATTCGAGCGTGATTATCAATCAGTGGGTTACGAATTTTCTCATGTCATCAATGATAGCTGGACGTTTCGCCAAAACCTTCGCTATGACAAGGTGGATCTCAACTATCGCTATCTGTCACTACGCGGTGGTAATCCCCTTACCGCTGACTTACAGCGCAACGCAGCAATAGAGAATGAAAAACTGGATGCGCTTGCCATTGATAATCGACTTGAAACGGTTTTTGACACAGGTGCTCTGGCTCATCAAATGACAATGGGTTTGGATTGGCGCTACAGCAATGCCGATGAACAGCGCTACAGGAGTACTGCCCCGTCTATTAACTACCTGAATCCTGACTATGATCAGGCGATTGCCTATCCTGCATTACTAAGAGATCGAGAGGTTTACAGTCGTCAGACCGGGGCATATCTTCAGGACCAGATTGCTTTGAACAAATGGCGTCTAATGTTGGGGGGACGTTATGACTGGGTGAAAACGGATATTGATGTCAATTTTGACAGGGAAAATTCCGCTTCTGATGTTAGCCAGTCCGAAAAACAGTTTTCCGGTCGATTAGGTCTTGTCTACAAATTTGATAATGGTATTGCCCCCTATATCAGTTATAGCGAGGCATTTAATGTTGTCAGCGATACCGATGTTAACGCTAATTTATTCGATCCTGAACTCTCTGATCAATATGAGATTGGGGTTAAATTTCAACCGGAAGGCAGCGACAGCTTTATCAGTTTGGCTTTGTTTGAACTGACCAAAGAGAATTATGTGTTAAGTGAGTTTAACTCTGCAGGTGTAGCCACTCGACGCCAGGTCGGTGAAGTCAAATCCAAAGGGATGGAAATTGAAGCGGCAATGGCCTTATCAGATAGCTTCAGATTATCGGCAGCCTATAGCTATATTGATGCCCGTATCACCAAATCACCTAACACCTGGGAAGAAGATAGCCGAACGCCAATGCAACCTGACGAGACAGCCAGTATCTGGCTGGACTATACCCAGCAAACCGGAATGTTTAAAAATCTGGGATTAGGTTTGGGGCTGCGTTATGTGGGACAAAGCAGCTACTCGACGTTAAATAGCAACACGATTGCCTTTGTAACCGGTGAGACCGTCGCAGAGCTGGATAGTGAAAGTTATACCGTTATGGATGCCAGCCTGCGTTATCAGATTCAAAATGTTGGACTGGCATTACACGTCACAAATTTATTCGATAAAGAATACGATACCTCATGTACTGAACAACTTTGTTATTTCGGTGAAGGGCGCCGTGTAATGCTAACGGGCAGTTACAACTGGTAATTGTTAGAAGAGGCTACATAGCTTCGGCTTGTAGCCTCTGATTTAAATTGAAACTTTATTGACAGTCTTGCCAATTGGCGCCACTCTCAAGCAGAATGAATTTTCCATTCGTTGCCGGAGAGAGAGATGAAAGTCAGACTCATTACCAAAAACAAAGGTAAGCCGGTTATCGGCCTGACACCAACCGATTCGCTGGACAAAGCCGTTCATTTGATGATGGAACATCGGATTGGTTCATTAGTGGTGACGGATAACGGTGAGTTAGTAGGAATTCTGTCAGAGCGCGATTTGCTCAGTGTGTTGCATAAGAAACATGCCATGTGGGAACCCAAAACTGCCGCAGATGCGATGACACCCAACCCTTATACCTGTGATCCGGATAATACGCTTGAAGAAGTAATGAATATGATGGTTGAGCATAATATCCGCCATCTACCGGTAGTTTACAAAGGCCACCTTGAAGGCATGTTATCCATAACTGATATTGTGGAAGAGCTGCTGAAAAAAGCGAAGTTTGAAAATAAACTGTTGAAAAATTACATCCAGAACTGGCCGGACGCCGAGCACGAAGATTAGGGTCTATTTATCTCTCATCTCCATCTCTGTTATGCCTAAAATGCGCCAATCTTCACCCTATGATTCGGGTAGCTTCGCCATTCTTTCAACTTGCAGCTGGTTATCGTCAGCAAATTCGATAAGAAATTCGAACAACATGACATCTTCCTCTTCAAGCTGCGCATCAATTACCACACATTTTATTCCTTCCAATGAGGCGAGTTTTACCCTTGGGTGAAAGATAATTCTTCTGCCAGGACCATAACTGGCCACCGCTCCACACAGTCGTTCTGCCCAGTCACTGGGGCGAAATTTACCGCCGTCTTTGGTGATGCCTTTAATGATCACTTTTTCCGTTGCAGTCATTGAATGTGGTGCTCTTAAATTAACAAAGGGGACAATGATTGGGCATTTTACTGTGTATCATCAGGCAATGGCCAAACAAACTCTTTTCAGTGATTTAGGTCAGCGCGAAAAACCCGTATAATCGAGCGCTTTATTATTTGACGACAACGAGACGTTTTGTGGCCGACTACAAACAGACTTTAAATCTTCCTGCGACTGACTTTCCAATGAAAGCCGGCTTGCCCAATCGTGAGCCAGCAATGTTAAAGCGTTGGCAGGAGCAAGACCTTTATAAGCAGTTGCGGCAAAAAAATCATAATAAACCCAAATTCATTCTGCATGATGGACCTCCATATGCCAATGGTGAAATCCATATCGGCCATGCCGTCAATAAAATCCTCAAGGATATTATTCTTAAGTCCAAAACCCTTAGTGGATTTAACACTCCTTATGTTCCCGGTTGGGATTGCCATGGTCTGCCGATTGAATTAAATGTCGAGAAAAAAGTTGGTAAGCCTGGCGTAAAAGTCAGTCCGGCAGAGTTTCGTCAGGCCTGTCGTGACTATGCGGCCAAACAGGTTGATGGGCAACGTGAAGATTTCAAACGTCTGGGTGTACTGGCTGATTGGGATAATCCATATCTGACTATGGATTTTCAGTTTGAGGCTGACATTATTCGCACACTGGGCGAAATCATTGAAAACGGTCATTTACACAAAGGTGTAAAACCGGTGCATTGGTGCGTGGATTGCGGCTCTGCATTAGCTGAAGCCGAAGTTGAATATGAGGATAAAACGTCACCGGCCATTGATGTCCGTTTTCCTTTGGTTGATGTCGCTGCATTTGATAAAGCCTGTCCAAACAATGGCTCTGGCACTGTCAGTATTGCCATCTGGACCACCACTCCTTGGACACTGCCTGCCAATCAGGCCGTATGTTTACATCCTGAGTTAGATTATGTTGTGGTGCAATGTGATAACGAGCGTTTGGTGCTGGCTGAAGCGCTCTATGAAAAAGCACTGGAACGATATCAATTAACCGGTGAAGTGATTGCCCGCTGTAAAGGCGCAATGCTGGAAGGTTTACAGTTGCAACATCCGTTTTATGATCGCAAGGTGCCGGTTATTCTGGGTGATCATGTCACCACTGATGCCGGTACCGGCGCGGTGCATACGGCGCCTGGACATGGTCAGGATGACTATATCGTTGGTTTGAAATATAAACTGGAAGTGGATAACCCGGTTGGTGGTAATGGTGTGTTTTTGCCTGATACTCCGGTGTTTGCCGGTGAGTCGGTGTTTAAGGCAAATCCACAGGTTATTGAATTATTAAAAGAAAAATCAGCTTTGCTGTGCCATATTGATATCCGTCACAGCTATCCACATTGCTGGCGGCATAAAACGCCGATTATCTTTCGTGCTACACCTCAATGGTTTGTCAGTATGAATCAGAATGGTCTGCGTGATCAGGCCATGCAGGCGATTGCTACAACAAAATGGATGCCGGACTGGGGCCAGAAACGAATTGAAAATATGGTGTCAGGTCGTCCGGATTGGTGTATCTCTCGCCAGCGGACCTGGGGTGTACCGATTCCGTTATTTGTTCATCAGCAGAGTGGGGAATTGCATCCTGATTCACAGACTTTAATCGAAAAAGTCGCCTTGGCTGTTGAACAACAGGGGATCGATGCCTGGTTTGATATGGATGCCAGCGATCTGATTGGTGCAGATGCAGAAAATTATTTTAAAGTCACCGATACGCTGGATGTCTGGTTTGATTCCGGTGTGTCGCATGCCTGCGTATTAACCCGTCGTGATGATTTACAACGTCCTGCAGATTTGTATCTTGAAGGCAGTGATCAACACCGTGGCTGGTTCCAGTCATCATTACTGACCTCAGTTGCCACTACCGGTAAAGCACCTTACAAAGCGGTGCTGACTCACGGGTTTACCGTGGATGCCGAAGGCAAGAAAATGTCCAAATCCAAGGGCAATACGGTATCACCGCAAAAAGTGGTCAATAATCTGGGTGCCGATATTATCCGTCTCTGGGTAGCGGCTACTGATTACAGTGCAGAAATGACGGTATCGGATGAAATCTTGAAACGCACAGCGGACTCATATCGCCGTATCCGTAATACTGCACGATATTTATTATCGAACCTGAATGATTTTGATCCTGCCTCCAATCTGGTCGCAACTGAGAAATTATTACCACTGGATCGCTGGGTACTGGATCGTGCCTATCATCTGCAGCTGGAAATCCTGGCAGCCTATGAAAGCTATCAGTTCCATCTGATTTATCAGAAAGTGCATAACTTCTGTGCCAATGAGCTGGGCAGTGCCTATCTGGATATCACCAAAGATCGGCAGTACACAATGCCAGCTGACAGCCTTGGACGTCGTTCATCACAAACAGCGATGTACCATATCCTCGAAGCGTTAAGCCGCTGGATTGCGCCGATTCTGAGTTTCACTGCTGATGAGCTTTGGGAGTTTATTCCGGGCCAGCGTAATGCGTCGGTATTATTGAATGACTGGTATCAATCTCTGGAACCCTTATCGCAAGACAGTGCTTTGTCGGTGGCTGATTGGCAACAGTTGTTTTCTGTTCGTGAAGCTGTGGCAAAAGAATTGGAAAACAAACGTAATCAGGGTGAAGTTAAAGGCGGTTTAACTGCTGACGTTAATCTCTATGCAGAAGATAAATTGCTGGAAGTATTAAATAAAGTTGGCGATGAGTTGAAGTTCGTATTGATTACTTCATCGGCCAAGCGTTTTGCAATGACAGATAAACCGGGAACGGCTATTAATACCAGTTTGACGGGCCTGGCGATCGATATTCAAGCTTCTGAAAATACCCGCTGCGAACGTTGCTGGCACCAGACTGATGATGTGGGCAGTCACGCCGATCACCCTGAATTATGTGGTCGCTGTGTTGAAAACGTAGATGGCGATGGCGAAACCCGCCATTTTGCCTGAGGCTAATATTATGATGAAGTGGTTATGGATTAGCGCCCTGGTTATCGTGCTGGATCAGCTGACCAAAGTTGTCATGGCAAACTGGCTGGAGCTTTATCAAACTGTCGCCGTGATGCCTTATTTCAATTTCACTTTGGCACATAACAGTGGCGCGGCATTCAGTTTTCTGGCGGGTGCTGGTGGCTGGCAACGCTGGTTCTTTATTGGTTTGGCGGTCTCAGTTTCAATAGTGTTAATCATTTGGCTGTCTCGTTTGAAAGCGCAGGCAAAAGTCGAAGCGATAGCGATTGCATTGATTATCGGCGGCGCCATCGGCAATGTTATTGATCGATTTATCCATGGTTATGTTATTGATTTTATCGATCTATATGCTGGAAGTTATCATTGGCCAGCCTTTAATATAGCCGATGCGGCAATCTGTATCGGCGCCGTATTATTGATAGTGGATAGTTTCAGAAAACCAGCGGAGCAAAAATGAATCTGTGTGATTTAGCGGTAGAAAGCATTGCCGGTTTGCAGCCTTATGTACCGGGAAAACCAATTGAGGAATTGCAACGTCAATATGGCGTAAGAGATGTCATCAAACTGGCTTCAAATGAGAGTCCGATTGGTCCATCACAAGCTGCACAAGCTGCAATTGCGTTGGCAACTCGCGATTTAACCCGTTATCCGGATGGTAATGGCTATGAATTAAAACTGGCTTTATCAGAAAAGTTTCAGGTTGATGCCAACCAGATTACTCTGGGGAATGGTTCTAATGATGTGCTGGAGCTGATCGCTCGCTGTTTTGCTTCACCAGCTGATGAAGTCATATTCTCGCAGCATGCGTTTGCAGTGTATCCATTGGTAACGCAGGCAATAGGTGCCACCTTGGTGGAAGTGCCAGCCAAACAGTATGGACATGATTTAACTGCCATGCAGCAGGCCGTTACAGAAAAAACCAAGCTGATTTTTATTGCCAATCCTAACAATCCCACCGGAACGCATATTCCGGCAACTGAAGTTCACAGCTTTCTGCAGTCCGTAGCGGATAACGTGATAGTCGTATTGGATGAAGCCTATGTTGAATACGGCGATGAAGACGTAAACAGCATTGATTGGCTCAGACAATTTCCTAATTTAATTATTTGCCGTACCTTTTCCAAGGCCTATGGTCTGGCGGGTTTGCGGGTTGGTTTTGCTCTATCAAGTCCGGAGATTGCTGATTTATTAAATCGTCTGCGCCAGCCGTTTAATGTCAATCATCTGGCAATGAGTGCTGCGATTGCCGCGTTGGGCGATGAGGATTATCTGCAACGCGCCAAGCAGGTTAATAACGAGGGAATGCAGCAATACATTGATGGCTTTGATGCAATGGGATTGAATTACATTCCTTCAAAAGCCAATTTTATCTGTGTTGATTTAAACACCGATGCTGCTGATATTTATGAAAAGCTGTTGCAACAAGGCGTTATTGTCAGACCGGTTGCAGGGTATGGTCTGCCAAATCATTTACGTATCAGCATCGGTCTGGAACATGAAAACCAGCGTTGTCTTGAAGCATTGGCAAACAGTTTTTCAGAGGCCAAATGATTAAGCATCTGGCTATCATCGGCGTTGGGCTGATTGGCGGTTCACTGGCTTTGGCATTAAAAAAAGCCGGATTGGTTGAACAGGTGACAGGTTACTCTCGCTCCCAGGCTGCGCGTGAAGAGGCTTTGGCATTAGGCATTATTGATAAAACAGCAGAGTCACTGGCGGAGGCCGTTGCAGATGCCGATATGGTATTTGTGGCAGTGCCAATGGGGGCGATGCAGGCAGTATTTGAACAACTGGCGCCGCATCTTAAACCGCAGACGATTGTGACTGATGGCGGCAGTGCCAAACAACAGGTTATTGATGCAGCTCGACAGGCTTTGGGGAATAAGTTTGATTACTTCGTGCCAGGCCATCCGATAGCCGGTACCGAAAAAAGTGGTCCATCAGCTGCGTTTGCTGAACTTTATCAACAACATCGGGTAGTCTTAACGCCAGTGGCTGAAACCAATAAATCAGCTCTGGAAAAAGTGCGCCAAATGTGGCAGCAGGCTGGTGCAGATGTATTTGAAATGGAGGTTGAGCATCATGATGTGGTGCTGGCTGCCACCAGTCATTTACCGCATGTATTGGCATTTAATCTGGTAGGAATGTTAGCCCAGCGTGAAGATTGCGATGAAGTATTGCGATATGCCGCTGGAGGCTTTCGAGATTTTTCCCGGATTGCGTCAAGTGATGCAGTGATGTGGCGCGATATCTGCCTCGGTAACCGCGGTGCGATTCTGGAATTATTACAACAATATCGCAGTGGCCTGGATAAGATTGAACAGGCTATTCGGCAAGATGATGGCGATTATCTTATCGATATATTCGGGCGAGCAAAAAAGGCCAGAGATACCCGTTTTGCCGATCCGGATTTGAAAGATAACAGCGAAGTGTAAAGTGGGAGTGAACAGTAGCGTGAACGGGCAGCAGGATCGTAAATTTATAGTACAGGCTGGTGGTCAGTTAACAGGTAGCTTTCGGGTGCCCGGAGATAAATCCATTTCACATCGTTCTATTATGCTGGGTTCATTGGCAGAAGGTGTGACTGAAATCAGCGGTTTTCTGGAAGGTGAAGATGCACTGGCGACATTGGCAGCTTTTCGTGCCATGGGCGTCAAAATTGATGGTCCGACCGATGGCAAAGTCACCGTGCATGGTGTTGGTATGCATGGACTGAAAGCTCCGGAAAATGATGTATATGTCGGTAACTCTGGTACCTCTATTCGTTTATTGAGTGGTTTACTGGCAGGTCAACGTTTTGATGTGACGATGAGTGGTGATAAATCATTATCAGGTCGTCCCATGCGTCGGGTAACCGATCCCTTAGCCCAAATGGGGGCAAGTATTGACAGTGCTGACGGCAAACCGCCTCTGACTATTCATGGTGGTCATAAACTAAAGGCTATTGAATATGACTTGCCAATGGCCAGTGCTCAGGTCAAATCCTGTCTGTTGCTGGCAGGGATGTATGCCGAGGGAACCACTAGCGTGAAGGAACCTGCCCCGACTCGCGATCATACTGAACGCATGTTGCAAGGCATGGGATACCCAGTCGAGGTTCAGGGTAACCGCATCAGTATTCAGGGGGGCGGAAAATTAACCGCTACCAGCATTGATGTGCCCGGCGATATTTCCTCGGCCACGTTCTTTATGGTGGGGGCTGCGATTGCACCGGGTTCAGATATTACTCTGCAACATGTAGGTATTAACCCAACGCGGATTGGTGTTATCAATATTTTGAAGCAAATGGGCGCGGATATAAGCTTGAGCAACGAAGCAGTGACCGGCGGAGAACCGGTTGCCGATATTCGGGTTCGCTATGCGCCATTGACCGGCATTGACATTCCACAGGATCAGGTGCCATTGGCGATTGATGAATTTCCGGCAATATTTATTGCCGCTGCTTGCGCAGAAGGCCGCACAGTATTGACGGGAGCTGAAGAATTACGCGTTAAAGAGAGTGATCGGATTCAGGTCATGGCTGATGGATTACAGGCACTCGGCATTGACGCTCAGCCTACGTCTGATGGCATGATTATCGAAGGTGGAATTATTGGCAGTGGTGAAGTGGATGGACATGGTGATCATCGTATTGCGATGTCATTTGCCATGGCGGCATTACAGGCTGGCGGCGCAATACAGATTAATGACTGTGCCAATGTTGCCACCTCATTTCCGAATTTTGTCGAATTAGCGACTGACTGTGGTTTGCAGATTGATGCCTTCGATGTCTGATATACCTGTATTAACAATTGATGGACCCAGCGGCTCCGGAAAGGGCACTTTGGCCCAGCAGATGGCAGAAAAGCTGGGCTGGCACTATCTGGATAGTGGTGCCATTTACCGTGTCCTGGCTCAGGCAGCCTTAAAGCATCAAATTGATTTAACCGATGAAACCGCGCTGGCATCCATAGCGGGTCAGCTGGATGTGCAATTTGTGTTAAAGGATGGTCAGCTGCAGGTTGTTCTGGAAGATGAAGATGTTTCGTTACTGATTCGTTCTGAACAGGCGGGCAATGCTGCGTCGAAAGTTGCCGCATTTCCAGCCGTTCGCTCAGCTTTATTACAAAGACAGCGTGATTTTTGCCAACCGCCAGGGTTAGTCACAGATGGCCGCGATATGGGCACCGTGGTGTTTCCAGATGCGCCATACAAAGTCTTTCTTACAGCCAGTGCCGAGGTTCGGGCAGAGAGACGATATAAGCAGTTGAAAGAGAAAGGAATTGATAGTAACCTTTCCGATCTCGTAGCCGAAATATCAGAACGTGATGAACGGGATATGCAACGTGAAGTAGCGCCACTACGGCCTGCCGATGATGCCGTTATTCTGGATTCAACACAACTCGGTATCGAAGCTGTTTTAGAAAAAGTCAGTGCGTTAATCGGCTGATTTATTAGGGTACTTGTCTGGGTGGTCCAGGCAGGTTTTTTTGTTAATTTCCTGCAATCGCAGGACTAACGGGCGATTCTGTTATCTGAACAGGATCAAGGATATTTATAATGAGCGAAAGCTTTGCTGATCTCTTTGAAGAGAGTCTAAACGCAACCCCAATGCAACCAGGCAAAATTGTTACCGGTACGGTAGTCAATGTTGGCCCTGATGTTGTTATGGTTAACGCAGGTCTGAAATCTGAAGGCGCTATCCCAGTTGCCGAATTCATGAACGAAAAAGGTGAAATCACCGTTTCTGTTGGTGATTTGGTCGATGTTTCTCTGGAAACACTGGAAGATGGATTTGGTGCAACACAATTATCACGTGAAAAAGCCAAAGCCGCTGAAGCATGGATTAGATTGGAACATGCATTTGAAGCCAATGAAACCGTTATCGGTATTATTTCCGGTAAGGTTAAAGGTGGTTTCACTGTAGATCTGGAAAACATCCGAGCGTTCCTGCCGGGTTCACTTGTTGATGTACGTCCTATCCGTGATACTTCACACCTCGAAGGCAAAGAGCTTGAGTTCAAACTGATTAAGCTGGATCGCCCACGTAATAATATCGTTGTTTCACGCCGTGCCATTATGGAAGCTGAGAACAGCGTTGAACGCGAAGCCCTTCTGGAAACATTGGAAGAAGGCAAAGTGGTTAAAGGTATCGTTAAGAACCTGACCGATTACGGCGCGTTTGTTGACCTGGGTGGTATTGATGGTCTGTTGCATATCACTGATATGGCATGGAAACGTGTTAAACATCCTTCAGAAGTTGTCGCTATCGGTGACGAAATCGATGTACAGGTTCTGAAATTTGATAAAGAACGTGAACGTGTATCGCTTGGCCTGAAACAGTTGGGCGACGATCCATGGAAAGATATCGCACGTCGTTATCCAAACAGCACTCGCATCCAGGGTAAAGTCACTAACATTGCCGACTACGGTTGTTTTGTTGAAATCGAAGATGGCGTTGAAGGTTTAGTTCACATGTCTGAAATGGACTGGACCAACAAAAACGTTCACCCTTCTAAACTGGTTACTTTGGGTGATGAAGTTGAAGTTATGGTTCTGGATATTGACGCTGAACGTCGTCGTATCTCACTGGGTATCAAACAGTGCCAGACGAACCCTTGGGAAGAGTTCTCAATGACTCATAACAAAGGTGATAAAGTCAGCGGCGCTATCAAATCAATCACTGATTTCGGTATCTTCATTGGCCTGGATGGCGGCATTGACGGCCTGATTCACTTGTCAGATATCTCTTGGGAAGAAGAAAACGAAGAATTAATTCGTGACTTCAAAAAAGGCGATGAAGTAGAAGCGGTTGTATTGGCGATTGACCCTGAACGTGAACGCATTTCACTGGGTATCAAACAATTGCAGGACGATCCATTCTCAGCTTATCTGTCTGAACACCCACGTGGCACTGTTGTGAACGGTAAAGTCATTGCAGTTGATGCTAAAGGTGCAACGATTGAATTGGCTGAAGGTGTAGAAGGTTACGTTCGCGTAGCTGATATCGCACGTGAGCGTATCGAAGATGCCAGCAAAGTGCTGAATATCGGTGATGACGTTGAAGCTAAATTTACAGGAATGTCTCGCAAGGATCGCACGCTGACTCTGTCAATCAAAGCTAAGGATGATCAGGAAGAATCTGAAGCAGTGAAAGAGTACAGTAATGTTAGTTCCGGCAATACCACTTTAGGTGATTTGCTGAAAGAACAAATGAATCAGAAAGATAGCTAATCTGATCATTGGGTGAGCATCCGGTCAGACCGGATGCTCATTTTTTTGTTATACAGCTGCCTTTTTATTTAAGGCATAACCCAAAAGTCTACTGCCGGGAATCTAGGAAATTATGACCAAGTCTGATTTGATAGAAATACTATCCGAAAAACAATCTCTATTGAATTACCGAGACGTTGAACTAGCGGTGAAGTTAATTCTTGAACAGATGAGCGATTGTCTGTCACGTGGCGATCGTATTGAGATCAGAGGGTTTGGCAGTTTCACCTTGCATCATCGTCCACCAAGAGTAGGACGTAATCCAAAAAGCGGTGAATCCGTTAAACTTGATGAAAAATATGTACCACACTTTAAACCCGGAAAAGAATTACGCGATCGCGTTAATAATGCCGCTGGTTTTTAACAAAAATGAAAATTAGTCAGGAAGCCGTTACTGACGCTCTTGTAATTAAAAGTTATGGCGACGGCTTTCTACTGATTCAAGCACCAAATAAAACTCCACAACAAATAACGCATGACTGCGTTTTATCCCCTGAAGGTGTATATGATGCACTGGACCTCCAAACTCTCGCTGAACAGTCTAGCGATTCTCAAATTGAAACAATAAAATCCTTCAATGCTGACGTTGTCATTATGGTGACTAACGAAGGTATTACTCCCACTATATTACAAATTACTGGCAACTTGGCACGGTATGGGATCTCATTGGAAACCATGTCACTTGGCGCTGCTTGCCGCACCTATAACTTGCTATTGAATGAAGGCAGAAAGCCAATAGTATTGATTTACTTTTACAATTAATGCGGATGACAACTAATACACCGCAATTGAATAGGTAAATAACCATATTAACCATATGGATTAAATCATTGTTTTTACGCTACTTATTAGCGTCTGCTGAAATAGCTTTTTTGCTAATACTTGACCCCGTCAGATGAAGTCAGGAAAATTCTCCTATTTGGATAACTTCAAGCCAGTGGAGTAGAAGCAAAACCAGCAAAATTGATCTGGATCACGGATTTGAAATCATCAACATAGTTGTTTTGCGGTAAAATTCATTAGTTGGAACGTTAGACAGAATGAAATGAAATGGGGTTCTGTTTCCTTAATAAAGAAACAGTGAAAGAGTTTTCATGAAAGAGAAGGTGTGATCGCTATGCAGGCGAAACAACAGTACAACTTTGAAGTGGTCAAATGGTTCGCCTATATGGCGTGTGTCTATTTGGTTGCCGGAACGGGTATGGGTGTATTTATTGCATCGCAGTTAGCCTGGCCAGATTTGAATTTTGATAATCC
>DELT01000077.1:47963-51287 GCA_002354555.1 Methylophaga sp. UBA2689
TTTGGTGGTTCGACTTTGATGGCGACAGCATTTTATGTTGTGCAACGCACCTCTGGCGTCAGACTGTGGAGTGATAAATTGGCATGGTTCACCTTCTGGGGCTGGAACCTGATTATTCTTGGTGCCATCATTACTCTGCCTTTAGGTCTGACTCAATCAAAAGAATATGCTGAGCTGGAATGGCCGCTGGATATTTTAATTGCGGTGGTTTGGATAAGCTACATGTTCAATTTCATCATGACTCTATCAGTGCGTAAGGTTTCGCATATCTATGTTGCCAACTGGTTCTTCCTGGCAATGATGATCATGATTACCTACCTCCATGTGGTCAATAGTCTGTCTATTCCGGTCAGTATGTGGAAATCCTATTCCATTTTTTCCGGGGTTCAGGATGCGATGATTCAATGGTGGTGGGGTCATAACGCTGTTGGTTTCTTCCTGACAGCTGGTTTCCTCGGCATCATGTATTACTTTGTACCTAAACAGGCAAACCGTCCGGTTTATTCATACCGCCTCTCAGTTATCCATTTCTGGGCGCTGGTATTTGGTTATGTCTGGTTGGGTGCTCACCATCTCCAATATACCGCACTACCAGATTGGACCGGTTCACTGGGTGCAGCCATCTCCCTTGCGATGATTATTCCTTCATGGGGTGGTGCGTTAAACGGTATGTTTACACTGAGCGGTGCGTGGGACAAATTACGTACGGACTATATTTTACGTTTCCTGATCGTTTCTTTAGCGTTCTATGCCATGTCAACTTTCGAAGGTCCAGTTATGGCTTCGAAAACCGTAAATGCGTTGTCTCATTACACTGACTGGACCATCGGTCACGTTCACTCAGGAGCGCTTGGCTGGGTTGCCATGGTCTCTGTGGGTGCGTTGTATCACATGGTCGAACGTATGTGGGGCACAACCATGTATTCGGTCAAGCTGGTCAATCTGCATTTCTGGATGGCGACAATTGGTACCGCAATTTACATCACCGCAATGTGGGTTTCAGGCATCATGCAAGGTCTGATGTGGCGTGCATATGATGAATATGGCAATTTGGCCTACACCTTTGTTGAGTCTGTAGCACAGATGCATCCTTATTATGCGATGCGTGCAATTGGCGGACTGATTTTCTTCCTGGGTGCGGTTATCATGCTGTTTAACGTAACAGTGACTATTCGCCGCGCGATTGCAAAACCGTCCGCCGAAATGGCAACTGCAGCGAATATTTGAGGGTATCAGCATGGCTAAAAAATCTAATAAACGCATTAGCTTTCAAGAGTGGGTAGAGGTAAACGTCTGGGGATTGGTACTGGCAACAGCTTTGGTAGTCTCAGTTGGTGGTATTGTCGAGATCGTGCCATTGTTCTATCTGGATAACACTTTTGAGGATGATGTCTATCCTGAATACGAAGAACTGCAGGGTGTACGTCCGTACACTGCACTTGAGTTAGCTGGACGTGATGTTTATCAGCGGGAAGGTTGCTATCTGTGTCATTCACAAATGGTGCGTCCATTCCGTGATGAAAAAGATCGTTATGGTCATTATTCATTGGCGGTAGAGTCCAAATATGATCACCCGTTTCAATGGGGGTCAAAACGTACCGGACCGGATTTAGCGCGTGTTGGTGGTAAATACTCTGATGCATGGCATATTCAGCATTTACGTGACCCACGTTCTGTTGTGCCTGAATCCGTTATGCCTAGGTATCCTTGGCTGGACGAATCGACCATTGATGGTGAAGGTATGATTAAACGACTCAAAGCAATGAAAGTTCTGGGGGTTCCTTACAGTGATGAAGAAATTCTGGGAGCAGCTGAAGTCGTAGAAGGCAAAACTGAAATGGATGCTCTGGTAGCTTATCTGCAAGTGCTTGGCACCATGATTCAATTTGAACCAGGAAGAGATTACCGTGAGTGATTTTCTGTCTTATTTTAAGACAAACTGGTCTGCAATGACCGTAAGTGATTGGGTCGGTACCATTCTGACGGTTGTTATTTTCTTACTGATGTTTGGTATGTATTTCTGGGTATTACGCCCAAAAAACAAAGAAAAACTTGAATCGCATCGTGACTTGCCACTGAGAGATGACGATATAAATTCGGAGAAAAATGATGGCTGATAACAATAAAAACCCAAATGAATGTCCTGATACAGGGCATGAATGGGATGGCATCAGAGAATTGACCAATCCACCGCCACGTTGGTGGACAATAGCTTTATACCTGAGCGGTTTGTTAGTGTTGGTATATTTTATTCTTTATCCTTCTCTACCATTGGTGAATGGAAACACCCAAGGTATTCTGGGTTGGACACAGATTAATGAATACAAGGAAGACATGGCACAAATCAAGGAAAAACGTGCACCTTTTGAAGATCGTATTGCTGCGATGTCAGCGGAAGAAATTCTCGAAGATGATGAACTATTACGTTATGCAGTAGGTTCAAGCAAAGTTCTTTATGGTGATAACTGTGCAGCCTGTCATGGTGTTGGCGGATATCCTCAACCTGGTTCAGGTTACCCAATCCTTGCTGATGATGACTGGTTATACGGTGGAACAGTAAACAAAATCATTGAAACCCTGGCCAAAGGTCGTCAAGGAATGATGCCTGCACATGCTGAACTGTTAACAGAAGAAGAAGTGGATGGCCTGGTTGAATTCGTGTTGAGTAACTCAGCTGGTGAAGCTACCGAAGCGCAATGGAAACTTTACAACGAAAAAGGTTGTGTAGCGTGCCATGGTGCAGAAGCTAAAGGGATTCAGCAGTTAGGTTCGGCTAATTTGTCTGACAAAGTCTGGCGCTTTTCTGGTGAACCGGATGAGATTCGCCATACAATTCTGCACGGAGTAAATGATGCAAATGATCCTAACACCCGTATTGCAGTAATGCCGGGCTGGAATGAAAAACTTGCTGTTCGTCTGGAAGCAGAAGAATACGGTGATGATCCTGAAGAATATTATGAAGGTGATGAAACTCAACGGCTTTCAGAAACTGAAATCAAAAAGCTTGCTGTTTATGTCCATCAACTTGGTGGTGGCGAAGAGTAAACGTCGAACTGACGTAATTACGAGTCGATAGATTCAAGGAGATTGATATGGGATTAGATGCTGTAGCGATTGGTGCTATTGTGAGCCTTGTACTGACAATTGTTGTGATTGCCGTGATTGCTTACAAGGTCATTAAAAACATGGAAGACAGTTCCAACGATAATTAACTGTCTGACGATTCAAAAAAAGCCGATTTTGTCGGCTTTTTTTGTACGTCAAAAGCTAAATTAGTAAATGCTTATATTATTTGGCATGTTATAATTCCATCGGATAAGTTGC
>DELT01000102.1:0-26075 GCA_002354555.1 Methylophaga sp. UBA2689
TGTTAACAAAGGTGCTCGCCGCTGCCCCAAGAGCAATGGTGGCGATAATCAGACTCCAGGCTATTAAAAAACCCAGTAAAGTAGCCAAATCCACGTGCTTTTCTCCCTGCTCAATTCATACCTGAAGTCATATAACAATTTCCGCATTCAATTGTACCGGATGATACGCAAAATCAACAGTATCAAGTATTGACAGCCTGTTGGTATTTTTTTCGGCGATAAATCAAAACAGCTGGCAACATTGCCATGCTAAAAATAAACAACAGCAAAATCAGCGGCCAGATGGTCGGTTGATTCCATTTCGACCGCAACTGGTCTCGTAATAGCGGATCAATTCGATGATACTTTAATGTATTGTTTGCCATCAGATTGGGTTTGATATTTTTATTCCACGCGTGAAACAACGTTAACTGTTTGGGATGAAAGCCCCATACCCACGGCACATCATGACGAACAATATCCACCATTTTGTCGATAATTTTTTGACGCTCATCACCATCAGGCATTACCCGCATCTGCTCAAATAACTCATCAAACTCCGGGTTTTGGTAATTGGCGCTGTTTTCACCATTATGAATGGCTTTGGCGTTAGGCCCATATAGAAGAAACAGAAAATTTTCCGGATCCGGATAATCAGCGCTCCAGCCAACTTTGAATATCTGCGTTTGCCCGCGACGCATTTTATCCTGAAAACGGTTGTAATCACTTGACCGAATCACCAGCTGAATATTGAGTTTTTGAAATTGTTTACGCATCCAGTCCAATTGTGCCTTGGCATCCGGTCCAACAGCAGAAACATCAAAATACAGAACTAAAGGTTGCCCTGTTTCAGCATCTCGACCATTGGGATATCCAGCATCCGCAAGTAATTCTCTGGCAAAAGAGATGGGCTTGGTGCGTACTGCATCATTCCGCCATTCATAAACGTAAGGGTCCAATCCTTCCCGGCCTTCACGATAACCAAAAATTCCGGGAGGAATAGGTCCTTGGGCAGGAATTCCACGGCCATTAAAGAAAATGGAAACAAATTCCTCCTGATCTATTGCAATTGCAATCGCCTGCCGCAATTTGCGTGCTTGCTCAGTATCTCCGCCTACCACTGAGTCCAGCATATTAAACCCGATATAATGGGTAGTGGTGCCAACTGCAGCCTGTAAATCAATACCTTTTTCCATCATATCTTCACTTAGTCCAAACGAACCACCTGAAGAAACCTGGATAGCCTGTTCAAAACTGTCGGAAGTTAAGCCACTAATATCGTAGTAACCCTGAATGAATTTGCCCCAATAAGAGGTACTTTCTTTTTCCAGGGTGTAAATGATTTTATCGATAAATGGCATCGGCAAACCGGCATCATCCAGTAAACCAGCTGCAGCATCGCCAGGATTACCCTCACTGGGATAAATTTCACCGTGATAATTGGGGTTTTTAATCATCACCATGCGCCGGTTAGGATCGTTTTCTACCATTTGATAGGCCCCCGTTCCAATCGGGTACCAGTCTAAAGTGATGTTTTTATCTTTTAAGACAGTCTGCTGGTAAAACACATCGGCTTCCCAGGGAATGGGCGCAAAAAATGGCATCGCCAGCCAGTACTCCAATTGGGGATATTGACCATAAACGGTAATTTGGTATTGATAATCATCAATAACTTCCACCCCATCGATATGTAGTTCCCGCAAATCAAGCGGCTTATCCTGTTGCTGCAGTTTATTCAGAATGGCGGCAAAATCACCCAAACCGACGATGTGTTCACTCATTAATCCTAAAATGGGTGAATGTACTTCCGGATGCGCCAGCCGTTTAATTTGATATACATAATCAGCCGCTTTTAATTCACGGGTGGCTTGCTCTGGAAAATCCATAATCGTGTTCAGATGATTGGAGTTCTGTTGATCCAGATCGTGATATAGCAATTGTCCAGACGCATCCTGAGCGAATGCCGGATGTGGTTGATAGGCTATTCCGGGTCTCAGAGTAATCGTATAACGTGAAAAAGCAATATTTTCTGCTGTCTGTTGTGATCCCGCCAATACCTGTTGATTTTTATCTAAAAATTCCACTTCCGGCATTTTCGCTGCGGTTAATGGTTCCATTTGATACGGACGTTTAAGGTAATGATACTGAAAGGGCGGCTCATATATCTGCGCCGTAATCAGGCTTTCATTTGCTGAGTAGGAACGGGCAGGATCAAGATGTTTTGGACGCAGCATAAAGGAGCTGTAACTAACCGTTTTTTCACTCTCAGCAGCAGGGTATGGAGAGTTGATAGCCGATATATCACAACCTGTCAGTATTGCTATAACAATCCAGAAGAACACAACAGAAAATCGGGGCATAACCATCCAAAGTTGAAACCAGGCAAATAGGGAGTATAACGGGAATGTAAGCTGCTCGCCTCTTCCAGTACCTGCCAAAATCAGGTAAGTTTATCGGTTTTAAAATTTCTGGAGTACTTCATGGGTTTTCTACAAGGCAAACGGGTATTGATTGTTGGCGTTGCCAGCTCGCGTTCTATCGCCGCCGGTATTGCGCATGCCATGGCACGTGAAGGTGCTGAATTAGCTTTTACTTACCAAAATGACAAACTCAAATCCCGCGTCGAAAAAATCGCTGAAGAATGTGGCTCCAATCCCGCATTAATTTTTCCTTGCGATGTTAGCAGTGATGAACAAATCAAAGCTGTTTTCGATGACCTGGCCACAAAATGGGATGGTCTGGACAGTATTGTTCATTCGGTTGCATTTGCTCCACGTGAACAACTGCAAGGCAGCTTTGTTGACAGTGTGACCCGCGAAGGTTTTGCCGCTGCACATGATATCAGCGCCTACAGCTTTGCTGCATTGGCAAAAGCGGGTAAAGAGTTAATGGCTGGCCGGAATGGTTCATTATTGACACTGAGCTATCTGGGTGCGGAACGTGCCATCGATAATTACAACGTTATGGGTGTCGCAAAAGCTGCTCTGGAAGCTACCGTCAGATATATGGCTTATTCATTAGGACCGGACGGCATTCGGGTAAATGCTGTTTCCGCAGGCCCTATAAAAACACTTGCTGCTGCCGGTATTGGCGATTTTGGAAAGATGCTGGCCTACGGCGAACGTAATGCACCATTGCGTCGTAATGTCACGATTGATGAAGTTGGCAATGTAGGTGCTTTCCTGTGCTCCGATCTGGCATCCGGAGTAACCGGCGAAATTACCTATGTTGATGGTGGTTACAATATTGTCGGTATTGGCGATAAGTAATTTTTTACCGATGTTTATTCAGTTATCAAAAACAGGGCTTTCAGCCCTGTTTTTGTTTTAGCCCTAATAACTTTGAGGATAACAGCCAATGCCACACTCACATGCCGTCATATTATTGATTTTAATCATCCTGAGTGCCATCAGCGGCGTCCTGTTTGGCTGGTTTTTCGATGACTTATCATTACAAATCGGTTGGCTGGGAGACTTATTTCTCAATGCGTTGAAAATGGTGATTATCCCGTTGATTGTAGCGTCTGTTATCAGCGGTATTGGCGCGCTTGGCGATATCCGTAAGCTGGGACGTTTAGGTGGCTCTACCCTTCTGTATTATGCTCTAACAACCGCTACGGCAGTGTTCATCGGCCTGGTAGTCGTGAATATCATCCAGCCCGGTGCAGGTATTGAACTAGGTGATGCCACGGTTCCAGAGCGCATTTTGGAAAAACAGGGAACCGGCGCATCCGATATTGTGATGTCGTTGATCTCACCAAATCTATTTGCCTCTGCCACTGAGATGCAGTTATTACCACTTATTGTTTTTGCCATATTGTTTGCAATGGCGTTAACAACAATTGGTGAACGTTCCAAACCCGTCTTTGCCGTTTTTGATGGGATTAACGAAGCCATGATGAAACTGGTGATATGGATAATGTATTTTGCCCCGATCGGTATTTTCGCCTTGATTGCTGCACGACTGGGAATGGCCGGTGGAGGCGATGCATTGTTTCGAGAAATACAGGCGGTGGGTTGGCATGTAGTCACCGTGTTAACAGGGCTTTTCATCCACTTTTGTTTTCTTTTTTTACTCTTGCAACTGATTGCTGGCAAAGGCCTTAGCTACTTAATGGGTATGAGTCGAGCCCTGGTAACCGGCTTTGGTACAGCCAGTTCAACAGCCACACTTCCACTCACGATGGAAAATGCGCGTGAAAATAAAGTTAGTGATAAAGCCATCAAATTTGTTTTGCCACTGGGCAGTACAGTCAATATGGATGGCACAGCTCTCTATGAAGCTGCTGCAGTGTTATTTATAGCTCAGGCCTACGGCATTGATTTGACGATGACTCAACAGGTTATTGTCTTTATTACGGCAACCCTTGCGGCCATTGGCGCGGCAGGAATTCCTGAAGCAGGGCTGGTCACCATGGTAATCGTACTTAGTGCGGTAGGTCTGCCATTGGATGGTATCGCACTGTTACTGGCAGTGGACTGGTTTCTGGATCGATTCCGTACAGTTGTGAATATCTGGGGCGACAGTGTCGGCGCTAAAGTCATCGATACATTAGTTATAAAAAAGGCGCTATAAAGCGCCTTTTTCAATCTGCAAGTTAAGGTTAGCGAACTACTCTTCTTCGCTAGATGTTACCCGTGACTCATAAATTTCAATGTCGGCTTCACTGCGTAATGTATTAAGGAATGCTGCCATTTCTACACGGCCGTTCAGTCTGGTCAAGTTAGATACGAGTCCATCACGCATTTCAGGCTCTACATCTTCAACTGAACCCTGTTTCACATCACTTACTGCTATAACTACATAATTACCATTTTCGGTAGTGAAACCGGCATATTGGGTTGATTCCGAATTTGGTAATCTAAATGCCTGATCCAGTATTTGTGCGCTAATGTCCTGACTATCACGCCCATAATAAGCAGCTGGCTGCCAGGTATCAGGAAAGACTTCTGTCGCTGGTGCACCGGATTGCAACTCCTGCAGTCTGGATTCGCCCTGAATATAGGCTAAATCGCTGGCACGCTGATAACGAAGCTGTTCAGTAATCGCTGGTGCAACTGAGTCAAATGGCAGCAAGGTCGCATCAACATGGTTGTTCTTGCGAACTACAACCAGACGAGTGTCAGATAACTCTAAGACCTGGCTGTTCAATTCCTGATTCAATACATCATCCGAAAATGCGGCTTTCACAACTTCCTGGTTTTCAGCAATACCACTGCCACCGCTGCGGGTAAATGTTCCAGAAGTTTTGATATCTAAACCCAATGTTTCAGCGGCAATATCAAGTGTTTCGGGATTCTCATAAGTAAGATTCGCCAACTCTTCGGCTTTATCGTAAAACTGACGTTCAGCTTGCTGACGTTTGTATTGTTGCTCAACTTCATCTCTCACTTCAGCAAACTCTACATTGCTGGATTGATCAATATCCGTTAATTGGATGATGTGATAACCAAACTCTGTTTTAACAGGTTCGGATATATCACCAACATTCTCTAAAGCAAACACTGCTTCTTCAAAAGCTGGTTCCATAACATCACGTTGAATAGCACCTAAATCACCACCTGAAGATGCAGAACCAACATCGATCGAATAGGTTTCTGCCAGCTCTTCAAAGCTTTGACCTTCTTCAAGTTTGGTTTGAATTTCGGCAAGAATTTGCTCTGACTCGTCATTATCTTCAATTAAGATATGACTGGCACGGCGCTGTTCAGGCCCCACAAACTGTGATTTGTTATCAACATAATATTGCTGTAGCTGTTCTTCACTCGCTTCGACCTGTGTGGAAATTTCATCAAGTGATAGTTCCAGATAATCAAGTGAGACTTGTTCCGGTGAAGTAAAACTAGACTGGTTGGCATCAAAAAAACCACGTACATCTGCATCATCTACTTCTGTTTCATCAAGAAAATCTTCCAGCTTGACTACGCCAAAGGCAATTTCGCGCTGTTGATTTTCCAGTTTTAACAATCTTTCTACCTCAACCTCAGAGACCAGGGTACTACCCTCAACACTCTGGATAAGCTGTTGGCCCAAAAGATCATCCCTTAAGCTGGCTTCATACGAAGTGGGAGTAAATCCCGCTCTGGCCAGAACCATTTGATATTGTTCACTATCAAATGTGCCATCACGTTGAAATGCGGGGGTTTGCTGGATGAATTGTGCAATCTGGCGGTCACTTATCCGAAGACCAAGTTCATCACCAGCAGAACGGATGAGTTGCTGATCAATTAAATCATCAAGGACGACATAACGAATTTCAGCGTTATCAAACATCTCGGGATTGAATTCTTCACCCATCATCTGCCGCATTTGATCACGGTAGCGCTGGACAGCTTCTAGCAATGCTGTCTGGGTGATTTCTTCACCATTAACTTCGGCGACGATGGTATCACTTGGTCCGGAGACATAAGAATTCACCCCCCAAAGTGCAAATGGAATGCTGATTAAGCCAACAATAAACCAAGCAATCCAACCTTGGGCGCGATCACGAATGAAATGCAACATAGGAGTGAACCTTCTTCACGAGTGTGGGTTAATTTAAGCAAAAAAAAAGGCGCATAGAATGCGCCCTTCTTTTGTATTGGCGGAGCGGACGGGACTCGAACCCGCGACCTCCGGCGTGACAGGCCAGCATTCTAACCAGCTGAACTACCGCTCCTGATATTCCTGGTGGGTGCTGAGGGGTTCGAACCCCCGACCCTCGCCTTGTAAGGGCGATGCTCTCCCAGCTGAGCTAAGCACCCCAGAAAAAAGAAACTAGTTTACAGCATCCTTCAGGGCTTTACCAGCTTTAAATGCAGGAATTTTTGCAGCTGCAATTTTGATTTCTTCGCCGGTACGTGGGTTACGGCCGGTACGAGCAGCACGCTCACGAACAGAAAAAGTACCGAAACCTACCAGAGTAACTTGATCGCCTTTGCTTAACGCTTTTGTGACTGCAGAAGTCACACCGTCAACAGCCAGAGCCGCTTTTGCTTTTGAAATGTCTGCGGCCGCAGCAACTGCATCGATTAATTCAGATTTATTCACAGCTTAATTCCTCGTGTCGTTTATATTATGTATTCAAATCCCAAAGGACACACAATACCTCGGCGCGTCTCATTGGTTGTGTGTATCTAACTACAGCAAAAACAGTGTGTCAAGACAGTAAAACATTAGTGTCATTTAGCATGACCATTTTTTGTGAACCGGCTCTAAACTCCTGCCAAATCAGTACTTAAGCTTTTACTTATATACCCTATACTTATTTTAAGCACTAATAGATTGTGCCAAAGCAACATATTGTTTAACGGACAAGGTTTCTGGACGTAGCTTTGGATCGATCCCCTGAGCCTCCAACTGCCCCACGGAAACACTATTTTTCAAAGTGTTAGCGATGGTTTTTCGACGCTGGCTAAATGCCTGTGTCACTAAACTGCCTAATGTTTTTATGCAGACATCCCCCCCTAAAAATTGCTTTCTTGGTTGGATATAAATGATAGCTGACTCCACTTTAGGCGGAGGATCGAAGGCTGTAGGTGGCACAATAAATAATTGCTCAACCATGCATTGATATTGAATCATTATGCTTAACCGACCATAGCTTTTGTTACCCGGTGCGGCGCAAATGCGCTCTACGACCTCTCGTTGAAGCATAAAACACATATCTTCTATTAACGAAGCCTGTTCCAGTAAATGAAATAATAACGGTGTAGTGATGTTGTAAGGCAGGTTACCGATCACCCTTAATTTTTCACCATCCCGAGGTAATAAACTGAAATCAAACTCCAAGGCATCAGCCTGATGGATATGCAGATTAGCAGCACCTTTAAACTGGTTTTGCAGTATTGGTACCAAATCACGATCCAGTTCAATTACATCCAGTAATCCGGCATCTTCCAGCAACGAGGCCGTTAATGCCCCACGTCCAGGCCCTATTTCGACCAGATGCTGATCTTTTTGCGGCGCTACTGCAGCAATGATATCCGCTATAACAGCTTCATCATGCAAGAAGTTTTGCCCAAATCGTTTGCGTGCTTTCGGATATTGTCGCTGATCAGTCATAGAGTTCTTCTGGTTAATGACATTGTTTCAGCCATATTGATTGCAGCCTGCAGACTGGTTGCACTGGCTTTACCTGAACCGGCAAGATCCAGTGCAGTGCCGTGGTCAACCGATGTTCGGATGAATGGAAGACCCATAGTGATATTCACAGCATCACCAAAACCTTGATGCTTAAGTACTGGCAGGCCCTGATCATGATACATCGCTAATACAGCGTCATAATCTGCAAGACGAGACTTTACGAAAATAGTGTCTGCTGGCCATGGTCCGTTGAACTCATAGCCCTCCTCTCGTATAAGCTTAATTGCAGGTTCGATTACAGTTTGTTCTTCAGTGCCCAGATGCCCGCCTTCGCCAGCATGAGGGTTTAAGCCGCATACCGCTATTCGTGGATGTTTTAATCCAAAACTTTGCTGCAGACTTTCAGCCAGAATATGCATGATTTTTAGCAGGCTTTGTTGGGTAATGGCATCACTTACCTCGCGAAGTGGTAAATGTGTAGTTGCCAACGCCACTCGAAGCTCAGGTGTCGCCAACATCATCACAACTTTATTGACACCAGCACCATCAGCGAAAAATTCGGTATGACCGCTAAAAGGGACCTGAGCATCATTAATGACGCCTTTATGCACGGGTGCGGTGACAACGGCATCAAAAGTCCCATCCAGACAACCATTCAATGCGAGTTGCAATGTACTAATTACATAGGCTGAATTAGCAGGATTCAATTTACCAGCCAGCACTTTTTCTGAAAGCTTACTTGCCAGATAGACGATACAACCAGCATCACTCGGTTGGGGGGCCAAATCCGGATCAAACTCAATCAGCTTTATTGGTAACCCTAACTCATCTGCACGTTGCTGGAGCAGCTCTGGATCGGCAATAACGACTATTTGGTGACGTTGGGCTTGTTGTGCCAACTGAATACACAAATCAGGACCAATTCCAGCAGGCTCACCTGAAGTAAGCGCTATACGACAAATATCACTCAAAGGTCACGATACTCTATGTAGGCTTCATCACGCATTGCTCTTAACCAGCTTTCAAGTTCCTCTTCAATTTTGCGTTGTTTTATCTGTTCACGAGCTTTATTGCGCTTAAATTCATCCGCCATATTTTGTTCACGGCGCTCATCAACCTGAATTAAATGCCAACCAAAACGGCTTTGAAAAACTTCGCTCATTTCACCTTCAGCCAAACCATTCATAACCTCTTCAAACTCTGGAACCATAACGCCTGGGCTGGTCCAACCGAGGCTTCCGCCGTCAATTGCCGAGCCGGTATCCTCAGAGTGTGCCTTTGCCAGCTCAGCAAAGTCTTCGCCATTGAGGATTCGCTCGCGTAGTTGTTTAAGTCGTTTTTCCGCGGCTTCATCAGTCACCAGTTCATTGGTTTTGATTAAGATGTGGCGAGCTTTGGTCTGTTTAACCAGATGAGTTTCTTCACTGCGTTTTTCAACCAGTTTGACCAGATGAAAACCACTGCCGCTTCGAATAACGTCGCTCACTTCGCCTACGGACAGGTTAGGTACTACACCAGCAAATAAGGTTGGCAATTCAGCCTGTTTACGCCAGCCTAGTTCCCCACCCTCCAACGCATTTTGACCATCAGAGTACCCTGCAGCAATTTCTGAAAAGTCACCACCCTCCGCCAGTAAATCCTGAATAACGGCAAGCTTTTGTTCGGCTTCCTGTACTTGCTCCGGAGTCGGTGCATCAGGAATACCGACTAATATATGTAACAGTCTGAAGGCTTGCTCAGAATCGCCCTGCAGGTTTTGGGTTGCCAGAAAGTTATCTACTTCACGTTCAGATACGACGATAGAATCTTCAACTTCACTTTTACGTAGCCGACTGATAACCATTTCTTCACGAATCGTTTCCCTAAATTCGGTGAAATCATAACCGTCACTTTCAAGTGCATCACGGAACTGGCGGATGGTTAGATTATTGTTTTCAGCAATTTGTCGGACGGCAGCATTCAAAGCGTCATCTGCTACCCGAATACCAGACATATCTGCGCGCTGTAGTTGCAGTTTTTGCATGATGAGGCGTTCAAGGACCTGTCGGCGCAGAATATCAGAGGATGGTATTGCGGCATTACGCTGGCGAAGCTGCTGCCGAACAGTCTGCTCCATCTCGACCAGCTCACTATCCAGGACAATTTCGTTATTAACAACAGCAACAATACGATCAAGCGGCGCTGCCCATACGCTGTTCGCAAGCAATAAGCCGACAAGCAAATATTTAATCATGAACTATACAAACTCCGTAAATTGTTGGCCGTTATTATAGCGTTTCAAAACGCTTAAGACCTAAAGAACCTAAATGCAGATAGATGACTCAATGACAAAATGAACTATGCGAAAGTTGAATCTGCTGGCTATATTTATTCATAACCTCGAATACTTTCCTCTAGCAGTCCACCGGATTTCTTACCAAAGCGACCCAGACCTTTCAATTCAATTTCAAAATAGATGGCCTTGTTGCGGCTGTCAGCATTAATGTCATTAATGTAATCACGGAAAACTACACGAGTTGCCCAGCAACAGCTGTGGTATTCAACCCCTGCCAAAGCTTCTAACGTCGTATTATCCATCAAAGAGCGATAATAACGACCAATGACGCTCCATTGATCATTAATCGGCAGACTGCCTGACACATCAGCCTGTTCTATCGGAAAACGGTTCAAGCCATCATCCCGTCGATAGCGATGAGCGATGTTGAATACACCACCATTGTCTCCGCGATAGCGTAATTGCAGCGAAGACATATTAGAGGTGGTGCTGTCAGGATCCCATTGAATCTGTCCAGCCAGAGCCCATTCCTCGGTAATACTGGCCACCGCTTCAGCAATATAGTCAGAGTCAGAACTGGTTTCTTTGACATCCTGTCTTAAGTTGACTTTACGATCTGAAAAATACTGGATTTGTCCTAATGTCATTCGTAATTTTTCACGACCGGTTTCTTCATTGATAAAGCGGCTGGTCAGGCCCACTGTTACCTGATTTGCATCACCGACTCTATCAGGACCAGTAAAACGTTCATGACTGAACATACTGCCCATACCAAAGGTACGCAAATTGGTATCAAAAAGTGGAATATTGTCCTGATCCCGATAGGGAATATAAAGATAAAACGCTCTTGGTTCTAAAGTCTGGATCATGTTGTTTCCAGCAAATTTGAGCGGTCGTTCAAAAATCAATCCGCTATCCAAACTCACTACAGGCAAGGTGCGATTAATACTGCTATCTTCAAATTGAGTCTGGCCGCTTAAATTATCAAGAGAATAGTAACTTTGTTTCAATGCGACACGGGGAGTCATAAAGAAACCTGCAGTGCCCATCGGCAGACTAACGCCGGGTTCCATATTCAACCGCTGGCCGGATACCTTGTCATCATGATCAAAAGCAGTAAATTCAGACTTGAATTCATAGCTAAGCCCATACGCCTGATCGGGCAGTAATCCATTTAATGTTAATTGCGGCAATCGTTGATAGGGATCTTCAACATCTTCCAGCAGATTCTGATACCCCTGCACTCTTGCCCCGAAATTCCAGATATCTCCGTAATAATTCACATTTAATAATCGGTTTAAATGCGTAGTACTACTCAAACTTAAATTACTGCTGAAATCTTCCAGATAATCCCGGTCCGATACATAGTTGTAATCAACCAGGGTTCGCCAGCGGTTGCTGCTGCCATAATGCCCATTTTGCTGAAATGAAAAATGTTTCCGATCTTCATTGTAGTTGGGATTTATTTCATCACCATTCTGACGCAGACTGTCACTGCCCAGAAAACCTGCATCAATCAAGCCTTCAGATTGCGAAGTGAGATAACGAAACTCGCCATTTAACATTAAGCCACGATCTGACATATAACGTGGTGTCAGGGTCGCATCCATTTGCGGTGCAATGTTCCAGTAATAAGGTGTGCTGACATCAAAGCCGGTTTCGTTGGAACTACCAATTGAAGGGATCAAGAAACCTGATTTACGTTCATCACTTAACGGAAAACTGATATATGGCGTATAAAAAACCGGAACGTCCTTTATACGCAAAACAACATCATAAGCCCGGCCGACACCCTCTTCGTGATCCAGATCGACATCTCCGGCTTTCAGTTTCCAGAATTCATCGTCTTCCATACAGGTTGTATAGGTTGCGTTTTTTAATTGAGTTGACTGCAGTCCCTGACGATTCACATGACTCGCTTCACCGCGCGCATTCATCTGTTTGGTTTGATATTCCGCATCAATCAGCGTGCCGCGATCTTCATTGATATTCCATTCGGCCTGATCACCAAATATCGACATCTGACTATCACGTAAACGTACATCCCCCTGCGCGGTCACTTTACCGGTAGTTTGATTGTAAGTTGCACGGTTGGCATTTAATTGCTGTCCGCCGCGACGAATATCCACTTTGCCGGTAAATACAGAAGTACCTAGATCAACCAGCTGAGCCGTATCTGCTTGGACATCAACATCACTTTGTTCAGTAAGTGCATCTTCAGGGAGAAAAAAATCGGCGTCTGGTCGGGGACAGTGACTGGGCACATGGTATGGCTCTGCGGAAACAAGAGGAGCAAAACAGGAAACAAAACCTGCAGATAGAATTATCAGTTTGCGCATCAATATCCCCGGTGAGCCTTGATGACCGAAAAAACGGCCTTCTATATTCAATAAATAACTGCCAATTTATCGCACAGAAATGTGCTTTCATCAAATCCCCTATCTAATTAAGATGGCCAAAAACAATATATTGACTATTCATCAATAACTTAGCTTTACTATGGCATTCCAGCTGACTTCCTAGCCAACACAATCTCCGTGGAACCATCACTAGTTCATGTAAATAATTTCAAATATTCTGTTGACAGAGAAAAACTCAATCCCTATAGTATGCGCTTCCTTTCGGGGGCTATAGCTCAGCTGGGAGAGCGCTTGCATGGCATGCAAGAGGTCGGCGGTTCGATCCCGCCTAGCTCCACCAGGAAACGAAAGAAAACAGTTTTAGGTCCCCATCGTCTAGAGGCCTAGGACACTGCCCTTTCACGGCGGTAACAGGGGTTCGAATCCCCTTGGGGACGCCATATAAGGCAACCGGTAATAAAGTTATCGGGCGTTAATAAAAAGGCGGTGAGAAATCTCACCGCCTTTTTTGTTTCTGCCATTACACATTCTCTTTACTAAGTCATTACGCTCACTGATAATCAGCCAACGTTTTTTAATGGTGAACATCATGACTGTCAACTTTTCTTCAGTGAAGCCCTATCTCCTACCCTTTATGTCCAGAAACGCTTTCAGCCAGCTGATAAGGTTATTGATGCTGTCTTTGCTTGTGTCTATTCCCTCAGTAAACGCGGAGGAGAAAAAAGCGGCGTCATTTGCTTCAGAATTTGAAGCGCTTACGGAAAATAATCTGCCTCAATATGTCAGCCAGATGAGTCACCGTTATTACAGTCAGGTTGAACTACTTGGAAAGTATTTTGATCTGTATCAACAAAGAAACGATCCTCGAGGATTTAATGTCTGGCATCTGCGAGGCTTTTCACCAAACTTTAGTATGTTAGATGCTGAGAATCAGCTGGTTGCAAGTGCTAACGAGGAGTTTCTGGCAGAGCGACCTGAAAAGGCACTAACCACGATTTTTGCCGAGCTTAAAGACGTTTCTGTCAATCTTATGCTGGCTTTCCGTGATAATGATCCACAAGCCTTCAAAGCGGCGAATGCTAAAGTAGAAGATCACAGTGCCCAGATTGCTGCATTGCTTAAAGCCCATGGTCTTGATAAAGAGATTCGTGAGATCTCTCTTAATTAGCGCACCCTTCGCAACATAAAGATGCCTATGCCGGCAAAGATGATAGTTGGCAGGGATGCCGCCAGCCAGGGCAGTAATCCAAATACCAGCCCCATATGCTGAAAGCTCTGGTTAAATAAATAAAAGCCAATCCCAACCAGAACACCCACCAGAATACGCCCCCCAATCGGTGCGGAACGTAACGGACCGAAGATAAATGGCACAGCAAGAAAAACCATTACAGCCGAGCTCAACGGCATCATGATTTTGCTCCAGAATGCCAATTGATATTGACCAACTGCCTGATGGTTGGATTTCAGGTAGGAAACGTACTCAACCAGGCTCCATACCGGTAAAAACTCTGGTGGAACAACAACCACATTCAACATGCCAGGGTTGAGCTTGGAGCGCCATTTAGCCCGCTCTATCGCTCTGACCTTCACACCCTTTTCGTCAATAGTGCTTTGCACCACATCAAACATCAGCCATTCATTATTATCGTAACGGGCCTCTCTGGCTTTAGTGACAATCCTCAATTGATGCTTATCATCGAATTCGTAGACCTTAACCCCTTCAAAACGTCCATCACTATGGATCCGTTCGATATGATTGAAATGATTACCATCTCGGGTCCAGAAACCAAATTCTGATTGACTCCCCTCGGTTCCTGTTTGTGCGGAGGTTTGTACCTGCAAAGCTTTTTGTTCAGTAATAGGTCTGATCAACTCACCAAGAATGACAGCGATAATCATTAAAATACCGGCGACAATCAAAACGGCTTTATTAATGTCTTTTACCGATACGCCGGCTGAACGCATTGCTACCAATTCACTTTGCGACGCCAATGTTCCCAGACCAATCACGCTACCCAACAAAGCAGCAACCGGCAGTAATTCATAGATGCGCTTCGGCATCGATAAAGCTAAATAGATAAGTACATCCAGTAATTGATAATCACCTTTGCCCAGATCATCCAGCTCGGTAATAAAATCCATAAAGGTATAAAGCGACATTAATACCACCAGTACCAAAGCGGTACTGCCTAAGATGGTTTTACTAATATAGCGTTGTAGAATCATGCTGTTTTTGGTCGCTTACGTTGTTGCCAGAGTCGTTGCAGTTTTAGACGATTTTGCAAAATCAGCATAATGCCAATCATCAACAGATGGACCCAGACGGCCCCAATCCATGGAGCCAGATCGCCCTTCTCTACCCAGGCTCGGGTTACGCCTAATAAATTGCTGTAAATAACATAGACCAGTACGGCCGGGAAAAATCCGGCATAACGTCCTTGCCTTGGACCAGTGTGCGCCAGAGTGATGGCTATCACACTCAATATGACCGTCATAACAGCGCTGGAAACCCGCCACTGAATTTCAGCCAGATCCTGAGGTTCTCCGCGCTCCCATAACGCCGCAGTAGGTAATGATTTATGTTTTTCACGAACCTGGACCGACTCGCCACGTTCAATCAGCATGCTATGGGTTGCGTATTCCGCAATGCGAAAATCCAAATCACCGGCATTACCTTCATAGCGATAGCCGTCTTCCAATACCAGATATTTATCTCCAGTTTCAGATTCAATATCAAAACGTCCACGCTCGGCTCTGAAAATTAAAGGTTTTTCATCGCGATGAATCTCAATAAAGATATTTTCCATGTGGGTTTTATCTTCACTGAGCTGTTGTGAATAAAAGGTCCAGTCGCCGTCCTGGCTTTCCTTAAAACTTCCCGCAACCAAACCTGTAGTGTTGGCAGCAATCTTGGCTTTCTGTTCAATTTCATAGCGACCTGATAAGACATCTGGAACAATCAGCAATGCCAGAACGCCAGTAATAATCGCCATTGCACCGCTGAAAACCACAACATTGCGTAATATTCGATTACCATCAATTCCGCAGGCAGCGATCACCGTAAGTTCGTTATCTGAACTCATACGTGACAAACTGAGCAATACCGCTAAAAATGTACCAATCGGCAGTAATATGGATATCGCGCCAAAAGAATTCAGCCAGAGCAAATTGAAAATGACTTCTGCCGGTAAATTGCCAACCGCAGCCTGGGCAAGATAGCGTGCAAAACGTGTTGCCACGTATATCAGCCACAACACACCGATGACAGCGATTAGAGAAATTAAAAACTCTCGCAGCATATATCGGTCTATCAGGCTGAAACGCTCAACAAATAATCGTCTTAGGGCGGGCATTATTCAGTGGTCTTCGTTAGAATAGGCAGTCAGTTCACTGCAGTAAAAAGCGCAGTCTAAACCATCTACATCAACAGGAGAAATCCATGCAGTATTTTGTGACCAAAGATGTTTTGCCAACACAGTCGATTGACTGTATTGCTGTCGCCGTATTTGAAGACAGCCAACTCAGCCCCGCAGCTGCTACTTTAAACACGGCAAGTAAAGGTCTGATTCAACGCGTTATCGAACGCGGGGATATTAGTGGCAAACCGGGTCAAACAATGCTGCTACAGGATATCGAAGGCATTTCCAGTCCTAGAATATTATTGGTGGGTTGCGGAAAATTCGAAAAAACCAGTGAAAATGATTTTAATGCGGCCTGTATTTCGATGGCCAAATGGCTAAATGAAAGTGCTGCCACACAAGCTGTCAGCTGTTTAGCAGAAGCACCTGTCAAAGAGCGCACTACTGCCTGGAAAATTCGTCAAACTATCATCAATACTGAAACTGCTTTGTATCGCTACAGCCAGACAAAAAGTCAGTTCAAACCGGTGGAAAAACCCCTTACCCGACTCGGCTTTATGGCCAGTGAAGCAGATATCGATACCCTTGAGAAAGCCTGTGATACCGGTGCAGCAATTGGCAGAGGCATGAATCTAGCACGTGAACTTGGTAACTTGCCTGGCAATATCTGCACCCCAACCTATCTCGCTGAACAAGCCATAAAATTAGGACAGGATTTAGACAATCTGGCCGTGGATGTGCTGGAAGAAAGTGATATTGCTGAATTAGGAATGGGGTCATTCCTGTCGGTTTCACGCGGTAGCCGTGAACCAGCAAAACTCATTACCCTGAATTACGGTGGCGGCGGCGACAGTAAACCAATCGTTTTGGTTGGCAAAGGCCTGACCTTTGATGCCGGTGGTATTTCGCTCAAACCTTCTCAGGGTATGGATGAAATGAAATACGACATGTGTGGTTCAGCCAGCGTGCTAGGTACTATACAAGCTGTTGCCGAATTGCAGCTGCCCATTAATGTCATTGGAGTTATTCCAAGCTCTGAAAACTTGCCCGATGGTGATGCCAACAAGCCCGGTGATGTGGTGACCAGTATGTCCGGTCAAACCATTGAGATTCTGAATACTGATGCTGAAGGTCGTTTATTGCTGTGTGACGCGCTGACCTACAGCGAACGTTTTGATCCCGACACCGTTATCGACATTGCTACCTTAACCGGTGCAATTATTGTGGCTTTGGGAAGCAACGCAACAGGGTTAATGGCAAACAACCAGGATCTGGCCGATGACCTGCTTAAAGCCGGCAACGACAGTTTCGATCGTACTTGGCAGTTACCGTTATGGGATGACTATCAGAAACAACTGGACAGTAACTTTGCCGATATCGCCAATGTCGGCGGTAAAGAAGCAGGTAGTGTTACCGCGGCGTGTTTCCTTTCCCGTTTCACTGAAAAATTCAAATGGGCGCATCTGGATATCGCCGGTACTGCCTGGAATGGTGGCAAGGAAAAAGGTGCAACTGGCCGCCCAGTGCCATTATTAATGCAATATATTCTGAACCGTCTGGAAGACTGATAGTTAGTTCATGACTAAAGTCAGTTTTTATATTTTAGCTACAACCGATCCGCTTGTCCGGCAGCAATTTGCCTGCCGGCTGGCGGAAAAAGCCTATCTACAAGGTCATCAGGTGTTTATCCATACTGAAGATCAGAATCAGAGTGAAGCCATGGATAAGGCTTTATGGGCTTTTAGGCCAGACAGTTTTGTACCGCATCAAATTTTAGCAATGGATAGCAAAATCGAAGCACCGGTATTAATCAGTCATGAAAATACAGCGCCACCAAAACTGATGGACGTATTGATCAATTTAAACCCGGTTCAGCCATTATTTTTCAGTCAGTTTGAACGGCTGGCCGAAATTATTAATGGCGATGAAGAAGTCAAAAAACAGGGGCGCGTTCGCTATCAGTTTTACAAGGATCGTGGCTATCATCTCGATACGCATCAAATAAACAATTAACACAATCCGGCTCACTCATGACCGGGCACACATTAAGCGGGTATAATGCCCGCTTTTCTTTTTCCGAACAGATAAACGCAGAGACGCATGGACAAAACCTATAATCCCGATGCAATAGAACAACGCTGGTATCAACAGTGGGAACAAAACGGCGAATTCAAACCTTCTGGCGAAGGCACGCCCTACGCCATTATGTTGCCGCCGCCAAATGTCACCGGCAGTTTGCATATGGGTCATGGGTTTAATAACACCATCATGGATCTGCTGACCCGTTATCACCGTATGAAAGGTGACAACACGCTTTGGCAACCGGGTACCGATCATGCCGGTATCGCCACCCAGATGGTAGTGGAACGCCAGTTAAATGCCGAAGGCAAAACCCGTCATGATTTGGGCCGTGAGGCGTTTATTGAGCGGGTCTGGGATTGGAAAGGCGAATCCGGGGGCAATATTACCCGTCAGTTACGCCGTCTTGGATCCTCTCTGGACTGGTCTCGTGATCGTTTTACCATGGATGACAATCTGTCCGAAGCCGTGAAACATGTGTTCATCAAACTTCACGAAGAAGGTTTGATTTACCGTGGCAAACGGCTGGTGAACTGGGATCCGGTTTTACACACAGCGGTATCCGATCTGGAAGTATTATCGGAAGAAGAAGCCGGCCATTTATGGCATTTCCGCTATCCTTTAACCGATGGTAGCGGTCATCTGGTGGTGGCCACTACCCGTCCTGAAACCATGCTCGGTGATACGGCTGTTGCGGTACATCCTGAAGATGAACGCTATAAACAGCTGATCGGCAAAACCATCACCCTGCCACTGGTGGGCCGTGAAATTCCGATCATCGGTGATGACTATGTCGATCCGGAATTTGGTAGTGGTTGTGTCAAAATCACTCCAGCCCATGATTTCAACGATGCTGAAGTTGGCAATCGTCACAACCTTGAACAGATCAATATTCTGACCATTGATGCTGCCATTAATGACAATGCACCGGAAAAATATCGCGGTCTGGATCGCTATGCAGCCCGCAAACAAATCGTTGCCGATTTTGAAGCATTAGGCTTACTGGAAACCATTCAGGACCATAAACTGATGGTGCCACGAGGTGATCGTTCTAATGCTGTTATCGAACCATTATTGACTGATCAGTGGTATGTCAAAGCTGATGTACTGGCGGCTCCGGCAGTTGAAGCGGTACAGTCAGGTAAAATTAAATTTGTCCCAGCCAACTGGGATAAAACCTTTTATAACTGGATGGATGGCATTCAGGACTGGTGTATTTCCCGGCAAATCTGGTGGGGACACCGCATCCCTGCGTGGTATGACGAACAAGGCAATATCTATGTGGGTCATGATGATGCTGATGTACGTCAAAAACACCAATTAGCGGATTCTGTTGTTCTCAGACAGGATGAAGATGTTCTGGATACCTGGTTCTCTTCAGCGTTATGGCCCTTCTCCACTTTGGGTTGGCCGGCTGATGATGCGGCTTTGAAAACCTGGTATCCGACCAGTGTTTTGGTGACCGGTTTTGACATTATCTTTTTCTGGGTTGCCCGGATGATGATGATGGGCATCAAATTTATGGATGATGTGCCATTCAAAGAAGTCTATATCCATGGTCTGGTGCGCGACTCACATGGCCAGAAAATGTCCAAATCCAAAGGTAATGTTCTGGATCCCATCGATATTATTGATGGTATTGACTTGGAATCATTGGTCGCCAAACGTACCAGTGGCATGATGCAGCCCCAACTGGCTGCCAAAATTGAAAAAGCTACCCGCAAGGAATTTCCGGAAGGTATCGCACCGCACGGAACTGATGCCTTGCGTTTCACTTTTGCCTCTTTAGCCACCACCGGACGTGATATCAATTTTGATATGAACCGTATCGCCGGTTATCGCAATTTCTGTAACAAACTATGGAATGCTGCACGTTATGTGCTGATGAACACGGAAGGTCAGGATACCGGTATCGATAATGATGAGGTCGAACTTTCTCTGGCCGATCGCTGGATCATTTCATTACTGCAACAGACAGAACAAGATGTTACCCGCGCTATCGACAGCTACCGTTTTGATTTAGCAGCACAGGCCATTTATGAGTTTATCTGGAATAATTATTGTGACTGGTATCTGGAACTGTCCAAACCGGTATTAAATAATGATGCAGCCAGTGATGCCGCCAAGCGTGGCACCCGTCGTACCCTGGTTCGGGTTTTGGAAGCCACGTTACGTTTAGCTCATCCGTTTATGCCTTTTATTACCGAAGAAATCTGGCACACCATTGCGCCATTGGCCGGCAAATCGGGCCCGAGCATTATGCGTGAAGCCTACCCGGTAGCAGATAGCAGCAAAATTGATAAAACATCCGTAGCGGATATGGAATGGGTAATGCAATTCATAAATGGCATTCGCTCTATTCGCTCGCAAATGAATATTGCACCAAAAAAACAGTTACCAGTGCTGCTTAAGGATGCCGCTGACATTGATAAACAACGTTTGCAGGATAACCGTGACTTTATCAGCCGCCTGGCCAACCTGGAATCTGTTGAATTTCTGACAGGTGAAGCACCCGCCGCTGCTACTGCACTGGTTGGTAAAATGGAAATCCTGATTCCACTGGAAGGCCTGATTGATAAAGATGCTGAAATTGCCCGTCTGGACAAGGAAATCAGCAAACTTGATAAAATCATCAAACAATCAGCGGGCAAACTCAGTAATGAAAACTATGTTGCCAAGGCGCCCGCAGATGTTGTTGCCAAAGAACGTGAAAAACTGGCCGAACTGGAACAGTCGTTAACTCAGTTACAGCAACAACGTAATGCTCTTGGCTAAAACCGAATCGTTCTTTTCAGGAACTTTTTGAGCCGATCAGGCCGTCAATATCAATAAAGAAAGCCGGTGTTCTTGCCGGCTTAAATTTGATGTAATAGGCCTATGACTACACTAGAATTTAATCCCAACGACGCCACCACAACGCCTATGACACGGCTGCAGTTCGATAACCGCTTTGTACGGGAGCTTCCTGCCGATCCGGATACCGAAAATGTTCGCCGTCAGGTACTTGGTGCCTGTTATACATTTGTGAACCCTACGCCTGTCGCCGATCCTAAACTGGTCGCTTATTCCATGGATTTAGCCACCGACTTAGGCATCAGACCGGTAGATTGTGAAAGCCGACAGTTTGCTAATGTGTTTGCAGGTAATGAAATGCTTGAAGGCATGCAACCGCATGCCATGTGCTACGGCGGACATCAGTTTGGCAACTGGGCCGGACAACTTGGCGATGGCCGTGCCATTAATCTTGGTGAAGTTCAGGATATTCACGGACAGCTGCAAATGCTGCAACTCAAAGGTGCCGGTGAAACTCCCTATTCTCGCTCGGCTGATGGTTTAGCAGTATTGCGTTCATCTGTCCGAGAGTTTCTCTGCAGTGAAGCAATGTTTCATCTTGGTATCCCCACAACCCGTGCTTTGAGTCTGGTGACCACCGGTGAAGGCGTAATCCGCGATATGTTTTACGATGGCCGCCCGCAAACTGAACCAGGTGCGATTGTCTGTCGAGTCGCGCCTTCTTTCCTGCGTATTGGTAATTACGAATTGTTTAACTCGCGAGGCGATGTCGACAATCTTCGTTTACTAGTTGATTACACCATTCGCCATCATTTTTCACATCTGGGAGAACCTTCTAAAGAAACTTATCTGGCCTGGTTTAAAGAAGTCTGTGAACGCACAGCAGATTTAGTGGTGCACTGGATGCGTGTCGGTTTTGTGCATGGCGTGTTAAACACTGATAACACTTCCATACTGGGTCTGACCATTGATTATGGCCCATATGGCTGGATTGATAATTACGATCCCGACTGGACGCCTAACACCACCGATGCCACTGGTAAACGCTACCGTTTTGGGCACCAACCACAGATTGCCCAATGGAATCTGTTACAACTGGGCAATGCGATTTATCCATTAATTGATGAGGTTGAACCGTTACAACAAATTCTGACCGATTATGTTGAGCTCTACACCAATAAATGGCAACAGATGCGTGCCGATAAGCTGGGTCTGAACAAGTATCAGGGTGATGATGATCATGAATTGAATCAGCAGTTACAGAAAATTCTGTTATTGGCTGAAACCGATATGACGATTTTCTATCGTAAGTTAGCTGATGTGAGTTGTGAACAGAATGATCTCCGCGATGAAGCGCTATTGGAACCGTTGATGGAAGCTTATTACGCCCCAGATGCTTTATCGAAAGAAGATAAAAAAGATATCTGTGACTGGTTGCGTCAATATCAGCAACGTGTGCAACAGGATGGCACCAGCGACCAGGATAGAAAAGCCAGAATGAACCTGGTTAATCCGAAATATGTATTACGCAATTACTTGTCACAACAGGCGATTGATAAAGCCCATGAGGGTGATTACAGCATGATTGATGAACTTCTGGAGGTCATGCACCGTCCTTATGACGAACAGCCACAATATCATCATTACGCAGCCAAACGCCCGGACTGGGCCAGAGATAAACCTGGCTGCTCGATGCTGTCCTGTAGTTCTTAAACAAAGGAGTAATTAGATGAAGTTGATCAGTAAGCTGTTTGTTTTATTGATTTTAACATCTGCAATTACTGCCCATGCTGGTAGCGTCAATGATAAAAAGCTGAAAATTGACAAGGTTGCAGAGGGATTGGGTATCCCATGGGGAATGGCAATTTTGCCGGACGGCACTATGCTGGTCAGTCAACGTGAGGGGAAATTAAGCCGGATTAATCTGGATTCTGGTGAAAGCACCGAGATATCTAATGTACCTGCAGTTAAAGCTGAAGGCCAGGGTGGTTTCCTTGATGTTGCCTTATCTCCTGATTATGCCGAGAGTGGCTGGGTCTATTTTACTTACAGTAAAAATGTAGAGGGTCAGGGTGCCACCACCCTCGCCCGCGCCAAGTTGAATGGTGACGCCTTAAGCGATTGGAACGATTTACTGGTCACTCAATCTCGTACCAGTAAAGGGCAGCATTACGGCAGCCGAATTGTGTTTGACCAACAGGGTCATCTGTTTTTCTCTATTGGGGATCGTGGCGAACGTGATAGAGCTCAGGATCTTAGCAATCACAATGGCACTATTCTACGACTCAAACTTGATGGCAGTGTCCCGCAGGACAATCCTTTTGTAGGAGATGCTAATGCCTTGCCGGAAATCTGGAGCTATGGTCATCGTAATCCCCAAGGTTTGTTTTATAACACCGAGACTCAGCAACTATGGGACATTGAACACGGTCCACGCGGTGGAGATGAAATCAATCTGATCGAAGCCGGTAAAAACTACGGTTGGCCAGAAGCTTCTCATGGCAAGGAATACTACGCACCAGTTTCCGTTGGCAAAAAAGAAGTAGAAGGTATGGAAAATCCGGTAAAAGTTTATATTCCCTCAATTGCCCCCAGTGGTCTGGTGCAATATCAGGGTGATGCTTTCCCGGATTGGCAAGGCGATTTAATTTCCGGTGCGTTGGCGTTACAGCATCTGAACCGGGTTAAAATTCAGGATAATCAGGCAGTCGATGAAGTACGCTATCTGCGAACAATGAAGAAACGTATTCGCGATGTTATTGAAAGCCCTGAAGGCTGGTTATATGTCTCTACGGATGATG
Source organism: Methylophaga sp. UBA2689 (assembly GCA_002354555.1). GTDB lineage: Bacteria > Pseudomonadota > Gammaproteobacteria > Nitrosococcales > Methylophagaceae > Methylophaga. Next base: position 23,711 of record DELT01000102.1, read on the forward strand.
GCGAAATTTACCGGATTCAGCCGGCAAATTAATAGTTAATGTCCAGAATCAGATAACGATGACCACCATCCTGAACCTGGATGCTAACTTCATCATCAATCTGTTTTTTTAACAATGCCTGCGCCAAAGGTGAATCGACACTGATATTGCCTTTGGCGTGGTCAATTTCATCCGGGCCGACAATCCGGTATTGAACCTCTTCCGTATCATCCTTCAACAGCGTTACGTATGCAGCAAAAAACACCGCATCCTGATTATCCGGAATACGATCGATCACCATCAAATCGGGAATACGTTTTTGCAGATAGCGAATACGCCGGTCTATTTCTCTGAGTTCTTTCTTGCGATAAATATATTCTGCATTCTCAGAGCGATCTCCTTCTGCCGCTGCAGCCGCCAGCGCCTGAACCACATGCCTGCGTCGCTGCCAGCGTTCACTCAGTTCCTGGTTCATCCGGAACATGCCATCGGCAGTAATGTAAGGTGATGAAGCCATTAATTTATTGTTGCTGATTTATGAAGTGCTTGATTTAGCTGTGATTCATTAATTGTTGCACCCAAACGGCTGGCAATCAGCCGCATATCGGTTTCAGCATTTTCCAGACAACTGGTGCCGCCAGGCGATGGTGTCATGTTAAAAACAATGCCTGTTCCTGGATTAATTTTGGCTTCCCCCATCAACAACTTGGCATTCTTTTTATCAATCAACTGAGGCCTGACCCCCCCAAAACCTTTGGCGAATTCAATATCTTTCAACTGCAGGCCAGGAACAATTTTGCGGGCATCTTTCAAAAACAGCCAGCGACGTAATAGCGGCACTTCAAACAAAAAGTTTTTAAAGATGTAATTGCGAATATCCTTGATCCGGAACAAATCCCAGAACACCCTCATTACCCGGCTGTCGAGACGCAGAACACGCAGAAAATCAAAAAAAGTTTTGTTGTTGTAACGCTCTAACAACGGCAGTAACAGTGCTGTTGGTCCAAAACGGGTTTTACCCTCTACCAGCACATCCGGATCACCATGTACCGCTGCGAAGGGCAATGCATCATTCTGCACGGTATACACTTTGCCACGAAGCACTTGTGGAGTGAAATAAAAGCTTCCAGCTACAGGCAGACAGGAGAACTCCAACCCGTACCCCATCTTCTGCGCCAGTAATAAGCTGTGTCCACCAGCAGAAACCACCACACTGCGAGCCTTGATGATTTTGTCGCCAGTGACCAGCGAAAACACACCATCATTTTCGACAATATCATCGACTTCACTGTTAAACACTAACTGGATTTGTTTATCCGTTTTCGCTTTGGCTTTATCAACAAAAGCTTCAGATAAACGCAGATAATCCACTGCACTGTAATCATCCAAAACGGCAAGCGCAACACAGGGTTCTGGCCGCATTTCGCCATTGACCATAACCACTGAGGGTTCATAGGTAGCAATATCGGATTTCTCCAATAGCTTCATCTTGGGGAATACTTCACGGAAAGTCTGGTAACGTTGGCGAAGCTGACGACATTCCTGCTCGCCTACACCTAAAACCATTTTTGGATATTTGAAAATCACCTGATCAACATTGGGTAAATCCGCAGCAAAATTCACCAGCATCTCAGCGGCGGCCTTTACTTTAGTGGCTTTCTCCAATGTGTAGTTGGTCTCTATATCACCGCAATGGATAGTCTGACTGTTGTTACGGCCATTAGAGTTGACCTTGGCCACTCCGGCATACTTTTCCAACAGGACAATATCATTGAGATCAGTATATTCAGCCAGCATATACAGTAGCGCGGTGCCACAGACACCGCCACCGATAATGGCTACCTGATGAATTTGGTCTGACATAATTTTTTCCGTGCTTAAACGACGGAAATTTTAGCAAAACCTTAATCAGACCGTTTAAAAATATCACTATTTAATCAATATCTGAGCCCAATAAAATGCTCTGATTATTTATATTTTGTTTTATTACTGCCAGAAAAGGACGGTATTGTTGAGAGAATCGCCTGCAACTCACTGCGTTTCTTTCTACTTTTCACCGGTTTTTTAACGGCCGTTAAATTATCAACATCGGTCAACAGGTTCTCCAATTGCGCAGGATCCGGAAGTGGTGTCTCCTGTGTTGGAGGAATCAGCGATGCATTATTATCTGATTGTGTCGCCTGCAACTTTTCGACATCTTTAAGTAACGATTCGAGTCGTTCCGGTTCAGGTAACTCGGGCTGTTCTGGAATATCAAAACCGGCTATTTCAGACTGGGTCTGCTTACGGTCCTGTTCTGCCTGCGCTTGTTCTGCGGCCAGTGCCGCTGCAAAATCCAACTCTGCCTTGGTTGGCTCTTCTGTGGCTTCGGCTTCGGCTTCGGCTT
>DELT01000102.1:26293-27355 GCA_002354555.1 Methylophaga sp. UBA2689
GGCTTCGGCTTCGGCTTCGGCAAACATTTTTTCATTTATATCTTGTTTTACTACATCTAAATGCTGCTTAACAGAAGCTTCGTCAACTACCTCATCCTGCTTATCAAATGATTGTGCATTCAAAGTCGTCGATAAAGATTCAGAAAACGCATCATCTTCATTTAAAAGATCAGCAACCCACTCGTTATCATTTTTGTGATTATTATCGTTATCTAATACCTCCTCCTTATTCGAAGAAATACTAGGGTTTACCTCATTATTGAAATTTGATTTCGATGACTCATTCCTATCTGCATCAGGACTACCCATTGGAATGAGAGGCGCTTTCTTTAATTCAGAAATTAATTCCTGTGAAGAGTGCATCCTGTATCCATTAGCGGTTGAAAGCTCTATTTCTTCCTCAATAAATTCTGGCATTCCTTCAAATGCAAAGGTGTGATTGCCTAATTGTGGTAAAACAGAACTATTGTTGCTAGATGTATTGCCCGTTGAAGTCGGGCTTTCCTTCACAATGGAAGAATTGTCTGCCTTCATTTCTGTCTGAGAAAGTTCAGTGGATAAATTATTATTCTCAGACTCTGAGTTCGTCAAAACAACATTGGCCTCTTTGGATTTCTCAGGATCATTTTTTTCTGCAATGTCAGAATTATCTGGTTTAGTAAGGTTTTTCACCTCCACTTCAGCAGAACTATCTAAAGAGTGTTTAATATTCATGCTATCGAACGGATCAACAGGTTGTTCTATGGTATTAGCTACTTCCATTTCATCTGCAGATTTTTCGTTTGACGACTCAGCTTTCACTGATTTTTCATTGGAAGGTTGTTCCGGAGTCGACTGAGCATGATCCAAATGCTGCTTTCTTGCGGCTTTCAGACGCTGTGTCCGCTCGCGTAATTTAGCCCTTAATTTTTCAATTTCACTGACAGGCTCAGCGATTTCTGGCGACTTACTGTCTATATTTCTATCATCAATTGTTTCATCAATTGGCTGCGTGGCCATTATGCCGGCCAACCGATCCTCTTCACTTTGGAAAGTAGACTCGGCTTCGGCTTCGGCTTCGGC
>DELT01000102.1:27554-27836 GCA_002354555.1 Methylophaga sp. UBA2689
GGCTTCGGCTTCGGCTTCGGCAATATTATCTTCTATTTGGATTGTTTCGTCTGACAAGGTTGTATCGTTTAAAGCTGATTCAGGTTTATTTTGATCCGCTAAAAATGCATTATTCAATTCTATATCTGCTGGTGATATTTGATCGATTGACTCAACCACATCATCAGCACCATCCAGCGAAGCATGTTTAGTCGTTTCTTCCTGTTCAGAAAGCTCAATTCCCTCAGGACTTGAGTCATCTACTGATAGCGTTTCTTCAGCATTTTCTGTTTCTGCAGACAC
>DELT01000102.1:27911-30484 GCA_002354555.1 Methylophaga sp. UBA2689
GCATTTTCTGTTTCTGCAGACACTAATTCTTCGGGCTGTTCGAACGAACTTTCTGCCACTACATCCTCTGACACGATTTGCTCAGATGATTCAACCTCATCATCAGCACTATCCAGCAAAATCTGGTTAATTTGCTCTTTCTGAACAGCGGTCTCAATGATCTCGGGACTTGAGTTATCTGTCACCAAACCTTCATCCGCATCTTTAAGATCTACTGTATCTATATCCTCGGACTTTTCAGGTATTTCATCTGCCAACATCGCATTAGTTGAAATTTGATCTATCGGTTCAGCTGCTTCAGCAAGCACATCTGAATTCTGGCTAACAGGTTCTTCCTGCTCATAAAATTCGTTGTTTACCGAGCTTAATTCATCATCTACGGATAGGGGGGCTTCTGCATTTTCTGTTTCTGCAGACACTAATTCTTCGGGCTGCTCAACCGATCTTTCTGCCACCACATCCTCTGGCGCGATTTGTTCGGTTGATTTAAGTTCACCATCAGCATTTTCCAACGAAACCTGGTTAGCCGGTTCATCCTCATCAGAGAGACCAATATCTTGAGGATTTGAGTCGTCTACTGATAAGGTTTCTTCAATATTTTCTGTTTCTGTTGCCGCTAAATCCTTGTGGTCTTCAGCGGCATTCTGTGCCGCGATTTCCTCTGATTCGGTTTGCTCAAACGGCTCATCCGCTTCGGGAATATCCAGTAATTTCTTTCTGGCAGATGCTTCTTCCTGTTGTTCTTCAGCGATCACAGCCGAGTCAACTTGCTCAACAAGCAGGTCTGTATCCCAGTCGGTTTTAGCTGACTCATCTGCAAAGCTATTTATTTCTGCCTCAGTGTTACGTTCTGAAGATTCTTCTAATGGCTGTTGGTTTTGATCAGTGGTCTCTGGCTGCTCGGCTACCATCTCCTGTTCATCCATAGACAAATCTGGTTCCGTAACAGATTGATAACCTTGTTCATTTTGTTGCAGAGTTTCTTCTAATGTTTTGTCAGCTGCATTATCACTTTCCGCCGATTCAACGCTATCTGTTTGTTCGAAATTTTCTGTAGTCTCTTCAGAGGGAAGATCCGATATAGCTGACTCATCCATCTCCGCCAAAGGATTGTCTAGTTCACTCTGTTCAACAGGCTCATCATGTGACTCAATGGCATCGATATCAGATTCTGCTAATTTATTTTCTTGAGGGAGGCTGGTTTCTGCATCATTTGCAATAACGTTTTCAATCTCTGCTTTTTCCTGCTCAACATCATTAGAATCAATTTCTACCGGCATGTCTGTGGCACGCATAAGATCATCGATTTCTGTGGTCGAAATCATATCTTTTGCGTCTGACTCCACTTCATCAATTTGTTCAATATCTAATTCAATGTCGGCTGGCTGAACTGCCTTAGTTAACCCTTGATGGGCTAAGTCATCACTTTCAAAAGCATGAAATTTCAGTTCTTGATGTTCAAAGGCTGCTACATCGTCAGTTATTTGCTCATTACCTGCTACGGGAATTATGGATTTTCCATAGATATCAGGCACCTGATTGGCCCATGCTTTATTCAGGTGAGCCTTCATACCTTTTGGTTCAGTCGCTGCAGTGACTGTTTCTGTTTCTGTTTCTGTTTCTGTCTCGGTTTCAATATCTGGCTGGTTTTCTTCAACTTCTGTTTCAAGTGATGTTTTACCGTAAACATCAGGAATTACCGGATTCCAGTCAGTCTTCAGAAAATCAGCCATCCGCATCGAGCTGCTTGCCGGTTCTAATTCTGGTTCTAGTTCTGGTTCATCTTCTTTGGCCTGCTCATCCGCAGCCAAGTCAAAATCTGCCATTGAATCAGCGGGATTATTATCTGATTCATTAGAAAGAGACTCATCAACAATCTGGTTTTGAGCGAAAATATCATCGACATCGACTTCATCTGATTCGGTATCTGCCAGTTCAATATCAAAATTTTCATCTGTATCGGTTAGCTCTTCGACAACAGCTGTTTCGTCATCAAGCTGCTCCATTTGTTCAACAATGGTGTCTGCATTCTCGTCATCAAATACACCATCTAAATCTGCTACAGATTCCTCTTCCGTTTCAGTTTCAACTTCTGGCTCTAACGGTTCTTCTGTTAATTCAGTATCAACCGCAGATTCCTCCGCCAGCGGCTCTTCGTCAACAACCTCTATCTCAGGAGCAACAGGCTCCTGCTCAATATCAGCCTGCATAATGCTGAGAGTTGCGTCAGTTAACGAGGTGATTTGGTCTGGAAAGTTATGAAGTGTTTTTTCGTCTTGCTCAGAATACAAATTAACGATTGATTTAAAAATCTCTTTTTCCCGCAGCACCAGTTCCTCGACCATTGAATCAAGTGCTTCACCGCTTAAACCATAGCGCTCACTCAGTTGACTGCCTAATGCAGCCGCACGTTGCTCGTAGTTATTTTTGATTAATTTGGCAGTGCGTGCCGCTGCAGCTTTGGTGCGTTTGTTTTTGCGATGTGCACGGATCAACATCCAGATACACAAAACAGCAAAGATGGCTGCCAGCTCATAGGCCAGCCATTGGAAAACCGGATCAGTCATCGACAT
>DELT01000063.1:0-15945 GCA_002354555.1 Methylophaga sp. UBA2689
ATGGCAATTTTGCTGTTACCGACTATGGGGATGATTGGTTTGCTCACGGTGGTGACCTTGATGGCAATGTGGGAATGGCTTTCCATGGCGCAGATGCAACCGCTCATCAAAGTGCTTGCCAGTTTGTCGTTCATTGCCGCTCTGTTGGCGCTATTGGCGATGGCAGGGATAAATTATATGCTGCTATCTGGGTTAGTCTTTTGGATACTGATCAGTTTTATCATTGTTTTATTTGCCCACCGGCCATTACCCAACTCTCTCGCTCAGCTTTTTCATAATAAATTCGTGACTTATCTACTCAGCATGCTAGTTGCTTTGTTATTTGTTTACAGTGCCGTCTGGTTACACGGTATTGCCGGCAACGGTCCATGGCTGGTGTTATATGTATTAATAAGTGTATGGCTTGCAGACACGGGTGGTTATTTTGCAGGTAAGCGTTGGGGTAAACATGCCCTTGCTAAAGCGATCAGTCCTAATAAGACACTTGAAGGGCTTATAGGGGCAATAGTGCTGGTCATGCTTTGGAGCATATTGGCCTATTTTATGGGCATTTCTAAGTTTTTATCACTGCCATTATGGATTTTTATCAGTGTTTTAACTGGCCTCATTTCCGTTAGTGGTGATTTATTTGAAAGCTTGTTTAAACGTAGCTACCAGATAAAAGACAGCGGCCATTTATTACCGGGGCATGGTGGAATGCTGGACCGCGTGGATAGTCTGCTGGCTGCTGTACCTTTCTTTGCTGCGTTAATATGGTTGACAGGGCAGTTTTGATGCAGCAAGTCACTATCCTGGGATCGACCGGTTCCATTGGCATCAGTACTCTGGACGTGTTACAACGCCATCCCGAAAAGTACCGGGTCTATGCGCTGGCAGCGAATAAATCAGTGGATGCTTTGCTTGAGCAATGTCTGCAATTTCAGCCCGCAGTCGCGGTGATGCTATGCCCGGATTCTGCTGAAAAACTTAAAACCAAACTCGATGCTGCTGGCGTGGCCATTGAAGTACAAAGCGGTATGCAGGCTTTGGAGAGAATATCCAGTACTGACCAAACAGATATCGTGGTCGCCGCTATTGTGGGCGCTGCTGGGTTATTGCCAACTCTGGCAGCAGCCAAAACAGGAAAAAGAATCCTGCTGGCAAATAAAGAAGCCTTGGTGATGAGTGGTGCATTACTCATGCGCGAAGTGCAGGAAAATAATGCTGTTTTGCTTCCTGTTGATAGTGAGCACAATGCCATATGGCAATGTATGCCTGTAGGCGAAAGCCAACAGTATCAGTTTGATAACAAAGGTATTCGCCGTATTATCCTGACCGCGTCAGGTGGTCCATTCCGTGATTGGGAGATTGCAGATTTGGAAGCAGTAACACCCGAACAAGCGGTAGCCCATCCCAACTGGTCGATGGGACAGAAAATATCGGTTGATTCAGCCACCATGATGAACAAAGGGCTGGAAGTTATCGAGGCACATTGGCTGTTTGGTATGCCGAGTAACAAGATTGAAGTTGTATTGCATCGTCAAAGTATTATTCATTCAATGGTAGATTATATGGATGGCTCAGTGCTGGCGCAGATGGGCAATCCCGATATGCGTACACCTATTGCCAATACCCTGGCCTGGCCAGAACGCATTGATTCAGGTGTTGCACCATTGGATTTGGTCAAAGCAGGGAGACTTGATTTTGCCATTGCAGATTTTAAACGTTTCCCCTGTCTGGCGCTGGCCTATAAGGCATTGAACATCGGTGGTACCAGCACCGCCATTCTTAACGCGGCAAATGAAGTGGCGGTAGAAGCGTTCCTGCAACAGCAAATCAAATTTACTGATATTGCCCGGGTCATCGCGGACGTGTTGGAAAGCATACCTGCAACATCAGCTGATTCACTGGAACAGATATTGTCTGCCGATAAGCTGGCAAGAGAGGCTGCCCAAAAGCAGACTAAGATTTTATGCAATCATTAATCTTTTTTATTATCGCCCTCAGCTTGCTGGTGGTCATCCATGAATTCGGCCATTATTGGGTGGCAAGAAGATGTGGCGTGAAAGTACTACGCTTTTCAGTTGGCTTTGGACAAAAACTCTGGTCAAAACAACTCAAAAACGGCACTGAATTTGTCATCGCAGCATTGCCATTAGGTGGCTATGTCAAAATGCTGGATGAACGAGAAGCACCAGTAGCAGAAGCAGAGCTTGACCAGGCCTTTAATCGTCAACCGTTACGAAACCGGGTTGCAATTGTATCTGCCGGACCGATCGCAAACCTGTTATTTGCCGTCTTTGCCTATTGGGTCATCATGGTTACCGGTGTGCCCGGTTTAAAGCCGATCATTGATGATGTAACAGCTGATTCTCCCGCTGCGATGGCACAGCTCATTCCTGGTGAAGAAATTATAGCCGTCAATGGCAAAGCAACGCCGACAGTTAACAGCTTGTTTCAGCAATGGTTGAAGTTCGCGCAGTCCGGTGAAACCGTTACCCTGACTACCCGCATTACTGATATTGAAAGTACCAAACAACTAACATTGCCAAAACTTGGGCTGGACGATGCTGGATCACTGTTTAGTCAGATAGGTATCAAAACCGTGCAACCCGATATGCCCCCGATTCTGGGTGAAATTGTGGCTGATAGCCCGGCGGAAAGGGCGGGCTTACAAACAGGTGATGAATTAATTTCAGCTGATGGAAAACAATTATCCAGCTGGCAGGCTTGGGTCGCTCTCATTCAAAGCAGTGCTGATGAAGAGATGAGTATTGAAATTCTTCGTGATGGACAAGTTGAACAGCTCGATATTACTCCTGTCGCAGATGAAAATAATGTCGGTCGGATAGGTGCGGCAGTCAATACCGAAGGCTATGAAATCCCCGCAGAATTAAGATCAGAATTACGTTATGGCCCATTGGCGGCGATCCCCCAGGCGTTCAGCCAAACCTGGCAGTTCAGTGTCACCACCTTAAGTGGCTTATGGGGCATGCTTATAGGTACGGTTTCCAGTGACAATCTTGGCGGGCCTATTGCTATTGCCCAGTTTGCCGGGGATTCTGCGCAACAGGGCTTAATTGCTTTTATCAGTTTTCTGGCAATGATCAGCATCAGTTTAGGGATTCTGAATTTACTTCCAGTTCCGGTACTTGATGGTGGCCATTTGCTGATGTACTTTTTTGAATGGGTTCGTGGCAAGCCTTTGCCCGAATCAGTACAAATCCAGGGACAAAAAATAGGATTATTCCTGATTCTTCTGCTAATGGTATTCGCTTTTACAAATGACATCGCCCGACTCATTGGCTAATCGAAACATTGCAGGTACACTTACGATTTCTTCGGCTGACTGACTGTAAAACAACAATGAAACAAATCATCACAGCATTGACGCTCATCTTGTTATCCTCCGCAGCTTGGGCCGAGGAATTTATTATCAAAGATATCCGGGTGGAGGGGTTGCAAAGAATCTCCGCAGGTACCGTTTTCAACTTTTTACCGGTTAAAGTCGGTGATGAACTGACTGAAAATGATGTTAGAGGCATCATTCGCTCATTGTTTAAATCAAAATACTTTAATGATGTGCAGGTAGAACGCGATGAAGGCGTTTTAGTTATCACTGTAAGTGAGCGCCCGGCGATTTCCAGTATTGAGTTTATTGGTAACAAAGATTTGGACAGTGATGAATTATTAAAATCATTGCGTCAGATTGGTTTTGCTGAAGGTCAGGTATTTGAGCAGGCGATGCTGGAAAGGGTTGAGCTGGAATTACAACGTCAGTATTTCAGTCGTGGTAAATATGGTGTGAATATTACCTCTGAGGTCACTCCGCTGTCACGTAATCGGGTAGCCGTCCGCATCAATATGGCTGAAGGCGTTGTTGCGACGATTGGTGAAATTAACATTGTCGGCAACAACTCATATGATGAAGAAGACCTTCTTGCCGAGTTTGAATCTACAACGGGTGGATGGTTGTCTTCATTAACCAAAGATAATCAGTATTCACGTCAAAAGTTATCAGCTGATCTGGAGTCTTTGCGCTCTTTTTATCTTGATCGCGGTTATGTTGATTTTACAGTCGAGTCCACTCAGGTAACGATTTCTGATGATAAAAAGCAGATGTTCATTACAGTGAATATTTCTGAAGGCGAACGTTATAAAATTAATGAAGTTAGGTTGGCGGGCAATCTGATTGTGCCGGAAGAAGAGTTATTTGATCTGGTCACCATTCGTAAAAACTCAGTGTTTTCCAGAAAAGCCATCACCTCTAGTTCTGAAAGGCTGACAGATCGACTGGGTAATGATGGTTATGCCTTTGCCAATGTAAATGCAGTCCCGGATATTGATCGTGAAACACGCGAAGTTAATCTGACATTCTTTGTTGATCCCGGCCGTCGGGCTTATGTACGTCGCATCAATATTTCTGGTAACAGTAAAACCCGTGATGAGGTACTGCGTCAGGAAATGCGGCAACAGGAATCCGCCTGGATTTCTACTGGTGATGTTGAACGGTCACGAGAACGTATTTCACGTTTGGGATATTTTGAAGATGTGAATGTTGAAACCCTGCCTGTTGCAGGAACGTCTGATCAGGTCGATTTGGATTTCAATGTAACGGAAATGGCCTCAGGCAGTTTGTCAGCGGGTATTGGTTATTCACAGTCTGACGGCATTATCTTTAATGCCAATGTGACCCAGAAGAACTTTATGGGAAGTGGTAAACATATTCGTTTCGGTTTTAATAACAGTCGGGTTAATACTGTTTACAGCTTTGGTTATACCAATCCATTTGCGACGGTAGATGGTATCAGTCAGGGCTTTAACCTGTTTTATCGTGAAACAGATGCCTTTGAAGCGAATATTGCCAATTACACCACAGACGTATTTGGTGGGGATATCAATTTTGGTATTCCTATCTCGGAAAACAACCGGATTAATCTGGCCTTCGGTTATGAAAATACCCAGCTGGATGTGCCTAGCAATAATGATATTACCCGCTATGATGATTTTATCGAAACCGAAGGCGATTCATTCCATGCATTTCCGGTAACACTGGGTTGGTCCAGTGATACCCGTGATAATGCAATATTACCTACTAAAGGGTTATCACAGAGCCTTTCTGCTGAGGTTGCCACACCTATAGGCGACTTGCAGTATTATAAACTGCGCTATCGTAATAACTGGTACACACCATTAAGCGATACCTTTACTTTTGCTTTGCGTACGGACCTTGGCTACGGTAAAGCCTATGGTGATAGTAACGAGTTTCCTTTCTTCCAGAACTTTTATGCCGGTGGTATTCGTAGCGTAAGAGGTTTTAGAGCGAATACGCTGGGTGTCAGAGAAGCTGACCAACCTTTGGGTGGTAATTTAATGGTCACCGGCGGTGCAGAGATTATTTTCCCCATCCCATTCATGAAAAAAGCTTTACGCTCTTTCCGCTTGAGCACATTCGTGGATGTGGGTAACGTATATGATGTCGATCAAAGCTTTGAAGCTGACTTGCTGCGTTATTCAACCGGCTTATCAGCGATTTGGATTTCACCATTTGGCGCAATGTCGTTTAGTATTGCTGCTCCTTTGCGTGATCAGCCGGATGATGAAACGGAAGTATTCCAGTTTTCATTAGGATCGACATTTTAATTTAACTATCGGAGTTAAGAGTGAAAAACATCAAGATTGTTGGCCTTATATTGGCTTCTTTAATGGTCAGCCCAGTATTTGCTGAAGAAATGAAAATCGGCGTGGTTAATGCCAGTGTTGTATTAGATCAATCGCCACAAAAAGAACGTGCTTTAGCCCGTTTGGAAAAAGAATTTTCAACCCGTAGCAAATCACTCGAGAACAAACACAAAGAATTACGTGCTGCTCAGGACAAATTGAATCGTGATGCTGCTGTTCTCAGTAATGAAGAGCGCCAGGTCCAGGAGCGTAAGATCATTAATGATCAACGTGAATTGAAACGTTTGCAGGATGAGTACAGTGAAGACCTGTCTATCCGCCGCAATGAAGAATTACGCAAGTTAGAAGAAGAGATCGCTGAAACCATCGTCGAACTTGCCAAAAAAGAATCTTATGATTTGGTGCTTTATCAAGGTGTCATTTTTGCCAGTGAAAAGGCAGATTTAACTTCTAAAGTACTGGAAAAACTTAAAGCGAAATAAGAATCTGGATGTGGTGTGGACTTTAGCAAAAATTGCATCTGAGATTGGTGCAAAACTCATTGGCGATGCAGACAAAGTAATAACGGGTGTCGGTACCCTGCAAAATGCAACGGACACCGACATCAGCTTTTTGGCAAATACCAAATACCGTCAGTATCTTAATTCTACTTCAGCAGGCTGTGTGATCGTTACACCTGCTGATTTAGCTGAAGTTCAGACGAATGCGTTAATCATCAAAGATCCTTACGTTGCTTATGCAAAAGCTGCCTCATTGTTATATCCAGAAGCGCGGTCTCCAATAGGTATTCATCCTAGCGCCGTCATTGGTGAAAATTGTCAAATAGCGGATTCGGCTCGTATTTCAGCACAAGTCTATATCGGCAACAATGTTCATATTGGTGACAATGTCGATATTGGTCCTGGCTGTGTTATCGAAAATAATGTTTCCATTGCCACTGATAGCAGGTTGTTTGCAAATGTCACTTTGTGCCGAAAAGTATATATTGGGGAGCGTGCCCGTCTTCACCCCGGGGTTGTGATTGGGGCGGATGGATTTGGTATTGCAAATGAAAATGGTCGCTGGCTGAAGATACCTCAGGTGGGTTCAGTAATCATCGGTAACGATGTCGAAGTCGGTGCGAACACAACAATTGATCGTGGCGCAATTGACGACACTATTATCAGCAATGGTGTGAAGCTGGACAATCAAATCCAAATTGGTCATAACGTTTTTATTGGTGAGCATACGGTTATTGCTGGTTGTGTTGGTATCTCCGGTAGTACGCATGTTGGATCGCATTGTGCCATTGGTGGCGGAACAGGGATTGCAGGACATATCGAAATAACAGATGGCGTGCAAATAACCGGTATGAGTATGGTGACCAAATCAATATTGACACCAGGTTCGTATTCCTCAGGTATTCCAGCGGAACCAACCAGAGATTGGCATCGTAATGTTATTCGATACCGACAACTTGAAAAATTAAATGACAAAGTAAAACAATTGGAGGCCAAGCTGGAGTAATGGCTTTTCATTGCTGGATGGCTGGCTTGGCTTTACCGCATCAGTGTCTCAACGTAAGATTACTGCACGCAAAAATATAAATCCTAAAGGATAATCAGATTGAACACCATTGACATACATGAAATTCAACGCTTACTGCCACATCGATACCCCTTCCTGTTGATTGACAGGGTGATTGAATTTACACCGGGTGAGCATCTGGTTGGTATTAAAAATGTCAGTTTCAACGAACCGCACTTTACCGGACATTTTCCACAACGTGTGATTATGCCTGGTGTGTTAATTCTTGAAGCATTGGCTCAGGCCACAGGATTACTGGCATTTAAAACAGCAGACCAAATTCGTTCTGATGATGCACTGTATTACCTGGCAGGTATCGATAATGCACGTTTTAAAAAACCTGTCGAACCTGGAGATCAGTTGCGTTTAGAAGTAAAGTTAATTAAAAATAAACGTAATTTATGGAAATTTTACGCTCAGGCAACTGTTGGCGGTGAGATCGTTGTCAGTGCTGATATTATGTGTGTTAACCAAGAAATGCCTTCGTGATTCATCAAACAGCCCTAATCGATCCTAGTGCCAAAATTGCTGATGATGTGATCATCGGTGCATACAGTATTATCGGAGCGAATGTCGAAATCGCTTCCGGTACTGAAATAGCCTCACATGTGGTAATAAATGGTCCGACTAGAATTGGTCGTAATAATCGTATATTTCAGTTTTCATCGATAGGTGAAGAGCCTCAGGATAAGAAATATCACGGAGAACCCACTCTACTGGAAATTGGTGATAATAATCTGATCCGGGAATCTGTGACCATCAATCGTGGCACAGTGCAGGGCGGTGGAGTTACCAAAGTCGGCAGTAATAACTGGATCATGGCCTATGTACATATTGCTCATGACTGCATTATTGGCGATGACAATATATTTGCTAATAACGCTTCTCTGGCGGGACATGTCATTGTTGATCAACATGTTATTCTTGGTGGGTTTACGCTGGTGAGTCAGTTTAATCACCTTGGATCACATTGTTTCAGTGCGATGGGCAGCGTTATATCTCGCAATGTTCCACCTTATGTTCTGGTTTCCGGTCATATGGCCGAACCTGTCGGAATTAACGTTGAAGGCTTGCGTAGACGTGCTTTTACCGATACCCAGATTCGAAATATCCGTCAGGCGTACAAACTGGTTTATCGTTCAGGTTTACGCATGGAAGAAGCACGGGAACGCTTGCATAGTATTAAACAGGAAGCTGAAGAACTAACAATCTTCATCGAGTTCCTGAATCAGCAACAAGGTGGCATCATCCGGTAGTTTCCTACCGGATGACGATGACTTGATAAGCAACCTTAATCGTTTGCCGGGGTTGAGCTGATTTTATGAATACTCAAATCTGCTCCATTGAATTCCTCTTCTTCACTTAACCTCAGCCCCATAATTGCTTTCAAGCCGCCATAAACGATAAGACCACCGATAAACGCGATACCTACGCCAATAGCTGCCCCGATAAACTGAGAAGCCAGGCTGACCCCGCCCATTCCGCCGAGAGCGACCTGCCCGAAAATACCGGCAGCAATAGCACCCCATACGCCACATAACCCATGAAGTGGCCACACACCTAAAACGTCATCAATTTTCCATTTATTCTGTGCCAGGGTAAAAGTGATAACAAAAATGGCCCCGGCAAGCGAACCTGTTACTAATGCACCAAGGGGGTGCATGATGTCCGAGCCTGCACAGATGGCTACTAAACCGGCCAGTGGACCATTATGGACAAACCCGGGGTCATTACGACCAATAAAGCATGCTGCCAGGGTACCTCCAACCATCGCCATTAAAGAGTTAATGGCAACCAATCCGCTGATCCCTTCAATTTCCTGAGCCGACATTACATTAAAACCAAACCAACCTACGGTCAGGATCCATGCGCCTAGCGCCAGAAAAGGAATATTTGATGGTGGGTGAGCATATATTTCGCCTTGTTTGCCATAACGTCCATTTCTTGGCCCCAATAACAGAACGGCTGCCAGGGCTATCCATCCGCCAACAGCATGTACGACAATAGAGCCGGCAAAGTCATGAAAGGCCGCGCCAAATTGATTTTCCAGCCAATTCTGAATCCCAAACAATCCATTCCAGCTGATGCCTTCAAACAATGGATAGACAAAGCCGGCAATTAAAAAAGTGGCAATTAGTTGAGGATTGAATTTTGCCCGTTCAGCGATACCGCCTGAAACAATGGCAGGTATTGCTGCGGCAAATGTTAATAAAAAGAAAAATTTTACTAAAGCATAGCCATTGTTTTCAGTCAGTAATGGCGAAGGTTCAAAAAAATTCAAACCATAAGCAATTCCATAGCCGATAAAAAAGTAAGCAATAGTGGAAACACCAAAGTCAGTGATAATTTTGACCAAAGCATTAACCTGATTTTTTTTCCTTACGGTTCCGACTTCAAGAAAGGCGAAGCCAGCATGCATTGCCAGCACCATAATGGCGCCTATTAGTATAAAAAGTACGTCGCTTGCGTTTTGCACAATTAGTTTTCCTTATAATTAGTGTTGAGCAAGCACCAAAATAGCAAGACTTGCACCAATTTAGACAAATTCATATAAAACAATCATCTAGGGTTTTTGTTATTCAGATAATCCTTTTAAATTGAACTGTTATGGTGCGATATTACGTTTAAAGGCACTTATATGGTGCGACTGACTGGTGCATGCCACGGTTAGCACAATCAGCGGATAAACACGTATAATCTGGCACTTTAATTCACTTATGAAAAAGTGATGGCTTAACTATCCTTAAATTGCGGTAAGCAAGGAGAAAACGATGGATATCTACGCATCGGATGATGAAAAAGGCGAAGCGATAAAGAATTGGTGGCGCGAAAATGGCCGATCAGTAGTAACCGGTGTTGTTTTAGGTGGTGCAATAATCTTTGGCGGTCGGTATTGGATTAATTTTCAACAAGCCAAGACTGAACAGGCTGCAGCAATGTACCAACAAGTTCAGATGAATCTCAGCGATGCTGATTTAACGGCTGCTGAAGACCTGACCCAGGAACTCATGCAAACGCATTCTGCTACTCCTTATGCAGCATTTGCCTCGCTGGAGCTTGCTGCTGAACAAGTGCGGAATGATCAAACTGCAGCGGCATTGGAATATCTGCAGTGGACTGTTGACCAGGCAAAGCTTAGTGCTCAGAAAGATTTGGCCAGATTACGTATGGCTCGCCTTATGGTCGATCAGGCTGAATACGCAAAAGCTTTGGAATTGACTCAACAAACCGTCTCTGAAGGATTTGTTTCTCTATTTGCTGAACTCAAGGGTGATATTTATCTTGCTCAGGAAAATAAAACAGAAGCCTATGAAGCGTATGTCGAATCTATTGCAAGTATGGATGCAGACGACCCTCGTAAAACTCTCCTGGAAATGAAGCGTGATGATGTGGCCGTTATTAATGAAAGCTAATGTAATTAGAAATACCGTTGTTGGCTTTGCTCTTATGACGCTTGCTGGTTGTGGAACAGTAAAAGAATTCTTTGCGGCTGACAGCTACGAAGCTCCTCCAGCTGAACTCACTGAATTTCAAGTTGAGTTCGAACCCAAAACCCTCTGGTCATCCGGTACTGGTGATGGTGCTGCAACGGCTTATTCAAATCTTGCTCCATGGATTCAAGGTGACTCCATTGTCACGGTGGATCAGGAAGGAGATGTTCGCAGTCATAATATTGAAAATGGCCGACGCGAATGGCGCAACAAATTAGATATGCCAGTTGCGGCAGGTGTTGGTGGCGGAGAAGGGCTGATTGTTGTTGGCTCTCAAAGTGGAGAAGTAGTCGCTTTGGATGACAGCAACGGTGACGAACTTTGGCGTCAGCGTCTCAGCAGTGAAGTCCTTGCTCCGGCAAAAGTGAGTGGCGATAGCGTTGTTGTGAGAACGGCAGATGGAAGGTTAACAGCGATTTCGGCAAGCAGCGGCAATATTCTGTGGAATTATCAACGCGCAGTACCACTTTTAAGTCTACGTGGTGTCAGCGCTCCAGTTATTGACGGACAAACGGTATTTTCTGGTTATGATAACGGTAAGTTAGTTGCACTTTCTCTCAACGATGGCAAAGTCATCTGGGAAAAAAGTGTCGCTGTGCCAAGTGGTCGGACTGAGTTAGAGCGATTGGTCGATATAGATGCCGATCCGGTGATCCAAAACGGTATGATTTACGTAGTCGCTTTTCAGGGTAATTTAGCGGTAATGGATACGGATACCGGACAAACCCTATGGGACCGAGAAATGTCTTCTGCAACCGGTATTGCAGTGGCGTCAACGGATGCTGTTTATGTGAGTGATGACCAAAGTTATCTATGGTCAATCGCTGACGGATCTGGTGATTCTCTATGGCGTCAGACATTATTGCTAAGACGAAACATTACCGCGCCAGTCATTGCCGGTGAATATGTGGTGGTAGGTGACTTTGAAGGTTATTTACACTGGGTAGCACGTTCCGATGGCCGTTTTGTTGCTCGTCAAAGACTGGATAAAGAGCCTATTCGCAGCCAACCCATCGTTCGTGATGGTGTGCTTTATGTCATGACTACAGGCGGCAAGCTTTCCGCCATTCGGATCCCTTAACTGTGAAACCTGTTATTGCTCTTGTTGGGCGGCCGAATGTTGGCAAATCGACATTATTCAATCGTTTAACCAAAACCCGTAATGCTTTGGTGGCAGATCATGAGGGGTTGACCCGTGATCGCATATACGGCAATGCCCGCCATGAGGAAGCTGAATTTATTCTTATCGACACGGGTGGCTTGACCGTACAGGGTGACGATATGTCAGATCTGATGCGTAAGCAAGCTGAATTGGCGATTGTAGAAGCAGATCTGATCTTGTTTTTAGTGGATGGTAAAGCGGGTGTGGTACCTGCTGATGAGTTAATCGCCAAACAATTACGTAATGTCGGTAAACCGGTTTTATTGGTGATTAATAAAACGGAAAGTGAACAACGTGAATTAGCGGCTGCAGATTTTTATCGACTTGGACTGGGAGAGCCCGAAGTCATTTCTGCGACTCAGGGACGTGGTATCAGTAATTTAATGAGCACTCTGATGCGCGAGTTACCCACCATTCGAATTGTGGAGACTGATGAAGAAGAGTCAGAAGAAGATACCTCTGGCGATATTCGTCTTGCAGTAGTGGGACGACCCAATGTCGGTAAATCAACGCTGGTGAATCGTCTGCTTGGTGAAGATCGGGTTGTGGCTTTTGATGAGCCGGGTACAACTCGCGACAGTATCTATATTCCATTTGAAAAAGACGGTACCAATTATATTTTAATCGACACTGCCGGTGTCAGACGTCGTTCAAAAGTCTCAGAAGCTCTGGAAAAATTCAGTATTGTAAAAACCCTGCAGGCAATCGAGGCAGCTAATGTGGTTTTGTTAGTGTTAGATGCGCATCAGGGTGTTGTGGATCAGGATCTGCATCTGGCTGGGCTGATTATAGAAAGTGGTCGCGCTGTGGTTATCGCAGTCAATAAATGGGATGGTCTGGAGAAACAGGAACGTGAGTGGGTTGCCACCAATATTGAGCGTCGTCTTCCGTTTTTGAGTTTTGCCAAAACGCATTTCATTTCGGCTTTGCATGGCAGTGGTGTTGGCTTATTACTTAAATCTGTAAAAACAGCGTATGGCTCTGCCTTAGCTAAAATTCCTACGCCACAATTGACCAGAGTATTGGAAGAAGCTGTTGCCGATCATCAACCACCATTAGTTAACGGACGCAGGATTAAATACCGTTATGCGCATTTAGGCGGTAAAAATCCTCCCCGTATCATTATCCATGGTAATCAGACAGAAGCGACGCCAAACAGCTATCGACGTTATTTGGAAAATTATTTCCGTACTGCACTCAAATTGCAGGGAACACCGGTGATGATTGAGTTTAAGACCAGTGATAATCCGTTTAGAGAGCGGAAGAAGCCGGCAGAGAATCCACAGGAAAAACGCAAACGGATAATAGCTAGTCGAATTAAAAAGCGATAGTGTCGTTTAAGTATTAGAGCAAGCCTTCATCTTCGTTCATCAAATTTTCCAATGAACTAAGATGATGGCGAATTTTTTCACGCTGAACTAATTTTTGCTGCGCTACTTCAGGCAAGTCGGTAAATAAAATCACCCCTTTATCTATCAGTGTGTTCACCAGATCTTCAATAACCCTCACCATCGCCATATCTGAGGCTGTAAGAATGGTTTGAATATCTTCCTGGCGGTTGGATTGACCAAGAAACTCAATTAATTCCGGTGCTTGAGGAGAGATGTATTGGCTATCATCGCTCTTTGGGGAATTAAAAACCCCAATTATGTGACCCTTTTCATCGCGATCGACGTATACCATCTTATTGTTCCCGATTATTCTTGATATGCTACCTTTGGAAAGAGTAAGCGGTCATAGGTTTACAGTAAAGAAAAAAACTGTGAAACTCATCACATTTTGAGCTGGGTAGCGTCGTCGGATTAAATGGAAAATCAAGCAACCACTGAACAAGAACAGAATCGGCAATGGAAAGCTGACTCGGCTTATCTGACTCATGATGATCCGCTATTAGCATGTCTGACGGTTCTCACCAAACTTTTACGAAAACCACATAGCCCTGATTCGATGGTAGCAGGTCTTCCCCTAGTGGATAACCGACTGTCCCCAGAATTGTTTTCCAGAGCGGCTGAACGGGCAGGGCTTTCTTCAAAAGTCATAAAACGCTCACTACGTAAAATTTCTCCGTTGGTGCTACCTGCCGTATTACTTCTGAATGATGGCAATGCCTGTATTTTGCTGAAACTTAACGGCAAAGAGGCTACGGTCATTTATCCTGAAAATGGCGACGCTGAAACTGTCGTGGAATTGAACGAGCTACAACAGTATTACACTGGCTATGCCATTTTCATCCGAGCAGTGCAGCATTTTGATAACCGGAGTGAAAACTCGGCAATTCCTCGTGCCAGACACTGGTTCTGGGGCACGCTGACACGCTATTGGCCAATCTACAGCGAAGTATTCGTGGCTTCCATTCTGGTCAACTTATTTGCCATAGCTTCACCGCTGTTTGTGATGAATGTCTATGACCGGGTCGTGCCCAACAACGCGCTGGCAACATTGTGGGTGTTGGCGATTGGTCTGGCGATTGTGTTTGTATTTGATTTGTTACTACGTACTTTACGTGGTTATTTTATTGATGTTGCCGGCAAAAAAGCTGACGTTATTTTATCCGCCACTATTTTTGAAAAGGTACTGGGCATCAAAATGGCGGCTCGGCCCAATTCAGTGGGCAACTTTGCTAATAGCATGCAGGAGTTTGAGTCATTTCGTGACTTTTTTACTTCGGCCACACTCGCCACGCTGATTGATTTACCCTTTACCTTTTTGTTTATTGCCGTTATCTGGATGATTGCTGGCGATCTAGCCTATATTCCGTTGGCGGTTATTCCCATTACGATTTTGATCAGTTTAATCATCCAAATCCCGTTAGGTCGTGCAATTAAGCAGTTATTCCGTCACGCGGGACAAAAAAGCGCCACCCTTATAGAAACATTAACCGGCCTTGAAACGATCAAAAGTCTGGGAGCAGAGAGCCCATTACAACGTAAATGGGAACAAACTGCCGGCTCTATTTCCAAATACAGCCAACGGGCCAAACTGTTGTCATCAGCAGCAGTAAATTTAACCAGTTTTGTTCAGCAAATGACCACTATTGCTGTGGTGGTTTATGGGGTGTACAAAATCAGTGAGAACGAAATCAGCATGGGTGCCTTGATTGCCAGCACCATACTGGCAGGCAGAGCACTGGCACCAATGGGTCAGCTGGCAGGTATTTTAACGCGTTTTCATCATTCAAAAGCCGCGTTAAGTTCTTTGAACAATATGATGAATTTACCGGTTGAACGTCCCAGCGGTCGGGAATTTTTGCATCGTGAGAAATTCCAGGGTGGTATCGAATTCAAACAAGTCAGCTTCCGCTATCCCGAGCAGGCCATAGACGCATTAAGTGATATTTCCTTTAAAATTAAACCGGGTGAAAAAGTTGCCATTATCGGCAGAATCGGCTCCGGGAAAAGCTCAATAGAGAAATTGATTCTGGGTTTATATGAACCTGCAGAGGGAGCGGTGCTTCTGGATGAGACCGATCTGCGTCAGATTGATCCAATTGATTTACGCCGGTCTGTTGGTTATGTTCCTCAGGATGTCATGCTGTTCTATGGCAGCGTGCGCGACAATATCGCTTTGGGAGCTCCCTTTGCTGATGATGCTGCTGTATTGCGTGCGGCTGAAATAGCTGGCGTGACTGAATTTATCAATCGGCATCCATCAGGTTTCGATATGCCTGTCGGAGAGCGTGGTGAAGGCCTTTCAGGTGGACAACGTCAGAGTATTGCCGTGGCGCGGGCTTTATTACTGGAGCCTCCCGTGTTGGTGTTGGATGAGCCAACCAATTCCATGGATAACAGTAGTGAGGAACGCTTTAAAACCAAACTGGGTGAAATTATTAAAGATAAATCTCTAATTCTGGTTACACACCGTGCTTCTCTATTAAGCCTTGTAGACCGGGTGTTAGTGATGGATCAGGGTAATTTAGTGGCCGATGGGCCACGTGAACAAATTCTGGCTGCGTTAAAGAGCGGACATATCCGGGTTTCGAAAGGGTAATTGGATGGCCTGGTTTAAAAAAAATAATGACGATGTCAATTTCATGTCTGAAATCAGTGCGGCAACGATGGCCTCAAC
>DELT01000063.1:16060-19720 GCA_002354555.1 Methylophaga sp. UBA2689
GTTCCCTCCAGCAAAGTTCAGATAATTCAAAATCTCGAAGGGGGCATTCTGGCGGATGTTCTGGTGAGTGAAGGACAAATGGTTGAAAAAGGCGATGTACTATTAAAGATTGATGACACACGTTTTTCATCTTCATTTCGAGAATCTAAATTAACTTACTGGGAGCTGTTGGCTAGAACGGCAAGATTGAGTGCAGAGAGTGAGGTCAAGCCATTGGAGCTTCCCGACGAACTGATGATCAATCAGCCGGAGCTGGCAGCAGAAGAACGGGGATTGTATCAATCACGACAATTACAATTGCAAAGCACGATTGATGTTTTAAAAAGACAAGCTGAACAGCGCAGGCAGGAACTGGTTGAAAAACAGGCTAGGCAACAGCAGCTCAGTCGCAGTTTTGAGTTGAGTAATCAGGAATTAAAAATGTCCGAACCTCTTCTGGAAGCTGGCGTCATGTCAGAAGTTGAGATATTGAGACTGAAACGTACCGTCAATGATCTGAGGGGTGAAATGGACTCAAATCGTCTGGCGATTCCCCGTATTCGCTCTTCTATTGATGAAGTTCAGCAGAAAATAAATGAAGCAGTTACCCGGTTTGAGTCAGAAGCGGCAAGAGAGCTCAGTGAGGTGCGCGCTGAAATGGAACGTACTGAAGAATCTGTATCGGCATTAAAGGATAGGGTGACCCGGACGAATGTACGTTCGCCAATGAAAGGAACCATCAAACGCTTGATGATCAATACTATCGGTGGAGTCATACAGCCAGGTATGGATCTGGTGGAAATTGTTCCTTTAGAAGATAATTTACTTATCGAAGCTCAGATACGACCAGCAGACATTGCTTTTTTAAGACCAGGCCAGGAAGCAATAATAAAGTTTACAGCGTATGACTTTTCAATTTATGGTGGACTAGAGGCAAAGCTGGTAAGAATCAGTGCGGATACCATCACTAATGAAGAAGATGAAAGTTTTTATCTTATCTATTTACGCACAGAACAAAATTTTATAAAAAGTAGTATGGGTGAATTAGGAATTATTCCGGGCATGACAGTGACCGTAGATATTCTGACTGGTGAAAAAACCGTGCTTGATTATTTATTAAAGCCCATACTGAAAGCAAAAAATGAAGCATTGAGAGAGCGTTGAGGCTAAGGTTGAACGATGACTGTAATTACAGAGACTGAAAAAAGTCTTTATCTGGCTACTGCAGATGCGGATGTGGCACGTGTCATAACCGATGCATTGCCAGCTTTGTACGAGGTTAGCCTTTATAAGGATATTAACGGTTTACTCGACGCAGTAAAAAAACAAACCGCAGAATTGGTGCTTTGCCATCAATTTTTGCTGGATGACAATCCTGATCAGGTTATCAGTGAACTCAAAAAGCTATGCCCGGATAGCAGAATTCTGGTGATTGGCCCTCCACGGCCTATCCCGGTACAAATAGCCGCATTGAAGCAGGGCGCTCGTGGTTATTTCAATCAAAATTTGCCGATGAGCAAATTACAGGAAGCTCTGCTATTGATTTTGAATGGTGAAGTCTGGGTCGAGCGTCATGTGATATCCGGTTTGATAGATGAAATCAGTCATATTCCAGAAGTGAGTGAAAAACAGCGTAAAGCAGCAGAAACACTTTCTCCAAAAGAACTGGAAGTGGCCAAAATGGTAAGTCATGGTGCGACCAACAAAATGATCGCTCGTAATATGAATATCACTGAAAGAACAGTGAAAGCTCACTTAACGACCATTTTTCAGAAAATGAGTTTACCTGATCGTCTTTCTCTGGCTATCGTCTTTAGGGATCTTCGATAGACTAGATTGTGTATTTGAACTGTTTTGACTACAATCGGCCGGTAATGGAATAGTAAGTATTACTTCGGGAGGGGAGAAGCTGTAATCGGTAGTGACCCTTGATAAAGAATACTAATTACTGCTTTGAACTAGGAAAAGAATATGAACAAAGCGCTTTTTTTAATCCCATCATTGCTCTGCTGTAGCTTTGTGCAAGCTGAAACATTACAGGAAGCAATTCATACCACTCTAAAAACCAATCCGGATGTTTTGGCTTCTATCAGTGAGCGTCAGGCGGTTTCCAAAGAAATTGAACAGGCGCAGGCAGGTTATTTCCCGACAATTGATTTGGGGCTAGGAACCGGTTGGGAGTCAACTGATAATCCAGCTTCTCGAAACCGTGGTGATGGTGAGATTCATTTAAATCGTGATGAAGCCAGTTTGAATTTACGGCAAATGCTTTACGATGGCAGCCTGACCAAAAATGAGGTTGAACGTCAAAAAGCCAGAACCGATTCACGCGCACATTCAGTTTACAGTGTGGCTGAAAATACGGCTTTAGAGGCGACAGAAGCTTATCTTAATGTGTTGCGCCGGCAGAAACTTGTGGAATTAGCACAAACCAATCTGGAATCTCATCTGCGTACCCATGATCAGATTACCTTACGCAGCGAACGTGGCGTAGGAAGACGGGCTGACATGGATCAGAGCTTGGGTCGCCTGGCATTAGCGGAAACCAATTTAATGGCTGAGCAAAGCAATTTGCGTGATGCCGAAACCAATTATTTACGGGTCGTAGGTGAAGCTCCATCCTCATTGTCGCAGCCCCCATCACCAGAACCGTTGTTGCCAATATCAGTGGAAGAAGCGGTTAATATCGCCATCCAGAATCATCCAACCTTACGTTCCGCTCAAGCTGACGTTGCTTCGGCCAATGCACAACATGACGTAACCAGAGCTGCTTTTTTACCGCGCGTTGATTTTGAATTAGGCACTCGTTCTGATCATGATATTGATGGCGTTCGTGGAACGGATAAAGATGTCACTGCCATGTTCAGGCTACGTTACAATCTGTTGAATGGTGGCAAAGATGCGGCAAGACGCGAAGAGACAGCATTTTTGATTAATCAGGCGGCTGAAATTCGCAACAATACGCACCGTCAAGTGGAGCAGAGTGTCCGTTTGTCATGGAATGCTCTGGAAACAGTACGCAGACAAATGTCATACTTTGAAGAATATGCTGCATCAGCTGAAAAAACCCGCGATGCCTATCAGCAACAATTTAACTTTGGCCAGCGCACATTACTGGATTTGCTGGATTCCGAGAATGAATTGTTCCGGGCGCGTATCGCACTGACGAATGCTCAATATGATGAAATTTTTACGATGTATCGGCTGCTCAACAGTATGGGTTTATTACTGGAAAGTCTTGAGATAATTGCGCCTGCTGCGGCAACCACAGTTGCTGATAACCGTAAATAATCATTCTCCACAGCTCAATAAAATCGATAAGCCATGCCGTAGGGTATGGCTTTTTATTAGAACCAGTGCGTTGATAGCTGCATCTTTTTCTGCATTCAAACTATCATGCTATTATGTCGTGCTTAATTTGTAGGGTTATTTTAGAATTTCATGAGTAAGCAATCATCTTTTTCCTTCGAGGAACTCTTGCAGTGTGGCCATGGAGAAATGTTTGGCCCGGGTAATGCCCAACTGCCAGTACCGAATATGCTGATGATGGATCGCATCAGTCATATTTCAAATGATGGTGGCGCCTATGGGAAAGGTGAAATCATTGCTGAACTGGATATTCATCCGGATTTATGGTTTTTTAAATGCCATTTTCCGGGAGATCCCGTTATGCCGGGTTGC
>DELT01000063.1:19860-43153 GCA_002354555.1 Methylophaga sp. UBA2689
TCAGGTGAAGTGAAATTCACCGGCCAAGTATTGCCTACTGCCAAAAAAGTGACTTACCGTATTGATTTGAAACGAGTAATTTCACGCAAGCTGGTATTGGCCATTGCAGATGGCACAGTATCGGTAGATGGGCGCGATATCTACTTCGCCAAAGATTTACGAGTTGGTCTGTTTACTTCAACTGACAACTTTTAGGACAAGACAATGAGACGTGTAGTTGTTACAGGTATGGGGATCACCTCTTGTCTGGGGTTGGATCTCGCCACCGTTACCGAATCACTTCGCACCGGTCGTTCTGGTATCCGCTTTAAGCAGCAATATGCTGATATGGGATTTCGAAGCCATGTAGCGGGTTTTTTTGATATTGATTTTAAAGAATTTATTGATCGTAAAGTGTTGCGGTTTATGGGAGATGCGGCCGCATATGCCTATATCGCAATGAAACATGCGATTCAGGATGCAGGCTTAAGCGAAAGCGATGTTTCCAACCCTAAAACAGGGTTGGTGATGGGGTCAGGTGGTGCATCCTCTTCCAATCAGGTTGAAGCAGCGGATATTCTCCGCGAAAAAGGACTGAAACGGGTTGGTCCTTATCGTGTCACTCAGGTTATGGGAAGTACCACTTCCGCCTGTCTGGCAACTCCTTTCAAAATCAAAGGCATTAACTATTCGATGTCTTCCGCCTGTGCCACCAGTGCCCATTGCATAGGTAATGCTATGGAGCAAATTCAGCTTGGCAAACAGGATGTTGTGTTTGCTGGTGGTGCGGAAGAAGAACACTGGACCATGAGCTCATTGTTCGATGCGATGGGTGCTTTATCGACCAAATATAACGATACGCCTGAAAAGGCTTCCCGTGCATACGATACCGACCGTGATGGTTTTGTTATTGCTGGCGGTGGAGGCGTTTTGGTTCTGGAAGAATATGAACATGCCAAAGCGCGTGGTGCCAAAATTTACGCTGAATTGACAGGATATGCAGCCACTTCTGATGGTTATGACATGGTGGCTCCTTCTGGTGAAGGCGCACAACGTTGTATGGAAATGGCAATGTCGACCATGCGTAATAGCAAAGTTGACTATATCAATGCGCATGGTACGAGTACGCCGGTCGGTGATTTGGCGGAATTAGGTGCGATTAAAAAAGTGTTTGCCGAAACACAGATACCACTGGTTGGTTCAACTAAATCTCTTTCTGGTCATTCTTTAGGCGCTGCTGGCGTCCAGGAAGCTATCTATAGTCTGCTGATGCTGGAAAACAATTTTGTGGCTGCTTCTGCCAATATTGATAATCTTGATGAACAGGCTCAGGGCATGCCAATTGTTCTGGATCGTAAAGATAATGCCGATCTTAAGGCTGTGATGTCGAATAGTTTCGGCTTTGGCGGAACCAACGCCTGTCTGGTGTTCGAGAAAATCTAATCTGAATACGAAAATACCCTTAGCAAAATGCTAAGGGTGTTTTTTTAGTTTAAGTCCGCATCAGTAACAGGGCCACGCTTACCCGCTAATGCTTGTTGCATCAAACTCACTAATTGCTGTTTTTTCACTTCATCATCCAAATGTTTTGAACTGAAGGTGATGCCAAATCGATCAGCATATTGTTTGACCAGTATCATCAAAATTGCTTCGTCCACGTTCACTCTCTCCAAATTTTTCAATCACACATTATAACGTGTTAACGTGAGCCACTATGAGATTACACTATCAATCTGTAGGGAAAGGTGAGCCATTAGTCATCCTGCATGGTTTATTCGGTTCATCTGATAACTGGCGTAGTATCGCCTCAGCTTTATCAGCAAAGCGACAGGTTATCAGTGTTGACCTGCGTAATCATGGGCAATCCTTTCATCATCCACAGCAAAATTTTGAATTAATGGCAGAAGATCTGCTGAATTTACTGGATGAATTAGAGTTACCAACAATCGATCTTATGGGACATTCGTTAGGAGGTAAAACAGCGATGCAATTTGTCCAAACGTTTGCTGACCGTGTCCGAAGACTTATTGTTGTTGATATTGCTCCTCGCCAGTATCCCGATGAGCATAGTATTATTTTCAAGGCTTTAATGGCATTAGATCTGTCAAAATTTACATCGCGAACAGAAGCGAGTGAAGCCCTGGTGGATACACTGCCTGATCCTATGGTGCGTCAGTTTTTATTGCTTAACATGCAAAAAGGTGATCAAGGATTTAGCTGGCGTATTAATTTGCAGGCTTTATTTTGCAGTTATCCGGGGTTGCTCCAAAGTGTAGCACCAGATGATCCTGTGGAAAAACCGACACTGTTTATCAGTGGGGGAAACTCTGATTATGTAACTGACAAAGATTGGCAGCATATTAAGATACTTTATCCTCAGGCAGAACATGTGGTGATCGATGGTGCAGGACACTGGGTGCATGCCGAAAAACCCGATATTTTTATTCAGCAGGTAAACAGGTTTCTTGTAGATGATTAATGCCGATTTATTAAAACAGTTAATTGAATTCCGTCGTGAACGAGACTGGGAACAGTTTCATAATCCTAAAGACATAGCGATTTCATTATCCATCGAAGCGGCTGAGCTGCTGGAATGGTTTCAGTGGCGTAACAAGACCGAAATTAAGCAAATGCTGGAGACTGATAAACGTGAAGCTCTGGAAGATGAAATAGCCGATGTTGCTGTATATCTGAGCTATCTTTGTCACGATCTTAATATCGATATTGAACAGGCCATACAACGTAAAATGCAAAAAAATGCGGCTAAATATCCCGTTGATAAAGTCAAAGGCCGGGCTGACAAATATAATGAATATTCATAAATCAGCTACAAAGTGCTAGCATCTGCGCTTTGATTTTCTGCCCGTAGAGGTCGTTTCTTCATGAAAGCCATCGTGTTGCTGATTCAATGTGCCGACCAAAAAGGTTTGCTGGCCGGTATAACCGGTTTTTTTGCTGAGCGTGGCTACAATATTCTGCATTGTCAGCAATATACCGATACAGAGCACGGTCGTTATTTCATGCGCCTCAAGGTGGAAGATGAAGCTCAGTTACCCCATGAGATACTTCATCAACAATTCAGCTTGTTAGCAGCAACCATGGAACTGAACTGGTCAGTACATTTCACCGATGTACCATACCGCGTAGCCTTACTGGTGACCCGGGCATCACATTGTCCTTATGACTTGCTGTTGCGTGAGCTCGAAGGCGAATTGAAATGCGACATTCCTGTCATTATCGGGAATCATCCCGATTTGGAGAATATGGCGCGTCAGTTCAAAAAACCCTTTTATCACCTGCCCATCACCAAGGAAACCAAACAGCAACAGGAAGCAAAGATTAAATCATTACTCTCCGAGTATCAGATTGATCTGGTGGTGATGGCGCGCTATATGCAAATTTTGTCAGAGCAGTTTGTTAAAGAGTTTGCCGGTAAGGTTATCAATATTCACCATGGATTTTTGCCCGCATTCCAGGGCGCCAAGCCCTATCATCAAGCATACGAACGGGGAGTGAAGCTAATCGGTGCTACCGCACATTACGCCACCGCGGAACTGGATGAAGGCCCGATCATCGAACAGGATGTTGAACGGGTTCGTCATGATAATAGCCCGGCAGATCTAGTGATGATTGGTAAGGATATTGAGCGGCTGGTTTTGGCACGTGCTGTGAAAGCCCATATAGAACATCGCATTATTGTAAGCGGTCGTCGCACTATCGTGTTTGCTGAGGGCGCCTGATATGCTAATCCGGACTTGATAGAAAGATTCAGAGAGGGAACATGACAAAAGCATCCACTTCTATTGGTACCTTTCATCCTCCTCAACGTACCTTAATGGGACCGGGCCCATCGGATGTGAATCCACGTATTTTAGAAGCCATGTCGCGCCCGACTATTGGTCATCTGGATCCGGCTTTTATCGGCATGATGGATGAAATGAAAACCTTACTGCAATATGCCTTTCAGACAGATAATGCCTTAACGATGCCGGTTTCTGCGCCAGGTTCTGCTGGCATGGAAACCTGTTTTGTTAATCTGCTTGAACCGGGGGATACCGCAATAGTCTGTCAAAACGGCGTGTTTGGCGGACGAATGAAAGAAAATGTTGAACGTTGTGGTGCAACCGCAATCATGGTGGAAGACGATTGGGGTAAGCCAGTCGATATTAATAAACTGGAAGTCGCTTTAAAAACGCGTCCAGAAGCCAAATTAGTTGCCTTCGTGCATGCGGAAACGTCTACCGGTGCGCAATCTGATGCC
Source organism: Methylophaga sp. UBA2689 (assembly GCA_002354555.1). GTDB lineage: Bacteria > Pseudomonadota > Gammaproteobacteria > Nitrosococcales > Methylophagaceae > Methylophaga. The sequence continues at coordinate 24,101 of DELT01000063.1, forward strand.
AGAGCAATCGCCCAACTGGCACAACAGCACGACTGCCTGACCATCATGGATACCGTGACTTCATTGGGAGGCACGCCGATTTTAATGGATGAATGGGGTATTGATGCTATTTATTCCGGTAGCCAGAAGTGTCTTTCCTGTACACCCGGATTATCACCGGTCAGTTTCAGTGAAAAAGCAGCCAAAGTTGTACGTAATCGTAAAACCAAAGTGCAATCATGGTTTCTGGATTTGAATCTGGTTATGGGTTATTGGGGCGAAGGTGCCAAACGCGCTTACCACCATACTGCTCCGATTAATGCGCTGTATGCTTTGCATGAAGCATTAGTCTTGTTAAGGGAAGAAGGCCTGGAAAATGCCTGGGATCGGCACCGTCTGCATCATAACGCCTTGAAAGCCGGGATTGAAGCAATGGGACTTCAATTTGTTGTGGATGAGGCTCACCGTTTGCCACAGCTTAATTCAGTCGCTATTCCGCAAGGTGTGGATGATGCTGCCTTTCGCAGCCGACTGTTAAAAGATTACAGTCTGGAAATCGGTGCGGGTTTAGGGGTAATGGCCGGTAAAATCTGGCGTATTGGTTTAATGGGCTATGCCGCAAACCAGAAAAATGTGCTGTTATGCCTGGGTGCTCTGGATGCGGTGTTGACGGATATGGACGCAAATATTAATTCAGGCGTTGCAGTATCCGCGGCTAACAAGATTTATCACAACTAAGTTTATTAATTTGTATCAACCACAGAGACACAGAGGACACGGAGATTTTTTAAACGATGTAACTGTAAACAAACCCGAGTAATTTTTAGGGCTTTCTAAATTCTAAAAATAATCCGCAGATTACGCAGATTTTCGCAGATGTTTTATCAAGTGTATTAACTCGGGTGTGTCGGGTTAAGCTGCGCTAACCCAACCTACATTGTTTTATACTTTAGCTTCTTTAAAGCTATTCACAAAAAAATTTAATCTGCGTAATTTGCGGATATATCAATTAAAAAAATCTTTGTGCCCTCTGTGTATCTGCGGTTCAAATATTATTAAAGGCAAAAAATGAATTCATCCCCAATCATTATGATTACCGGCGCCACCGCAGGATTTGGTGAAGCATGTGCCAGATTGTTTGCCAAAGCAGGGTGGCGACTGATTATTACCGGGCGGCGTCTGGAACGTCTGCAAAGCTTGCAAGCGGAGTTAGGTGGTGCTTCACAAGTATGTATCAGTTGTTTTGATATCAGTGACCGGCAGGCGACCGAACAAGCGTTTGCAGAGCTACCAGAGGAATTTCAGCAGATTGATGTATTGGTCAATAATGCAGGCCTTGCGTTAGGACTAGAACCCGCTTACGCAACTGATCCCGAAGATTGGGAACGTATGGTCGATACCAATATCAAAGGCCTGATGCGCTGCAGCAGACTGGTTTTACCGGGCATGCAATCAAGAGACAGGGGGTATATCATCAATATCGGATCGGTCGCCGGAAACTGGCCTTATCCGGGCGGTAATGTGTATTGCGCCAGCAAGGCTTTTGTCAGACAGTTTTCGTTGGCCCTTCGTGCAGATTTATTGGGTACACAAATCCGGGTAACTAATATAGAACCTGGCAATGCCGAAACCGAATTTTCCATGGTACGTTTTAAAGCCGATGAGCAACGAGCTGAAAAAGTCTATGAAAATACGGTTGCACTAACTGCTCAGGATATTGCCGATACCATCTGGTGGTTGGTCAATACGCCAGCGCATATGAATGTCACCACGATGGAAATTATGCCGACCCAACAAGCCACAGGGCCTTTAGCGATTTATCGCGTTTAGTTAGCCCAGTAAACCGTTATTAGGATTTGCTATTGGACGTTGGGCTTTTAATGTTTTCAGTCCTTTGACGCTGCGGGTGATATTCCAGATTATCCATACCACCATCACCGCTAGCCCGTATAAATTGCCCAGATATAAAAGTCCCCAGGAAACCATTAGCAATATGAGGCTGATATAAAAACCATTTATTTGAAATAGATAATGCGATTGTAGCCAATCTGGGGCTTTGCCTTTTTTTTCATAGGCAACAAGAGCGCCCATCACCAGCATGGGGTAGATAAGCGAACCCACCAGATTAAAGATATAGATCAGTTTAATGCTGCTGATGTCATCGCCAGTTTCAATTAAAGCCATGTAGATTTATCCGTAAAAATACCCCAATCTAGCAGAATATTGACCCTTGCTCCACAAAAAAGGCCCGACAAAGCGGGCCTTTTCAGTTTGAGCATAATGTTAACGGTTAACCGCCAAAGTCGAAACGAATACCGGTGTATATGGTTCGTCCCAGAATCGGCGATTCATCTTTAAAGAAGCTGGTATGCCGACGACCGTCTTCATTCAGCAAATTACGTCCCTGAATAAAGATTTCAGCACCTTTTAAACTTGCTGGGGACCAGTTGGCATCAAACGAAACCAGATTATAACCGTCCGTATTGCTTTCAGTCACAGCGGTTTTGGTTTGTTTAAAGACCCGACGGTAGTCGAGACTGAAATCCCAGTCAGCATAAGATGTATCAAATCCAATCCCTAAGCGTGTTGGACTCATGCGAGGAATATTTTCACCATTGCTGAGTTTACCGCGTACATGATCGGCAGACAGACGCATGCTCAGTGGAATAGGACCATCAATCAAGTCAGTTATGGCACCAAATTCAGCACCATACAACTTGGCATTTTGTTGTTCATTAACTACTAGTGTATCGCCCTCAATTTCAATGGCTTGGCCAGTACCATCATTTTGTGCTGCTAAATAAATAAAGTCATCGACGTAGTTATAGAAAGTAGTCAGCTCATAGCGGAATGCCCCTACATGACGATCAAAACCGACTTCAAAATTGGTATAAGTTTCTTTGCCTAAGTTCGGATCCCCAATTTCAACAGTCCCTGCTGCTGCATGGCTACCAAAGGCATATAACTGCTCTGCCGACGGAGCCCGTTGCGAACGGGTAACTGACATTCTGAAATGATGGGCTGGATCGACCTCAACCAGAGTTCCTGCCGATAAACTGAACGGAGTGAAACTGTTGCTTCCCAGAATGGCAGATTGTTGTAACTCTTCACCACTTGGCAAATCAATATCTCTGGCCTCATCCAGATTGTCTGTACTGGAGCGCACATGATCGACCCGTGCAGCGACTTCAAAGCGACCAAAATGCGTGGGTAATTCTTCCAGCACAAATAACCCGACAGTGCGTGTGTCATTACCTCGGATATAAAAACCACCACCGTGTTCATCACCATCTCCATGGCCGTGACCTTCTCCATCAGCTTCAAAGTCCCGATCATTAATTTGCAGACCGACAACACCTTCCCAATCGCCAATAGGGTTATGCACCATTTCCAGCCGCATTTCAGTTTCGTTATTGTTGAAACGCGTTTCAACTTCACTTTCAACAAATGCACCATTATCAAATTCAGAACCAATTTCCTGTTGCCGGTAGCTGGTGTAGGCCATTTTCAGCCTAGCAGCGCTGAAACCCGGTAATGGATCATTAATTTCACTGCGAAAATCAAAACGGTCGTTTTTCGCGCGAATACGTTCCTGCTCTTCTTCTCCTTGACCTAAAAAGACTTCGGGAATGCCGTATTGGGTTTCCCAAGTGCTGTAACCCAAACCGGCAAAGCCCCAATCGCCTTTATATAAACCCGTGATAGAGAAAACATCATTTTCGACTTCACTGTTTTGTAATTTATCTTTACGGCCGACCTGCTGGTCTTTTTGCTGATAACCATCAATATCAAAATCACTGCTGCGACGTACCCCATAATCCGTCCGCAATACAAAACTGTCCCCCAGTGGCAGTTCAAGTCCCAAACGTCCCTGGCGATCATGACCATTGATGCCGTATGACATCTGGCCATCTACTCTTGGAGCATCGCCAAATTCAGGATTAAATCGATTACTGCGAACATTGATAACGCCTCCAGCAGCACCGCTGCCATAAAGTAATGTCGCCGGACCTCGGAAAACCTCAATTTGATCAGCACGGCCAACATCCATGCCGATAGCATGATCTGCACCTTCACCGGAGATATCGGAAGTACTCAAGCCATCTTCCAGCACTTTCACACGGGATCCCTGTAAACCTCGAACCACAGGACGTCCTACGCCCTGCCCAAAGTCGGCATTATGCACACCAGGTAGGCCATCCAATGTTTCGCCTATTGTACTGGCGCGTTTTTGATTGAGTTCATCACCCGCAATTACCGTCACTGGCTGGATCAATTCATCAGAGGTACGATTGCCTAATGGATCAGAAGTGACCACCAGGCGTGGGATATCAACAGTATCTTCAGCAGCTAACACTGCAGAAGCCATAGGGGAGAGTGCGGCAGCAAGCAGCACTACAATAGGTTTCTTATTCATCACGAATAATCCTCATAGCAGAAATCAGTAGCCATTTTCTGAATAGAAAAATGGCATTCAGTCAAATTTGAACGCTATGAGAAAACGGGAGGAGCGCGAATCGCGAATGAAAGATAAAAATCTTCGAAACGAGCTGGGAGGGTTACAGAAGATTGAAACTGAAAATATTGTTGCCAGACAGCAATTTTCAGCTGATTGTGGTTATCGGTTGATGGAGTGTGACTGACAACATTTAGCTGATCACATAAGGCTATATGATCATGAAAAGCATGTTCGGCATCGTGCCAAACGGCTATGGATTGCATCAGCAATAATGCTGCTGCAAAGAACCATAACAGATGTTTGGTATGCCGAATTTGCATCGAGATTAGTTCACCAGCAGTTCAGTGAGCAACTGCTGATAAATAGCCGACAATGTATTCAGATCGGCAACTGAAACATGTTCATCTATCTGATGAATGGTCGCGTTTAACGGGCCAAGTTCAATTACCTGTGCTCCAGTAGGCGCGATAAAACGACCATCGGATGTGCCACCCGAAGTAGATAGTGTTGTTTCATAACCGGTGACTGTTTTAACCGCCACCTGAACGGCTTCAAGTAATTTACCACCTGCTGTACGAAAGGGTTTACCCGATAACACCCAATCCAATTGATATGCCACACCATGTTTATCGAGAATCGCCTCGACCTGTTGTTGCAATTCATCGTGAGTCACTTCAGTGGAATAACGGAAGTTAAAAATCATTTCTGCTGTGCTTGGGATGATATTGGTCGCACCAGTGCCACTGTTCAGATTGGATACCTGAAAGCTGGTAGGCGGAAAATCAGCATTACCCTGATCCCATTGCACCGCACAGAGTTCAGCCAATGCCGGGGCCAGATTATGTACCGGGTTATCTGCCAGGTGAGGATAAGCAATATGGCCCTGTTTGCCTTGAACTGTCAGATAACCATTTAACGAACCACGGCGACCATTTTTAACCACATCGGCTACTTTGTCGGTACTGGTCGGTTCGCCGACTACACACCAGTCGATATGATCCTGACGTGCCTGCAATGTTTCAATTACTTTAACGGTACCATCAATGGCCGGACCTTCTTCATCGCTGGTCAGCAAAAAAGCAATGCTGCCAGCATGCTGAGGGTGTTCAGCAACAAAACGTTCGCAAGCCGTCACCATAGCGGCAATACTGCCTTTCATATCTGCTGCACCGCGGCCATACAAAATGCCATCTTCAATTTTGGCGGCAAACGGCTCGTGGCTCCATTTATCTACCGGTCCGGTAGGCACAACATCGGTATGTCCGGCAAATACAAATAACGGGCCATTATGTCCACGCCGACACCACAGATTGTCAACTTCCCCAAACCGCAGGTATTCAGCATTAAAGCCACTATTAGCCAACCGTTCTGCCAGCATGATCTGACAGCCTTTGTCGACAGGTGTCACGCTGTCACGTTGAATTAAATCAATGGTGAGCTGAACAGTGTCAGAAAGATTATTTTGCATAGCGGGCCTGAAAATCAGATTCATTAAATCCTATTGATACACCGGAAGCATCTTCGATAACCGGGCGTTTAATAAGTGTGGGATGCGAGAGCATTAACTCGACAGCAGATTGTTGATCAAGCTGATCTTTACGCGGGTCTTCAAGCTTGCGCCAGGTGGTGCCACGTTTGTTGATAAGCTGTTCCCAGCTGACGTAATTCAACCACTGTTGGAGGATGGATTGATCCAAACCATCGGTACGAAAATCATGGAAATGGTATGTAATCTGATGATCATCCAGCCAACGTCTGGCTTTTTTGACCGTGTCACAATTTTTAATGCCAAACAATTTCATCGTTGCCGTTGCACCTGAAAAAGCCCACAGGGTAGGCGAATTGATGGTAAATGATACAGTATATCAATTCATTTTGCATCATTGGCTTCACTGCATGGAGCAGTAGAAAAGGCGGTAACTGCTATAAGCGGTTACCGCCAATTACAAACTATTTAGATATCACGCAATAATTCGTTAATACCGACTTTACCACGGGTTTTTTCATCAACCTGTTTCACAATAACAGCGCAGTACAAGCTGTATGTGCCATCTTTAGAAGGCAGGTTACCTGAAACAACTACAGAACCAGCCGGAATACGACCATAGCTGATTTCACCGGTCATGCGGTTGAAAATCTTGGTGCTTTGGCCAATGTAAACACCCATTGAAATCACTGAACCTTCTTCAACGATAACGCCTTCAACCACTTCAGAACGGGCACCGATAAAACAGTTATCTTCGATGATTGTCGGACCGGCTTGTAAAGGTTCAAGTACGCCACCGATACCCACACCGCCCGATAAATGAACGTTTTTACCAATTTGTGCACAGCTACCCACAGTCGCCCAGGTATCAACCATAGTGCCGGAATCCACGTAGGCACCGATATTGACGTAAGAAGGCATCAAAACAACGCCTGGTGCGATATATGAACCACGACGCGCTGCTGCAGGGGGAACAACACGCACACCGGCAGTATTGAAATCCGCTTCGCTAAAGTTGGCAAATTTTGGTTCAACTTTATCGAAATACTGTGTTTCACCGCCAGACATCGGGCGGTTATCATTCAGGCGGAACGACAATAAAACGGCTTTTTTCAACCATTGATTGACGACCCAATCACCATTTTGTTTTTCTGCGACGCGGGCTTTACCACTGTCGAGCATTCCCAGAACTTCATTGACCGCATTACGTACTTGCGCGTCAGCATTGGCTGGGGTGATTTCTGCACGGCGTTCAAATGCCGTTTCGATAATCTGCTGGATATCACTCATCGGTTTCTCCAAATTATTAAGATAAGGTTTCAATATAGTCACGGATCCGCATGGCCGCTTCGACGCACTCATCTTGAGGTGCAACCAATGCCATGCGGATCCGGTTAACGCCAGGATTACCCTGTTTGGTATCTCTGGCTAAAAAACGTCCCGGCAATACGGTGACGTTATATTGATCAAATAAGCCGCGAGCAAAATCGGTATCGGCAATCGGTGTTTCTGCCCATAAATAAAAACTTGCCTCGGGCTGGATGACGTTCATCACGGGTGACAGAATGTCGAGTACGGCTGCGAATTTTTCTCTATACAGGTGCCGGTTGTGTGCTACATGCGCTTCATCTGTCCAGGCTGCAATAGAGGCAGATTGGGTCGATGGTGGCATCGCGCAGCCATGATAGGTACGGTAACGCAGAAAAGATTTCATAACGTTGGCATCGCCTGCCACAAAGCCACTACGTAATCCCGGCGCATTAGATCGCTTGGATAAGCTGTGAAAGACCACACAACGGCTTAAATCGTTATATCCAGCTGCCACCGCTGCTTGTAACAAACCTACGGGTGGTAAGGCTTCATCAAAGTAGATTTCGGAATAACATTCGTCAGCCGCAATAATAAAATCATATTCATGGGCCAGTTGAATCAGTTTGGTCAGCGTTTCAGCATCTACAATCGCACCGGTAGGGTTACCCGGGCTGCATAAATATAACAACTGACAACGAGACCAGACACTCGCGGGAACCGCATCAAAATCCGGTACAAAGCCGGTTTCTTCAGTGCAGTTAAGCAAATAGGGTTCTGCTCCAGCGAGAAATGCCGCACCTTCATAGATCTGATAAAACGGGTTGGGCATGACAATCAGTGGATCTTTACGACGATCAATAATTGCCTGAGCAAAGGCAAATAACGCTTCTCGGGTGCCATTAACCGGCAGCACCTGCGATAACGGGTCGATATGACCTGCTAACTGAAATCGTTGATCCAGCCAATTCGCAATGGTGTGGCGTAATTCGATACTGCCTGCCGTTGTTGGGTAAACCGATAAGCCATGCAAATGACTGATGACCGCTTCGGTAATGAAACCGGGAGTAGGGTGTTTTGGCTCACCAATGGATAACGAAATATGCGGGAGATCACTCGGCGGCTGGCAACCTTGCTGCAGTTCGACTAATTTCTCAAAAGGATAAGGGTGTAAAAGGGCCAGATCTGGATTCATTAATACATATCGCCGGATAACAAAAATCCGGCCATTATAACGCTTCAACTGACTGTCGTGTTATAAGCATCATTATGAACTCTGTAAATCCTATCGAATCAAAGCTGGCAATCCTTAGTCTGTTATTTGCTGCCACCATGTGGGGCATCATCTGGTATCCCATGCGCCTGTTCGAACAGGCTGGCATGTCGGTAGTCTGGGTGACGTTGATCATGTACCTCACCGCTGGCATCGCCAGTTTGCCGATTTTTATCAAAAACCGTTATCGCTGGAAACATATTCCTGCCGATCTGCTTTGGCTGGCCCTGGCGGCTGGTATGACCAATCTCGCTTTTTTAGTCGCGTTGAATGAAGGTCAGGTAATGCGGGTGATGTTGTTGTTTTATTTATCGCCTTTATGGTCGGTGATATTAGGTCGCTGGTGGCTAGGTGAAAAGCTGTCTCTGGCCGCCATCATTATGTTTGTGCTGGCGATGGGGGGCACGGTCTTAATGTTATGGCGACCCGAAGTGGGATTTCCATGGCCGCATGGTCTGGCGGATTGGCTGGCCTTGTTTGCCAGTCTGTGTTTTGCGGTGAACAATGTGTTAAGTCGAAAGCTGGCGGCAGTGCCTATGGCTTTAAAAACCACCATCATTTTATGGGGAGTGGTTGCAGTATCAATAGTCGTTTTGTTATTACAGCAGGCTTCCTTACCCTCAGTGGATATATCTGTATGGTTAAGTGCTGTTTTGGTGGGGGGCGGAATTATCATTGCCATGACGATGACAGTTCTATATGGCCTGGCCAGAATGCCGGTCTATCTGGCAGCTGTTATCATGTTGTTTGAATTGATTGTTGCTGCAATTTCGTCAGCTTTACTCACTACAGAAATGATGCCCCTTCAGGAGTGGCTGGGCGGGGCATTCATTTTTATTGCTGCATTCGGAATTGCTCAGGTGGAAAAGGCCAATCGCTAATCCTGCGGCTAATTTATCATGCGTAAGTAATATTGATTCTAAGCTAAATATTGAGACTGTTTTCCGCACTATTGTGTTGGAAATGACTTATGTAGAATGGTTACATCACCACAATTTGCCAGGTTGAAACAAATGACTCTGCTCAGTGGTGACTCTAAAAGTGTTGCAGCCCCTTGGTTTTATTTTAATTTGCAGGAATTGTTTATGATTAAGTCTATAGCGCATGCCAGTTTTCTGGTGGCTGATTTAGCTACGTCGCTGAAGTTTTACTGTGATGTCTTGCAAATCCCTCTCAATCCGAATCGCCCTAAATTTGCCTATGATGGTGCATGGCTGGATTTGGATAACAAACAACAATTACATTTGATGGTATTACCCAATCCTGACTCGACAGATGGTCGTCCTGAACATGGAGGGCGGGATCGTCATGTAGCACTGCTGGTTGAAGATCTTGAAGCACTTGCCGAACGTCTGGAACAGGCAGGTGTTGAATTTTCACGCAGCAAGTCTGGTCGGGCTGCTTTTTTCTGTCGTGATCCAGATGGCAATGCACTGGAATTTGCAGAAGATTTTACTCCGACAATCAAGTAACTCAAGCATTTAAAAGAGACAATCAACGGCTTAGCGACTTACTCACATTTTCTGTGGATAAGTCTGTGGTTAACATTGTTGAAAATCGCTAAGTCGTTAATCTGTAACACTGCTGTTCAAAATGGTTAAATTTTAACCATTTTGAAAATGTTATTATAATCATATGGTTATGTAACAATTTTGTATATTCAACAACTTAGCATAACTTGTTGTAACAGAACTGTAACAATTTAGGAAAAAGTGAATAACTTAATGTGTTTGGAAGGATTAAAAATCAAATACTGTGCCATATAAAGTTTATTTATGTTTTCCCCCACAGGTAAATTTAAATCATAAATCTACTTGATTCGGTTCACTGTTCATTATTCAAAATATTTATATTTTGGTGTAATAGTCTGCTAGTCAATTAGTTAAAAGAGATGATCAATGGCTTAGCGACTTACTCACAATTTCTGTGGATAAGTCTGTGGTTAACATTGTTGAAAATCGCTAAGTCATTATTATTTAACAGCACAACACTAAATGGTTAAAATTTAACCATGCTTTAAAACCTATAAAAATCAATACCTTATAATAGTTTTGTGTGCATTCAACGACTTAGCGAAGTAAGCTGTAAGAGCACTGTAACAATGCAGTGAAAGGTGTATAACTTTATGCTAAGGATGCAAAACTTAGACACGAGCTAAAGCTGGGAAGGTTTTTTCATCATAGCTTGAGTCTTCATGACCCGTAGGTTCGAGGCGAAACTGCTCAAGTCCTTTAAAATCAAATAGTTGCTGATCAGCCAATTGGGATGGTGCCACATTCTGGATGCTGCGGAAAATATTTTCGACACGACCAGGATGCTGTTTCTCCCAGGTTTGCAGCATTTCCTTAATCACCTGACGTTGCAGATTTTCCTGTGAGCCACATAAATTACATGGAATGATAGGAAAGGCCTTAGCTTCAGCATAGCGGGTGATATCCGACTCTTTGGCATAACAGAGCGGGCGGATAACAATATTGGTTTTATCATCACTCAGCAGTTTGGGCGGCATGGCTTTGGACTTGCCGCCATAAAACATATTTAAAAACAGCGTTTCAATAATGTCATCACGATGATGGCCTAGCGCAATTTTGGTAATGCCATGTTGACGTGCATAACCATACAAAGATCCCCGACGCAGTCTCGAACAAATACCGCAGGTAGTTTTGCCTTCAGGTACGACTTCCTTAACAATGCTGTAAGTATCTTTTTCGATAATATGGAATGGCACGCCGATTTTACTGAGATACTCAGGTAAAACATGTTCCGGAAATCCGGGTTGTTTTTGATCGAGATTGACCGCAATCAACTCAAAATCTATCGGCGCGTGATCACGTAAATTCAGCAAAATATCGAGCATGGTGTAGCTGTCCTTGCCACCCGACAGGCATACCATGACTTTATCGCCATCCTGAATCATGTCGTAATCGGCAATTGCCTGGCCGACCTGGCGACGCAGACGTTTATGTAATTTGTTGAATTCGTGTTGTTGTTTCAATTGATTTTCAGACATCAGATCAGACCTGCGAAGGGTTGCACGGTGACAGATTGACCGGCGGCCACACCGTCACAATCTTCATCCAGTAATATAAAACAGTTGGCATGGCTCATGGAATGCAGAATGCCGGAGCCCTGTTCGCCGGTCATCGTAACTTCCAATTGATTGGCAGAATTACTGCGTAATAATCCACGTTGAAATTCAAAACGCCCGGGACGCTTACGAATATTCTCCGCTGCAACCGCCTGCAATACTATTGGCGCGTGATACCCCCCCCCCGCCAACTTGTGAAGGGCAGGTTGTACAAACTGATAGAACGTCACCATCACTGAAACCGGATTACCTGGCAGTCCAAAAAAGTGCGTCTCGGCAATTTTGCCATAGGCGAGTGGTCTGCCGGGTTTCATTGCGATTTTCCAGAAATGTACTTCACCAAGTTCATCCAGTAATTGCTTAACATAATCGGCTTCACCCACTGACACACCACCAGAAGTAATCACCACATCAGCTTCCTCAGCGGCTTGCAATAACGCCTGACGTAAAGCCTCGGGACTATCAGTAATTACTCCCATATCTATGATTTCGGCGTCAAGACGTGTCAGCATGGCATGCAAGGTGTAGCGATTGCTGTCATAAATATCGCCGGGATTTAATGTTTCGCCAAGCGATCGTAATTCATCACCGGTAGAAAAAAATGCTACCCGAATTCGACGACGAACCTTTAATTCCGCAAAACCCAATGAGGCCAGTAAGCCTAAATCAGCTGCGGTAATTCGACGCCCTGCAGTAAGCACCAACGCGCCGGTCTGAATATCCTCTCCGGCCAGTCGCACATTTTCGCCGCTATGATGTTCTCCGTGCAGCGTTATCAGATCATTATCAACTTCGGCTTGTTCCTGCATGATGACCGTGTCACAACCCTCGGGCATCATTGCACCCGTCATGATTCTTACACATTCGCCGGCATTAACGGTTTTGTCGAAAGGTTTGCCAGCAAAGGCACTGCCCACCCGTTTTAAGGAGGTGGAGTCATGCTTCAAATCTTCGCCACGTAACGCGTAACCATCCATTGCCGAATTAGCATGCGGAGGAACGGATAGTGGTGAAATCACATCTTCGTGTAATACCTGTCCCAGTGCATCGCGCAATGCGACTTTTCGCCAGCAGCTTATTGCTGTTATCTGTTGCAGAATTTTCTGTCTGGCGTCTTCCACCTTCAGAGTGCTAACCGGTTCAGGAGTGGCGCAGCTTGGTTGGGGCGTAAAGTCAGTCATGTTGATATTGCCGAATATAGTTGTTTATAAAGTTCAGGATGGCGTCCAAATCGTTTAAATTCAATACAGGTATTTGAGTTTCAATTGCCAGTTCGGAGTCAGTGGCAATGGCAATAATATTGGGATCCTCCGGAAACAACAGAGGTTTACCAATGCTGGCGCGGTGTAATTCCAGCTTGGGTATTGCTTCCTGTTTAAAGCCTTCGACCAGAATAAAATCCAAGTTCTCTAAATCCAGACGCGCCAGACAGTCGGATAAAAGTGGTTCTTTTTGTCCATTTTCATTGGTTTGCATCAGTGCCAGCAGTTTTCTGGAGGCCACTAGTACCTGACTGGCACCTGCTTCACGAATTCGGTAACTGTCTTTACCGGGCTGATCGATATCAAAAAGATGATGCGCATGTTTTATAACCGCTAAGCGTATTCCAGCAGCGCGAAGTTTAGGTATCAACTGGGTGAGTAAGGTGGTTTTACCAGTGCCACTAAAAGCGGCAATTCCCAGCAATGGTACTGAACATGACATGGCAGGTGATTGCAGGTCTTCCGGATGGTTGAAATTGGTGAAACTCTCTGGTTGGTCAGAAAAATCCACTTCAATCATTCCCTGCTGCTTAAACCAGCGATCAATCTTTCTTTCCCCAGCAGCAAGATATTTCTGTAAATCCTCTGCCAGTTCACAGTGTAATAATGAAAATACTGGTTGAATACGCTGTCCATCAGATGCGACAGCGATTTTTTTCCCTGAGCGCAGCAAACTTTCCATCATGCGTTGCCGTAACTTCGGACTGGGAGAGGGGCTGTCACAGGGAGCTGTCAGAATATAATCGGTGGTTGCCATTTGCATTCCGGCCAGCATGCCAGCCAATGGTCCTTGAAAGCCGGAAAGCGAATCACTGATAACAGGATAGCCAAATTGTTGATAACGCTCTATATTACGATTAGCGTTGATTAGCAACTGCTCAACCTGAGGTGCAAGATGATGAATGACATGCGTAATCAGCGGCTGATTTACGTAAGGTATAAGGCCCTTGTCATTACCGCCCATACGGCGTGCTTCGCCACCAGCGAGAATGATGCCGGTCACGGTAGGGTAAGTCGATTCAGTCATGCTGTTTGCAGTTAATGGCTTTTTGTTGAGTAGATGCTGTGCATAAATTAATGATTTTAATGCTCATTATACTTGGTATTCCACATAACGCATGGTCGGCTGATTTACATATTGTGGTCACCGCGTTATTCCGTGATCACGCCGTATTGGAAATTAATCAAAAACAACATTTTTTATCAGTCGGCGAACAAACTCCTGAAGGGGTCACCTTAATCAGCGCAGATAGCAATCAGGCTGTATTGGAGGTTGCAGGCAAGCAGGGTGTGTTTGAGCTGAATAATCGAGTTGGAGGTGTGTATTCTGCACCGGCAGAAATGCCAGTCGTTAGTATATGGCCAACCAATGGAATGTACCACACCAGTGGCTCTATCAATGGTTATACAGTGGATTTTGTTGTGGATACAGGTGCTTCAGTTATTGCAATTAACAGTGAAACTGCCAAACGTTTAGGCGTGAATTATCTGGAAGCAGAACAGATCAGTGTCAGAACGGCTTCCAGGGTTGAAATGGCTTATCTTATTGAACTTAAATCAGTGCAACTAGGTGATATTTCACTGGAAAATGTTGCGGCTGTCGTGCTTGATGGGCCAGAACCACAACGGGCTTTGTTGGGAATGAGTTTTCTGAATGCGTTTGATATGGAACGCAAAGGCGAACGGCTGGATTTACGCCAAAAATTCTAATCTTGGAAAGAGCACAAGCTCAAATAAAAAAGCCAGTTGCGGATGCAACTGGCTTGATTAGTGCGGGGCATATTCAGTAAATCAATCAAAACCCTGAGTGATCAAAGCATAGGCTGAATGGTTATGAATCGATTCAAAGTTCTCTGATTCAACTGTATATGCTTTGATACGGCTATCGGCATTTAAACGTGCTGCAACGTCGCGAACCATATCTTCAACAAATTTCGGATTGTCGTAAGCATGTTCGGTGACATATTTTTCATCCGGACGCTTCAGCAAACCATAGATTTGGCATGATGCTTCGTCTTCTACCAAATCAATTAAATCTTCAATCCAGATGAAGCTATCTGTTTTTACGGTCAGCGTGACGTGTGAACGCTGATTATGTGCACCGTAATCCGAAATATTTTTCGAACATGGGCACAAGCTGGTAACCGGAACAATTACTTTGACGGTCATACTGGTTTTCTTGGCAACAATTTCACCAATAAAACTCACTTGATAATCCATCAGGCTGCGGACTTTTGAAATCGGTGCTTCTTTATTTACAAAATAGGGGAAGCTCATTTCAATGTAGCCGGATTCAGCATCCAGACGTTCAGTCATTTCGCCCAACATGGTATGAAATGATTTAACAGTAATTTCACGTTCATGTTGATTAAGGATCTCAACAAAACGTGACATATGTGTGCCTTTAAACTGATGTGGCAGATTCACATACATATTGAAATTGGCAACAGTGTGCTGTTCGCCGGTAGTGCGATCACTGACCACAACAGGATGGCGAATATCTTTAATGCCAACTTTATCAATCGCAATGTGACGTTTATCTTTGATGTTCTGAACGTCTTCGATTTCTGCTGCAGCTATTGGCTTGTTTTGATCAGTCATGATTCGGGTTAATCCTCACTATATTTGACACAGGCACGGTCTGTTTCCCATACCGTGACACCAGAGACTCTGGCTGTGTCGTTGTTTAGCGTATCGCTAAGGCGCTGGTAAAAAAACTGGGCGATATTTTCTGCCGTAGGATTAATCTCATCGAACGGGGGAATATCATTCAGATAACGGTGATCCAGTGTTTTTGCTAACTCACGAGTCGCCGTTTTAATGGTTTTAAAATCCATGCCCATACCATGCTGGTTAAGTGCATTGGCAGTGACTTCAACTTCAAGTTTCCAATTATGGCCATGCATGCGACGACAATCCCCGGGATAGTCCCTAAGGGTATGTGCAGAGGCAAAATCAGCCAGAATTTTTAAGGTATAGGTGGCGCTCATAATGTTGACTATTATACTCGGGAATTAGCCTATCGAACAGGCTATTATTACGCAAAATAACGATTGATGGTATCGATAATGCCACTTGCATCCAGCCCACAGGCACTGAGCATCTGCCCATGATCACCATGCTCAATGAAGTGGTCTGGCAAGCCCATTATCCGTAAATTTGTATCAATACCCTGCTGTTGAAAATATTCATTGACCGCGCTACCGGCTCCGCCCATCAGTGCATTCTCTTCAATGGTGATTATCAACTCATGAGTGGCTGCAATTTCATCCAGTAGCGTGGTATCCAATGGCTTAACAAAACGCATATTCACCACTGTGGCATCAATTGTCTCAGCAGCGTCAAGTGCTGCGTGTAATAAGGTGCCAAAAGCCAGAATGGCGATTTTCTTGCCTGTACGACAGGTTTGGGCTTTACAGATGGGCAAGCTATCCAGTTGTGGTTCAATCGCCGTACCGTTGCCACAACCTCGAGGATAACGCACTGCAGCAGGACCATTATGATGATATCCGGTGGTCAACATTTGCCGACATTCGTTTTCATCACTGGGTGTCATTATCAGCATATTCGGAATACAACGCAGATAACTTAAATCAAAACTTCCGGCATGTGTTGGACCATCTGCGCCAACCAGACCGGCTCTATCAATAGCGAATAACACCGGTAGGTTTTGCAGAGCCACATCATGAATCAATTGATCATAAGCGCGTTGCAGAAAGGTTGAATAAATGGCCACTACCGGTTTTTTGCCTTCACAAGCAATACCTGCCGCTAATGTCACCGCATGTTGCTCTGCAATGCCGACATCAAAATATCTTTCTGGAAACCGTTCAGCAAACGCATTCAGACCGGATCCTTCACACATAGCGGGTGTAATCGCGATCAGATCTTCAGAAGCTGCTCCCATATCACACAGCCATTGACTGAATACTTGGGTAAAGGTTGGACCGGATTTTTTATTACTATTGGCAGGGCTTACACCATGATATTTACAGGGTTGCTGCTCAGCAGGTTCGAAGCCTTTGCCTTTTTTGGTCACAATATGCAGGAACTGAGCACCTTTGCTGTTGCGCAGATTACTTAATGTGGTAATCAAGGTGTCAAGATCATGGCCATCAATCGGGCCAATATAATTGAACCCCATCTCTTCAAATAACGTACCTGGCACCATCATGCCTTTTACGTGCTCTTCGGTACGTCTTGCGAACTCCCATGCAGGCGGAATTTTTTCCAGCATTTTCTTGCTGCTTTCACGGGCAGAACGATAAAAACGACCAGAAAGTAGCCGGGCTAAATAGTTGGCCATGCCACCGACATTTTTGGATATCGACATTTCATTGTCATTGAGTACGACCAGCATGTCAGCATTCAGGTCACCGGCATGAGCCAACGCTTCGTATGCCTGACCTGCAGTCAGTGCACCATCACCGATAATGGCCACAGAGCGACTTGGTGAGCCGCTGGCCCGAGCGGCAATTGCCATGCCTAAAGCAGCGCTGATTGACGTACTGGAATGACCGACACCGAAGCTGTCATAGTCACTTTCGCTGCGCTTGGGAAAACCGGAAAGTCCGCCGGGTTGACGCATAGTATGCAGTTGGTCTCGGCGCCCTGTCAGAATTTTATGCGCATAACTCTGGTGGCCAACATCCCACACCAAATGGTCTTCAGGGGTGTTGAACACATAGTGCAGAGCCAATGTCAGCTCGACAACCCCCAAATTTGACGAAATATGTCCCCCCGTTTGTTGAATCTGATCAATTATTAACTCGCGGATCTCAATCGCTAATTGATCCAATTGTTTACGTTCTAATTGACGTAATTGGGCGGGGGAGTCGATTTGTGCAAGTAAACTTGTCATGATAAATCAGTGTGATTAAAAGGTTCGTTGCACGACAAACGTTGCCAGTGCCCGCAGAGCTAAACATTCATTTCCGAGATTATTCAATGCTGTCAATGCCTCTTTCACCAGCATCTGCGCCTTTTGCTGGGCGGCTTCAAGTCCCATTAAAGCGGGATAGGTAGGTTTGTTCCGAGCAATATCCGCACCTTGTTGTTTTCCCAAGGTAGCAGTATCTGCGATCACATCCAACACATCATCCTGCACCTGGAATGCCAGGCCAATAGCTGCGGCATAATCATTAAGGTGTTGTAAATCCGTCGAACTGTAATTTTTACCACAGTAAGCTCCCAGCAAAACACTGGATTGGATCAAAGCGCCGGTTTTTAATAAATGCATGGCTTCCAGATCTGTTTGGTTAAGTTGTTTACCCACCGAAGCCAGATCGATGGCTTGGCCACCGGCCATTCCCATGACACCGGAAGCATGTGCCAGACATTTAACCATAGCAACTTGCTGATTTGCCGGTAAAGCGTTTTCTGTCAGACATTCAAACGCCAGACTTTGCAATGCATCGCCTACTAATAAGGCAGTTGCTTCATCATAGGCTTTATGGCAAGTGGGTTTACCGCGACGCAAATCATCATCATCCATCATTGGCATATCATCATGAACCAGTGAATAGGCATGAATCATCTCAACTGCGCAGGCGGCTGAATCCAAGGCATCATGATCGGCATTAAATGCCTCGCCTGTTGCATAAACCAGCATGGCACGCAGACGTTTCCCACCGTTCAATGTTGCATAGTGCATGGCTTCAGATAACCGTGAAGCTGCAATGACATTTTGATTGGGTAATCGTTGTTGCAAAGCCAGGCTGATGCGTTGCTGGTGCGAGGACATCCAGTCAGAAAGCGAAAACGTTTTTGTCACGATGCCTCGGAGTCTGGATCAAAATCCACTAAAGCAGACTGGCCTGATTGCTGTAATAACATTTGTACTTTTTGATCGGCAGCTTGTAATGCTTCCTGACAATCACGGGTAAGTAATACGCCGCGTTCGTAAAGTTTTAATGATTCTTCAAGACTGATATCGCCTTTTTCCAAGCGTTCTACCAGTGACTCAAGCTCACTGACTGCCGCTTCATATTCAAGTTTTTTGCGTTTTGCCACCATATCGGCCTCTGTACAAATCTCGCGTTAACGACACATTATAAGTTAATCGAAGCTTACATGCCTGCTGGAATGTTTGCTAATTTCCCGTTAGTCTGTTGTGTTTTCCTTTTACACTGAACTATTCATGCCGAAAATCATCCGCGGCTTATACAATTTGCCAGATCCTGCACAAGGATGCGTGGC
>DELT01000010.1:0-3701 GCA_002354555.1 Methylophaga sp. UBA2689
GACCAGGGCTGGGAATATACGGTTGAACGATTTGGCCGCTATACCAAAACCTTGCGACCAGGTTTGAATATCATTGTGCCGGTGATTGATAAGGTTGGCGCACGCATCAACATGATGGAGCAGGTATTGGATGTGCCCTCTCAAGGTATTATCACCAAGGATAATGCAATGGTACGAGTTGATGGTGTGGTGTTTTATCAGGTGATCCATGCCGCAAAAGCAGCTTATGAAGTCAGTGGTTTGGATAATGCCATTCTGAATTTAACCATGACCAATGTGCGGACAGTAATGGGGTCAATGGATTTGGATGAATTGCTATCCAAACGTGATGAAATCAATACACGTCTTCTAACAGTGGTCGATGATGCAACAACACCATGGGGCATTAAAGTTACCCGGATTGAAATTAAGGATATTGAACCACCAGCCGATCTGATTGAGGCCATGGGCCGTCAGATGAAAGCAGAGCGGATTAAACGCGCAAATATCCTGGAAGCTGAAGGCCATCGTCAATCTGAAATTTTGCGTGCAGAGGGTGAGAAGCAGGCTGCAGTTCTGGATGCGGAAGGCCGTCGTGAAGCGGCATTTCGGGATGCGGAAGCACGTGAGCGTCTTGCAGAAGCGGAAGCCAAAGCCACCACCATGGTTTCTGAAGCGATTGCCCAAGGCGATGTGCAGGCAGTAAATTATTTTGTTGCCCAAAAATATATTGAAGCGCTCAAAGATATGGCCAGTGCCGATAATCACAAAATCATCATGATGCCGCTGGAGGCTGGAAGCGTTATCGGCTCACTGGCAGGCATAACCGAACTGGCTAAAGAAGCCTTCGTGCGTAAAGACAACTGATATGCCTTTCATTATCGACTTCTGGCACTGGTGGGTATTAGCAATAGTGTTGATTACTCTGGAAATTATCCTGCCCAGTTTTTTTGCTTTGTGGCTGGGAATCGCGGCATTTCTCACCGGTCTGGTGTTGTTACTGTTTCCTGAGATTGCCTGGCAGTTTCAATGGTTGATGTTTGCAGTATTGTCGGTGCTCAGTATTGTGTTGTGGCGCCGCTATTACATTAAACATCCCATTGCCACCGATGAACCCCTATTAAACCGGCGCGGCGAACAGCATGTTGGCCGCATTATCACATTGACCAACCCTATTGTGAATGGACAGGGGAAAGTCATTCTCGACGATTCAACCTGGAAAGTGCATGGGCCCGATTGTCCTACAGGGACTCGGGTCCAGGTCACAGCGGTGGATAACGTCATTCTCAAAGTTGAAATTATTGGTTAACAATGGCTTTAGTGATCGATTTGATGCGTCATGGAGAACCCCAAGGCGGAATGCGCTATCGTGGGCAACTGGATGATCCTTTAAGTGAGTTAGGTTGGCAGCAGATGCGCTGTGCAACTGAAAATAGTCAGCCCTGGCAAAAAATAGTCAGTTCCACTTTAATTCGTTGCGCGGACTTTGCCAAAGAACTTGCAGATAAACATGGCATTTCATTGCAATGTGATTCTGCATTTATAGAGATCGGTTTTGGTGACTGGGAAGGTAAAACTGCCAGCGAATTGGAGCAACAGAACAAAAAAGCGTTTTATGCCTTCTATGATGACCCGATAAAAAATACGCCAGCCAATGCCGAATCATTATTAGCGTTTCAACGGCGTATTCAAAAAGCCTGGCAAACCTTAGTGCAATCCCATACTGATAATCATATTTTACTGGTCGCTCATGCCGGGGTTATTCGCGTTATTCTCGCTGAGGTGTTAGCAATGCCGCTTGAGGCAATGTTTCGCATTCAAGTGCCTTACGCCGCAATTAGTCGTGTCGTTATTCATAATGAAGGCCCAAGGCTTTACCCCCAGTTACAGTTTCATGCAGCAAGCTTATGACAGCGTTTTTTAATACCGGTTTGACTCAGCAGCAGTTTCTAGATGAATACTGGCAAAAGAAACCGTTGGTGATTCGTCAGGCATTTCCTCTGCCCGTCAGTGATCTGACTCAAGAGGATTTAGCTGCGTTTGCAGCTGAAGCAGAAATCGAATCACGCTTGATTGAAGAGTTTGGTGATAGGCCCTGGCAACTGCAACACGGTCCTTTTGATGAAGATGATTTTGCTGCTTTACCGGAAACACACTGGACATTACTGGTGCAGGATATGGATAAGCATTATCCACCGTTACAGAAGCTGCTAACTGCATTTGATTTCATTGCCGACTGGCGTCGGGATGATGTAATGATTAGTTACGCACCGGAGGGCGGTTCAGTTGGACCGCATACCGATAGCTATGATGTTTTTTTACTGCAGGCGCAGGGAATCAGGCACTGGCAAATCAGTGATAAACCGTTAGCCGATGCGGTTTTCAGGAGTGATACCGATTTACGTATATTGCAGCAGTTTTCAGCCGATCATCAATGGGATTTGCATCCAGGTGATATGCTTTA
The DNA here is from genome assembly GCA_002354555.1 of Methylophaga sp. UBA2689. Lineage (GTDB taxonomy): Bacteria > Pseudomonadota > Gammaproteobacteria > Nitrosococcales > Methylophagaceae > Methylophaga. The sequence goes on from DELT01000010.1 coordinate 2,444, forward strand.
TTTGCCACCGCACTATGCTCATCATGGTGTGGCATTAAATCCGTGCCTGACGTTTTCAGTAGGTTTTAGGGCCCCATCACAGTTACAGTTGCTGGATGCTTTCAGTCATACACTGCAAGAGCAGGATATTGCAGAACAACTTTATGCTGATGGCGATACAAACGCAGCGTCTTCAACAACGGAAATTGATGACAGTGCAATAAAGCGGTTTCAGAATTTATTGTTGAAAACCATCACTGAAAACTCTGACTTAATGGTTTTAGCGGTAGGGCGACTGGTCACAGAAACCAAATCAACTTTACAGGAGCTGGCCGACGAGTTTATCGCTGATAAAGCCTCGCTCGCCGAACTGGATAGACGCTTTAACAACGGCGAGTATTTACAACGCAATGGGTATTTACGCTTTGCCTGGCATAACGATACTGCTAAGGCCTATTTATTTGTTGCTGGTGAAGCTTATTCTGTTGAGTTGGCCGCAGTGGAAACGCTTTCGTGGCTAACCACCCAATCTCAACTCGACCAGAAGGACTGGCAGCAATTACGCAAATACCCTGCATTGGCCGATGTCTGTTGCGAGTTGATTGCAGAGGGTGCTTTCTATTGGCCGGAAGATTTTATTTAAAATTTATTTTGAATAGCGACTGAAATCTGTGTGATGGCATTTTGGGCAAGGAGGGATGCGACCTGTTTTCTTGAAGTGCATTTCTGTACCGCATGAATCACAAAATAAAGTGCCTATACCGGTAATTTCTCCGGTGTGATATTGCTGAGCCATTTGTGCCTGACTGGCCAGCTGGCCGAGCTCAAGGCGTGTGCGGTCTGCGACAGAGGCAAATAATTCATATAGCCGCGCTTCAACGAGCTGCAAATCAAAATTAAACCAGGTGGAAAATTCCTTACCCGTTGTTTCCAGATATTCCGCAGCATCATGTAAATCACGCTCAACATAATAGGCAATTTTGTCGGCTTCTTCTGCGGTGACTTCTCGTAATTCTATAGCGCGTAATTTTGCCAGTTCAATGCGTTGTTTAAGGGTAGGAACAGCATTGCTTTCAGATTCTTCAAAAAAATGCTGAATACGTTCCATCATTTTGTCATAAGCTGCTGCGAACTTTTCTTCGAAGTTATTTTCTGACATGACTTAACCCTTTATCTGATGCGGTTTTTAGGTTAACTTAGCACAAATTAATCCAACGGAGGAAACCGTTTTGATCACCACACGCAAGCTATTGTTTGGCGGATTTTTATTTTGTTTCAG
>DELT01000010.1:3944-6271 GCA_002354555.1 Methylophaga sp. UBA2689
TATCCTGGACATTTCTGACCCTCAGTATACCTGCCTGGACGTTGCTGACCTTTGTGGGGATGTTAGGTTTGGCAATTGCAGCTGCCTGGCGACAGCATTAAAAACGGAATTTAACAACAACTAGTGACAGCAGTTGTTACTTTTAGCGGTTAGCGAGCGCGATAAACGATGCGGCCTTTGCTTAAATCGTACGGGGTCAGCTGCACAGTCACTTTATCACCGGTCAGAATGCGGATGTAGTTTTTACGCATTTTTCCCGAAATATGTGCTGTTACAACATGACCATTTTCCAGTTCAACCCGGAAAGTGGTATTGGGCATGGTGTCAATGACAGTGCCTTCGAATTCAATATGATCTTCTTTTGCCATACAGGTCTGATTTTGCCTAACTATTAAAAGATCCATTTTGCCGTAATATTACTGATTATTCAAAGCTTTTTTATCAAAGTCGCGCCATTGGCCATCAAATTGCTGTAATGCAGAGAAATGACTCTTGTATCGCATTTTAGGGCTATCACCAATCCAGTAGCCTAAATACAACCAGGATAAATTCTGTTGTTGCGCTAATTCAATCTGTTTGAGAATAGCAAAGGTACCCAAACTTCTGTCCGAATATTCCGGGTCAAAAAACGTGTAGAACGCTGAAGCAGCGTCGTTTACAAAATCGGTAATCGCAACAGCCAGCAGTTTGTCCGCCGTTCTGAATTCTATAAATGCCGTATCACTCCAGCTGCTGGTGAGAAATTGCAGGTAGGTTTCTTTGCTTGGATTATCCATTCCTCCACCGGCATGGCGATGCGCCAGGTAGCGTTGATAAAGATCATAGTGTTCATCATCAAAAACAGCTGGACGGATGCTTAGAGTGACGTCATCATTTTTTTTCAGGCAGCGTCGTTGGCTGCGGTTAGGACGGAAATGGTTAACCGATATTCTTACCGGAACACAGGCATTACATGCCTGACAAAATGGACGATAAACATGTTCTCCACTACGGCGGAATCCATGCTGAATCAATTGACCGTATAAGGCATTAGTCAGCGGCCGCATTGGATCGGGATAAATGTTTCTCGCCTGTCTGTCTTCAAGATATGAGCAGGCATGGGGACGATCCTGATAAAAATCAAGGCTCATAGGAAAAAGGAGGTGTCGTGGTTTGCCAATAGCCAGTCTGGCCTGGCAGTGCGCAAAGTTTTTGTACTTGTTGCACAAAAATTTCTCTTGGCAGGGTGACGGCGCCAAGACGCGATAGGTGTTCGGAATACACCTGGCAATCAACCAAAGGATAACCCCATTGTTTTAGCTGCTGAGACAAGGCTACTAAAGCAATTTTTGAGGCATTGGTTTTAAAGCTGAACATGGATTCACCAAAAAACATCTTACCAATCGCGACACCATAAACTCCCCCAACAAGCTGTCCCTGCTGCCAGCATTCCACACTGTGAGCATATCCTGCCTGGTGCAGTTCCATATAAGCTGAAATCATTTCATTATGGATCCAGGTTTCATGTTGCTCAACAGGCAATTTTAATAATCTGGGTGCAGCACAGGCCTGCATGACCTCCTTAAAATTCTGATCAAATGTAATATCGAATGGTTTTTGCCGTAATGCTTTTTTTAAGCTTTTGCTGATATGCATTTTATCAGTATGAAACACCATTCGCGGATCAGGACTCCACCATAAAATCGGATCGTATGCGTTAAACCAGGGGAAAATACCATGACGATAAGCATTAAGAAGGCGGGTGATGGATAAATCTCCGCCAGCCGCTAGCAAACCATGGGATGTCGCCTGATTAACGGGTGGAAAAGGGCTGTCCTCGGGAGTTCCTAACCAGCTTATAGCCATTAATCGTTTAACTGGAGATTTAACTCTTTAGCCCAGTAAAGTGCATCCAGATAAGCCGCTAATAATGCATCAGCACTCACTACTGAATAATCAATTGCCGACCAGTTACCGCGCTCATAATTCAGTACCAGATTCAAAGCACTGCCTGCCGGCCCTTCTTTATGTAAAAGCGCTGAATGCAGTTCTTCGCTTAATGGCAGGTCCTGTAACAGCACTTCGAGCGGTTTATCCATTAAAGCATCGAGAGTGGAAAACAAACCCGCGGCGAAAAATACGTCAGCATGGCCTTTATAATGTTTCGCTAGTAATTCACACATCCGCCCTCTAATCATCGCAATGGTGCGAAGTTCATTGGGTTTATCATCAAGTCCGGAGAGGCATAACAGACTTGCCCAGGTTTTAATTTTGTTCTGACCCAGCATCACGATAGCCTGCCGGGTACTGCCAACCTCACGCGGGAGGCCAAAAAAAGCTGAGTTAAT
>DELT01000044.1:0-31907 GCA_002354555.1 Methylophaga sp. UBA2689
CCAGAAATGGATGGTTACACCCTTACAACGGCTATCCGCCAAGACCCAAATCTGAAAGATATTCGTATTTTGCTGCATACCTCAATGAGTGGCACCTTTAACAATGCATTAGTTGAAAAGGTTGGCGCCGATAAATTTATTGCCAAATTCGCCCCCGATGATCTCGCAATCACCGTTCAAGCGTTACTGGAAGAATGGCGGGATAAGGATAAGGCCGCAGCAGAGTAAGGTTGTACACATATAAAAAAGCCCCGTTTAAGGGGCTTTTTTATGACTTCCAAAATAGCGGCTTACGGACCAAAACCACCGGCAGGCATTGGAATAACCTGATCCTTTTCGGTCACCATATCGGCCTTGGCACGCATCAGGTTGTTGCCAACAAACCCACCCAAGCGATAAACCCAGGGTTCAACTTTGTCATTAATTTCTGCAACTTCCTGCTGTACTTGCTCAGGCGTTTTTAACACATCAAGGCTTGCTATGGCTTCCGGTACTTCAGGCACAGCATCCGGGGCATATTCAGCTTTGAACGTGGAAAAGTAAAAACCATCATTAAACGATGTCTGAGCAATCACCTTTAAGCCATCATAAGTAAGAAATTCTGCTCTAACAATCTCAGCATCACCACGGGAAAAGCCATCAACTGGCTGAACATCTTCCAGACGCATTTGGAATAATGACCCGGCAATATCATAGCCAAGCTGTTCATAACGAAATACGGTATCTTCACGATCTTCCGGCGTGCCAAATTTATCTTTCTGACCTAAGTTCACTAAGGTTGCAGTATCGCCATTTGGCTGAATGATATCTACTCTGGCAACCCGTTCACGTGCAATGTCCATAATCAGGGCATCAATCCAGTTGAGCATCATCGGACTGAACTGAAAGTACCCCTCAACCAGATAACTGCGCTCCTCATTAACTCGGCGCAGATAGAACTGTTGTGGACCAGAGGTGTTCGCACTTAAATCGCGTGCTTCCCCTAGAACCAGACCGGCCACTTCCAGCTGGTCTTTGAATAATTTAATGACAAATGAACTGCCACCATCTTCTGCACCTTCCACGCCCAATACTGGATACAGCTCAGGATCATCCGTTTTCAGCTCAAGAATTCGGGCATCGGCCAAATCAACCAGCATCCTTCTAACCAAATCTTCATCGGCTGGATAGTTATGATAATCCGCAATGAACCATTGCTTATCATCACGGCTCAGGCTGAATTCATCCTGCTCACTTTTAAATGTGATTTTATCCACATCACTTAGCTGTTCAAATAATTCAGGAAACAGTAATGAAAAGTCATCACTGGTATCTTCGGCTTTATATATGGTGATTAACATCCACACCACCATCACCGCAGTGAGGATGGCGAGGATTGAAAGACTATTAAGTTTTTTCAGCATCTGTAGAACCTGTCTGTTCAGTTTGATACAAGCGTCATTTAACGCATGCAGAATTTACGATTGGAAACGGCCTCGAGTACGCTTACGCACTCTTAACCAGCCGGTAATCAGTGCCAGTATGGCCACCACAATCGGAATCAATCCGATATTGATGAACTTGACCAACGTTTCCAACTGATCGATATCTTTACGCAGGTTACCTTTTACCGCCCGCAATTCTAATTCGGTACGATCGGCAATCGCCCTGAATTCAGCAATTTCTTTCTGTTGCTCTGGCGTCATGATTTCGGCACCAGAACCATTCCGCTCCACCTGCATGCGAGCGATACGCTGACGGGTTTGCTGTAATTTGTTTTCAAGTTCGCGTTCTTTCGCCCGGTAGAGTCTCTCAGCTTCACGTTGTAAAGCTTCGACACGGACAAATGGACGAGTGAAACCAGTACGGGAACGTACACTGATCAGTCCCTCAGCGCCTGTTAACTCTTCGATAGCGTTATGTACAAAGTCGATGTTATTGGAGGTATTAAAGGCTAAATCCTCACCATAGAAATCCTGCATAATGACCCAGAAACGATCATCCAGCATATCCACATCAGCAATTGCAATCACATCAATACCATTTTGGGATTCATTCACATGATCAGGCATTTTCACCATCTTGCCACCATCGGCTTTGACACCATCAGGAAACGCCGAACGCGACTTGCCTTGAATACGAACTGCTAACGGATAGCTGATTGTTCCTTGCTGGTACTTAGTTAATAAAGCCACTGGATCATTACGGAACTGCACCACCCTTTTATCCACCAGCATAGCCTCATCACTGGAACTCAATAGAGGGGTTACTTCAGTAGTCTTGTCATCCAGAATTTTAAAATGACCTGCAGTTGCCACATTGAGCTTACGTAACTTTGAAGTTATACGCTGCTCAGAATTCATGTTTTCCTGGGTCAAAGCATTCCACAAGACATATTCAATCGGCTGATTATTACTTTGTGCCCCAAAATCCACTTCCCGAGCTGTTTTTCTATCCGCAACCACATCAGAAGCATCACGTTCAACGCCCCAAGTATTCAGCAACTCAGGCATATTTGAGCTACGGTTTGCGACCATTGCTGCCATCGGGTTATCAGGATCTTTCTCCGGTACATCAACTTCAGCATATGGATCCACAAAGGTAATTAATTTTCCACCCTGCAACACATATTGGTCTATGGCATATAAGGTTTGTTCAGGTAATTCCTTGGGATGCACAACCATTAGCAAATCAACTGATGATGGAATACGACGAATGTCTTCCGGTAAGACCGAAACATTAAACATCTCACGCAATTTACCCATTACCGCCCAGGGTTTAGCACCACCTTCGGTATCCAGCTGTCCTTTAAGGGGATCGTAATCTTCCCCATCAATTGGCAATGAACTCATTACTGCCACATTTTTACGCTCTACGTCAGATAGTTGATAAACCATTCTGGTCAGATCGTATTCCAAAACATCTTCCATTTCCGGTTGAAAGAAACGGATACGTTCCAGACCATCCAGAATATTGGTACCGGCTACACCGAAAAATAGTGGATCCGGCTCACCTTCGATGGGAATCGATTGCAGACCATATTGCTTTGCTCGCTGCTCATGATCGGTGAAAGGTTTTGGATTAATAATTTTGACCTGAATCATGCCGTCTGAGGCGCGTTGATATTCCATCAACAGCTCCTGAACGCGTTGAGCATAGGCTTTCAATGATGGCAAAGCCTGAGCTACCTGCTCGGAATAGTAGAACCTTAACGTTATAGGCTGCTGTAACGAAGACAGAATGTTCAGCGTACCTTCAGATAAGGTATACAGTTTGTCTTCAGTCAAATCGACCCGAGCAGATTTAAAATTGCCATTTACCACAATAATAAAGGCAATAAAAAGAATAACGGCCAGAATCAAACCGGTTTTGGATAATAATTGTTTATTCATTGCTGACGGGTGCTCCTAATCGGCTTTACGTGCATTCACTATCAAGGCGTTGGCAAACAACCAGATAGTGATAAGCGCTGCGAAATACAATATGTCACGTAAATCAATTACCCCTTTGGAAATCGCATCAAAGTGGGTCAGAAAACTAAATGAACTGATCGCATCAACCAGTGGTTGTGGAGCCCAGCTACTAAAGAAATCCAACACAATGCCATAGCCCGCCAGCACAAATATCAGGCTGACAATCAAGCTCAGCACAAACGCAATAACCTGATTTTTAGTGGAGGCTGAAACACAGGAACCAATGGCCAGAAAACCACCCGCCATCAGGAAGCTGCCGATAAAACCGGTAAAAATCACGCCGTTATCTGGATTACCCAGATAATTCACCGTGATCCAAAGCGGGAAATTGAGAATTAATGCCAGACCGGTAAACGCCCACGCAGCAAAGAATTTGCCCAGAACAGCTTCAAATACCGACACCGGCAAGGTCATTAAAAGCTCAATCGATCCACTTTTACGTTCTTCGGCCCATAAACGCATCGAAATTGCCGGGATCAGCAAAATGTATAACCAGGGATGTAACGAAAAGAAGGGATATAAATCGGCTTCGCCACGAGCAAAGAAATTGCCCACATAAAACGTCGAAAAACCTGCCAGTAACAAAAAGATTATGATAAAAACATAGGCAACCGGGGTGGCGAAGTAACCACCGAATTCACGTTTCATGATGAACCAGATATTCAGCATATTCATCATTTAACTCCTGCAGTTCTAGGCAAAGTGATACTGCGGAAAACCTCATCAAGGCGACCGCTCTCAGCGTAAAGCGAAGCAATTTCCCATCCCTGTTCGCGAATTTTTTCTGACAGGGCGATAGTGATATAGGCGCTGTCTTTTGGGAAAACCCGGATACCATTACCCGCCATCAGTAATTCAGTTTCCGCAACAAAATCCAATTCGGCGACATACTGCAGCAGTTTGGTGTTATCAACTTCGTTGACCGACAGCACGACTGCATTGTGATAGCGTGATTTTTGTTCCAATTCAGCGGGCGTTCCATCAAACACGACTTTACCGCTGGCGATCACTACATTACGGGTACACAGAGCATTTACTTCTTCAAGAATATGCGTAGAGATAATGATGGCTTTGTCTTCTGCCATTTCATTAATGAGCGTACGTACTTCATGCTTTTGATTCGGATCTAAACCATCAGTCGGTTCATCCATTATCAATACGGGCGGGTTATGCAGAATCGCCTGTGCCAGACCAACACGACGCTTGTAACCTTTCGACAAGGTTTCTATCGGTTGATACATCACATTAAGGATTCGGGCGCGTTCTGCGGCGGAAGCTACTGCACGTTTTTTATCCGCTCCGGACAATCCACGGATATCAGCAATAAACTTAAGGAAGCTGTCCGGCGTCATATCAGCATAAGCTGGTGCACCTTCGGGCAAGTACCCCAGATTCGCTTTTACCGAAATAGGATCCGTTAAAACATCATAACCACAAACTCTGACCGTACCGCGAGTGGGTGCCAGAAAGCCGGTTATCATCTTCATTGTGGTGGATTTACCTGCGCCATTCGGGCCCAGAAATCCAAGTACCTCACCTTTACTGACCGAGAATGTCACACCATCCACAGCCCGTATCTCGCCAAAATGCTTGGCCAGATCTTCTATCTCAACTCTGAGTGTCATACTTAAAGCGTCCCCCGCTTCATCAAAAGCATCTTCAAACCGGCCATTATTCAGCTCAATCAGGCCTTACGTCAAGCTTAATACCGCAAAGCTTTCAGGAAATTATCCTGCACAATAACGGGAAAGCTCTCCCGCTAAGCCTTAAGGCTTGTTTCTCTTTCAGAGCCACCAATGCTGGTGGCTATTTTTGTGTCCGACATGGCGGAAAGCACGCCGTGTAGACTTGCTGCATAAGTGAATGAAATGAGTCTGGAACTCATTTGAGCACTTAGCTGGACGCGTAGCGGTGAAATACAGGGATGTATCTCACAAACCGCTCTCTTCGCGCCTTGATTGTTGCACTTTCAGGCACAACTTAGGCAGAGATTAAAGATCAACAGACCCTAAACATTTTTTTGCTGTCAAAAATACGCTATGGTGGAATCTGACAATTAATTTTTCTGGATGTTTTATGCCCGCAAACTCTTTTTTTCAGCGCAGTCGTCAGTTATGGTGGAATTTTATTGATTCCTTCCGAGATCCTGACAGCCGTCGGCAGATATCCAAAGCTCTATTGATAGCGATCGCCGTCATTCTGGTATTTTTTATTGTCATTATGTTGTGGTGGAGTAACCCACCCAGTGCTTTTGATCCTCAGGTTAATGCTCGGGAAATCGCCAGCGAAAAACAGCATGATATGGTCACCGGTTACACCTCTACCGCCACCTTGATTACTATTGCCAATACCTTGCTTGATAAGCCCGGTGGCTATTTGACCAACGACGTAATGCCTCCTTCCGTTTGGATGGACAATATGCCTAATTGGGAGTTCGGTGTTCTGGTACAGATTCGTGACTACTCACGATCGCTACGTAATGATATTAGCCGATCACAATCACAATCAGCAGAAGATAAAGACCTGATCATTGCCGAACCACAATTTAATTTCAATTCGGATTCATGGCTGTTCCCTCCCACAGAAAGTGAGTATCGAGACGGCATCAAAGCATTGGAAAGCTATCTCGCCCGTCTGGCGGATCCACAACGTGACGAAGCACAGTTTTATGCACGTGCTGATAATCTGGCAGCATGGCTGGGGATGGCAGAAAAACGCCTGGGTAGTCTGTCTCAACGCCTCAGCGCCAGTGTAGGACAGGTTCAGATTAATACAGCGTTGGCAGGCGATCCTGAAGCCCATCAGTCAACCCTGACTTCACCTGAACGCGTCACCAAAACACCCTGGTTGGAAATAGATGATGTGTTTTATGAGGCCCGCGGTTCAATCTGGGCAATGATTCATTTGCTTAAAGCAGCAGAACATGATTTTGCCGATGTCTTACAAAAGAAAAACGCGCTTATCAGTCTGCGCCAAATCATTCGTGAACTCGAAGCCACTCAAGCAACCGTATGGAGCCCGATCATTCTTAATGGTAGTGGTTTTGGCCTGTTTGCCAATCATTCACTGGTCATGGCGTCCTATGTCTCCAGAGCCAATGCCGCAATGATTGATCTGCGACGATTACTTGAACAAGGTTAACCATTAGCTTTTGGATCTCTATCTTTCAGACAAGTTCTCATGGCAAGGTATTCTTTAACCTCCATATGAAGTTCGTTTAACTTAACGGCAAAGTTACGTTTTGGCAGGGAAAGATTTACATAATGTCATTATTCAATGGCCTTAGTCAGCTGCAGGTCGGGCATGGGTGGCTATCCCACCCAGCCAGATAGGATTAGGTTAATTGATGGTGAAAGCTCTGCCAATCGGGTTAACGGTGATAAGCATAAGTGATGCTGAAGTTAGGGATTTTGGCAGAGGGTTTTAGTCAAAAACAACAAGCACAACACCCATGTCCAGAATCCATCGGCAAGTAAACACACAAGCTTCTCACCCGCAAAACCTATAGCCACCCCTAGTACAGTTTTGACAAACACATTTACACTCATCGATATATATGATGGAATATATTGAATTTTTGGTCTGTCGAGATATTAAAGATGAAACGCTTCTTTATTCTGTTATTTTTCAGCTTACTGCTGAGCACCACGGCTCATGCCGAAAAATTGCTCAAACTTTCTACAACAACGAGTACCGATAATACTGGCCTGTTAGCTGTATTAAATAAAGCCTTTACAGAATCAACTGATATTAATGTTGCGGTGATTGCAGTTGGTACCGGCCAGGCATTAAAGCTTGGTGCCAATGGTGATGTCGATGTGGCACTGGTGCATGCCCCCAAAGCTGAACTTGAATATGTCAACGATGGTTACTTTATTGACCGTCGTTATGTGATGTATAACGACTTTGTCCTAGTTGGCCCGGTGAATGATCCCGCTGAAATTGCTTCCGCTGAAACTATCACTGAAGCCATGCAAAAAATTGCTCAATCCGGCAGTCGCTTTGTTTCAAGAGGAGATGATTCCGGCACCCATAAAAAAGAACTGCAACTCTGGAAAACCGCCGATATCAATCCCTCAGGCAAATGGTATGTACAAGCCGGTCAAGGTATGGGAGCAGTACTGAAAATCGCCGATGAAATGTCGGGATATGCCTTAACAGATCGGGGTACACAAATTGCCTACCAGGAAAAAATGCAGTTAAAGCTACTTTTTGAAGGCGATGCACAGCTATCCAATCCTTATCATATTATGGCGGTTAATCCTGAAAAACATCCCCACGTTCAATTTACTATGGCCAAGAGATATATGGATTTTATGACGGGGGCTGAGGGTCAGCGCATCATTGATAACTTTAAGGTTAATGACCAGACATTATTCTTTACCACTACCCCAGCTGCTGAATAATTTCAGCCAAATTTCCTGAATGAAATCATTAGTCTGAAAATAACGCTAACTATCGTTATATATACAAGAATACATTGAGAAATATAAACGGAAAAAAAATGACTCCATCTAAACTAAAACTCAGCATCATTATGCTATCTCTTGCTTTAACCTCTATCGCCAATGCCGAGTCGACTTTTAACTTGGGGCGTATTGAAGTCAATGCAACACAACCACTCCCAGCACTCGGTTCGGCAACCATTGATGCGCAAACCATGCGGGATGAAAATCGTGAAACTGTCACCGAAGCGTTGGACAGAATGCCAGGCATTACCGCTAATAACATAGGCCCCCGAAGTGAACAAATGGTGTTTGTACGGGGATTTGATTTACGCCAGGTTCCGGTTTTTGTTGATGGTATTCCAATCTATATCCCATACGATGGTTATGTAGATTTAGGCCGGTTTACGACATTTGATTTAGCCGAGATAAATGTTTCAAAAAGCTTCAGCTCAGTTTTATATGGCCCAAATACACTTGGAGGCGCAATTAATCTGGTGAGCCGAAAACCTACTGAGAAACTTGAAGGTGAAATCGGAGCCGGATACGACGTGGGTGATCAAAGCGGCAGTGATGGTAAACGTAGCTGGCTTAATCTTGGCAGCAATCAAGGTTTATGGTATGCCCAGCTAGGTGCGAGTTACCGTCAACAAGACAGTTTTTCTTTGTCTGATGATTTTAATCCTACCGAGGCTCAGGGCACTGCCCTGCGTAATAACGCTGATCGCAAAGATACCAAGATCAATATCAAACTGGGTTTAACCCCAAATACAACCGATGAATACGCTATCGGCTATGTCAAACAGGACGGTGAAAAAAATACACCTCCCTATGCCGGTAATAATCCCGATGTACGTGTTCGCTATTGGCAATGGCCTTATTGGGATAAAGAGAGCGTTTATTTCCTGAGCAATACTGCTATTGGAGACGATAGCTATCTCAAGACGCGTCTGTATTACGACAGCTTTGATAATCTGCTTTCAAGTTTCGATGATGACACTTACACCACACAAAACCGTCCTTATGCATTTGATAGCATTTACGATGATGAAACCTACGGTGCCAGTATTGAATTTGGTAAAACGCTTGGCCGACACGATGTTAAGCTGGCTGCACATTACAAGTTCGATGAACATAAAGAAAACGATCTCGGCGAGCCGGTCAGAACGTTTCAGGACAAGACAGTTTCATTTGCCATCGAAGACACTATTCGTCTAACACAAAGACAATATCTGGTGGCTGGCGCAAGCTATGACAGACGCCGGAGTGATCAGGCAGATGATGTAGCCACTGGCCAACCTTTTGAAACCAATGATACGGACTCATGGAACCCGCAAATCGGTTACTTCATCGACATTGATGATCGTAATGAAGCCCGTCTGACCTTATCGAAAAAATCGCGTTTCCCTACCATTAAAGATCGGTATTCCTATCGGTTTGGCTCTGCCTTGCCCAACCCAGGCCTTGACGCTGAGCAATCCAGAACCATTGAAACTGGCTGGGTACATAAAGTTGGTACTACCGCCCGTTTTGAGGCAGCGGTGTTTTACAGCGATATCAAGGATCTGATTCAGGAGGTCAGCGTGACCTCTAACCTGTTTCAATTCCAGAATGTCGGCGAGGTCACTGCCAAAGGCATGGAATTAAGCAGTGACTTCTGGCTTGGCGATTGGGAGTTTGGCGGTCATTACAGCTATCTGGATCGTGAAAATAAAAGCTCTGATCTCAAACTGACAGACGTGCCACGCCATAAAGTGTTTGTTTATGCCTCCTGGCATATTACTCAACCTTTCAGCGTTTCGGCGACCAGCCAATATGAAAGCGAACGTTACACCACTACAGATGGAGAACGTCGAGCCGATTCATTCACCACTGCTGGACTACGTGCCAGTTACGCCTTTGATAAAGGTGTTACTGCCAGAATGGGCATTGAAAACCTGTTTGATAAAAATTACGCATATCAGGAAGGTTTCCCGGAAGCAGGCCGCACTTATTACGCTAACCTTAGTTATCAATTCTAATGATAAAAAATCTGCTTACCTGCACTCTGGCCTGTTTGTTGCTCCTCTCTGGAGTAGCAAAAGCAGTCACTCTGAATGTCATGACCAGCTATCCACAACCTGTTGTGATGGTGATGCAGCAGGCATTTGAAGAGGCTCACCCCGATATCGAACTGAATATTCTGTGGCGCAGGCCGCATGATGCCTTATCGTTGCTGCTACAAGAAGAATCGGCAGATGTCGATGTGATCTGGATGCCTTCCGTTCGAACCTTTTTGAGCTTAAAAGCGCATGAAAAATTAGCGCAGCTCAAATTAAACCGTGAAGGTTTGCCAATATTACTGGGAGAAACAGCGATATCGGATCCACAAGGCTATTTCATTGCAACGGAAATTGCCGGATATGGCTTATTCTTTGAACCAGAAAAACTGAAACAAGCTGGACTGGTGGTTCCCAACCAATGGCAGGATCTGCTGGCCGCCGAATGGCAAGACAATATCGCTTTACCGATTCCATCCGAAGTGAGCTTTGCCCATATGCTTATCGATCAGCTGTTACAGGCTGAAGGTTGGCAAACCGGCTGGAATCAATGGCAACAGATTGCAGCGAATAGTCACTTAATGGGCCGTGGTGGCATGTTCACTACTGAAGCCGTTTTAGCAGGTCAAGCCAAAGTGGCTTTTACCATGGATTTTTTTGCTGCCACCAGTATCGCCAACGGTGCCAATGGCAAGTTTATCTATCCAAAACAAACGGCCTTTAATCCAGCTCATGTCGGCATATTAGCCAAAAGCACTCAACCCGAAGCAGCTCATACCTTTGTTGACTTTCTTGTTTCCGAGCAAGGACAGTCGTTATTACTGCACCCCGATTTACGCAAATTACCGGTTCGCCCCAGCGTTTACAGTGAGGCACCAAACATGCAAAACCCGTTTGCTGGAAATATCCTCCATCAATATGATTACCAAACAGGATTGCAACGCCGGGAGTACAACGCCGTGGTGTTTGATGCGGCGATTACCATGCATCATGACAAGTTAAAACAAGCCTGGCAGCAATGGCATCAATTGCAGCAAAACGCCAATGCTGATCAGCGGGCAGCATTAGCTGAAATAAAAACCGTTTTGCAACAGTGGCCATTGAAAGAACCTGCGATGGATGAAGCTATAGTACAAGACTGTGCCCAGCGTCATGATGATGACGAAAAACAGCAAAACTGTGAGGAATTTAAATCAGAGCTTGCCCAGTCATTTGAAAGACAATATGACAAAGCGCTTAATATGCTGGCGCAATTTAACGCAAAAACATGATCCGTCTGATAGCCCTTATCAGTATCGGCATAGTTTTGTCGGCAAAAGTGTATGCCGATGATTTACTGGAAACCACTGAGCTAAGTCGTCGAGCATTATCAATGCCGATGGCATTATTGGATAGCGAACAAAAGCTGGGACAATTCGCCGCTGGTCGCAGCCTGTTTAATCAGATGTGGGTTATCGCCCCCTCTAATGATGCAGATATTGATGGACTTGGGCCGCTGTATAACAGTATTTCCTGTTTAGCCTGTCATCCTGGAAATGGCCGGGGCCGGTCGCCCGATGGTCCTACAGAAAAAATGCGTTCCATGCTGGTCAGGCTAAGTGTTCCGGGCGAGAATCCTTTTCATAGTAAGCCACACCCGGTTTACGGTGGGCAATTACAGGAATTCGCTGTCCCCGGCGTGCCCTCAGAGGGCAGAGCCGAGCTTCATTATGAATATTCCACCATCACGCTCAGCGAGGGTGAAACGGCCATTTTACGGAAACCATCGATTCAGCTGGTCAATCCTGGGTATGGTGATTTTGGTGAGGTACTGACATCAGCAAGGATTGGGCCGGCATTAGTGGGAATGGGACTGATTGATATGATTGATAAACAGGAAATTGTCAGCTGGCAGGATCCCAATGACGCAAATGCGGATGGCATATCCGGACGGGTCAATTGGATATGGGACGACATCATGCAAACCCGGAAAATAGGACGCTTTGGCTACAAAGCCAATATTGTTTCGCTTGATAGGCAAACTGCCAATGCATTCCACGAAGATCTGGGGCTCACATCAGCGTTATTTCCAGATGAAAACTGCAGTGCGATTCAGCATGACTGCCAAAAAGCCGTTTCGGGTGGTGAGCCTGAACTTACATCAGAGCAGTTACATGCCGTCAATTTTTACCTGAAATTTCTAGCGGTGCCCGCTCCACGAAACCCAGATAATCCAGAGGTTACTCGGGGGCGAGCTGTCTTTGATGAGGCCGCTTGTGCAGCCTGTCATCGTCCACAGATCCGAACTCAGGAAAATACAAACCCCAAGGCATTTGCCGATCGTTTGATTGCACCTTACAGCGATTTTTTATTACATGATATGGGTGAAGATCTGGCAGATAATCGTCCAGATAACGGCGCAACAGGAACTGAATGGCGTACAGCACCATTATGGGGAATCGGGCTTGCAGAACAGGTCGGTGACAAAGTTGGATATTTACATGATGGTCGGGCCACAACGTTGCTTGAAGCCATTCTCTGGCATGGTGGTGAAGGTCAGAAAAGCCGCGATGCGGTGATCAACATGCCCAAGTCTGATCGTGATGCCTTACTGGAATTTCTCAACTCTTTATAAAAAAACGATGAACACATACATGAGCACTCAAACAATGTTGCGAATTCTATGGCTGACAATAATGATGCTTGGACCTCTTAATACGGCCAGAGCCGATGTCATAACACTTTATGCCGCAGGTAGCCTGAAAACTGCTCTCAGCGAAATATTGAACGACTATAGGCACCTGCATGATATCCAGATTAATAGTCAGTTTGGGCCAAGTGGATTATTAAGGGAAGCGATTGAAACTGGGGAAACCGTCGATATTTTTGTCTCGGCCAACATGGCTCACCCACAAACTCTGGCCACTCAGGGGGGCTGGGGAGAAACGGTAACACTACTAACCCGGAATCAACTGTGCGCTTTGGCTCAACCTGATATTAAACTGACCAACAACAATTTTTTGGAAACTTTGCTAGATAAAAACATTCGATTAGGGACTTCTACTCCCAAATATGATCCCAGTGGGGATTATGCCTGGGAAATGTTCAACAAAGCTGAACAGATTTATCCGGGGAGTTTTAAGATACTGAGCAAAAAAGCCCGGCAATTAACTGGTGGGCCCGACAGTCCCAAAGCACCTGAAACTCGAAATCAATATGCCTGGGTAATGCAACAATACCAAGTGGATGTGTTTCTGACTTATTGCACCAATGCGGTATTGGCAAAACAAGAACTGCCTGAACTGCAGATAATTCAACTACCAGACAATCTGGCCGTAGGGGCCGAGTATGGTTTGATCATCCGCCAAGGCGCACCCGACGCTACAAAAAAACTGGCGATGTATATGCTCAGCCCCGAAGCACAGAGCACATTACATCGCCATGGTTTTACCGCTGATTAAGGTTAAGTTGCTACGTTAGAACGCCCACTGGCTGCGAACCTGGAATACATCGGGTTCCTGACCATCAAACGTTCCGCCATCGACATCCAGGACATGTACGTAATTCGCTGAGAACCGTAACATCGGCACGGGATACCAGTTCAGCCCCAAGGTCATTGAATCGGCTTCTCCACCTTCAATTGCACCATCATTCAGATCCAGTGAGCTGTAACGCATAGCGACTTCCCATGCACCGATGCCACCATCACCTACGCGACGATTAGGTTTGATACCACCAAAAACGCCGTTTTTATAAGGACGGGATTCACCGGTAAGCAAATAGCTGCTTTGCAGATACCAGCCATCAAAATCAGCATCGCTGATATTGTCACGTTCAACTGAAGCACGAATATATTCTGCCTGGGCAGTAAAAGGTCCCATTACTGTGGCAAATTCCAAACCACTTTTCAGCATCGTGTCAGCGTTTGTCAAAATATCTGTATCAACTATGCGAACACTTGAGACATTTGTTTCAGAGGCCTGACTGAACCGCACCTGATTGTTCGGTTGCAAATCGCGGTAATTAAAACCTAAACCGAGATGAACCAGTTTACCGGCTTCATTAATCGGTGCCAGCGTTCCACGTGTACTCCAGCCCCAACCTTCGTCCTCAGTACCACCTGTATTACCAACAGTATCGCCCATCAGAGCTGCAGCCAAAGTCCAGTGTTTGCTGTTACGAGCGCCCATCAGACCGACATGCCGTCCGGCATTAAAGGCTGTGGGTAATGCCCGCTCCATAAACATGGTGTTATTGGCACTGGTCATATAATCCAACGTAAATGGGTCTTTGAAATTACCCGCCATGATTTGATAGTTTTCGAATCCGTTATAGCTAATAAAGGCATCGGTAATACTGTCGTTATCAAACTCGTATTCCAGTTTATAACCCCAATCGCGATACAGCTGACCGGCGATATACAAACGGGCACGACGGATATCCGTACCATCCCCCATATCCGGTGAACCACCATAAGCGGCGGCATCAACCTGTAGCCGTCCACCAACTTTTGTAGAAAACTGACCGTCTCGGGTTTTTAACGATAAACCGCCATTGGTTGATATTTCAATATCTGAGGGTTTGGTTGCTTCAGCCAGCTTTTCATCTATCTCTGCTTTTTCCTGCTCTTTAGTGGCTTTGTTTTCAGCAAGTTCGCCCATCAACCGACCGTATTGTTCGTCAGTTACCATGCCATTTTCATGCAGCATATTTATCAGCGTCTCCAGTTCCGATGCCTGAACCGAAAAGCTGAGAGACAGGCCGATAGCAGCTGTCAGCAGGTGTTTTTTGAATAGCATTAGTTTGTTCCTTTTTTATGGTCGAAAATCTTCTGTAATATTATCGACACATTTGGAACCAGCATTAATATTTCCGATCAAAAAAAGCAGTAATATTTTGCTATTGTGATGAAGTTCTAATTTACTAAAAACCCTGCAACGAAATAAGCGTTTAACCTCGTCTTTAAACAACTTAGTCAACTCCTGATTAGCTTTTTTGTGACTGTTTAAACACCGGGAATGAGAGATATTATTAATTTAATCTCCAGATAATTATGTAACCTCAAAACTCGCTTATGATAATTGTAATATTTCAGCTAAAACGCCCATTGGCTGCGTACCAGAAAAATACGCGGTTTTAGTCCTGCATTTGGTCCACCATCAACATTCAGAACATTAATGTAATTGGCAGAAAATCGAAGCATTGGCACCGGATACCAGTTCAGCCCAAAAGTGAGACTGTCTATTTCGCCACCAATAATATCTTCATCAGTTAAATCCAGGGTGCTGTAGCGGGCAACCAGTTCCCAAGCGCCGAGACCGCCCTCACCCACAAGATGATTTGGTTGTGGACTGCCGAAATCGCCATTTTCATAATTCAACGAATCATTGGTCAGAAAAAAACCGCTTTGAATATGTCCCCCGGAAAATCCAACATCCTGTCCCACGGTTCGCCGTACATCGGTCATCATGTACTCAGCCTGAGCAGACCAGCGATTTAGTACTGCTGCCCATTCCACTCCGCTTTGGGTGTAGGTCCGTGCGCCAGAAATAATACCGGTATCAACAATATCAAAGCCGGCCACCCGGGCTTCGGGCTGCTCATCAAATCTCAATGTCGCCTGATCATTTAAATGCCGGTAAAAAGAGGCCAATCCAAAATGTAAAACCTTATTGTTATGATTGACGGGTGCCATGGTGACACGAGCACCAACACCCCATCCTTCATCATTTCTCTGCCGCTGTTCATTGGCATCATCACCGAAAATCCCGGCCGCAGCACTCCAATGCTGTCGCTTGGTGTCAGCCATCAAACCGATATAACGGTCGCCACCGAATGCTCCAAGTAAGCTGCGTTCAATCAACTGCGAATTGGCCGAACTGCTGCGATATTGCAGACCCAAGGGAATTTCCATTAAGCCCATTCTTAAACGAGCGTTAGAAAAACCTGTGTAACCAATATATGAATCTTTTAATTCACCCCCATCCGTGAAATCGTAATCCAACTTGAATATCCAATCGCTATAGATTCGCCCCGACCAGGCCAGGCGAGCACGACGAATGTTGGTTCCATCGGCAATATCAGGCGCGCCATCATAATCGGCGGCATCGATCATTAAGCGCCCTCGCAGGCGGGTTTCAAATTGACCATCAGTCGTTCTGACGCGTAACCCACCTTTAGTGGTGACTTCCACTTCAGGCGGCTGAGTGGCTAATTCAAGTTTTTCTGTTATTTGCTGTTTTTCTTTTGCCGATTGCTGTTGGTTCTGCTCCAGCTCTGCCAACAAACGACCATACTGTTCTTCGCTGACCATGCCATTTTCATGCAACATATCAATTAATAAACGTAATTCAGAAGCGTGGCTGACCAGTGGCAAACCGAGAAATAATACAAACAGCAGTTTTGAAGCAAAATTGGACATTGAATAACTCAGCGTTAAGTTGCGGTATTCGGGAAAATAATCACCCGAAAACATAGGAAAAAATCCTATTGTCAGTTTAGGCAACAGTTGCTGAATTCAAACTTAATTTTGTGAATAAAGAAGTGGATTGAAGAATTTTTTATTTATATAGAACGTTGCCAGTGACCTGATTTACCACCGGCTTTTTCCTGCAGACAGACGTCGGAGATCACCATGCCGCGATCGACCGCTTTACACATATCATAGATAGTCAGCAACGCAACCTGCACCGCAGTAAGGGCTTCCATTTCCACACCGGTTTGGCCGGACGTAGCGACTTCAGCCTGACAATTAACGGCATTGTTTGCTGCATCAACTTCAAACTCAACAGTCACTTTGCTTAATGCCAGCGGATGACATAGCGGAATTAAATCCGAGGTGCGTTTGGCCGCCATAATGCCAGCGATGCGGGCAATCCCCAACACATCACCTTTTTTATGATTGCCCTGCTCAATCAGTTTCAGCGTTTCCGGCAACATGATAATCCTTCCGCTGGCGACGGCCTTGCGCTGCGTCACTGCCTTATCACCGACATCGACCATATGTGCTTCGCCAGCCTGATTAAAATGCGTTAATTCTGCCATTTTGGGTGTTATCCTTATGTTTTGATCCAGGAAACAATCAACCAGATGTCTATTCAAGTCAAATTTTTTGCCAGCCTGCGAGAAAGTCTGGGACAGAGTGAGACCACAGTAGAACGGGCTTCCACTGTGTCCGAAGTTTGGGACCTGGCGACGCAATCAGCCACCCCACCAAATAACTTACTGGTCGCCGTCAATCTTGACTACGCCAATATGCAAAGTCAGGTAAATGATGGTGATGAAGTCGCTTTCTTCCCGCCGGTCACCGGAGGTTAATCATGACCACGCACATTCTTGATGAAGACTTTCAGCCTTATCAATGGCTCAGCGAGTTTTCTCAGCAGATGCCTGCAGGCAGAGATGGCGCAGCTGCCAGCTTTATCGGAACCATGCGTGATTATAATGATGAAGCTACCGTCAGAACCATGACGCTGGAACATTATCCCGCCATGACTCAGCGTTATCTCGAACAATTAGAAAAACAGGCTAAAACCGACTGGCCGTTAAATGATTGCCTGATCGTGCATCGGGTAGGTGAAGTGTTCCCTGGTGAAGCCATTGTGTTAATTGGTTGCTGGTCAGCCCATCGCCGTGCAGCTCTGGATGCCTGTAATTGGCTGATAGAAGAGCTGAAATACAAAGCACCATTTTGGAAAAAAGAACAAAACCAGAGCGGCGAACGCTGGGTAGAATCCAATACTGATGGTTTATAGGAGCTGACAATGATTACCGGAATGTATGCCGCTTTGGCCGCTCTGATGATTGTTGCGCTAGCCCGAAATGTCATTAGTCTGCGGCGGCAACATAAAGTAGCTTTAGGCGATGGTGGCCATCAGGATTTACTTGCTGCAATTCGTGCTCATGCCAATGCCGTTGAATATCTGCCGATTGGTTTGCTGCTGTTATTACTATTAGAACTCAGCCAGGGTCCCGCCTGGTTAATTCATTTACTGGGCAGCCTGTTTATCATTGGTCGACTGATTCATGCCAATGGCGTCAGCAAAGCCATCATTACTCGCCGGATTATTGGTATGCAATTCACCATCTGGCTGCTGATCATTATGGCCGTGTTGAATGTGTTGGCTTTTGTCGGTATTCAATTACCGGGCTGAGTCGTCGTCATCCAATCCCAACTCTGACCAAATCGCATCAACCCGAGCGACAATCGCCGGATCTTTCTCAATCGGTCTGCCCCACTCACGGTTGGTTTCACCGGGCAGTTTATTGGTGGCATCCATTCCCATTTTGGAACCAAGTCCCGATACCGGTGAGGCAAAATCCAGATAATCAATCGGTGTGTTTTCAATCAACACCGTATCCCGAGCAGGATCCATCCGGGTGGTAATCGCCCAGATCACATCCTGCCAATCGCGTACATTCACATCATCATCGACGACGATCACGAATTTTGTATACATAAACTGCCGTAAAAACGACCACACTCCCATCATCACCCGTTTGGCATGACCGGCATATTGTTTTTTCATGCTGACCACTGCCATACGATATGAACAGCCTTCAGGTGGCAGATAAAAGTCGACAATTTCCGGAAACTGTTTTTGCAGAATCGGCACAAATACTTCGTTAAGTGCCACACCCAGAATCGCCGGCTCATCGGGTGGACGACCGGTGTAAGTGCTGTGATAAATCGGATTTTTACGTTGAGTAATTCGCTCAATGGTAAAAACCGGAAAGCTGTCGATTTCATTGTAATAACCGGTGTGATCACCATACGGCCCTTCCGGCGCCATATCGTCCGGGTAGATAAAGCCTTCCAATACAATCTCGGCTTGGGCAGGCACTTGCAAATCACTGCCGATACATTTCACCAACTCGGTTTTGCTACCGCGTAGCAGACCAGCAAACGCATATTCAGAAAGCGTGTCTGGAACGGGGGTCACAGCACCTAGGATAGTCGCCGGATCACAGCCCAGCACCACAGCTATAGGAAACGGTTCGCCGGGATGCGTTTGCTGCCATTCCTTAAAATCCAATGCCCCACCACGATGCGATAACCAACGCATAATCACTCGGTTTTTACCAATCACCTGCTGACGATAAATACCCAAATTCTGCCGGGTTTTATGCGGCCCTTTGGTGACCACCAAACCCCAGGTAATTAAAGGTGCCGCATCTTCCGGCCAGCATAATTGAATGGGATACTCAGCCAAATCAATCGCATCACCCTCAATCACCTGCTCCTGACAAGGGGCTTTTTTCACCACCTTCGGGCCCATATTCAACACCTGCCGAAAGATCGGCAACTTATCCCAGGCGTCTTTCATACCCTTAGGTGGTTCAGGCTCTTTCAAAAAAGCCAGCAACTTACCGACTTCACGTAACGCCTCAACCGAATCCTCCCCCATCCCCAATGCCACCCGTTTAGGCGTGCCAAACAGATTCGCTAATACCGGAATTTTGCTGCCCTTCGGGTTCTCAAACAAAATCGCCGGACCACCAGCACGCAACACCCGATCACAAATCTCCGTCATTTCCAGATGGGGATCTATCTCGGTGGTAATGCGTTTTAGCTCGCCCTGTTTTTCCAGGTTGGTGATGAAGTCTCTTAGGTCAGTGTATTTCATATCGTTGGTTTTATTCTTGTAAATGTTATTTTAGGTTAGCACTTTAAGCCTATCTATAAGACTTCAGGGATATTCATTTAATCCTAGTCAAATAAAAAAATTAAGTTCAACCTAAAACAGTTAAATTAAAAATGATAATAATTATTCAGTAGACTCCGGATAAAACTTATGAGTATCAGTACAGCAATCAATCTATTTCTGGAAGAATACCCTGTTGCCCTAAAACAAAAATTTTCAGGTCACCCTGTAGCTGATTTTATTAGAAATGAAATCCCATCTACCTTAAGAGAGTTACTTGCATTTGAAGACCGCTACATTGTCCATGGAAGTGCAGGGCAAGGTAATTGGGTGAAGGTGCCATGGATAGCAATATATGACCGCTTCGTAACTGAATCTGCCCAGGAAGGCTTCTATCTTGTCTATTTAGTAAAAGAAGACTTCTCAGGAGTCTATTTATCACTAAACCAAGGGGTAACTACCGTCCGTCAATTATACGGTTCAGACGCCAAAGTTGCACTTAGGGCCAGGGCCTCAGACTATATAGCTAGGCTTGGAAAAATACCCAATGAATTTATATCTGGTTCAATTGATCTTTCAGTGAAAAAACCATCAGATTTAGGGGCTTTTTATGAAGCTGGGGCAATTTGTTCAAAATTTTATAAACGAGGGAAGATTCCTGATGATAAAACATTGGAAAATGACCTGCGAGAATTAGTTAATTATTATTTTCGCTTAGTTATTAAAGATCTAAGCCCTGCATCTTCAATTGCAATTGAAGAGGATGAACAAAATCTAAACCAGGAAGATCTGACAAAAATTAGAGAACATAAACGCATTGAGCGAAATAGAAAACTATCAGAAGCCGCCAAAAAAATTCATGGATACAAATGCAAAGCATGTGGTTTTGATTTTTCAGAGAGATATGGAGAGATTGGGAAAAGTTACATCGAAGCCCATCATTTAACTCCCTTGCATACCCTGAAGGGGCAAAAGGTCACTTTAGATCCTAAAAATGATTTTTCTGTACTTTGTTCGAACTGTCACAGAATGATTCATCGTTCGGAGTTTGTTGATAAAGTGGAAGAATTTAAAGCTAATTATTTAAGTTGAATATAGACGTAGTTTAATTGAACAAGTAAACCAGGTTTTTAATTGTGGACTAAAGCCCACTGTTCATTTTTTGCGTGGCCAAAAAACGAACCAAAAAAGGCCAGCCCATACTCGCCCTGCGGGTTCCCTGCGCTTCTCGATCTGGTCGGGCATGACGGAAACTCCCTTCGGTCAAACAGCCGTCATGCTACTCCGACCAGCTCTGCGATGCTCGGCTTCGTATAAGGGCATTGAGGGAAGTGCTTCAAGCGTGGGTGCTCTTGGATTCCCCTTTTGTGTTGACGAGTAGCGGCTTTTTGTCAGGATTAGAGACTTACCTGTTTGAGCGCAGCGAGTTTGGTGAGTCTCCCTGACAAAAAACGCAACGCAGTGAAGCCGCAGGCCAACACAAGGGGTGCCTTTTTCTTTGGTTCGTTTCTTTTGGGCAAACAAAAGAAATGAACGCCCCGCGGCAGCGTTCCAAGTCATGGAACCAATGAGTTTTTTAGGCTTCGAAAAACTCATCGCAAGCCTATAACATTCACTAGATTCCCGCCTGCGCGGGAATGACAGCTTTTTATCAACACAAAAGGGCATAGTTGGTGCTCATCTCAAAATTTAGGTTCCTGCTTTAAAAATGAGATTGTTGGGTTTCACAAGCTCAACCCAACCTACCCTTGGAAATACACTGCATCTTTATCATCTTGCCTTTTATCGCATCCACCCCAATATAGGTTTAATATGCTTAAATAAAGCTGTGAAGTCAGTCAGTTGGAGGGTGTTATGGCTGGAGGATGGTCTAAAGATGGTGCGGTGCAGGATCAAATTGATGCCAGTGTTGAGGATGGTGTTCAACAGGCACGTTCCCGCTTACCTAAAGGCGAAAGCCTGACGCATTGTGAAGAGTGTGAAAAGGAAATCCCCCAGGCACGTCGTGAAGCCGTGCCGGGCGTTCGACTTTGTGTGAAATGTCAGGAAATGATCGATAAGGAAGACAAGGCGTTTAATCTGTTTAATCGGCGTGGCAGTAAGGATAGTCAGCTACGTTAATTCGCGTATTTTATTCGCTATAAAAAGAGCACTTCGGTGCTCTTTTGCTTTTCAGTATTCAACTATGTAAAGCTGTAATGTGGATTCACTTAAGTAATTCACAACAATTTGATACCGGCCGCTTTAAAGTCATTCATAGAAAGTCTGAATTTATCTGGCTACCAATTTGAGAAATATAAAATGAAAAAATTATTACTGGCATTACCTTTTATTTTTGCTGCACAACAGACCCTGGCGATTGATGAGCAGGATGAACAAAACTATACATCAAACTACACCACCCAATTAAAACCAATGGTTATAAAGCAATTAAATGCTGCCAGACCGGAAATGACTGAAGCAGCGGTTGAGTCAGAAGCCAATGCTTATGTCACCAGAATGGCAAGTTGTCAGTTGAAGGCTTTAAAAGACTTCCCTGAAGTATATCGTGATAAAGCCATTTTACCGGTGACTCAAGGGGCTGATATTGCTCAGACCACTCAAGAGTTGAATCAAACTATTCTGCAGGATATCGAAGCAGGTAAACTGACTAAAGATCAGGCAACACGAATGGTTGTAAATGCACAGGAAGCTGTGCAGATGTGTATGAATTCGTAAATTCAGCTAGCAACAATCATTATAAAAAAAGGGCCTTTCGGCCCTTTTTGGTTTATGCGGCAATGCCGGTATGTCTTAACAGTGCATCAATCTGTGGTTCGCGGCCACGGAACTCAATAAACAGTTCCATTGGTTCACGGGAACCACCCTGTTCAAGAATGGCTTCGAGAAATTCCAGACCGGTTTGCCGATCAAAGATACCCTTCTCTTCAAACTTGGAGAACGCATCGGCTGACAGCACTTCTGCCCATTTGTAACTGTAATAACCAGCGGCATACCCCCCGGCAAAGATATGAGCAAAGCTATGAGCAAAACGGTTGAACTTGGGTGGTTTGACCACGGTGACTTCATTACGCACCTGTTCCAGAATTTTTTCGACCTGATTCGGCTCATTCGGATTGAATTCGAGATGCAGACGAAAATCAAATAACGAGAATTCCAGCTGACGCAACATCATCATTGCCGATTGGAAGTTACGTGCCGCCAGCATTTTGTCGAACAAATCATCAGGCAATTTTTCACCGGTTTGGTAATGACCTGAAATCAAATCCAGTGCTTCACGTTCCCAGCACCAGTTTTCCATAAACTGACTTGGTAATTCGACCGCATCCCACGCCACACCGTTAATACCGGACACCCCAGCATATTCAATTTTGGTCAGCATATGATGCAGGCCATGACCAAATTCATGGAACAGCGTAGTCACTTCATCATGGGTAAACAAAGCCGGTTTATCGCCAACTGGCTCAGAAAAATTACAGGTCAGAAATGCCACCGGAATTTCAATACCTTCGGCAGTACGACGGCGAGCCTTGCATTCATCCATCCACGCCCCACCTCGCTTATGCTGACGGGCATATAAATCCAGATAGAACTGAGCACGCACATTGCCATCCTCAGCAACGATTTCAAAGAAACGGACGTCTTTGTGCCAGACATCCACATCCTTGCGCTCCCGAATATCCAGTCCGTATAAGCGATTGACCACGGCAAACAGGCCATTCACCACTTTGTCTTCCGGGAAGTAAGGTTTTAATTCTTCCTGTGAAATTGAATAACGCTGCTGACGCAGTTTTTCAGCAAAATAGGTGACATCCCAGGCTTCGAGTTGATCCTGATCGGCAGTTGATTTAGCAAAGGCGCGTAATTCGGCATATTCCTGCTCGGCAATGGGTTTGGAGCGCTTGGCTAAATCCTGCAAAAAGTCGAGAACCTGTTGCGGTGATTGCGCCATTTTGGTGGCCAAAGAACGTTCGGCGTGATTGGCAAAACCCAACAGGTTAGCTAATTGATGACGCAGGTTCAAAATATCCAGCATCACTTCAGTGTTATCCCATTTGCCAGCATTCGGGCCCTGATCGGAAGCCTTGGTGGCAAACGCGGTATACATTTCTTCCCGCAATTCACGATTATCAGCGTAGGACATGACTGGCATATAAGAAGGAAAGTCCAGCGTAAACAGCCAGCCTTCCTCACCTTCACGTTTGGCCATTTGCTCAGCCATTTCAATAGTCGATGGCGGTAAACCGGATAATAATGACTCGTCAGTGATCAACTTGCGCCATGCGTGGGTCGCATCCAGCAGATTTTCTTCAAATTTGGCGGTGCGCTCTGTCATTTGCTGTGACAGTTTTTTAAACTCATCACGTTGCTGCTGATCCAGCTCAACACCCGACAGGCGAAAATCGCGGACCGCATTATCAATGACTTTTTTCTGGGCGGTATCCAGTTTCTGGTACTCAGCACCTTCAGCAATGGCTTTATAGGCTTGATACAACATTTCGTTCTGACCCAACTCAGTCGAAAACTCGCTGAGTTTTGGCAGGCAGGCATTGTAGGCCTGACGCAGCTCTTCTGAGTTGACCACCGAGTTCATATGGCTGACCGGCGACCAGACGCTGTCAATCAGGGCATCCATATCTTCCATTGGCTGTACCAATGAATCCCATGTCGGCTCTGAAAGCGTGCTCAAAATAGTGTCAATCTTATTGCGTGCAGTGCTCAACGCATGATCAATAGCCGGCTCAACATGCTCTGCTTTTATTGCGGAAAATGGCGGTAAACGGTGATTTTCCAATAATGGGTTGCTCATAATAATGTCCTGATTAGGTTCGGTATCGCCCGCAGTGTAGCGCGTGAAGTTACTGTCATGGTAACGCAACAAAACAGTCATCACACTGCAATATCTAATAGATAAGGTTTGCTCAGAATTTTAAGTGAAAGAGTGCCTTATGCAAACACAACTAAGTCACAAGCAAAAGCTGAAAGTTCGCACTGTGTTCATTTCGGATATCCATCTTGGCTTCCGAGGCTGCAGTGCCGAGCTCCTCCTTAACTTTTTACATAATGTGGAATGCGAATATCTTTATCTGGTCGGCGATATTATCGACGTCTGGGAAATGAAAAAGCGCATGTACTGGCCTCAGGAACATAATAACGTTGTTCGCACGTTGCTGGGTAAAGCCAAACACAATACCAAGGTCATATTCGTCCCAGGTAATCACGATGAGATTTTGCGGGATTATGATGGTGCTGTGTTCGGTAATGTGCAGATTCATAATGAAATCATTCATACAACAGCCGATAAACGTAAGTTATTAATCATTCACGGCGATCAATTTGATAGCGTGGTAAAAATTTCGCCGATGCTGGCAAAAATTGGCAGCCGGCTCTATGAATTCTTATTACGCGCCAACCGCTGGGTAAATTACTTCCGCCGTAAGATGGGCTTCACCTATTGGTCACTGGCAGCGTTTTTGAAACATAAAGTTAAAAATGCGGTGCAATACATCAGTAATTTTGAAGAAGCTGTGGCCCATGAAGCATCTAAACAAGGCGTTGATGGTGTGGTTTGTGGACATATTCACCGTGCAGAAATAACCCGTATACAGGATATTGATTATTACAACTGTGGTGACTGGGTTGAGAGCTGTACGGCTTTGGTGGAGCACCCTGATGGTCAGATGGAAATCATCCCCTGGGCAGAGCTATTTAATCAGCAAGTTTTAATTGCCAAAGCCGCTTGATGAAACTGGTGATTGTTACCGATGCCTGGGAGCCTCAGGTTAACGGGGTTGTGCGAACTCTGGGGAAAACCCGAGACCATCTGCAGGAAATGGGCTATGACGTCACCATGCTCACACCGCTGAATTTTAGAACGATTCCCTGTCCCAGTTATCCGTCTATTCGTCTGGCATTAATGCCTTACCGAAAACTGGCTAATATGCTCGACAATCTGCAAGCCGATGCAGTGCATATTGCCACTGAAGGTCCTTTAGGCATGGCAGCAAGACGTTGGTGTCTTCGTCATAACATTCGTTTTACCACATCATTTCATACTCAGTTTCCCGAATATCTGCGTTTGCGTTTACCGATTCCGCTTAGTTGGAGCTATGCCTGGTTAAGACGTTTTCATCGCCCGGCGTTGCGAACACTGGTCCCAACTATTTCACAACAGCAACGCTTGCAACAATATGGATTTCAGGATGTGTATGTATGGGGACGAGGCGTGGATACAAAGATATTTACCGCGGATAATCCCCAAAATTATGACTTACCCCGCCCGGTTTTTATTAATATGGGCCGGGTTGCAGTTGAAAAAAACATTGAAGCCTTTCTGGATTTGGATTTACCGGGCAGTAAAGTAGTAATTGGCGATGGTCCCGACCTGGAGATGCTGCAAAAACGCTATCCTGATGTGATTTTTACCGGTGCCCGGTTTGCTGAAGAACTGGCTGCCTATCTGGCAGGTGGAGATGTTTTTGTTTTCCCGAGTCAGACCGATACCTTCGGCTTGGTGATTCTGGAAGCGATGGCTTGCGGTCTGCCCGTAGCCGCTTTTCCGGTCACTGGACCTAAAGACATTATTATTCAGGGCAAAACCGGTGAGCTGGATTGGGATCTGCACAAGGCGGCGTTAAATGCGCTGAATCTGCAAAAAACGGATTGTATTGCTTATGCACATGAAAATAGCTGGCACAAATGCAGCGAAGTATTTTCCAGTTATATGTATAACAACCATCTGGAAAGTCAGGTTAAAACTGCGCAAATGCTCGGCCAGAAAAGCGGATGAACATTCCTTTTGCTGTTGCAAAGTGACAACACCATCATACTTTCTTGGTATTGGCACAACAGATCACTTGATTAGCCTGGAACTGCCGTGAGATTATTCTCGGTAAATTTGTTTCAGGGAATGCCGCAATGTTCGATCTAAAAGTTTTTTTCAGACTCAGCCTGCTCGGTTTAGTCGTGCTGTTTACAGGTTGTGCCACCGTACAAACGCCTGATGAACGTGATCCTTATGAAAGCTATAACCGGGCTATGTATCAATTTAACGATACCGTTGATCGGGCAGTGTTAAAACCTGTTGCCAAGGGTTACGATGCAGTTGTTCCCGATGCGATTAGCTGGGGCGTCAGCAATTTCTTCAGTAACCTGAATGATATTACAGTCGCCATTAACAGTCTGTTGCAAGGCAAATTTAACCAGGCAGCTGATGATACCGGCCGTTTTCTGTTAAACAGCACCGTTGGTGTGGCAGGTATCTTTGATGTCGCCGGTCATGCTGGTAACAAGAAACGTAACGAAGATTTCGGTCAGACACTGGGAGCCTGGGGTGCTGAACCCGGCGCTTATATCGTATTACCGTTTTTTGGCCCCCGCACTGTGCGTGACTCATTTGGTTTAGTTGGCGATATGTTTACTGATCCGGTGATGTATGTTGAAGGTCCGGGTGCACGTAACGCATTTGCAGGAACACGTTTAGTGGATACCCGTGCCAATCTGCTGAAGTCAGAACGGGTTTTGGATGAAGCCACTGATGATGAATATGCATACGTTAGAAATGCCTATCTGCAGCGTCGTCAATATCTGGTTCACGATGGTAACCCGCCAGAAGATGATGACTTTGATCTGTTTGATGACCAGTAATACATCGCGACATTACAGATCGCCATCGTTATAATAAAAAGAGCCGGATTCAGTCCGGCTCTTTTTGTTTTCAAGGTACCATGATCGGCTATTAAATGACTTCTTTTCTATTTATATGCGCCATTGTCAGTGGGTTTATCCTACTGATCTGGGGAGCGGATAAATTTATTGATGGTGCGGCAGGCATTGCATCGAACCTGGGTGTTGCTCCCTTAATTGTCGGCTTGACTATCGTTGGTTTTGGTACCTCTGCTCCAGAAATGATAGTTTCCGCATTCGCCGCATTTGATGGTGCTCCTGCCCTGGGTATTGGTAATGCTATTGGCTCCAATATCAGCAATCTTGGACTGGTTTTGGGCGTCACGATTCTGGTCACTCCTCTGGCGGTTCACTCCATTACCTTGAGAAGAGAATTTCCGGTATTAGTCTTTATCATGTTTCTCTCCCTGCTGTTATTACTCTGGGATATGGAACTGGATCGGGTTGATGGCCTGATTCTGTTTACTGGCTTCATTTTGACGCTAGGTGGCATGGCCTGGCTGGCCGTTAAAATTGCTCAGGACGATCCGCTGAAAATTGAATTTAGCCAGGAATATCAGCAGCCAAAACGCTCACTGAAAAAATCCATCATCCTTTTTTTGATTGGATTAATTGCCTTATTGGGCGGAGCTAAACTCTTAGTCTGGGGAGCAACTGGTGTCGCGCAGTTATTGGGCATTAGTGATTTGGTGATTGGCTTAACCGTCGTTGCCATTGGCACCAGCCTGCCAGAATTAGCCGCCTGTATTTCTTCTGCTCTGAAAAATGAACATGATATTGCGGTTGGTAATATTCTCGGTTCAATTATCTTTAATCTGCTTGCTGTTCTCGCCATGCCGGGTCTGATTCATCCATCTAAAGTGGATTCACTACTGCTAACCCGCGATTTTAGCTTTATGATTGGCCTGACAATCGTGCTTTATCTATTTGCACGATTTTGTTTAAAAGGCCGATTGGGACGTCCGGTTGGTTTATTATTACTGCTGGTTTATACAGGCTATATAAGTTTGCTGGCCTATCAAGGTGTACATATCGGTATATGAAAATAGATTCGGATAAATTAAAACAGCTGGCACTGGCAGTCATCGATACCGAGCTGGAGTCCGTCAAGTTGCTCCGCGATAGAGTTGATGATGATTTTGTTCGTGCGTGTGAATATCTACTGCAATGTCAGGGGCGAATTGTGGTAATTGGTATGGGTAAGTCAGGCCATATCGGCAGTAAGATTGCCGCCACATTAGCCAGTACCGGCAGTCCGGCATTTTTTGTGCATCCTGGAGAAGCCAGTCATGGTGATTTAGGCATGATCACTGACAAAGATGTGGTTCTGGCATTATCCAATTCCGGTGAAACGGCCGAGATACTGACCATATTGCCATTGATTAAACGACTGGGTGTGCCATTAATCACCATGAGCGGTCGGATGGACTCAACACTTTCGTTATGCGCTGATGCCACTATCAACGTCAGTGTTAAAAAAGAAGCCTGCCCGCTGGGATTGGCCCCGACATCCAGCACTACCGTCGCGTTAGTGATGGGGGATGCACTGGCCATTGCGTTATTGGAAGCCCGTGGTTTTACCGCTGAAGATTTTGCCCTTTCACACCCGGGCGGCAATCTTGGTAGACGGTTATTATTACGTGTCAGCGACATCATGCATACCGGCGCAGCTATCCCTAAAGTAAATAAACAGGCATTGCTGCGTGAAGCGCTGATTGAAATGTCAGACAAAAGCCTGGGCATGACCGCCGTGGTGGATAATGATGACAAACTGGTGGGGATATTCACCGATGGTGATTTACGTCGAGTACTGGCACAGGAAGTGAATATTCTGACCGCACCGCTGCAGGAACATATGACACAGCATTGTAAAACGGGTCAGTCAGAGATGCTGGCGGCGGAAGCTTTGCAGATGATGCAACAATATAAGATTAACGGTCTGCTAATTACCGATGACAACCATAATTTAACTGGCGCGTTGAATATGCACGACTTATTGCGTGCTGGCGTAGTCTGATTTTCAGGAAATAAACAATGCAAGATATAACGGCTCGTGCCAAACAAATTAAGCTGGTGATTTTTGATGTGGATGGTGTGTTGACTGATGGCAGCATCATCATTGGTGATGATGGTGAGGAACATAAGGCATTTAATTCGCGTGATGGTCATGGCATGAAACTGCTGCAATACACCGGTGTCGATATTGCTATTATCACTGGGCGTACTTCCAGAGTGGTTGAACATCGTATGCAAAGTCTTGGAATTAATCTGGTTTACCAGGGACAAAAAGTAAAGCTGCCAGCCTTTGAGGAACTGTTAAAAACCCTTAAGCTGAAACCGGAACAATGTGCTTATGTAGGTGATGACTGGGTGGATTTGTCCATCATGAGCAGAGTCGGTTTAGCGATAGCCGTCCAGGATGCTGATGCTGTGGTGAAAAAACATGCGCACTGGATCACACCGTCCATGGGTGGCCGAGGTGCTGCCCGTGATGTATGTGAATTAATAATGGAAGGACAGGGAACCCTGCAGGACCAAATTGAACGCCATTTTTAACATTCCAATTTATCTCAAACTTGCTTTACTGCTGGTGGCGGGGATCAGTCTGTGGATGTTGATTAGCAAGCCTGAAGCGCCAAAAACTGAATCCGCCATACACTACAGCATCGATTTTGGCATGACTGATTTCAAGATGACAGTAATGGATATCAATGGCAAACCTTCTCGGGTAATTACCGGGGAAACGCTTTATCACTATCCAGAGAATGATAGAACTGAAATTTTCACTCCAAACACCCTGTTTATCGCACCGGAAAACAATGATTGGATCATTGAGTCAGACCATGCAGAAACTCAGGGTGAAGGTGAGAACATTCTTCTCACCGGCAATGTTATTATTACCAACAAAGACCAACCGGAAATACAGTTATTAACTGAAGTTCTGAATCTGGATACTGTCAACAACACGGCATATACCGATCAGCCGGTGACCATGAAATCGCCACATGGCGATACCCATTCAGTGGGTTTTCATGCCGCTTTACAAGAAGAAACTATTAATCTGCACTCTAGGGTGAGAGGACAATATAATGCGCCACCTGTTAATTAATCTGCTTTGGGGAATCATGATCATCCCCTCAATTGCCCTCGCCTTACCGAGTGATCGGGAGCAACCGATAAATATTGAAGCAGATCACGCGCAGCTGGATGACGAAACCGGTGTCACGCAATATAAAGGCGATGCCATACTGACACAGGGCACTTTACGTATCGAAGGTGATGTCATAACTTTTTTCTATGATGAGAACCGCGAATTGGAAAAAGCCATTGCCGAAGGCAACCTTGCCACTTATGAACAGGTACATAAGGAAGGCGATAAACCGGTCAAAGCGAAAGCCCTGCAGATGGAATACCATGCCAGCAAACAACGTATCTTTCTGGTCGGCCAGGGTTATGTCTGGCAGTCAGGCGATGAATTCCGTGGCAATCATATCGAATACGATATCGACAGAAATATTGTTATTGCCAACTCAAGACCGGTCGAAGTCGATGGACAGCAACAGTCCAGTGGCCGCGTTCACATCACCATCCAGCCACCAGGCCAACGTGAAAAAAATAATCCTAAACCAGCAGAACCTGCTGTTGAAACAACTCAACCATTAACCGAGGCTCCTGAACAACAATCTGATATGAGCTATCCGACTGCGGTGACTCAGACCACTTTAAATGTCAGAACGGGGCCCGGAACACAATATGAACGACTTGGGGCATTTGTTGAAAACACTGAAGTGATCGTGCTGACCCGTCAGCCTGAATGGATACAAGTCAGAGGCATGAGTGGTGATAAAGCCATTATTGGTTGGGTCAGTGCACGCTACCTGCAAATGAATCCTGAATAATCACGGAATTTAAATGAGTCAGCTTTCTGCAAGGTCGCTCGCCAAGCAATTTGGCGATCGGCAGGTTGTTAAAAATATTTCCCTTGAAGTAAACAGTGGTGAAATCGTTGGCTTGCTTGGGCCTAATGGCGCGGGGAAAACCACCAGTTTTTACATGATTGTCGGGTTGATTCCAGTCGATCACGGCAGTATTTTTCTAAATCAACGAGATCTTACCCATGAACCCATCCATACCCGGGCGCAATTGGGTATAGGTTATCTGCCCCAAGAAGCCTCGGTATTTCGTAAATTGTCGGTGGAAGACAATCTATACGCCATTATTGAAACCCGGAAAAACCTCAGTATTGTTGCCAAAAAACAGTTACTGGAAAAATTACTCGAAGAATTCCATATTGGCCACATCCGCAAATCATTGGGCATGGCATTGTCCGGTGGTGAAAGACGACGTGTTGAAATTGCCCGCGCCTTAGCCATGGATCCACAATTTATCCTGCTGGATGAACCCTTCGCCGGTGTGGATCCGATTTCTGTTCTGGATATACAGGGCATTATCAAGGCATTGGCCGCAAGAGGTATTGGCATTTTAATCACTGACCATAATGTACGGGAAACACTGAGCGTCTGTGAGCGTGCCTATATATTCAACGAGGGTGAAGTGATCGCAAAAGGCAGTCCTGATGAGATCCTCCAGGATAAGCATGTTCTTAGTGTTTATCTGGGACGGGACTTTCGCCTATGAATTCACTAGGGCTTGTTGATCTTT
>DELT01000044.1:32044-39225 GCA_002354555.1 Methylophaga sp. UBA2689
ATTTTTGCGACCGCCTGCGTTGTCAAACACTTATGTAAGATGGCTACACGGCGTGCTTTCCGCCTTGTCGGACACAAAAATAGCCGCCAGCAGTGGTGGATATGAAAGATAAACAAGCCCTCATAATTTACATAATAAGTTTCTGGTAATCCCGCAGATCAGTGGAGTAAGATGAATTGAACTCTGTTTGAGTACTTTTTATGTGTCGATTGATTGCGCTTGTCCTTTTGTTTATTACCAGTTCATCCATAGCTGAAGAGGCAAACCAAAAACTTACCCCTGTCTCAATCAAACTTCACTGGCAGCATCAATTTCAATTTGCAGGTATCTACGCTGCAAGAGAACAAGGTTATTATCAGGATGCCGGGCTGGCAGTAACTATCCTCACTGGGCAAAAAGCACCTTTCAACGATGTTGAAGACGGTAATGTTGAATTCGGAATTTCCGGTGCTGGATTAGTGGTAGAAAGACTTAAAGGGCGTCCTTTTGTTGCTCTCGCAGCGATTTTTCAAAGCAGTCCCTATACCTGGTTGGTCAGAGCAGACTCCCCCATAAAACACCCTACAGACTTTGTCGGTAAAACGGTCACACGTCAGTCTTATGCTGATGATTTATCAGCAATGTTGCTACGATTTGAGATACATCCTTCACAGCTCAATATTGTCGATCCCTCGCCTGAGGATATTGATAACTTAATTGACGGCAAAGTAGATGCGTTGACTGCGTATATTTCCAATGAACCTTTCCAGATGTTAAGCCGTGGTGTGGATTATCGGACATTGTCACCTCATGAATACAACATCAATTTTTATAGCGATATCATTTTTACCTCTGAGCAGTATTTAAAACGTCAACCAGGCGATGTAGAAGCCTTTCGCACTGCAACCTTGCGTGGTTGGCAATATGCTCTGGAACATCCTTATGAAATGGTCGATCTGATTTTAAGAAACTACAACACGCAAAATAAAACGCGTGCGCATCTGGAATTTGAAGCCGAAAAACTTAGCGAACTCAGTTTGTACCCGACGGTATCACTGGGCCATATGACAATTGAGCGCTGGCAAAAAATTGCTGAACATTATCAACAATTAGGTTTGATTAATGATGACCAGGCACTAAACGGGTTTATCTACGATACAACTCCAAGTGTGTCTATCTGGTTTAAATGGCTGGTAGTTTTACTTGGCATAGTGGCGTTGTTAACGATGATTGGTTATTTTATCAAACGCCATCATGCCAAAATACTCAGTAATCGAGTTGCCATACAAACGGCAGCATTGGAAGCAGAGCTGCAAAAAGGTAAAGCCTTGGAGCAAAGGGCTAAACGTGAAAGTGATCGTTTACAAACCTTGCTTAACCATACCCTTGAAGGCGTTATTACCATTGATGAAACGGGCATTATCCAGAACTTTAATGCAGCTTCAGTACGCCTGTTCGGTTATCAGCCAGAAGAAATTATCGGTCAGAATATTACTCAGCTGATGCCGGCCCAGCATCGTAAAAATCACGAACATGGGATGTCGCGATTTCTCAGTAGCGAGAAATCCACCATAATTGGCCAGCCAGTTGAGTTGGAAGCATTACATAAAAGCGGACAAATCATTCCCATCGAACTGACGTTGAGCGCATTTCAATGGGAAGGACATTATTTCTTTACTGGTATTGTCCGTGATATTTCCCTTCAAAAAGCTGAACATCTGGCTTTAATCGCTGCCAAGGAAGAAGCTGAAAAAGCCAACCAGGCAAAATCGGAATTCCTGTCGGCAATGAGCCATGAATTACGCACACCTTTAAATGCGATTTTGGGGTTTGCCCAGTTACTGCAAAGTGACAATGATGCACCACTCACAGAAACCCAGCAGGACAGTTTAAAGCTCATCATTCACAGTGGAGAACACTTGCTCAAGTTAATTAATGATGTGCTGGAGCTGGCTAAAATTGAAACCGGTACAGTGGATGTATCGATTGAACCGGTAAACGTCAATATCGCCATTAAACATTGTTTGCCGATGCTAAAAAACCTGGCAGCTCGCTATCGTGTAAGCATTCATACTGATGATATTCCTGACCAGTTGGTCCTGGCTGATTTAACAAAACTCAAACAGGTACTGATAAACCTGGTCAGTAATGCGATCAAATATAATCGTCCTGACGGCGAAGTCATTATTAGCGTTGAAGTTATTGATTCCACCAAACGCTTACGTATCACAATTCGGGATACCGGCATTGGAATTCCGCAGGATAAACAGGCTTATCTGTTTACTGCATTTGATCGTCTGGGTCAGGAAAACTCGGGGATTGAAGGGACTGGAGTCGGGTTGATTGTGACCAAGAGACTGATAAAAGCCATGGATGGGCATATCGGTTTTGAAAGCTCAGAAAATCAAGGCACTCGATTCTGGGTGGAGTTACCCATAACAGAAGAGAATAATATCCAGAATGATGAAGTTCATCAGCAGACTGCACCGGTTAATGCCGAAAATCCCTTTTATGCCTCTGCTTCATCACTCATTCTGCATATCGAAGATAACCCCGCCAATATCAAATTGATGGAAGCATTTTTTGACCGTTTGCCCCAATACACTTTGCATATCTGCAAAACAGCCGAGGCAGGACTGGACTGGCTGGAAAGTAATATGCCAGCCGTGATACTGATGGATATTAATCTTCCAGGTATCAGCGGCTTACAGGCTACCGAACAGATAATGGCTAATCCCAAGTTCCAGCATATCCCAGTGATAGCAGTTACCGCTGCCGCCATGCCTTATGATTTGCAGCAGGCAGAAGGCCTGTTTACCGCCTATCTCACCAAACCGGTTAATTTTATTCTGCTGACTGAATTATTAAATCAATATAGTCAACCAGAAGCTCATTCCACTGACGGATAGCCTTCCCGCTCTGGAAAAAATAATAAAGGCTCAACACGGGCATCATTCAAACTCACCCCCAGATGCAGGTGTGGGCCGGTAACACGTCCAGTGGCACCCACAGTACCGATAATATCGCCCTGTTGAATGTTTTGCCCTGCTTTGACATCAATCCGATCCAGATGACAAAACATGGTTACCAACCCCTGACCATGGTCAATCATGACTGTATTGCCATTGAAAAAATAATCGCCGGTATCCGTCACTATACCGTTAGCTGGTGCCATAATTTCGGTTCCGGTTGCTGCTGCAATATCAATCCCGCTGTGTGGGTTACGCTCTTCGCCATTGAATACACGACGACGACCAAACAGACCGCTGACCCGACCTTCAATGGGCCAGACAAAATTAAACGGCACACTGTCGTTGGCGCGCCAATGACGTAAGGCTTTATTTATTTTGGCTGTTTCGGTTTCAATGCGATCCATGTCTTCAGCATAGGGATTAACCTTTCGATCGTCAGGAACATTTATCCGTTGAGTAGGATAGGCTTTATCTTTGACCTCAAAGATAAAGCTGCTTAACGCACCCTGATTTTCCACCAGAATTTTGTGATTCCCCGGCTCGGCTGACAGCGGAATTCCCACCACGGCCTGCCATTGTGAATCCTGTTTTACTACCATCACCTGTTGTTTTTGATAGGTAACTTCAGGCGCTACATTTCCCTCGATTTCCAAAGGCAAAATGACAACACCACCTGGCACTGGAAATTGTTGTGGTAAAGCCCAGACAGGTGAACAGACTAATAGAATCAGCCAATAGCGAAATCTGAACATCATTTTTTACGACGCACTTCGCAGTCCAATTGACCTTCAAATAAACGAATTTGCAGGGATTGTCCGACGGTTACTTCATCAGAACGGTAAATAACATTACCTGTCTGTGCATCACTGGTAATGCTGTAACCACGTTCTAGTGTGTTGAGAGGACTAACCACTGATAAGGTACGCATCAACTGGGCCAGTTGCTTTTTATGATCGGTGATCTGTTGTCTGGTCAAACGGTTTAATTGTGAGGAAAGAGCCTCTACAAGCTGCTGCTGTTGCTTCAAGCGGGAAATCGGTAATAATCGCTTTAGGCGATCATTCAGGTTTTGGCTTTGCAATTTAAATTGCTGCTGTTGTACCGAAAAGGCTTTTTCAAACCGCTGAGTTAAATCCTGCAATCGGGTTTGACGCCAGCTGATTCGCAGCTGGGGATGCGGCAGTCTTACTGAAAGATAATCCAGTTGCTGCTGCTTGCCTTGTAACCGCCGCAGGATACTGTAATCCAGTTGCGTTTGCAGACGTTTTAACTGTTGTTGCTGAAGTTTGATTTGTTGCTGCGGGCGTGGCAGACGTTGAGACAGATACCGAATATGCCGCTGTTCATTGGCAAGTTTTTGTTGAATGCGATTGCCCAGGTTTTGCAACAAACCGCTAAGATTCAAGGCTAATTGGCGTGCTTCAGGTACCGCCAGTTCCGCAGCAGCCGAAGGCGTTGGAGCCCTGACATCGGCAACAAAATCGGCAATAGTAAAATCAATTTCATGACCTACCGCACTGATGGTCGGTATCTGACAGGCAAACAACGCTCTGGCAACCAACTCATCATTGAAGCTCCACAGATCTTCCAGTGAGCCACCTCCCCGCCCTACTATCAGCAAATCACACTCCTGTCGCTGATCAGCAGTTTGAATAGCGTTAGCAATCTGTCGGGGCGCTGTTTCACCTTGCACAGCAACAGGATAAAGAATCACTTTGATCGCCGGGAAACGACGTTTCAATACATGCAAAATATCATGTACTGCCGCGCCATCCGGTGATGACACAATACCGATGGTTTGCGGCAAAGCCGGCAACGGTTTTTTATGAGCGGTATCGAATAAACCTTCCTGCCCAAGTCTGGCTTTTAAGGCTTCATAAGCGCGTTGCAATGCGCCGCTACCCGCCTCTTCCATATGCTCAACAACCAGCTGAAATTCGCCACGACCCTCATAAAGGGTGACTTTGACGCGCAGTAATACCTGCATGCCATTTTCCGGTGTAAAGCGTAATTGTTGATTGCGTCCACGAAACATTGCACAGCGTACTTGCGCAGCTGAGTCTTTTAACGTGAAATAAATGTGCCCCGAGGCCGGCATTGCCAAATTGGAGATTTCCCCTTCCACCCACAAAAGCGGAAACGAACCATCCAGCATCAGCCGGACTTCTCTGACCAATCGCGAAACCGGATATACATCCTTGACAGCACGGGCAGCGAGTTTTACTTGCGAATCCGATGTCATAAGTGATGCCATAAACCACTAAGTTCCTGATATAATTTATCGATCATATTACAGTAAATTCGGGAACCCGCCTCATGAGAATTGCGCAAGAAGCCCTGACATTTGATGACGTTTTATTAGTCCCCGCCTATTCAAATGTTCTGCCGCGTGATGTCAGTCTGTCAACTCAACTGACAAGAGATATCACCATTAATATTCCACTGCTATCTTCTGCCATGGATACCGTCACTGAAAGTCGTCTGGCAATTGCTATGGCGCAGGAAGGTGGTCTGGGTGTTTTGCACAAAAACATGACTATCGAACAACAGGCTGAAGAAGTCCGTAAAGTGAAAAAATTTGAAAGCGGTGTGGTTCGTGACCCGATTACCGTCAGCCCTACCACCTCGATTGGTGATGTTGTCGCTTTGACCCGCTCTCATAATATTTCCGGTGTACCCGTTGTCGATGGCGATGATTTGGTAGGCATTGTCACCAGCCGTGACTTACGCTTTGAAACCCATTTCGACAATCCGGTTTCATCCATCATGACTGGCAAAGACAAACTGGTCACTGTCGGTGAAGATGCCAGTCGTGAAGAAGTTCTGCATCTGCTGCATACCAACCGTATTGAAAAAGTGCTGGTGGTTGATGATAAATTTCATCTGCAGGGCATGATTACAGTTAAAGATATTCAAAAACAAACTGATAATCCGCTGGCGTCTAAAGATGCACAGGAACGGTTACGCGTTGGGGCAGCAGTGGGTATTGGTTCAGAAAGTGAAGCCCGGGTGGCTGCACTGGTCGCCGCCGGTGTAGATGTGATTGTTGTGGATACCGCACATGGTCATTCTCAAGGGGTACTGGATCAGGTCCGCTGGATTAAACAACATTATCCACAGGTACAGGTCATTGGTGGCAATATCGCCACCGCCGCTGCAGCCAAAGCATTGGTTGAAGCCGGTGCAGATGCTGTGAAAGTCGGTATTGGTCCTGGCTCAATCTGTACCACACGTA
Organism: Methylophaga sp. UBA2689; assembly: GCA_002354555.1. Taxonomy (GTDB): domain Bacteria; phylum Pseudomonadota; class Gammaproteobacteria; order Nitrosococcales; family Methylophagaceae; genus Methylophaga. The sequence goes on from DELT01000044.1 coordinate 38,231, forward strand.
TTGTCGCCGGTGTCGGTGTACCGCAAATCAGCGCTATCAGTAATGTTGCCGCAGCACTGGCTGGAACCGGTGTGCCGTTAATTGCTGATGGTGGCGTCCGTTATTCGGGTGATATTGCCAAGGCCATCGTGGCCGGTGCCCATGTCATTATGGTGGGCGGTATGTTTGCCGGAACTGAAGAAGCACCAGGTGAAGTTGAATTGTTCCAGGGTCGGGCATACAAATCCTATCGTGGCATGGGTTCTATGGGTGCAATGCAGCAAAAACAAGGTTCCAGCGATCGCTATTTCCAGGAATCCAGTGAAGCCGACAAACTGGTTCCGGAAGGCATTGAAGGTCGTGTGCCATTCAAAGGCAGCCTAAGCCCGCTGATTCACCAGTTAATGGGCGGCGTTAGAGCTTCCATGGGCTATACCGGTAGCCGCACTATCGAAGAAATGCGTACCAAACCTGAATTTGTCCGTGTGACTTCTGCTGGTATGAACGAAAGCCATGTTCATGACGTGACCATTACCAAAGAAGCACCGAATTACCGGGTTAATTAATTTTTGAATACCGGCTTCTCTCTGGAAGCCGGTATTTTTTATCTGACTGTAAGAGAGATTCATGAGCAGCCATATTCACGACCATCGCATTCTAATCCTTGATTTCGGATCACAATACACCCAGCTTATTGCCCGCCGAGTGCGCGAAGCCGGTGTGTATTGCGAATTACGCAACCCGGATATCAGCGAAGCAGAAATTCGTGAATTTGCTCCAAAAGGTATCATTCTTTCCGGTGGTCCTGATTCAACAATTGGTGAGGCTGCACCAGCTGCACCACACTGCGTATTTGAAATGAACCTGCCCGTGCTGGGTATCTGCTACGGCATGCAAACCATGGCTACGCAACTGGGCGGTAAGGTCGAATCATCATCCCACCGTGAATTTGGCTACGCTAAAATTCGTGCACATGGCCATTCTGCATTTTTAAAAGATATTGAAGACCATACAAC
>DELT01000044.1:39252-46861 GCA_002354555.1 Methylophaga sp. UBA2689
GGTGATCGGGTCAGCCAGTTGCCCGAAGGATTTAAAATCATTGCCAGCACCGACAGTGCGCCTATTGCCGGTATGGCGGATGAAGAACGACGGTTCTACGGTGTGCAGTTCCATCCTGAAGTGACACATACCACTCAGGGGCAACGTATGATTTCGCGTTTTATCACTGAAATCTGTGGCTGTGAAACCTTATGGACCTCCGCCAATATTATTGAAGACAGCATTGAAACCATCCGCCAGCAAGTTGGCAAAGATGAAGTATTGCTGGGTTTATCAGGCGGCGTCGATTCTTCAGTTGTGGCAGCTTTACTGCACCGTGCAATTGGCGATCAGCTGATTTGTGTATTTGTAAATAATGGCCTGCTGCGTGAAAACGAAGGTGATCAGGTGATGGCGATGTTTGCCAAACATATGGGCATCAGAGTGATTCGCGTCGATGCTGAAGATCGTTTTCTCTCTGCATTGGCTGGTGAAAATGATCCGGAAGCCAAACGGAAAATCATCGGTCGTGAGTTTGTCGAAGTATTTGATGAAGAAGCTTCCAAACTGACGAATGTGCAGTGGCTGGCTCAAGGCACCATTTATCCCGATGTAATCGAATCTGCTGCTTCTAAAACCGGTAAAGCCCATGTGATTAAAACGCATCACAATGTCGGCGGTTTACCGGAGCACATGAAACTCAAGTTAATTGAGCCTTTACGTGAACTGTTTAAAGATGAAGTACGTAAACTGGGCGTTGAGTTAGGCCTGCCAAGCGACATGGTATATCGCCATCCATTCCCGGGCCCTGGCCTTGGTGTACGTATCCTGGGTGAAGTCAAAAAAGAATATGCCGACTTATTGCGCAAGGCCGATAACATCTTTATCGAAGAACTGCGCGCTCATGATTTGTATGATAAAACCAGCCAGGCGTTTGTGGTATTTTTACCCGTCAAATCAGTTGGTGTAATGGGTGATGGTCGTCGCTATGACTATGTAGTTGCATTGCGCGCAGTGGAAACCATCGATTTTATGACCGCTCGCTGGGCACACCTGCCTTATGAGTTTCTGGATCTGGTGTCACGTCGGATTATTAATGAAATCAATGGTATCTCACGAGTAGTCTACGATATCTCCGGCAAACCACCTGCTACGATCGAATGGGAATAACGCGGTATCACTTTTTAATTGAAGGTCGCGTGCAAGGTGTCGGCTATCGTATGTCGGCGCAAATCGCAGCGCAGAAAATAGGCGTAACAGGCTGGGTGCGTAACCTGCGCAGTGGACAGGTTGAGATGGTGGCCGAAGCTGAACCTGCTCAACTGGAGCAGTTACTTGAGTGGGCCTGGCAAGGACCGAATTTTGCGCAGATCACTGATATCAGTCTGGAAAAAATAACAGCTACCGGCGAATTTACCCAGTTTGAGATTCGTTAGCCCAATAAATAATTTAGGAGACGGTCATGGCACAACGTTTTAATAGTAAAGGCTTTTTATTACGTTTGCTGTTTGCTGTTTTACTGGTCTTTATCAGTTATAACCCGAGTGGTTACAGTTATTATCATTGGGCTAATGATGCTCTGTTTGGCAACGCTGGTATGAACATCACGCCTCCATTTGCCATGGCTACCGTTATTATTCTGATTGGCTGGACGGTTTATCTCAGAGCAACATTCCGATCATTAGGGGGATTTGGTCTGATCCTCGCTTTTGCCTTTTTTGCCATTATTATCTGGTGGTTATTTGATTTAGGTATTCTGGAACTCCGGCATCATGCCGCTTTTACCTATATCATTTTATTTCTTATCGCTACTGTGCTCGCAGTGGGAATGTCATGGTCGCACATACGGCGTCGCTTATCAGGACAAGCCGATATGGATGATGTTGATGAATAAGCCCTAAAAATAGTTCTGATTCAACGCTATTTTTCAGTTTGAGTTAAGCCTCAAGGATTATCGTTCTTCTTAACGTCATATCAATGTCTGGCATTGGTAGATTAACCAAGTTGAAGGATAAACGCATGGCTCTTTTCTCGGATAAAACCCGGTCGAGATTACTACTTATTGTATTATTGCTCAGCACGATTTTAAGTGGCTGTCTTTGGTTCAGTACAGTCAGTTCTGCCACAACTAAAACCACTGAAGTATGGGATCTTAATCACTATCTGTTAAGCAAGACGCTGACGATTGATGGTATAGAAGATAATTTATCCGGCATAACTTATCATCCTGATTCTGGACATCTGTATGGAATTGTTAATAATCCTGAGCAGATCGTTGTCATCAGTAAAAATGGTCAACTACTGAGAAAAATTGATTTAATAGGTTTTTCTGATACTGAAAGTATTGATTATGTTGGTGGCGATCGATTTATTATCAGCGAAGAGCGGCAGCAAACCATTAGCTTTGTTGACATACACGACACCACGACAGAAGTTCACTATTCTGATATAAAAACCCTCGCCCTGCTTCCTCCTGAAAAAGCGAATAAAGGCATTGAGGGGATTGCCTATTCATCACAGCATGGCGTGTTTTTTGTGCAAGAGAAGCCTGCCCGGATAATGCATTTCGCACTGGCAAACGATACACAGACCAACCAGTTTCATGTAATGAAAAATCTGCGTCTGGAGGTAGGTGATTTCTCGGGTCTGACCTTGTTGCAGGGGCAGGATGAAAGTTTACTGGTGTTAAGTGATGACTCAAACAGCCTGCATGTAATTGATTTGGCAGGACAGGAAAAATCCCGAATCAGATTAGGCACTGGCCCATATCGTCTTTGGCCAAAAATGGCCCAGCCGGAAGGGGTTACTACCGATGCTGAGGGTAATATTTATATTGTTGGCGAACCTAACCAGTTTATGGTGCTGACAAGAACTAGACCTTTGTAAATTTTGAATATTAAAAAGGGCGGTTACCCCGCCCTCTTCAGTGTTTCAATTTACTGGCTTCACGCTTCATAGGTGGATGCTGAAACATTACCACCTCTGCCAGTCCAGTTGGTATGGAAATATTCACCGCGGGGCTTATCCAGCCGCTCATACGTGTGAGCACCAAAATAATCTCGCTGGGCCTGCAATAAATTGGCCGGTAAGCGTTCACTGCGATAACCATCATAGAAAGATAATGCGCTGCTGAATGCAGGTACAGGAACCCCAAGACTGATGGCACAGCCTACGGCTTTACGCCAACCCGGTAAGGCCTCAGTGATTGCATCAATGAAGAAATCATCCAATAACAGATTTCCCAGTTGGGGGTTACGTTCAAAAGCGTCGCGAATATTACCCAGAAAGCGACTGCGAATAATACAACCGCCTCGCCACATCAATGCAATACCACCATAATTGAGTTCCCACCCATAGGTTTTGGCTGCTTCACGCATCAACATATAACCTTGGGCATAGGAAATAATTTTCGAGGCGTATAAGGCATCACGAATTGCGTTAACCATTTCAGCTTTATCGCCGGAAAACTCACCAGCCCCTGCAGGCAAAACACTAGAGGCAGTCACCCGTTCATCTTTCAGACCAGATAAACAGCGGGAAAATACGGCTTCTCCAATCAGCGTTAATGGAATACCTAACTCCAGTGCATTAATACCTGTCCATTTACCTGTTCCTTTTTGACCGGCAGTATCCAGAATATGATCAATCAGCAAACTGCCATCCGGCTCTTTAACCGCCAGGATATCGCGGGTAATCTCGATCAGATAGGAGTCCAGAACGCCTTCATTCCATTCAGAAAATACCTGCTGAATTTCATCCCCCGACATACCCAGGCCTTCGCGCATCATTTGATAGGCTTCGCAAATCAATTGCATATCACCGTATTCAATGCCGTTATGCACCATTTTTACATAATGGCCTGCGCCATCATTACCGACCCAGTCACAACAGGCTTCACCATCCACTTGTGCGGCGATGGCTTGAAAAATGGGTTTAATTGCAGGCCAAGCAGCATTATTACCACCAGGCATCAAAGAAGGTCCGAAACGTGCGCCTTCCTCACCACCTGAAACACCACTGCCGACAAACAGAATGCCTTTTTTATGCAGTTCATGGGTACGTCTGTCACTGTCATTAAACAGCGAGTTACCACCATCAATAATGATGTCGCCTTTATCCAGATAGGTAACCAGCTGCTCAATAAAGGAATCCACCACGGGTCCTGCTTTCACCATCAACATTACCCGACGTGGCATTTGCAGGCTTTCGACAAATTTTTTCAGATCATGGCAACCGATAATGTTGGTATCTTTTGCCGGCCCTTCCAGAAACTCATCGACTTTAGAGCTAGTCCGGTTATAAACCGCGACCTTAAAGCCTTTATCATTCATGTTGAGCACCAAGTTCTGTCCCATAACGGCCAGACCTACTACACCTATATCTGCTTTTGTATTTTGGATCAGTTCACTCATTTTTGTTCAATCACCTTTATATATTCGCCTCGGGCTTCTCGTGTAGAACCGACCACAATTCGGCAGGTTCCGGAAGCATCACATTCCAATGCACCACAAACCTCAATGAATTCTCCTTTTTCCACTTGTCCAACGTAGGTATGGGTAAAGGAAATAATTTCAGGTGTCAGCGCATTATCAACTCGGTATCGCGCAGGGAAATCAAATGCACGACTGTCATCGGTCACCCGGCATTGGATGGTTTTAATACCTTGCTTGAGAAAATGCCGATGTTCAATATCCAGTTCATCTGAAAGACAGACCATTCCTATATCGAATTTACTGCCATCAATCATCGCTTTATTGCATTTCCGGTATTCATGCCAGCTAAACGTAACAAAATCCAGTTCACTATCCCGTCGCTGATAGTTTTCCTGCATTTGAGTTTTATCCAGCTTCTGCAGCAGGTTTTCTGCAATTGCTTTTTTAACGGCAGAGCGACATTGATGGAAAGCTTCACGTCCATATATGACCAGATCAATATCAGACGTCGCTTTTTGCTGATTTATCAGCATTGAACCGGTGAGTCCCAGAGCAGTAATATCCACTGAATATTGCTGCAAAATTGCTATCAATTTATGTAGTTTATGTTGCAGCGGATCGTCGGCTGGTTGTTTCAGTAATTGCTGCAATCGTTGCTCGGGACGGTGATGATGAATAATGCTGTTCACCGGTACCGCATGAAAGGCTGCATCAAACTGGTTGGAATAAAATAGAAACTCTGGATGGTGCCGTTCAAGTAAACGGTTAGCCTGTTCAGTATCCACTTTATGCCAACCATGTTGATCCTGCACATAACGTAAAAAACAGCCCACTTTCTGATCATGCGAGTGATAGCTGACTACGGCAAATATCAATCCATCTTCAGTTTCAATGAAGTCTTTGGGCAGAAACGGAAACCCTGTCTGTCTCAAAAACCTACCTCCTGAAAGTAATTTTTATAGTGGCATAATCATGCCATTATGCCTTGTCTGTTAATCCAAACATGCCGCGCACTGCAAGAACCATAATCAACAGTAATAATGCATCAATCAGCCAACGACCCTGTTCACCAAAAAAGCGTCCGTTACAAATGTCTTCAAGTAGTGTTGTAAGCTTTATGTTATGAGCTTCAAGTTGCAGCCTAAGTTCATTTTTAGTTGATTCCGGGATAGAGATAGATTCGCTCCATGAAACTCCATGCAACGAAATTAATTGCCAATCATCCAGTATCGAATTACCTTGCCACATTCCACTCCGAGTTTGCAGCACCGGAAGACCATGATGCAAACCAATATTCTGGATCTCTGCAGGTATAAGTTCTGCAGCGCCTAGTGTGCCGATATACTCGCCTTCGGTATCAAACAAAACAAGATTGTCATCCGTTGCCAGAACAATAAGATCCTCCAGCACAATACCACCTAACAATGGACGGTTAAGAAGCAGTTTAGGTTCGGCATTCACATAGAGTTGTGAATCGATTTGCATAAACAGCTGTCCGGTCAGACGCCATCCCTGTTCTACCGGCACATCCGTCCGTTGATAACGTTCAAGCAACCATGAATTGGTCAGTTTGTATTGGTCCAGCTTGAGATCTTGTGCATGGTTCAGCAGTAAAGTACAGGTCAGCCAAATGAGCATCAGCAAAGAAATGATCACAATCGCTGTGGCTTTTATCCCTTTCAGCATTTACCTATTCCCAAATAATTTTCTCAGTGCAGCTACAAGCATAGCTGAAAACAGCAGCAGAATTTTATCTTGCCATAAATATCAGACAAAAAAAGGGAGCAGAGCTCCCTTTTTTGCTGACAACCATCATTATTAATAAACGAATTTTAGGGTCTATCAATCATTCCTTGCCACCACTGCTGGAAACAGTTTTTCCGACCCACAAGCAGGAATGAAAGATAAACTGACACTTGGTCAGATTTAGTCGTTCAGAAATAATAATCGTAATGGTGTGTTACATCATTACCCGCATATCGGCCTGATGTATTTCACGCTGCCGCATATGAAACAGTGCTTTGCTGATATCAATCGCATAAGTCGCAAAATGCTGCTCCGTCATGCGAATGGTGATAGCCCCCATGTTGACGTGCACCATCTGACAATCAGGACAAAACTGGATATCACAGGTACTGGAAGAAAAGACGTTTTCCGGCTGGCAGGTATTTGAAGCCATGATAAAGATCCTTATTTTAAATTTGAAGATTCAGAGACTTTCCAACATATCGGGTAATCCACGCTGTTGGCCTCGATGAAGTTGATAACTGAGTAACCAGCGCTGCGATAAAGTTCGCCAGTGCTGTTTCTTTAAAGGGTGTTCGTTATGGGTTAGTAATAACCGATAATTTCTCGAAATCTGCAACGCGATACATGCTGAAGCGTGTTGGCGGTACATCGATTCCAATTGTTCATTGGCGGCTAAAATGACAGCTTCGCACCAGGTTTCTGCTCTCTCTGCTCTGTTTACATTCATGATTAACTCAATCTGTGAGCTGCCGCTGCAAGCAGCATGCTCCACACAGTTCGTTTGGATTTTTTATCCAGACAGTTAAAGTCAGCGGCATGTAGTTTCCCCTGACTGATTAATGCTTCTAGTCGATCAGGACTAAACGCCACATGTATTGCATTTTGTTTCGGAAAATAATTTTTTGATGACTGCATCTCGTATACCTCAGCAATATTGATAAGGTTAAATGCAGTATAAGGACTGATTAATCTAAATGCAAATAATTATTATTTAGATTAATAGAGTGATGCGAGTGTCGGTTTTTATGGAGAGTAGGAGCCTGTTCCATAATAGCCATAGCCTAAAAATGGCGCATCATGCTTTGGATTATAGGGCCTTGATGATTCAGGATCTTTTTGTGGCCACACGTGACTTTCATCGAGTGTAATCAACGGTAGCGATAACATTTTTTGATCGACTTTTTGCAGTTGTAATGAGTTAACGGTACCAATAAAGGTGGCCAGTTTCTCTGGGGAATAAATCATTGGGTCGAGAAAACTTTCACTACGAACAATAAAACGGCCAGCACTTTTTTCGGTTGAGATGGGGACACCATACCGAGTCAATGGGAACTGTACGATGGTCAATTCAGAAAAATTCTCATAATTCGCTACGTGAGCAATCATTCCACCCCAGCGTACTGTTTGATGCTCATAGGATTCAAAATTCTGCAGCACCTCTTCATAAG
>DELT01000037.1 GCA_002354555.1 Methylophaga sp. UBA2689
GATTTACTGGTATCAAAAATGGCACGACCTTTAATCACCAACTTTTGATCGGCTAATGCGCCACTTTTACCGACGGCGTCATAACTGGAATTCAAATTATCCAGTAACTGCAGATCCAGAGATTTTGCGGCATCAAAACGGGCAATTTCACCAGTAACGGGCAAAGTGCTACCAGTCGCCTGACGATAGCGTGCGGCCAGTTGTCGCGTTTCATGCATTAATTTATCGATGGAATATAAATCCATTTTCTCTCTGACCGCCGTTATTCACATTGATGCATTATACATGGCAAAAAAAAACGGTCTGCCTGCTTTCGCAGACAAACCGTAAATTTTGTCGAGGCTGTGAATAACCTACAAGTGTAAGACCACAGCTAATGCAAAAAATTCAATTAAGATTTTTTCGCATCCAATTCTTTCTGATAATACTTATGAACCAGCTTATCCTGATTTTCCAGCAGATAATCGATGCTTGGTTCATGATTCATCGCTTTCTCGATAGCACGAGTTGTAGCACGACGATGTACATCAAATAACGCTTCGTGATCCAGGTTTTCAACGCCAGTAATACCAGGGTTTAACCAGACAGAAACGATGATGCCTAAATCATTGGCTTTTTCTTTAGGGATAGTGCCGTTACGTACAGCATCTAAAACACCATTAGCAATTGCACCTTGAACCGTACCCATCAGAATATTGGTATAGGCGGTGTTTTTAACGGTCACTTTACTGACCATAATTGTCGCAGGACGAACCTGAACATCGGTATTCATCAACGCTAATACGCGCGAGTGACCTTTAACCTGATCACCCATTAAGTTGGCAAATGCGGTTCCTACTGGTCCATCCAGTTCGCCGATAACAACTTCTGGTTCCGCGGCAGTTAATGGTGGGCCATCAGCGATCAGTGCTTCACCTGTTCGCATTACAATTCTTTCACTCATAAGCTATTGCTCCTTGAATTGGTACTAAGAAAACAATCCATTATCCCGGTCTAAACCTGATGTCGCAACCTTATAACCCTTTATGAGTACATAGATGCAGAGTAAACTGCACTGATTTGAGCATGGATTCAGCATGGCCGATATTGCAACACCCTACGATCGCATTGGCGGTGAACCAGCCGTTCGCAAACTTTGTCATACCTTTTACAAAATTATGTGTGAGACGCCGCAAACCGAAGTAATCCGGGGCTTACATCCGCAAAACATTCAAATCAGCGAAGATAAACTCTTTATGTTTTTGAGCGGATGGCTGGGCGGCCCCTCACTATATATAGAAAAGTATGGGCACCCACGATTAAGAGCCAGACATCTCCCCTTTTCGATTGGCATTGAAGAGCGTGATCAATGGTTGTATTGCATGGCTCAAGCCCTGAAAACCATGGATCTGGATCCATTGTTTGCTGAACAATTAATGAGTTCTTTTGCCCAGACCGCAGATTTTATGCGTAATCGACAGGAAACGGAGTAAACATGCATATTGGCGCGGTCATAATTGGCGATGAAATCCTCAGCGGTAAACGTCAGGACAAGCATTTCAATCAATTGCAAATCATGCTGGCCAAACGCGGTCTTGAACTAAGCTGGACCTTGATTGTTGGCGATGATCCACAACAACTTGAACGGGCTTTGCGTTACAGCATGAGCAGTGAAGATCTGGTGTTCAGCTTCGGTGGAATCGGTGCGACACCCGATGACAGAACACGTCAAACTGTTGCCAAAATTGCCGATGTGCCATTAATCCCTCACCCCGAAGCAACTGCTGAAATCGAAGCGCGGTTTGGCGAAGATGCTTATCCCAATCGTATATTGATGGGCTACCTTCCAGAAGGATCTAAAATAATCCCTAATACAATCAACCGTATACCAGGGTTTTCTTATGCAAATCATCACTTCACACCGGGCTTTCCGGAAATGGCCTGGCCGATGGTGGAATGGGTTTTAGATAACCTGTATGCGCATTTAAAAAATCAGCGTCCAGCTACTGAGCAGACTATTTTCGTCCAACGTGGACGTGAATCGGATTTGTTGCCGGTAATGAACCAGATCGTTAACGATTATCCGCAACTGAAATTATCCAGTCTGCCTCATCTGGGTGATCCACCTCATATCGAATTCAGTTTGCGTGGTGATCTGGATCAGGTTGAACAAGCCATGCAATTGATTAAACAGGCTGTGGATCAGGCCGGTTTTATCTGGTCCGATCAGTTAATCCAGTAAAACCAAACCGGTAGGCTCGCCATGCAGAGCACGGTCGTTAATGTCACTGCTGCCGCGTAGAGCGATGTATCCAAACCGTAGCGTTCACAAATCACAATCCCAAATACCATCGTCGGCATGGCAGCCGATAAAATTACCGTGGTCATAATATCGGTCGGCAAACTCAGAACCTGAGTCACCAGCCAAACACCCGCTGGCGCCATAAATAAGGTAATTGCTGCCACTGGTAGTAATAGTGGTAATAGGTTCAATCGCAGACTTTGCCAGCGAATGCTCATTCCCAGTGCTATCAGCATTAACGGAACTACGCCACCGGAAAGCGTTTGCAATGCAGAATGAATAAAATCAGGGCGTTCTACATTGAGCAGGTTTAATAGCACTGCAATGGTCACTGCCCATAATGGCGGTATTTTTATCAGGCTTTTTAATGGATGTGAGGACTGATCGTGGCTGCCATAATATCCCGCCATTAACATGCCCACGGTCATCAGTATTGGTGTACAGGCAAATAAATCGTATTGCAGGATAATCGCATTCGACCAGCTGCCAAGCACCTGATCCAATACTGGCAAGCCAAGATAGGTGACGTTGGGAAAAGTTGCCGCCAGGATCAACGCGCCCTTTTGAGCATTAGTCACCGGAATCACTTTTAATACCAGCCATATAGAAAGAGCTGCTGTCGCCAGACCACTCATTGCCAACAGCGATATCTTCATTGAAGTGATATCAAGCGGCGCTTGCCAGATCACATCAATCACCATGGCCGGCAACAGAATATAAAACACCAGATCGGTCAGAGCCCGGCGATGTGCCAAAGCCGGAATGTGCCTGGGGGCCAAGGCCTGCCATAGCGCACCACAGGCAATTAACACGGCCATTTGCGCCAAAACCATAAACATCGGAAGACTACCTTGAATGGAGGACAGGTGATCGTATCAATCGGTCACTGAAAACAAAAGCCAAAAATCTATTGTTTTGCCCAATAACACTGGATTTAGCTTGCCTGACGGCAGATGCACAGGTAATGTTAGCCCGATTACTGGATGATGCAGTAAAACAGCTGTCTCATGCTGACTCCAGCCTGATGATACCTTTCATAATGAGGTTGTTTCTTATGTCTTTATCAAAACAATTACTTATCTTGCTTACACTGATTTTTCTGATTGTGTTCTCAGTAAATTTTGTCATGAGCATGGACAATATCCGTAGTTATCTGCAGGGCGAATCGGAAGTACATGTACAGGACACCGCAACCTCACTTGGTTTATCACTCAGCCCCCATATGGCTGATGAGACTGATCCGATTTTACGGACCATGATGAACGCAATTTTTGATACTGGTTATTACAAGGAAATGCGTTTACTGGATGTGGATGGCAATGAATTGGTTCGGCTGACCAATCCCGATGAAGTTCGTGGTGTACCCAGCTGGCTGATCCGGTTTTTCCCCATCGAAACCGTCACTGCTGTCAGTGAAATCAGCACCGGCTGGAATATTGCTGGCACCCTGCAAGTCACCAGTAATCCTGGTTATGGTTACCTCAAGCTATACGAACAATTTAAATCTACACTCAAATTTTCATTGTTAATTCTGCTAGGCGCGATTTTGCTATTGTTGGTGGTGCTGAGAATGACCTTACGTCCGTTAAAAGCTATAACAGAACAGGCAAACGATATTTCTGCAGGTAAATTTACCGTTATTGAAAATTTACCCTGGACCAGAGAAGTACGTTCAGTCGCCAAATCCATGAACAGTATGTCAACCAAAATTGGCAAAACCATTCATCACCTGAATTTGCGACTTGATAAACTCAATGACAATTTGAATCGTGATCCACTAACAAACTTATTAAATCAGCAAACTTTCAATGTTGATATAAAGCAGGCACTCTCCATTGGCGAATTCGGCCATGTTATCTACATCAAATTCGATGACTTGAGTGCAGTAGTGAAAAATCAGGGCAAAAATGCAGTTGACGCGTTATTGAAGGATTTTGCCAGTCAGTTGCAACAATTACCCTTTGCCAATGTGCGCAGCTATCGTTGGTACGGATCAGAATTTGCTGTTCTGACAACCGATAGCAATATGCAAGACATCACCCGGATTGCCGAACAGATTCAGGCTCTGGCCAGCGAACTGGGTCAACAATATGAGCATAGCGACTTACTGCATATGGGGATTGTTTCTTACGAACGTAGCAGTGAGGTTGAGCGACTCATGCCAGCATT
>DELT01000062.1 GCA_002354555.1 Methylophaga sp. UBA2689
CAGCATCAATTTCGTTCGGCTTAAATGCCAATGCTTGTGGCCGGTATTGTCGGCGGATATTATGATAATCTGCATACTTATCCTCGTCCCGGATTGAGACATGTCAAATAAACCGCTTCATTTCAGCACTGTTTGCCAGGCAAACCAGCAATTACAGCAAATTTCGAAGCGCGCTCAAAAATTAACTCAGCTTAACAGCATTCTGCAAGAAATTTTACCTTCGCAGTTCGCAGGACATTGTCAGCTGGCGAATATGAAAGAGAACAAAATCATCATCCATACAGAAAACGCGGCAGTTGCCAGCTTATTACGCTTTCATTCCGCTACCATTTGTAAAACCTTTTCCAGCGAGTTGTCTGCGCAAATTGAACGCGTTGAGGTAAAAGTAAAACCCCAGCACCCAACCGGGAAGCCGGCAAAATCCAATATGATCGATATGTCTAATAACAATGCAGCGCTGATTGCTCAGACCGCCGCCGGGTTAGACGATGGTCAGCTCAAAACAGCGCTGCATAAACTCGCTAAGCGAGGTAAAACTCGTGACAACTCCTAGCTGACGATTGAAGCGGCAGGCCGACTAAACACAATAGGTGCATCAGCATCTTCTTCAAAAGTCACCAGTTCCCAACAATCTTCCTGAGCAATAAGTTTGCGTAACAGGCGATTGTTCACTTCATGACCGGATTTATGTCCGACGAATGCACCGATCAGACTATGGCCCAGCAAATACAAATCACCGATAGCATCAAGTACTTTATGACGGACAAACTCGTCTTCATAACGAAGACCATCTTCATTTAAAACACGGAAATCGTCTACAACAATGGCATTATCCATACTGCCACCCAGCGCTAGATTCATTTCCCGCAATTTTTCGATATCTTTCATAAAGCCGAAGGTTCTGGCACGGCTGACCTCACGAACAAATGATGTGGAGGAGAAATCAACATCAACCTGCTGCGGTCTGCCGGTAAAGGCCGGGTGCTCAAAATCAATGGTAAAAGAGACTTTGAAACCTTCAAATGGCTCGAACTTGGCCCATTTGTCACCATCTTCCAGTAATACAGGCTTTTTAATACGGATAAATTGCTTAGCAACTGCCTGCTCTTCAATACCGGCAGATTGCACCAGAAATACAAAAGGTCCGGCACTGCCGTCCATAATAGGAACTTCTGCTGCATTGAGATCAATATAAGCATTGTCGATACCCAGCCCGGCAAAGGCTGAAAGTAAATGTTCCACGGTTGAAACCCGCTGACCATTTTGAATCAATGTGGTTGACAGGGCTGTCTCACCCACATTTTCAGCTTTGGCTTCGATTTCAACAACCGGATCCAGATCGACTCGTCGGAAAATAATGCCAGTATTAGGGGCAGCCGGACGCAGCGTTAAATAGACCATTTCACCGCTGTGCAATCCTACACCTGTGGCACGAATCACATTTTTCAATGTTCGTTGCTTTATCAAGGTGCTTTACCCCCTTTTCTAGTTTAATTATCTGACAATAATATCATAGGCTTATATGACTTCACCATCTGCATTAGTCAGCCTGTCTACGCAAGAATGCCGGAATGTCCAGATAATCCATGTTGACATCACCATTAGCCACTTGTTTTTGTTCGTTGTTACGACCATTTCGTAAAACAGTTGGTTCATCATAGTCAATATCAACCGGCTTCTTAACAATTTCGATTTGCGGTGCTGCTGCTGTAGCCTCAACTGGTTTTGATACAGCCGCTCTTGCAACGCCCAACCCAGTCGCCACTACGGTTACCCGTAACTCATCGGTCATATCAGGATCGATTACCGTACCAACCACTACTGTTGCGTCCTCTGAAGCAAATTCTTTAATGGTATTACCCACTTCTTCAAATTCACCAATGCTCATATCCAGACCCGCAGTAATGTTTACCAACACCCCACGCGCACCTGCCAAATCAACATCTTCCAGTAACGGGCTTGAAACTGCCAGTCTGGCTGCTTCTGCAGCGCGGTTTTCACCTGATGCCCGTCCGGTTCCCATCATTGCCATACCCATCTCAGACATAACAGTCCGCACGTCAGCAAAGTCAACGTTAATCATACCTTCACGGGTAATCAGTTCAGCAATTCCCTGAACAGCACCCAACAGTACATCATTGGCTGATTTAAAAGCATTAAGCAGGCTCATTTCCTTACCCAACACTTTCAACAGTTTTTCATTTGGAATAGTAATCAATGAATCAACATGCTGACTCAATTCTTCAATACCGGCCATGGCGACTTTCAGTCGTTTGCCACCTTCAAAAGGAAATGGTTTGGTCACAACGGCAACCGTTAAAATACCCATCTCTTTAGCAACCTGTGCGACTACTGGCGCAGCTCCGGTGCCTGTACCACCGCCCATACCCGCAGTGATGAAGACCATATCAGCGCCGCTGATAACTTCCATAATACGTTCACGGTCTTCCAAAGCAGCCTGTCGACCTACATCTGGGTTGGCACCGGCACCCAGGCCTTTGGTGATATCTGTGCCTAATTGTAAATGCGTAGTGGCATTACTTTTACGTAAAGCCTGTGCATCCGTATTGGCACAAATAAAATCAACACCTTCGATTTTATTGGCCACCATGTGTTCCAAAGCGTTACCGCCGCCGCCACCTACACCGATGACTTTGATAACTGCATTTGCTGTGTATGTATCAATCAATTCAAATGTCATGATTTTCTCCCCTCTTTATTTACTAACAAGGCTTGCTCAGAAATTGCCCTGAAACCAACTTTTCATTCTGGCAAGCATTCCTTTAAA
>DELT01000064.1:0-11323 GCA_002354555.1 Methylophaga sp. UBA2689
AGGCCAAAAAAAGCTGAGTTAATCAGACGCAGCAATTTATAACTTAATGCCACATCCTGATTAATAATTTCCGCCAGTTCATCAACCTCTACTTCAGGATCCTGTAACTTGACCAGAAGCTCCATCAGCGTTTGTGCAGCAGGAGCGATTTTCTTATCAATACTGTTATCTGGAAGCGTGTAGAAAAATCCCTGGAGTAAATCGATATCATGTAACTGACAAAGACTGAACTGTGAGAAGGCATTGACGTTTAAAGCGCACAGCACGGGATGTTGCTGCCGCCATTTTGGCAGATTTTCAGATATCTCATTTTCAGAGAACTCTTCCAAATCAATTAAAAGTGTCCGACCATTACCAACATTACTCTTGGCACTTTCCGCATAACTGACATGTGAACTGGCTGGTTTCGTTATTGAACGGTCATTGGCTTCAATGATCAGATCAATTCCAGGCATTTCATACTCGAAAAGTGCTTTTTGCCACGAGCCGGGAATGGTTAATAAGGTTTTTTGATTATGATTTATCGCCTGCAATATGTCAGAAAGCTGCGATAGAAAATCCGGAACTGGTGCGTCTTCACCCAGCGGATTTCCTCCAGTATCAAGAAAAGTCAGGTGATAACTGTCGACATCGAGTTTTTTGGAAATAAACAACGGCTGGCGGTGGATGAGACCGTTAAAGTTTTTTAATGAGTCGTATGCGGTATAGATTTCCGTCATGTAAATCCACTCTAATAGTGTTTGGATCGGTTAATATTTTTCTCGCCCAGCAAATGCATGAGACAGTGTACCACTGTCAACATACTCAAGTTCACCCCCCAATGGTATACCATGTGCCAACCGTGTTACATGAATGTCTCTTGAACGTGCTATTTCACTAATATAGTGTGCTGTAGCCTGGCCTTCAACCGTTGGATTGGTTGCCAGAATGACTTCAGTAACAATTTTCTGATCAAACCGCGCAATGAGATCGGGGATGCCTAATGCTTCAGGTCCGATACCATCCAATGGAGATAAATGACCGGTCAGCACGAAATACTGTCCTTGATAATGCGTTGCCTGTTCAATAGCAATCACATCACTGGGCATCTCCACAATACACAGTTGATCTTCACGGCGTGAACTGTCGTTACAGCGACTGCAAATATCTTCTTCACTTAAAATACGACAGCGCTGGCAATGTTTTACATTAGCCAGCGCTTTGCTCAGCATTTCAGCCAGATGTTCCCCACCGCTACGATCGCGTTCCAGTAAATGAAACGTCATTCGCTGAGCTGATTTTGGCCCCACGCCGGGTAAACAGCGTAAAGCCTGGATCAGTTGATCAATACTGGGACCGAGAGTAGCCATATCTGAATTAGAAAGGTAATTTCATGCCTGGAGGCATCATGCCAGCCATGCGTTCCTGGGTAGTTTTCTCGACTTGTTTTACTGCATCATTAACAGCTGCTGCAATCAAATCTTCCAGCATCTCTTTATCATCCTGAAACAGGCTATCTTCAATGCTCACACGTTTAACATCGTGTTTGCCGGTCATGGTGATTTGCACCATGCCGCCACCCGCCTGACCAGTGACTTCGACATTGGCCAGTTCTTCCTGAGCCTTTTGCATATTGGCCTGCATTTCCTGGGCCTGTTTCATCAGATTACCTAATCCACCTTTCATAGGAGATCCTCTTTAAAGTTATAAGGGTTTAATTGTTGTATCGATTATACGGGCATTAAATGCATTTTTGATCTGTTCAACCACAGGATCATTGTGAATGGCATCAACTGCGTTTTGTTGAAGTTCTGCGGCCTGTTGTGCACGCTCAGCAGCTAATGTCGGGACATTTTCCGTGTCAGTTGTTTCAGTAAACACTAATGAGACTTCAAACTGCAGCTGTTTACTGACTGCTGCTTGCAGTTTTGCAACCGATTTGTCATTTGCCAGATGTTGTAATTCTGATGCGACGGAAAGATAAATTTTATTTTTATCCGAGCGGAGATAGGCGCAGTGATCTGCCAATTGCCTGGCAAATGCGGACAGTTTTAATTTTGCAATCAACGCGGTCCAGTTTGCAGTGGTCAAATTGAGCAGCTGTGATGTATCTTCAGGCTCAGATTGTGCAGATTCTTGGTGCGGAACTTCCGTTGGAGCATTAGTGACCACTGTCGAATGCGTTTCAGGTTCGACCGACGGTTCATTTATCTCAAGTTTTGCTGGTGCAGTATGCGGTGGTTCGGCGGAATCAGGCTCAGCTTTCGAAGAATGGGTAACCGTTGAATCTGATGGGAGAGAATACATTTCAGCTGATTCAATAGATGAATTTACCGCTGCTGAAGCAGACGCTGATTGACTATTGGCTTGCGACTTTTTTACAGGGGGATGCCCCGCGTTAACAGTTACCGCCTGGGGTTGAAAACTCAACATCCGCAACAAGGTCATTTCAAAACCACTACGTGGGTCAGCAGCATAAGGCATATCGCGCTTGCCATGCAGGGCGATCTGATACAGCAGTTGCACCGTTTCAGCGGAGAAAATATTGGCAAAATTCTGTAACGCCGCATCATCCTGTTGATCAAGTGATTCTGTGTCAGCAATTAATTGAATGGTGGCAATACGTTGCAGACTGGTCATCAAACCATCCAGTACCACTACAAAGTCACGGCCTAAAGAGGCCAGTTCATCAATATGTATCAGTAGTGATTTGGCATCTTTAGCTGCTAACGCGTCAAGCAATTGAATCAATTGCTGTTGGGAAACACTGCCCAGCATCTGACTGACAATTTCCGTGGTCACTTTGCCACCGGAAAAGGCTATTGCCTGATCCAATAGGCTCAAGGCATCCCGCATACTGCCATCAGCAGCAAAGGCAATCTGATTTAAAGCCTCGGCTTCAAAATCTATAGTTTCCTGCTGCAGAATAAACGCCAGATGATCGGAAATTTGTTTGATATCCAATCGACGCAGATTAAATTGCAGGCAGCGAGACAAAATCGTGACCGGTAACTTCTGCGGATCCGTTGTGGCAAACAGGAATTTGACGTGGGGTGGGGGTTCTTCCAGTGTTTTCAGTAACGCATTAAAACTACTGGTAGACAGCATATGGACTTCGTCGATCAAATAGACTTTGTAGCGTCCGCGACTGGGCGCATATTGAACATTATCCAGCAGCTCACGGGTATCATCGACTTTGGTACGCGACGCTGCATCCACTTCGATCAAATCAACAAAACGACCGTTGTCGACTTCAACACAGCTATTACATTCACCGCAAGGAGTAGAGCTGATGCCTTGTTCACAATTGAGGGATTTGGCAAAGATTCTTGCCAATGTGGTTTTACCCACCCCGCGAGTGCCGGCAAACAGAAAAGCATGATGCAGACGGTCTTGGTCTAGGCCATTAATCAGCGCACGTAATACGTGCTGCTGGCCGACAACTTCGGCAAATTTTTTGGGGCGCCACTTGCGGGCCAGTACCAGATAACTCATGCAGCTTGTCAGATACCCAATGTGGTATAAGGGTGGTGACCCAAACCAGCCCAATCTCGGCGCCCGAGTCCGATGGCTGCGCTGCTCCCTTCCGGGCCTGACGTGGTAACCAACATATCGTCGCGAGGAGACCGGCTGGGCCACCATAGAGTTGGCTATTCTATGCTTTTTTTGATTTCAGTGCCATGCATAGCGGTAATAAAAATAAAGAAATTTATTATTGTCTGTTCATTCAAACAGTTCGGTTAAGGGGAAGCAAAAACTAGGTTAAATATGTTGAAGCTGATTTCTGTAATCTGAAAATGCTTACTATCCCTGCGCAATATTCGCCATCGCATTATCAGCATGGGAAGCATCACATTTAAAAAATCAGATAAAGCCAGGGTTGGGAAATTGCCAATGAAGATTAACAGGCTATGAAATTAATTTGGCGGAGAACGAGGGATTCGAACCCTCGATAGGCTATTAACCTATACACACTTTCCAGGCGTGCGCCTTCAACCACTCGGCCAGTTCTCCTTAAGGGGGCGAAAGCTTATCTCAGTTCGCGTTTTCTGGCAATGCTGTTGAATCTTCTATCGGGGTTTCATCCGAGTTGGATTCAATCTGTTTCACCGGTTTATTTCTATTGCGTTGATTGTTTTGTCTGGCGTATTGCGCCAAACCTTTCAACACTAAATCAGGTTCGTGTATTAATGGCTGGGGCATGAGTGGAATTATTTCCTCAGCATCACCTCCGGTAATCAAAAATCGAACTTCATCTGTGAAATTCTGTTGTAGATCGTTGATGAGATTTTCCAGAGTTGCCGTAACCATATACAAGGTACCCGCCTGAATAGCGGTATGGGTGTTGGTTGCCAGTAAGTTAAATTCGCTTTCCTGTGTAACATTGCCAAGCGCATCGGTATTATCGGTCAACATTTTTTTCATCAGCGACAATCCGGGAACAATTAAACCTCCCTGATGCTGTCCCTTTTCAGTCACGATATCCACGGTGATGGCTGTGCCACAATCAATAACGCAGGTAACCTGACGTGCATGTTGGCGGCCGGCGACAATGGCTAACCAACGATCCACACCCAGTGTTTCAGGTTGTTCATAGGCATTGGTCACACCAAACCTTCTTTTCTCACTTTGCACAAATACCGGTGTCAGTTTCCATTGTTTGTCGATCCATTCGGTCAGTTGTGCGGCTATCTTGTCGCCGGCTACGTTACTGACAAAAACAGCCTCGATATCATCAAGTGATTTCCACGCTTTATTCAAAGCAGCTTTGATGCCGGTCTTTGGTCTGCTGAAATATTGCGAGTCAGCCAATACCTTGGACTGTATCGTGGTCCATTTAATCTGACTGTTTCCAATATCGACTAATAAGATCATGAGGCAAACCTGATACTGAGGTGGCTGTTGGATAAGTATGCTACTTGCTGGTCACGCATGTACCGTAATTCACCTTGTTCGTTGATACCACAGGCGAGTGCGGTAAATTGTCCGTTTTCGCTGATGATATTTATAGCCTGATTATGCAGGGCATCGTATTGTGGCCATAAAGGCAGAAAGTCACTAAGACCACGATGAGAAAAGAGTTCTAGGGTTTCAATCATATTTTGAATTATTTTGGCTGCCAGCCGATTGCGACAGGGGAGCGGATCACAAAGTTGCTCCAGGCTGATAACGGGCTGAGGGATGGCAGTATGTAAATTGTCCGGTAGTGAAAGGTTCAAGCCGATACCGATGGTAACGTAGTTTTGGCTTCCGTAACGTGATTCTACAAGAATTCCTGCAAGTTTACGTCGCTTATATAAAACATCATTGGGCCATTTTAATTGCAAACCTTCTATACCCTCTGCCCGAAGGGTATTAATCAAGGCGATGCCGATGGCAATGCTGAGACCATTACGGACAGCTTCAGTGTTTAATGACCGCATTAAAGACAGATAAATATTGCCACTAGCGGGAGAAACCCACTGACCACCACGACGACCGCGGCCAGCGGTCTGCATTTCTGCAAGACACAATGCTGTGCCGGATATACCCGTTTGGGCTTTTTGCCAGAGAATATCGTTGGTTGAAGTCACTTCAGAGAAAACCTGAAGGCTGTCAAGTTGAGAGATAATTTCGGGATTTAGCGCTGCAAGGATAATCTTTTCGTCAAGCGCGGTGTATGGGGGTAAACTCAAAATAGGTCTTCGTAGTCAGTAACGACTATAGTGTAGCGTCAAATACCTTTTTGTTGCCAGTATTTAGAAGTTAAGCAGAATTGAAAGTTTTTTCAGACCTTGATATCAAGCAGAGAGCCAAGTGTATCAGAGCTGATTTGCAGAGCTTTTGCTGAAGCCTGTACCTGTAGCTTGTCGCTATTCATATCGACCATAGGAGTCACGAAATCACCGCCTTTGGTTGATTCACTTGCCACAGCGAAAGCGTTTTTGTTAAGGCTTTGCATGCCACTTTGAATGCCTTGATAAGCTGATTGAATGGCAGGAATCGTACTCATAGGTCACTCCAATAAATATTTAGTGGTATTGGAACACTCTTTATAAATTAAGTCTGTGATTTTTTTCGCAATTTTGCCGAGGTCCGCACATATAAATTCGCTGCTACAAAAAAACTGCTACTGAAGATCACTTCCAGTAATGGATACCAGACAACAGCATCTCTGCTATATAACTCGCCAATTCCATGGGCAATATAAAACAACATCAAAAAACTGGCCCAGGCATGAGTATAAGTTTTTCCATAGAGAACACCTCTCATCGGAAATAATAATGGCACCACCCCTATGATCAGCCATGCCGCGACAGGAAAGTTTTCACTGTGTTCTGCGAGTAAAATCCAGACCAGTACGCTGATCATCAGTCCAAAAAAACTGATTAACGAAATAATTCTGAGTGATTGCACAAATTTCATTTGGCAAGCCTAACGGCAAGCTCAGCGACCCGCAACCCTAATGCCTGGCACAAATCGATTTCTTCCTGACTCATAGTCCGTTTATTATCTGCTCCGGCAAAATGGCTGGCACCATAAGGTGTGCCACCGGTTTGCGTGTTCATCAAAGCAGCTTCGGTATAGGGTAAACCGGTAATCACCATACCGTGATGTAATAGCGGCAGCATCATGGATAACAAGGTGGTTTCCTGACCACCATGCAAGCTTCCGGTTGAAGTAAATATTCCAGCCGGTTTGCCGTTCAGGGTACCGGATAACCAATTGTCACTGGTACCATCGATAAAATATTTAAGTGCAGCTGCCATATTGCCAAAACGGGTAGGACTCCCCAGAATAAGTCCTGCACATTCCTGCAAGTCAGCCGATGTGGCATAAAGGTGGCCTGAGGCGGGAATCTCTGGTTCGGTTGTTTCACAAACAGTGGAAACCCTGGGCACCGTTCTGATTCGCGCCGTGCACTGAGTATGTTTTTCCACACCACGCGCAATTTGTTCAGCCATAGCTTTTACCTGCCCGGACTGGCTGTAATAAAGGATCAAAATCTCATTCATAGTGGGGTCTCAGAGAATATTCAGCACTGCTTCAGGTGGTCTGCCAATAATGGCTTGGTTGTTTTTAATGACGATTGGTCGTTCAATCAGTTTCGGGTTGTCACACATGGCTCTGATAAGTTCTTGATCAGATAAGTTGTCATTATCTAATTGCAATTCCTTATATAGCGTTTCTTTAGTTCTTAACAACTGTCTGGGTTGCATATCAAGCTGCTGCAGGATATCGGATAATTCTTCCGCTGTTGGGGGAGTCTTAAGATACTCCACAATCTCAATATCCTGTTGTTGATTTTCCAGTAAAGCCAGGGTTTCGCGTGATTTACTACAGCGAGGGTTATGATAAATACGGGTTTTGTTCATGAAGGTGAATCCAGTAATTTTTCCAGAGCAGTAAGATGAATTTCAGTGGGGCGAACGGTTCCCCAGCTGGCACAACCAGGACACAGCCAATGCATGGTCTTGCCTGAGAAACCACAGTTTTTGCAGGTGTAGCGATCACCTTTTTCTACCATGGTTCGGGTAATGCGCTCAATCAACGGGATAAGCGCAATTTGATTGTTTTCACCCAGTTTAATCAAGGTATGCAAACCTTCGACCGAAGGATGGTGATGTAATTGTTCGTAAAGCATTTGTTGGGCGGTTTTACTGTTTTCCAGTTCAGCCACGATATGGGTCAACATAATACGGGCAGAAGTCAGGTGTGGATGACGGTTAATCAGCTGGGTTAACTGGTTGCGTAATGCCGGTAAATCTCCTAACTGCTGATAGGCTTCATGCCAGAAAGGTAATGCTTCTGACAAAAATTTAGGATTTTGCTTTTCGATATTCTGCAACGCGCTAAGGGCTTTTCGGGGCTGCTTTATACTCAGAAACAGTCGGGCTTCCAGCAGACTGGCTCTCACGCAATTTTCATCATGAGACAAAGCCTGCTTGAGCATGTTGAATGCTTCGTGGCGATCGTGATCGGTATATTGTTCGGCAAGTTCACAATAAAACTGAGCAATTAAGGGTTTCACCTGTGCGGTTTTACTGGCATCAATCTGTTTGCCCATTTCAATTGCCTGCGCCCATTTTTTTTCCTGTTGGTATATGCGCATTAATTGTTTCGCTGCTTCCGGGTGAGGCTGCGGCTGCTGGAGTAATTCAAGAAACAGATGCTCTGCACGATCCAATACACCGGCATGCATATAATCCAGGCCCAGTTCCACCATGGCTTGCAGGCGTTGTTCACCGTGCAGACTTGGCCGGGCAATTAAGTTCTGATGAATACGAATGGCGCGTTCTGTTTCGCCACGGCGACGGAAAAGGTTCGCCAGTGCCAAATGGGTTTCGACCGTTTCACTATTCACTTCAAGAAGTCCGATAAATACATCAATTGCTTTGTCGGGCTGTTCATTGAGAAGATAATTCAAGCCTTTAAAATATTCTGGATTAAAGGCTTTAGCATGTCTTTGTGGCTGTTTTTTATAATGCCGCATGGCCAGCAACCAACCTGACAGCGCTGCGACGGGTAACAGGAAAAAAAGCCATTGCATCATTATTGGGCCTAGTGGCTATTTCGTACAGGTAAGATACGCAGGCTATTCAGTTCTTGCTCGGCACTTTGCAATTTATTTTCCAAGCGATGATTGTCATAGCGGATTCGAAGCGTGCTCAGAGCAATAATCGTGGCGCCGATTATCAATCCCAATAATAAAAAGGCGATTAATAGAACGGCCAATGGTAGCTGCCATTGTACAAAAAACAGATCAAGAGAAACGGTTTGCATATTGAATACAGCAAATGCAGTACTGATCAGAAAAAAACTGATAAATACGGCTAGGATTAGAATTTTTCTTATCATCGGGTCATCCTGTTTTCAGACGGGTAATCTTCAGAGCAAAGTTGATCATACCGTAATTATCATCATTGCCCAGAACGTTGGTAAATCATGTAGAATATCGAACATTCTGACAGGTCTGGCCTGTAAAAAATTGTATTTGTGGAGATTTCACCATGACCTTTGTTGTCACTGAAAACTGTATTAAATGTAAATATACTGATTGTGTTGATGTCTGCCCAGTAGACTGTTTTCACGAAGGTCCTAACTTTTTGGTTATTGATCCTGACGAATGTATAGATTGCACACTTTGCGAACCCGAATGTCCAGCAGAAGCCATTTTTTCTGAAGATGATTTACCGGATGAGCAAATGGAATTCCTGCAGATTAATGCGGAACTATCACAAGCCTGGCCCGTATTATCTGAGAAAAAAGATCCTTTGGAAGATGCAGAAGAGTGGGACGGTAAACCTAACAAAACACCTTTGCTTGAACGGTAAAGCCTGGGTAAAAAAAAGCCCGCTTTCCGAAAGGTAAGCGGGCTTTTTTGTGGTTGTTATTAATCCATTAAAAGACGAAGTTTTTTCATCGCATTATTTTCAATCTGCCGAATCCGTTCAGCGGAAACCTGATATTGATCGGCCAGTGTATGCAAGGTGGCTTTATCGTCATCGTGCAACCAGCGTTTACTGATAATATCGCGACTACGTTCATCCAGTGTTGCTAATGCATTGACCAGCTTTTGCTGTTGAAAATCAGCATAATCCTCGTGTTCCAGTTGTTTGGATGGATCACTGTTATCAGGCGCTTTTAAATAAGCGGCTGGTGAATAGCTGGATTCGTCATCGTCATTATCTACCGGCAAATCAAATGATGTATCCGGTTGAGCCAGACGGCGCTCCATATCGATGACATTGGCGGCAGTGACACCAAGATCTTCAGCAACGGCTTCAATTTCATCCTGATTCAGCCAACCTAAACGCTGTTTGGCACTGCGCAGATTAAAAAATAATTTACGCTGCGCTTTAGTGGTGGCGATTTTAACAATACGCCAGTTGCGAATCACATACTCATGGATCTCTGCGCGAATCCAATGCACGGCAAAAGAAACCAGTCGGACACCTTTTTCCGGGTCAAAGCGTTTGACCGCTTTCATCAGACCGATATTACCTTCCTGAATCAGGTCGGCAACCGGCAGACCGTAACCACTGTAGCCTTTGGCAATACGAACCACAAAACGCAAATGCGACAATACCAGTCGCTGTGCCGCTTCCAGATCGCCATTTTGTTGCAGGCGTGTCGCTAAGTCGTGCTCTTCTTCAGCCGTTAAAACGGGAATTTGATGCACGAGATTGGTGTATGCATCCAGATTGCCAATAGGTGCTGTGGCAAGTTGATATTGGGCTGCATGCGTTGTCATGTGTGCGTTCTCCCTATGAAAACCTATCGCTTTATTCTAGCAAAAAGCAATTTAAAATGTATCCATTAGAATGGTTATAAAGTGAAAAGTTTCTTTAATACCATTAGCTTGGCTCAATTGCATTCAAATGTCTACTCACGGCAAGCCATGCCCCCATGACGCCCAGTAACAGTCCACTGATGGGTAATGCAAATAACATCTGACCGCCAAACCACTTTAAAGTGAACTGGCTGTCATACAAGGCCGCCAATTCATCAATTGGTCCACTGATAATGAGCAGACTAATCAGTAAGGCAATCCAGGCCAAGACCCCACCCAGAAAGCCGTACCACATTCCGGTGTATAAAAAAGGTCTTCTGACAAAGGTATTGGTACCACCAACCAGTTTGATAACCCGTATTTCCGTCTGACGATTAAGAATAGCCAGGCGGATTGTATTACCAATAACCAGCAGTACACTCAGTGATAACAAAATAGCCAGAATGGTAATGCCGCGTTGGCCCGTTTCATTAATACTTCGCAATCGTTGTAGCCATTGCATATCGAGTTGTGCCAAATCGACTTCCGGTAAGGCATCAAGCCTTTCTAATAAAGCCTCTATTGCTTCCTGCTGTTGCGCTTCTTCGGGTTCGATGATGATCACTGCAGGCAGAGGATTTTCAGGTAATGTATCCAGCAGACTTTCCAGTCCCGATATTTCTCGAAATTCGTTTAACGACTGCTGGGCAGATTGAAATGAAACATCGACAATATCGGGCCATGTCTGGAGTTGCTCAGCCAATTGCTCGCCACGTTTGTCGCTTATTTCATCTTGCAGGAACAGGGAAATACGATTGGCATGTTGCCATTCTCCGCTGACCTGTTCGACATTTTTCAGGATGACAAACAAACCCGCAGGTAATAACAAGGCAATGCCAATCACCAGTAAAGTCATCGAAGTAGCGACAGGTTGACGCCATAACTCACCCAGACTGGAGAGCATGACCTGAACATGACGCAGCAGGTAATTATGAATATTCAGTAGTTTCATGAATGGTTTTCTGCAAGCCTTCCCTGTTGCAGGGTAATGTGGCGGTAAGGTAACTGGCTGATTAAATCCTGGTCATGACT
>DELT01000064.1:11443-12329 GCA_002354555.1 Methylophaga sp. UBA2689
GGATCCAGGTTTCCTGTTGGTTCATCGGCCAACAGAACCGGCGGACGATTAACCACCGCGCGGGCAATACCTACCCGTTGTTGTTCACCACCTGACAAGGCAATTGGTAAGTTACGTTCTTTGCCCAGTAAGCCGACTTTATCGAGAGCTGCTCGCACCCGACGACCAATCTCACGATGATTTTCACCTGCAATAATCAATGGCAGAGCGACATTATCAAACACCGTGCGATCATGTAACAGATTGTGATACTGAAATACCAGTCCAATTTTTCGGCGGTAATAAGGGATCTTCCACTTCGGTAATCGACTCAGATTTTGATTATTGACGATCACCTGACCATGTGAGCAACGTTCAATCAGCGCTATCAGCTTCAACAGGGTACTTTTTCCGGCACCCGAGTGGCCGGTTAAAAAAGCCATTTCTCCTGATATCAATTCAAAACTGAGACCTGACAGGGCTTCCTGCTGACCTTCGTAACGTTTATAAACCTGTTCAAAACGTATCATTGTTGTGTTTCACGGCCCAGTAAAGCATCGACAAAGTCCTCTGCTTCAAAGGTTCTTAAATCATCTATCTTTTCACCCACTCCGATGTAACGGATAGGTAACCCGATTTTTTTCGCGATGGCAAAAATAATACCGCCTTTTGCCGTACCATCAAGTTTCGTCAGGGTAATACCGGTTAATCCTATCGCCTGATGAAATTGTTCAGCCTGAGATAAAGCATTCTGTCCTGTGCCGGCATCCAGCACCAGCATGACTTCATGGGGGGCATTGCCATCCAGTTTGGCCATAACGCGTTTTACTTTTTTCAGCTCTTCCATCAGATTGGATTGAGTATGTAGACGACCTGCCGTATCAGCAATCAGAATATCCATCTGCCG
>DELT01000064.1:12506-25029 GCA_002354555.1 Methylophaga sp. UBA2689
GCTGCAGCACGAAATGTATCACCGGCCGCCAGCATCACTTTTTTGCCTTGCAGCTGAAACTGTTTGGCCAGTTTGCCAATGGTTGTCGTTTTTCCAACACCATTAATACCCACCATCAGGATCACAAAAGGACTGGCAGATGATGGAATCTGCAATGGTTGGGAAACTGGGTTGAGAATATCCACCATATCGGCATGCATTGCTGCAAACAGGGCTTCTGGGTCATTAAGCTGCTTGCGGGCAACACGTTGTGTTAAGTCGTTAATAATGGTCTGGGTGGCTTCTATGCCTAAATCTGCACTGAGCAGTTGGGTTTCCAGTTCTTCAAGCAAATCATCATCAATGGTCTTTCTGCCTAATACCAAATCGGCAAAGCCTTCGGTCAATTTGGTACTGCTGCGACTCAGTCCCTGTTTGAGGCGTCCAAAAAATCCTGGGGTCTCTGAAACATCGCTGGCTTGAGTATCTGCAGTAATTTCCGCATCATGTGTGATTGACTGCTGTTCAGTGAGGAGTTGCTCCTCGCTGCTGTTTTCGCTGGGTTTGGCTTTTTTTCTGAGGAAACTAAACATATTCTCGGTTTGTCGTTAGTGTTCGATTATTAATCTTATCATGTGATCAATTGTGAGATGCAGATGCACACCTTAAAAAAACTTGTTTGGGCGCTGCTGATAGTGCCTGTTATTGGCTTTGCGCAAGTCAGTGAATATCAGCTGGACAATGGTCTTAAATTACTGGTCAAACCTGATAACCGTGCACCGGTAGTGGTTTCCCAGGTCTGGTACAAAGTCGGTTCAAGCTACGAGCACAATGGCATTACCGGTATATCACATATTCTTGAACATATGATGTTCAAGGGCACCGAAAACCTTGGGCCAAATGAGTTTTCCCGCATTATTGCCGAAAATGGTGGGTCACAAAACGCCTTTACCGGACGCGATTACACCGCCTATTTTCAGACCTTGGAAAAAGAGCGTTTGGAGATCAGTTTTCGCCTTGAAGCCGAACGAATGCGCAATCTGATTATTGATGATGCGGAGTTGCTTAAAGAGCGTGAAGTGGTTGCTGAAGAACGAAGAATGCGTACTGATGATAATCCACGTTCGTTATTACGTGAGGCAATGAATGCCATGGCGTTTATGAACAGCCCTTATCATCACCCGGTTATTGGATGGATGAATGATATTAATCATTATGACCCTGAAGATCTGCGTGAGTGGTACCAAATGTGGTATGCCCCCAATAACGCAACCGTTGTGGTAGTTGGCGATGTTAAGCCCGACGAGGTTTACCAATTGGCACAGAAATATTTTGGCCCATTGCAACCAGAACAACTGGCAACGGTTAAACCTCAAGTTGAGGTTGCTCAGCGTGGCAAGCGTACTTTGGAACTAAAAGCGCCTGCGGAACTGCCATATTTGATGATGGGCTGGAAAGTCCCGGTCGTAAAAACCGCTGTTGAAGAATGGGAGCCTTATGCGTTGGATGTTCTGGCAGGCATTCTTGATGGCGGTGCAAGTAGCCGGTTTTCTCGTGAATTGATTCGAGAACAACAGGTTGCTGCCGGAATAAGTGCTTATAACAGTGCGTTTTCCCGTTTGGATGATGTATTTACCATTGCTGGTACACCTGCTCAAGGTAAATCCGTGGATGATGTAAAACAAGCGGTGTTGAATCAGCTTGATAAAATCAAAACTGAACCCGTTACCGAGGCAGAATTGCAACGAGTCAAAACTCAGGTGATTGCCAGCTCTGTCTATCAGCTTGATAGTGTTTTCTATCAGGCCATGCAGTTAGGCATGCTGGAAACAGTTGGCCTCGACTGGCGTCTGGTTGACAGTTATCCCGATAAAATCAGTGCAATTACTGCTGAACAGGTTCAACAGGTCGCACAAAAATATTTTATTGATGAAGGACTTACCGTCGCAGAACTGATTCCAATGCCCACAGACAATACTACTCCACGTCCTACTTCGGGAGATCCACATGCTCGCTAAGTTTTCTTTTTTATTCACTGGACTCTTACTGGCCTTTAGTGTTTCTGCCAGTCCGCAAATAGAAAATTGGCAAACTGCCAATGGCACTCAGGTATATTTTGTCAAAGCCCAGGAACTGCCCATATTGGATATTCGCCTGGTATTTGACGCTGGCGCTGCTAGGGATCCGAAAGGCGGGGTGGCGTTACTGACGAGCTCAATGCTCAATCAAGGAACCAAAAACAAAGACACCGATGCGATTGCTACTGCATTTGATGATGTGGGTGCCGAGTTCAGTTCTGAGTCTGAACGGGATATGGCGGTACTGAGTCTGCGGACTTTATCCAAAGCAGATGCATTGCAACCTGCCGTTGATACATTTGTAGAAGTTATCAGTCAGCCGTCCTTTCCGGAAAAGTCTTTCGAACGTCTTGTCAATCAAGTGAAAACCAGTCTGCAAAGCGAAAAACAATCGCCGTCTGCCATAGCAGAACGGGAGTTTTATCAGCAGCTGTACGGAGACCATCCATATTCATCTATGCCGATAGGCACGGAAGATTCAATAGAAGAAATCAGTATTGCCGATTTACAGGAGTTTTATCAGCAGTTTTATGTGGCGAACAATGCTGTACTGGTCATTGTCGGTGATGCAAATATTAAGCAGGCAAAAACCTTGTCTGAAAAAATTTCCGGTAGTCTTCCCGCAGGTAAAAAAGCGGCAGCATTACCTGAAGTTGAATCACTTGAAACTGCCCAACAAAAGCATCTGCCTTATCCATCAAGTCAAACCACGATTCTGATGGGGCAACCCGGTTTAACCCGCGATGATCCAGACTTTTTCCCGCTGTATGTGGGTAATCATGTTTTAGGTGGCAGTGGACTGGTGTCCATTATCAGTGATGAAATTCGTGAAAAACGTGGCTTATCTTACAGTGCTTATAGTTATTTCAGACCAATGCGTGAGGCTGGGCCATATCAGTTTGGCCTGCAGACTCGTAATGATCAGGCAGAACTAGCATTGGAAGTACTGGATCAGACGCTGGTTGATTTTGTTGAGCAGGGCCCGACTAAAGAGCAACTCACAGCTGCACAGAAAAATATTACGGGTGGATTTGCCTTGCGTCTGGATAGCAATAGTAAAATTGCCGATTATCTGGCGATGATGGGCTTTTATCAGTTGCCGCTGGATCATCTGGAGACCTTTAATTCAAGAGTGAACGCAGTGACCGTTGATCAGATAAAAGCCGCTTATCAAAAACGTATTCATCCCCAAAAAATGGTCACAATACTGGTGGGTGGCGACGCTGAATAAATCATCACGTCAGTCTGTACGAATTATCGGCGGTCAATGGGGGGGGAGAAGATTATCATTCCCTGTCGTGGAAGGATTAAGACCGACCTCTGATCGTATTCGCGAGACGCTGTTTAACTGGTTACAACCGCATTTGCCGGAAGCTGTTTGTATGGATCTATTCAGTGGTAGCGGTGCTTTGGGTTTTGAGGCAGCCTCAAGGGGCGCTGCCAAAGTTGATATGATTGAACTGGATGTGCAGGCTTATAAACAGTTGCAGGCTAATAAAACAATGTTAGCTGCAGAGCAATGCGCATTGTTCAGGCAAACCGCACAGCAGTTCTTAAATCAATCCAGTACACCATACGATGTTATTTTTCTGGATCCGCCTTTTGGTGCCGATTTATGGTCTGAAATAGCCGGTTTATTAAATCAGCGAAATCTATTGCATAAAAATAGTCTGGTTTATCTGGAATGTAATAAACATCAAAACCTGACTGACTTACCAGATAACTGGCATTTATTTAAAGATAAACAGGCAGGTGATGTAAGATATTGTTTATTTAAAATGCAATAAGGTTTTGGCATGTCAATCACCGCCATCTATCCAGGTACATTTGATCCGATTACCCACGGGCATACTGATTTGGTTCAACGTGCCAGCCGTTTATTTGAAAAAGTGATTGTTGCTGTCGCTGCGGACACCGGTAAAAAACCGGTATTTTCAATTGAGCAACGTTTGGCATTAGCGAAACAAACCCTGGATGATTTACCTAATATCGAAATAACATCCTTCGATGGATTATTGGTGAATTATGCAATGCAGCGAAATGCCTCAGTAATTATTCGTGGACTTCGTGCTGTTTCAGATTTTGAATATGAAGTTCAACTTGCCGCAATGAATCGTCGTTTACAGTGGGAAGTTGAAACATTATTTCTGGCTCCGGCAGAACAATTTACGTTTATTTCATCAAGCCTGATCAGACAAATAGCGGCTTTGGGTGGAGATGTTTCCCAGTTTGTTGCGCCCTGTGTACAACAGGCTTTACAGCAGCAACTGGCAGACAAAAAATAGTCGAGTTAAAATTTATCGGTTTGATTACCGTTTTATAAAGAGTTATCGGAGTAAACCATGTCTCTGTTTATTACTGACGAATGCATTAATTGTGATGTATGCGAACCGGAATGTCCTAATGGCGCAATTTCGCAAGGCGAGGAAATTTATGTAATTGATCCTGACCTGTGTACTGAATGTGTTGGTCATTTTGATACCCCACAATGCGTAGAAGTCTGTCCGGTGGATTGCATACCTAAAGATCCAGATAATGTTGAATCTCATGATCAACTTTATGCAAAATACAAAGTATTGGTATCTGTTGGGAATTAAAAAGTTTTCAAATAGACAAAGTTAATAATACTGATATTATTCGTTTTTATAAGTTTTAGATAAAGGTAATGTGATGAGTAATTTATCTGCTTTGCAACTGGAAAAACTCTCAGAACAAGAGCTGCAAAAATTGATTAGTCAGTCAAAAAAACAAATTAAAAAATTGAAAACAAAAAAAGTTACAGAACTGAATAGTAAAGATAGCGATGTTGTTGCTGTGGCTGATGCGGTAAGAACCCTGGCAAAAGAAAAAAAAGTTACTCCTGCAGAAGCCCTGACGGCTGTGGCTAAAAATATGCGAGTGGGTTTATCAGGTGCACGCAAACCTCGTGCTGAAAGCGCTGACAAATACCGTCATCCGCAAGATCCGCAAAAAACCTGGAAAGGGTTTGGTAAACGTCCTTTATGGTTGGTCGAAGAACTGAATCGTGGACGTAAATTAGAAGAGTTCAGAATCTAGATAAAACTTCATAGTGCAGTATCATCTGCTGCACTGTTTCTGATTTCATTGTTGCCAGAAATTATCCTCCGATGTGTCAATAAACTATTCGGTGCTTTCGGCATTTCTGTCGCTGAGGTATCCTTCCATCTTTCCTGCACCGTATTCACAAAGAGAACCCATGCAAGCTGATTATCGCCCAGATGTGATCGAAACTGCTGCCCAAACCTGGTGGCAGCAACATCAAACTTTCCGTGCTACCGAAGACACCAGTAAAGAAAAATTCTATTGCCTGTCGATGTTTCCCTATCCAAGCGGTCAGCTGCATATGGGGCATGTGCGTAATTACACCATTGGTGATGTTATTTCTCGTTATCAGCGCATGCTGGGCAAAAATGTGTTGCAGCCAATGGGCTGGGATGCGTTTGGTTTACCCGCTGAAAATGCCGCATTAAAACATCAGGTGCCACCGGCTGAATGGACCTATAAAAATATCGATTATATGCGTGCTCAGTTACAGCGTCTGGGCCTTGCGTATGACTGGGATCGAGAAATCGCCACCTGTAAACCGGATTATTATCGTTGGGAACAATGGTTGTTTGTACGCTTGTTCAAAAAAGGTCTGGTTTATAACAAAACGGCTGCCGTTAACTGGGATCCGGTCGATCAAACGGTATTGGCCAATGAGCAGGTTATTGATGGTCGTGGCTGGCGTTCAGGTGCATTAGTTGAGCGTCGTGAAATACCTCAATGGTTTATGAAAATCACAGATTACGCAGAAGATCTGCGTGATGATCTGCAACAGTTATCCGGTTGGCCGGAACAAGTCAAAACCATGCAAGCCAACTGGATTGGTCGTTCAGAAGGTGTCCAAATCACCTTTGCCGTGGCTGACAGTGAAGAGGATCTGGCCGTTTACACTACACGGCCGGATACTCTGATGGGGGTCAGTTATCTGGCCATTGCAGCAGAACATCCATTAGCCTTACGCATGGCTGAAACCAATGCACAGTTGCAGCAGTTTATCGAAGAATGTAAGAAAACCGACACCACAGAAGCAGCATTGGAAACGGCTGAGAAAAAAGGCATGACAACTGGCGTATCGGTTATTCATCCAGTCAGTGGTGAACGTATTCCAGTCTGGGTTGCTAACTTTGTATTGATGGGCTATGGCACCGGCGCGGTTATGTCAGTACCGGCCCATGATCAGCGTGATTTTGAATTTGCGCAAAAATATGATTTACCAATCCGTCAGGTTATCGAACCAACAGACGACAGTGAAATTGACCTGCAACAGAATGCCTTTACCGAAAAAGGTCGTTTGGTGAATTCGTCGCAGTTTACCGGTCTGACTTCTGCAGAAGCCTTTGACGCGATTGCCGATGAATTAACCAAACAGAATAAAGGCGAACGTCAGGTCAACTATCGGTTACGTGACTGGGGTGTTTCACGACAGCGTTACTGGGGAACACCTATCCCGATAATCTACTGTGAGCACTGTGGTGCAGTTCCCGTGCCGGAAGCCGACTTACCTGTGTTATTGCCGGAAGATGTGGTGGTCGATGGCTCGGGCTCGCCGATCAAATCCATGCCCGAGTTTTATCAATGTGATTGTCCTGAGTGTGGCAAACCGGCTCGCCGCGAAACCGATACCTTTGATACGTTCTTTGAATCATCCTGGTATTACGCACGTTTTACCAGTGCGGATAATCACGAAGCGATGCTGGATCATCGAGCTGATTACTGGTTACCGGTTGATCAATATATTGGTGGCATCGAACACGCTGTTTTGCATTTACTGTATGCCAGGTTCTTCCATAAATTATTACGTGATGAAGGTCTGGTCAGTGGTGATGAGCCATTCAAGAACCTGTTAACCCAGGGCATGGTACTGAAAGACGGTGCCAAAATGTCCAAGTCAAAAGGTAATACCGTTGATCCACAGGCATTAATCGATGAATACGGTGCCGATACAGCGCGCCTGTTTATGATGTTTGCCGCACCACCAGAAATGTCATTGGAATGGTCAGACAACGCTGTGGAAGGTGCCAACCGTTTTCTTAAACGGTTATGGCGCAGTGTTCATGAGCACACTGAAAAAGGTGTTGTGAAAGACAAAAATCTTACCGATCTCTCCGAAGCGGCGACAAACCTGCGCCGGCTGGCCCATCAGACACTGACAAAAGTCGGCGATGATTTGGGGCGTCGTCATACGTTTAATACGGCTATTGCAGCAGTGATGGAGTTGATGAACGGCTTAAGCAAATTTACCGAACAAGATACTCAGGCGCGGTCAGTTCGTCAGGAAGTGCTGGAATTAGTTGTGTTGATGTTAGCGCCTATTACGCCGCATATCTGTCATGCATTGTGGTCTCAGCTGGGTTATGACAAAGCCGTGATTGACGCTCAATGGCCTGAAGTGGATGCCGAGGCTCTAAAACAGGACAAAACCGAGCTGATGATTCAGGTCAATGGTAAGCTACGTTCGAAATTGATGGTCGATGTAAATGCACAGCAAGCGGATATAGAGCCACTGGCTATCGCAGATGAAAATGTTCAGCGTTATATTGATGGCAAAACCATCCGTAAGGTTATTCTGGTGCCGGGAAGACTGATTAATATTGTTGTCGGCTGATAAACAAAGGAAACAGTAATGTTGAAGAAACTGATTATTGCAGTTTTTTGTATGACGGTAGCGGCTTGCGGATTCCAGTTGCGTGGTGCCGCAGATTTACCTGAAAGCATACAGACATTGCATATTCAGGGTATCAGTATGCGCCAGGGACTTGGCTTGGAACTTAAACGCACCTTGAGACGTAACGGTATCAATGTGATTGATGATTACATGGAGGGTGCTGCGGTATTAAGCTTCCTGGAAAACCGCTATGAGCGGAACGTATTGTCAGTGGGCGGCAATGCCAAGGTCAGTGAATATGAATTGATATTGGAAGTTGCATTTCAACTGACAGACAATCAGCAAAATAAATTAATAGACAATGAACGCTTTGAAGCCCAGCGAGATTATCAGTTTGACCAGGAACAGGTGTTAGGCCGTGATGGTGAAGAAAGTTTGTTGCGTGAAGAAATGGAAAAACAGATTAGTCAGGCAATAGTTCGCCGTTTGTCCGCTTTGGATTAGAATTGATGCGAGTAAAAGCAGAACAGCTGAGCTCACAGATACAACGTAGTTTTCCTGTCACCAGTGTGGTGTACGGTGATGAAGCCCTGCTGGTGGAAGAAGCCGCAGACATGATACGTCAGCAGGCCAAAGTTCATGGTATTGCCGAACGGCAGGTTTGGCACGCCGATGCACGATTTGACTGGTCCAAACTTAGATTTGCCGACGATAGTCTTTCTCTGTTTGCCTCGCAGAAACTGGTCGAAATCAGACTTCCTTCTGGGGCTCCCGGTAAAGAGGGTGGAGCGTTTTTGAGAGAGTTTGCCGAGCAACCTGCACCCGATACGTTCTTACTACTGATCACTGGCAAGCTGACTCCACAGCAACAAAAAGCTAAATGGTTTACCGCCTTGGAAAGTGCAGGCATTAGTGTTCCGCTCTGGCCAGTCAGTATTGAAATGCTTCCCCGCTGGATCCAGCAGCGCATGCAACAGAAAGGCTTGCAGGCAAGCTTCTCGGTCGCCACCCTGCTGGCAGAAAGAACAGAAGGCAATTTATTCGCAGCCGCTCAGGAAATCGATAAACTGGTATTACTGAGCCCCGATGGTCAGGTGGATGAACCATTATTAATGGAAAGCGTAGCTGACAGTGCCCGGTTTGAGGCATTTTCGCTGATGGATGCTGTCTATGCTGGTCAGTCAGACAAAATTCCGCGCATGTTAAGAATGTTACAGGCTGAAGGTAATGATGTATTGGCGGTGTTTTCGGCAGTATCCTGGTCTTTACATCGAATGATTGATATGGCTGATCAGTTGGATAAAGGTGCAGCTCCAACCCAGGTTTTCAGCAGTCAGAAACCTCCCGTCTGGGATAAGGCAAGACCATTGATTCAATCAGGATTACGTCGTCACGCTGCAGTGAAATGGCGAACATTTTTACCGCAAATGGCGGCAATTGATCGCGCCGCAAAAGGTGGCGGTAATGATAATGCCTGGCGGATGCTGACTACCCTGTGTTTACAGGTCGCCGGTGTACCAATGCAATTACAGCAAACATGAAAGCAGAGAAATTAAAAGAGGAGAGTGCTGTGGAAGTCGCAGCCTACATGCAGAAACTGGGTCAACAAGCTCGTGAAGCCAGCCGGGTATTGGCCCGTGCAACGACCAATGATAAAAATGCCGCGCTATTGGCGATTGCCACGGCGATCCGCAGTCAGGCTGCTGAGTTGAAAACTGCCAATCAACAGGATTTACAGTCCGGCAAAGCTAAAGGGCTGGATGCTGCGATGTTGGATCGTCTGACATTGACCGATGACCGCATTGAGTCAATGGCACAAGGTCTGGAACAAATTGCGGCTTTACCTGATCCTATTGGCGAAATCAGTGATATGCGGTACCGGCCGTCCGGTATTCAATTAGGACAGATGCGCGTACCGCTGGGCGTTATTGGCATCATTTATGAATCACGGCCAAATGTGACCGCTGATGCTGCTGGATTATGTCTGAAATCCGGTAATGCCACTATTCTGCGTGGTGGCAGCGAAGCAATACATTCGAATCAGGCTATTGCAGCCTGTATCCATCAAGGTTTGCAGCAGGCCGGTTTACCAATTACTGCGGTTCAGGTCGTTGAAATCACTGATCGCGAAGTGGTGGGGCAACTGATCACCATGCCTGAATATGTCGACGTCATTGTGCCACGCGGTGGGAAGAGTCTGATCGAACGTATTAGTCATGACGCTCGAGTGCCTGTTATCAAGCATCTTGATGGTATCTGTCATGTATATGTCGATGTGGAAGCTGATTTGACCATGGCGCAAGAGATTGCCTTTAATGCCAAATGTCACCGTTATGGTGTTTGCAATGCAATGGAAACGCTGCTGGTGCATGCTGATATTGCCAACGAGTTTTTGCCTGCTATGGCCCAACGTTTTAGCAATGAAGGCGTTGAATTGCGTGGCTGTAATGAAACCTTACATATCCTGCCGGATATCACCGTGGCAACGGACGCCGATTGGGATACTGAATATCTTGCGCCAATTCTGTCGATAAAAATTGTTACGGATGTAGACGATGCGATGCTGCATATTTATCAGCATAGTTCTGCCCATACCGAAAGTATCGTGACGCAAAATTATGCCACCGCCAGACGCTTTTTGCAGGAGGTGGACTCCAGTTCGGTGTTGGTAAACGCATCAACACGTTTTGCTGATGGGTTTGAATATGGTCTGGGTGCTGAAATCGGTATTTCTACCGATAAATTGCATGCTCGTGGTCCGGTGGGTTTAAATGGTTTGACGTCCCAAAAATGGATAGTGTTTGGTAGTGGTCAAATCAGAACATAAACCCGAAGCAATCGGCATTCTTGGCGGTACCTTTGATCCGGTACACTTCGGCCATTTGCGCTCGGCTCTGGAAGTCTGCCAGCTGCTGGAGTTAAATCATGTGCGGCTGATTCCGTGCGCGATTCCGCCGCATCGCCAGCCTACCATGGCCAGTGCTGATGCACGGCGTTTGATGCTGGAAATCGCCGTAAAATATGTACCCCAATTAACGGTTGATGATCGAGAACTGCATCGCGAAGGGCCCTCTTTTTCCGTGGATACCTTACTCAGTCTGCGCGAGCAATTTGTCGCTAACCCATTATTTCTTATTTTGGGTACCGATGCTTTTCGTAGCATTAGCAGCTGGTCCCGCTGGCAACAAATTCTGCAATTAGCACATATCGTGGTGGTGCAAAGACCTGATGAAACACTTGATATGCATGATGAACTGCAGGTCTGGTATCAACAGAATCTGGCTCAGGCAGAAGATCGACAACTCTCATCAGGCAAAATATGGCCATTGAAAGTTACGCCAATGGCGATTTCCGCGACGCAAATCCGTGATGAATTATCGGCGGGAAACCCGGTCAACTTTTTGTTACCGGATTCGGTTATTTCTGTGATAGAGCAATTAGAACTCTACACGTCGAAAAAACAGTAACGTTTCATGGAACAAGTATTTTTTGTAATATCAAAATTGGCCTGGGCGGTGCTCAGTCCGTTTATGATGCTTAATCTGTTACTGGTATTTGGCACGCTGTTTTTATTGTTTGGTTATCGAACGATCGCGCTCAGATTTCTGTTGCCAGCACTGGTGTTCAGTGTGAGTCTGATGATATTTCCAATTGGCGATTGGTTAATTCATCCACTGGAAGCTCGTATCAGCAAACCCCAGCAACTGCCAGAAAATATTGATGGCATTATTGTTCTGGGGGGCGGGGAAGATATAAAAACCACCATCAGCTGGCAACAGCCTCAGGTCGGCCAGGCCAGTGACCGTTATTTTGGCGCTGCGCTGTTAGCTAAACAATACCCTGACAGTCCAATCATTTTTACCGGTGGTAGCAATTTATTGCGCTTTGATGCCGGGGCAACGCCTGCCGAGCTTAGCCATCAATTACTGACCATGGTGGGAATTGATGAAAAGCGACTGATCATTGAATCTCAATCACGTAATACCTATGAAAATTTCCAGCGGCTGAAAACGGTTATACCCAAAAGAAATGGTCAGTATCTTTTGGTGACTTCGGCTTATCATATGCCGCGCTCAGTAGGTATTGCTGAAAGACAGGGTATAAATGTTGTGCCTTATCCGGTGGATTATCGAAGTCAAACGGGAGAGTCTCGTCAGTTGGACTTTGCGGTGTTTGAACAACTGGAAAAACTTGAGCCTGCCTGGCGTGAGTGGGTAGGACTGACTGTTTATTTTATTACCAGAAAAACCAGCCAGTGGTTTCCGGAGGAACCTAGTGACCGCTTCGTCGAAACCACCACAGACGCACAGGCTGACATACGTTAAACTTAACAACGAAATTTATTATTTGGAGTGCCCATGAAGGCAGAACAACTGAAATTATTAGTGATTGACGCACTGGAAGACATTAAAGCAGAGGATATCACCGTGCTGGATGTAACCGGTATGACCGATGTTACGGATGTAATGATCATCGCTACTGGTAAATCCAACAGACAGGTTAAAGCACTGGCGAATGAAGTTTCTTCTCAGGCAAAAGCGGCTGGCGTCCAACCTCTTGGTATGGAAGGTGAAGATATTGGTGAATGGGCTTTGGTGGATTTAGGTGATGTGATTGCACATATTATGACGCCGCAAACCAGAGCGACTTACAATCTGGAAAAATTATGGTCTGTCGCTGAAGTTACGCAAAGTGCTTCGGCAGATAGTGAATGAAACTGAATCTGCTTGCTGTCGGCCAGAAAATGCCGCAGTGGGTCATCGAAGGTTATAACGAATACGCACGGCGTATGCCG
>DELT01000064.1:25142-39477 GCA_002354555.1 Methylophaga sp. UBA2689
ATGACCGCTTTACCGCAAAATGATTATGTGGTCGCGCTGGAAGTCGGTGGTCGTAACTGGTCGACGGAACAGCTGGCGGAGCAATTAAAAAACTGGCAGGCATCCGGACGGGATGTCAGTCTGTTAATTGGCGGACCGGATGGCTTATCTGATGAGTGCCAGCAACGTGCCGATCAAAAATGGTCATTATCCAATCTGACCTTGCCTCACCCGCTGGTTAGAATTGTGGTGGCCGAACAGTTATATCGTGCCTGGACGGTTCTGCAGAATCATCCCTATCATCGCGCATGAAATTTCCCAAAGTTTATCTGGCCTCTGCTTCACCGCGACGGCGTGAACTCCTGAATCAAATCGGAGTCGATTTTTCAGTATTAAACGTCTCCGTTGATGAATCTGTTTTAGCGTCAGAAACGCCGTCCGATTATGCCAAGCGCATTGCTTTGGCCAAAGCCCAGGCTGGCTGGAAAACCCTAAAAACAAACTATCGACCGGTCATTGGTGCTGATACTGCTGTGGTATTGCCTTCACAGCAAATTCTCGGCAAGCCGGAAAACCTGCAGCAGGCAGAAGCGTTTTTGCTGCAATTATCCGCTAGCAGCCATCAGGTGCTCAGCGCAGTGGCGATTGTCTGGCAACAGCAACATTGGCTAAGCTTGCAAATCAGTGATGTGCAATTCAAAAAGCTGAGTTCAGCCGAAATTGATTGGTATATTGCCACCGGAGAAGGAAAAGATAAGGCTGGAGGATATGCGGTACAGGGCTTAGCTGCTATGTTTATTGAAAATATCAAAGGCAGTTACTCCGGCGTGATGGGTCTGCCATTATTTGAAACCAGTCAGCTTTTACAACAGGTAAATATCGTCAATGAGCAGTGAAATTCTGATTAATGTCACGCCCAGTGAAACCCGCGCTGCAGTGGTAGAAAACGGAGTACTGCAGGAAATTTTTATTGAGCGGAGTGAACATCGTGGATTAGTTGGCAACATTTACAAAGGAAAAGTCTGCCGGGTTTTACCTGGGATGCAGGCTGCCTTTGTTGAGATCGGCTTATCCCGTGCGGCCTTTCTACATGCTTCGGATATTTCGATTCCCAAAGGACAGTCTGGTGATTTAAAAGAAGCCCCACGAATAACACCGCCCATTACCAGCCTGCTACGCGAGGGAGATGAGCTGTTGGTACAGGTCATCAAGGATCCGATGGGCAGTAAAGGCGCACGATTGACTACTCAGTTGTCAGCTTCATCGCGTTATCTGGTGTATATGCCGGAAGCGGAAGGCATCGGGATCTCATTGAAAATTGAGGGCGAAGTGGAGCGTGAGCGACTGAAAATCTGTTTGTCTGAACTACTGGGTGAGCAACAGGGTGGTTACATTTTGCGTACCGCCGCAGAAGGTGTCAGTGATGCCGAATTGCGCGCTGATTTGGAATTTTTGCATCGCTTGTGGGAAAAACTGCGTCAACGCGTCACTTCTACCCAATGCGGTGAAGCCTTGTATCAGGATTTGCCCTTAACATTACGTGCTTTGCGGGATTTGTTTACGCCTGATATTGATCGCATCCGCATTGATGCTGCTGAAACCTTTAAAGAAGCCCAGCAGTTTGCTGAAGGTTTTATGCCGGAATGTGCTGCCCGACTGGAACATTATCGGGGGGATCGTCCGTTATTTGATTTGTTTGGTGTGGAAGACGAAATTCAGAAAGCACTGGATCGTAAGGTGCCTCTGAAATCGGGTGGATATGTGATTTTTGATCAAACCGAAGCCATGACCACAGTCGACGTAAATACCGGTGGTTTTGTCGGCCATAAAAATCTTGAAGAAACCATCTTCAAAACCAATCTTGAAGCCGCGCAGGCCATAGCACGCCAACTGCGAGTGCGAAATCTTGGTGGTATTATCATTATCGATTTTATTGATATGGAAGAACTCAGCCATCGTGAACAGGTTTTGCGAACGCTGGAAAAAGCCATGCTGCTGGATCGAGCAAAACATAATATCTGTGCGGTGTCCGAACTGGGGCTGGTGGAAATGACCCGTAAACGCACGCGTGAAAGCCTGGGCCATATTCTTTGTGAGCCCTGTCCCTGTTGTGATGGTCGGGGCTATACCAAAAATGTTGAAACGGTCTGTTATGAGATTTTTCGTGAAATTCTGCGTGAATCGCGTCAATACGAATCGAAACAGTTTCTGGTGTTGGCCTCTCAGGACGTGATTGATCGTCTTAATGATGAAGATTCCACGAAAGTGGCTGAGTTAGAACAATTTATTAGTAAACCGATTCTGTTTCAGTGTGAGCCTCAATATGGCCGTGAACAATTTAACGTGGTGCTGATGTAGTTATGTCGCTAATGCATCGCAGCCTGCATATTGCAGGCAGACAAGTTACCAATATTGTAGTTATGACTGCGGTGATCATGCTGGTTTGTGTTGGACTGGCATACTGGTTTTCCCATGCCATTGCCGAACGAAAAGATGAAATTGCTGCATGGGCGAGTGAAAAAACCGGTTATCCGATTCAGATTGGTGAAGCAGGTCTTTACTGGTTTGATCTGTTTCCAAAATTAATGGTGACCGATATTTCTGTAATGCAGGCCGAGCCGGATATAGGTGAACTGTTTACTGCAGAAGAGCTTTATATCGGTGTCGATCTGATTGCCAGTTTGCAGCAAAGAGAGTTGGTGGTTGATTCTGCACGTATTTCAGGACTGCAATTGGGTATAAAACGTTCTGTTGACGGTGATATCAGCCTTATCGGCCTACAGGGAAAGTCTGCCGATCAGAAGTTTGATGAAACACAGATTGACTGGGTCGAGCAGATCCGTTCGTGGCGTGACATCGAAATATTGTCAGCCAAGATCCAATTCGAAGACCAAATGCAGCCTCAATTCAGTGGTTTTTATGAATTGAATCAACTGGCCCTAATGCAGGGCAAAAAATCCACATTGATAGGCGATATTCAATTACCTCACCATCTGGGGCAACAACTTAGTTTCACAATAGATGCAGTATTAACTTCATCAGGCATATCTAATTGGCAGATTGATCATCTCGATGCCAGACAACTTCAACTCGCCACAGTTTTTCAGAATCAACAGATGCAAGATGTGTCTGTAACCCGTGGCCGTGCTGATGTCAGTGTTGTTATTGGTTCAAATTTGAATAAACAATGGCAGGGGCAAATTCAGCTCACGGATGTTGGTCTGGAAAACCTGACTAATCCAGATCGCGGATCAGTAAGTATAAATTCTTTGTCAGGGGAATTTGACTGGCAGGGAGATTGGACTGCATGGCAATTAGCTGCCGAGACGATTCAGCTAACTATTGATGATGACAGTTGGCCTCAGTCAACATTGAATCTGCAGTTTTCAGAAACTGATGGCTGGTTTGCAGAAACCAGCTTTGTTCGCCTCAGCGATCTTACTGCGCTAGCATTATTAAGTGATAAAGCACCAGCGATACTGACTCAGTATCAACCTGCAGGTGATATCCGAGAGTTGCAACTGTCACTGAACAGCAATAATGAGCTTCAGTCGGCAAAGATGATTGTGGATGAGTTTGCCAGTCAACCGGTTGATCAAGTGCCTGGGGTGA
Organism: Methylophaga sp. UBA2689; assembly: GCA_002354555.1. Lineage (GTDB taxonomy): Bacteria > Pseudomonadota > Gammaproteobacteria > Nitrosococcales > Methylophagaceae > Methylophaga. The sequence goes on from DELT01000064.1 coordinate 28,734, forward strand.
CCGGACTTAGTATGGAGTTTGAATGGGAGCCCGTTTCAGCCCAAGCACTGATCACCAGCCGCAACCTGACGTTGTATGCACCCAGCTGGTTGCCTGAAGCGATTTATTTCGATGTAGCAGAGGCGAATCTGGACTGGAGCACTGCTGAAACGAACTGGCAGATGCAGCTGACGGATTTGAATATCTGGAACAATGATATGACGCTGCGCGGAGAAGTGGGCCTGGAACATCAATCCAGTACTACGTTTGCCGATATTGATCTGCAGTTACTGGATGTGGCAATTGCAAAATGGTTGAGTTATGTGCCGCGTTCAATTCTGGATCCGGATTATCTGAAGTGGGCAGAAAAGGCTTATACCGGCGGCCAGATTGAAACAGGCAGCCTCAAAATGAAAGGTAATTTGGCAGAGTTTCCTTTTACCGTCGAGAATAGCAAAAACGAATTTGAAGCAACGCTTAATGTCATTGACGTAGGCCTGGATTATGGTGATGGCTGGCCAGTATTGGAAAATATTAGTGGCCAAGTACTGAGCAGCGGTAACAAATTGGAGATATTGCCTAAATCCGGCAGAATTGCCGGGTTTGATTTTGTAAATGTCAGTGCTGAAATCAATAATGTCTACGCTGGCAAACCGATGCTGGATCTGACAGGGTTGTTATCAGGAAGAACGGAGGATGCGCTGAATTTTTTACAAGCCAGTCCACTCAGTTCGCGGTATGGCGATATCACTGATTGGGTAAAAGCCGAAGGCAAAAGTAATATTGCCCTTAACTTGAAAATTCCATTACTTGATCCGAATGCTACCAATGTCGATGGTCATGTCAGTTTTGAAACCAGTCAACTCACTGTTAACGCCATGCCGGATATGCCGATTCAAAATATCAACGGCCAGTTATTCTTCAATAATGATGGGGTAAACGCAGAAGCGATTACCGCCACTTTTTTAGACAGGCCTACCAAGATTGATGTCATACCAGGAACCGAATCGACATTGGTGACTGCAAAAGGTGAGATATCCATCCAGCAGCTGGCGCAGCTATGGCAGGGCAAAATGCCTGGCTTTGTAAAAGGCACGACACAATATCAGGCTGATGTAGAAGTGAGTGAAAAGTCATTAGGCGAATTTGATACCAATATTCGGGTTACTTCTGAACTGGTTGGGATGACAATCGAGGCTCCCCAACCGCTGGGGAAAACTGCCGCTGATAAACGTTTATTAGATATTAAATTAAGTAAAGATGACGAAGAGAGCTCATTACTGCAATTAAATTATGCTGATACAGTAAATGCTGTCTGGCTGCTTGAAGATTCTGCTCGCGCTGAAATTACTATTGGTATTCCAGATGCTGAGCTACCTGCGAGCGGCATTCGGTTCAGAGGCCGTCTGAACGAGTTGTCCATTTCGGATTGGACACAATGGCAACAGACCTGGTTTGCAGACAGCATCACTGAACAAAACTTCGATAATTGGCCAGCTGTTGATATTGAACTGGCAGTGGATAACCTGCGGTTTAATAAGTGGGTACTTAATGACTTTCAAACCAACGCTTTTCAACGTAATCAAATCTGGCAAATGGATATTCAATCTCGGCAGCTAAGAGGGGATATTCGTTGGCCTGTTGATTCAGATTCACTGCCAACTTTGCACTTTGATTTTGTCGATCTGCAGTTACCCGCTTCCAACAATCAGTCAAATGGTCGCAAAAAATTCAAATCCAAGTTATGGCCAAGTTTTCAGTTAAATATTGATAGTTTGACAGTTGATGGTATGCAACTGGGACGGGTACAGGCTCGGGCGCTTCAGCAGGGGAATAGCTGGTTGTTGCAAAGTGCCAGTATGCAATCAGCAGTTTTACAAGCGGAACTGGATGGCGTCTGGCAAAAAAACGACCTTGGGGATAGCAGTCAGTTAAATTTAAAACTCACCAGTAATGATCTTGCTGGCTTGTTTGAGGATTTAGGCTATCAAGCAGCCATTCACTCAGATCAGGTTGAAGTGACTGGACAGTTTAACTGGCCAGACGAACCGTTAAATCTCTCAATGGCCAACCTGGAAGGCAATTTGAATCTGCAAATCAATGATGGGCAATTGGTGGATGTTGAGCCAGGTGCAGCAGGAAGAATATTTGGTTTAATGAGTTTTGCCGCTATTCCACGCCGGCTGGCATTGGATTTCAGTGATTTTTTTGGTAAAGGTTTTTCGTTCCGTGAAATCAGTGGTGATTTTCAATTTGCCAATGGTCAGGCGGTTACTGATAATTTGAATATGCGTGGCGACAGCGCCAGTATTGATGTTACCGGGCCAATTAATATAGTTGATAGAACCTATCATCAGACAGTTGTTGTCACGCCAAATGTATCTTCCACCTTGCCACTTGCCGGTGCTGTTGCCGGCGGGCCAGTTGGCCTGGGGGTGGGAACAGCGATTTATCTGGTTGATCGAATTGCCGGTCGATTATTTGATCGGGATTTGGTCGATATGATTAGCTATCGTTATCGACTCACCGGTCCCTGGGATGCTCCGGATCTATCGCTGAAGACTCCTGAAACCCCTTGAGCACTGTCGAGTTCAATGTCCATGCCTAGGTGATATAACTTCTCGCCATTCCATGTTGCTGTTAGAGCCAGTGAGCAATTAGCAATATTGTAGGTGTCGCTCGCAAAATGCCGGGATAACTGAATGCGTATCATGAACTTCATTTGGCATATCCCATGTTTCAGCGTTGTCTGTCATAACAGAGTCGGTTAGCAATGTGTGATCTGCTAAGATAGTCAATTTATCGCGTAGTTCAAAAGCAATGACAAATCCTATATTTGACCAATTGGAACAACAGATCCTGATGCCTGCAGAGTTGCAGTCACAGGATATTGAACAGGCTTTATCAAGCGCCATGCGTCCTGGTGTTGATTTTGCTGATTTGTATTTTCAGCGTTCGCGTGGCGAAAACTGGTTGATGGATGATGGCATTATAAAAGATGGTGGCTATCATCTTGAGCAGGGCGTTGGTGTAAGGGCTTGCAGCGGTGAAAAAACTGGCTTTGCCTACTCCGATGATCTGAGTTTGAAGTCATTGCTGGAGGCGACCAGCGCTGCCAGTGCGGTGGTAAAGCATGGTCAGCAAAAACAGATTGATGCTCGGAAAAACGTTGATGCGTCGCCCTTTTATACTGACCTTGATCCAATATTGGGCATGGACACTCAGACAAAATTAAACCTGTTGCGGGAAGCCGATGCATATGCCCGCGCAGCCGATCCACGTGTTACCCAAGTGACAGTCAGTTTAGCCGGTAGTCTTGAACATATTCTAATCGCTGCCAGTGATGGCACCTATGCTGCTGACATTCGGCCGTTAATACGGATGAATGTCAGTGTTATCGTTGAATCAAATGGACGACGCGAGCGCGGCAGTGCCGGTGGCGGTCGGCGTCTGGATTATCAGTATTTTATTGATAATGATTTGGCGGTAGGATTTGCCAAAGAAGCTGTGCGGCAGGCTCTGGTTAATCTGGAAGCTGTTGATGCCCCTGCCGGAACAATGCCTGTCGTGTTAGCCTCCGGTTGGCCTGGTGTGTTATTGCATGAAGCAGTAGGACATGGCTTGGAAGGTGACTTCAATCGCCGGGATACCTCAGCCTTTTCTGGCAAAATTGGTGAACAAGTAGCATCACCCTTATGTACTGTAGTGGATGATGGCACATTAATGGATCGCCGTGGTTCCTTGACAATTGATGATGAAGGTACGCCAACCGAATTCACAACATTAATCGAAAATGGCCGTCTCACAGGCTATATGCAGGACAAATTAAATGCCCGGTTAATGGGGATGCGCAGTACCGGCAATGGTCGCCGTGAATCCTATGCACATCTGCCCATGCCACGAATGACCAATACCTATATGCTGGCTGGACAACACAAAGCAGAAGAAATTATCGCCAGTGTTGAAAAAGGTATTTATGCGGTTAATTTTGGTGGTGGTCAGGTTGATATCACTTCCGGCAAATTTGTATTTTCCAGCAGTGAAGCCTACCTGATTGAAAATGGCAAAGTAACTCGTCCCGTTAAAGGCGCCACATTGATTGGTAATGGCCCTGAAGTCATGAATCGCATCAGCATGGTGGCTGATGATCTCGAACTGGATTCGGGTATTGGTAATTGCGGTAAAGAGGGACAGAGCGTTCCGGTTGGCGTCGGCCAGCCGACTTTGAAAATTGATGCTTTGACAGTCGGAGGCACAGCGTAATGAGTTCAGCGCACAAAGCCGTCGCTTTGATTTCAGGCGGTTTGGATTCCATGCTCGCGGTGCGGGTGCTTCAGGAACAGGGAATTGAAGTAGAAGGCATTAACTTTTTTACCGGTTTCTGCGTTGAAGGGCATACACACGCGATTCGCAATCAGCATAAAGACAAGCAGAAACGTAATAATGCTTTGTGGGTGGCTGAACAGCTTGGAATCAAATTACATATTATTGATGTGATTGAAGAATACAAAGACGTGTTGCTCAATCCAAAACATGGCTATGGCGCGAATATGAATCCGTGCCTGGACTGTAAAATCTTTATGGTCAAAAAAGCGGTTGAATGGGTTAAAGAAAATCATATGCAGGGTTTTGATTTCATCATTACCGGCGAAGTCATTGGTCAGCGTCCCAAATCCCAATTAAAGCGCACCATGCCGATAGTGGCAGCTGAATCAGGTGCAGAGGATTTACTATTACGTCCGTTATGTGCCAAAAATCTCCAGCCCACCAAGCCGGAACGTGAAGGATGGGTAGACCGCAATAAGCTTTATGATTTTCATGGTCGCAACCGTAAGCCTCAAATTGCCTTGGCAAAACAGTTTGGCTTTGATGATTTTGCCACGCCTGCCGGAGGATGTTGTTTCCTGACCGATGAAAGTTATTCCAGTAAGCTGGTTGATTTATGGACAGCCAGAAACAGTCGTGAATATGAATTGGATGACATTATGTTATTGAAAGTTGGTCGGCATATTCGGCCAAAAGCGGATTTTAAAATGATCATTGCGCGGGATGCCGGAGAAAGCAAATTCCTCGAGGGTTATCGCAAACAGTTTACCAGCCTGTACTCAACCAGCCATAATGGGCCAATGGCCATTATTGATGGTGATATTGAACAGCAGGATTTTCCGCTGGCGGCATCTATTGTGGCGCGTTTTGGTCAGGGCCGACATGCTGATGAGGTAGAGGTGGAAATTACGGTACCGGATAATCCCCCCCGGCATATTCAGGCATGCCCGATGAAAGTTGAGCAGGTTCCACAGGAGTGGTACGTGTGAAACAGCTTGAATTAGATGCAAGAAGATTGTTATGTCCCTTGCCAGTCATCAAAACGCAGAATAAAGTAGCAGAATTGTCATCTGGGGATATTCTCAAAGTAACTTGCACCGATCCCGGTGCGTTAAGTGATATTCCTGCATGGGCCAGGATCCATGGGCATAAGATTGTAGAGTCGATTGAAGAGGATGATGAGATCATCATTACGGTCTGTGTTGGTGCGTAGCACTTTAATGGTGCATTTTAAGTTTTGAGTGCACCAATAGTGAGCATTGATAGGTGGCGTCTGCACTCAAATGGTTGATTTTATGGGGCTGTTGAGTTGGCAAGGTTTGTGCTGTAACAGCAAGTGAGTTTTTTTGCACCAAGGTGTGCAGTATTTTAATTTGGAGATAATAAATGTCAGTCGAAAATGTGCTTCAGATAATTAAGGACGAGGACGTTAAATTCCTTGATTTCCGTTTCACCGACACGCGTGGTAAAGAGCAACACGTTTCTTACCCAGCGCATTCAATTGATGAAGATACCTTCTCTGAAGGTGTGATGTTTGATGGTTCATCAGTTGCCGGTTGGAAAGGTATTAACGAATCAGACATGATTCTGATGCCGGATGCCTCGACTGCTGTTCTGGATCCATTTATGGACGATACAACGCTCATCGTTCGTTGCGATATCGTTGAACCGGCTACCATGCAGGGATATGAGCGTGACCCACGCAGTGTGGCGAAACGTGCAGAAGCCTATCTGGCATCTACCGGTTTGGCAGACACAGCATTCTTTGGTCCTGAACCAGAATTTTTCATCCTTGATGATGTTCGCTGGGGCAGTGATATCTCTGGCTCGTTCTATAAAATCGACTCTGACGAATCTTCCTGGAATACTGAAAAAGTCTTCCCTGACGGTAACAAAGGTCACCGTCCAAGTGTTAAAGGTGGTTATTTCCCAGTACCACCGGTTGATTCACTGCAAGATATTCGTTCAGCCATGTGTTTAACCATGGAAGAAATGGGTCTGGTAACCGAAGTTCATCACCATGAAGTTGCGACTGCTGGTCAGTGTGAAATTGGTACCAAGTTCAACACGTTGGTAAAAAAAGCCGACGAAGTTCAAACACTGAAATATGTTGTGCATAACGTCGCTCATGCTTACGGTAAAACGGCCACATTTATGCCAAAACCATTGGTAGGTGATAACGGTAGTGGTATGCATGTTCACCAGTCGTTGGCTAAAGATGGCGAAAATCTTTTCTCAGGTAATAAATATGGCGGCTTATCAGAAACTGCTTTGTTTTACATCGGTGGCATTATTAAACATGCCCGTGCCTTGAACGCCTTTACCAATTCTTCAACCAACAGTTACAAACGTCTGGTTCCTGGCTTTGAAGCCCCGGTTATGCTGGCTTACTCTGCACGTAATCGTAGTGCGTCTATCCGTATTCCTTTTGTCAGTAATCCAAAAGGTCGTCGTATTGAAGTACGTTTTCCTGACCCATCAGCCAATCCATACCTGGCATTCAGTGCAATGATGATGGCTGGTCTGGATGGTATCAAAAATAAAATCCACCCTGGCGATGCGATGGACAAGGATTTATACGACTTACCACCAGAAGAAGATGCAGCAATTCCAAAAGTTTGTCATGCATTGGATCAAGCATTAGCTGAGTTGGATAAGGATCGTGCTTTCTTAACAGAAGGTGGTGTTTTCACTGATGATATGATTGATGGCTATATTGCTCTGAAGATGGAAGAAGTTACCCGTCTGCGTATGGAAACACATCCTGCAGAGTTTGATTTGTACTACAGTGTTTAAGCTTTTTTGATTGATGTCACAAAACGCCTCCCATGTGGAGGCGTTTTTTTATGTTTCGCAGTTGCACATTGGTCATGGCTGACCTATATTCGTAAGCATGAAATTGATTCTTGTCATGTTGCTTGGTCTCGGCACAGCTGTTGCGGCTGAGGATATCTATCGTTGGGTCGATGACAATGGCAATCAGGTGTATTCAGACCAGCCTGGTGAAAACGCTGAAAATGCTGAAAAGGTTGAATTACAGCAGCCCATGACTTATTCACCAGTACAAATCCCTGAAGTGACAGACTCCGCTAGCGCTGAAGAACAGGAAACGGCTGATAATACAGAAGCTGCTCCCAATTATAAGGTATCTATTGTCGCGCCCGAAGATGATGCCGGGATTCGTGTTAATAACGGCAATGTCACCGTCAATCTGCAAGTGGTTCCAGCATTAAATCCGGAACGTGGCGATTTGATTCAGTTATTCCTCGACGGCTTACCGTCAGGCATGCCAATGCCCCAACTGAGTTTTATACTGGAAAATCTGGATAGGGGAACACATACCGTGTCCGCAAATGTGCTGAACGCTTCCGGGGAAATTCTAGCCCAAAGTGAAACAATTACCTTTCATTTACAGCGCACCAGCCTACAACAACCTGGCCGTCAAAATGGTCAGCCCAGTCCCGGACCCGGAGCACCCAGTATCCCTGGCTTTCCTACTACACCTGGTATCCCGACCTTTCCTCAAACACCTTGATAGCTGCACCAAAATGATGCGTACGATAGTGTAATTACGCTTTTCATAATGCTTGAAGTGGGTGGTTTATTTAAACCCCTCCATACTCAAATATATTATTACCATTGGAATCATAATCTTAAATATGATGTGACATTTGGTGCTTACAAATGGAGCGTTTTTTGCAAATGGCAGGCCATGAACTTAAATGACAAACTGATTAACGTAGAACAGTTTTCCAGCGATGATGTACTGGAGAGTTTGACGACGGCGATATTGGTACTCGACACGAATTTACGGGTTTGTTACATCAATACCTCAACTGAAGTCATGTTTGAAATCAGCCAACGTCAGGCCGAGCATATTCCCTTTCAGACTCTTTTACCGGGTGAAACACATCTGTTGAATTCATTACGCCGGGTTATCAGTAATGGACAGGCGCTAATAGAACGTGAAATTCAGTTATTCCTGCCTGCTGCTGGTGAAATAGTGGTGGATTGTTCAATCAAAATGCTGGATGTTGCTGAGCCCCATCTCTTGGTAGAGCTGGCGCAGCTGGATTATCAACAGCGCGTCAACCGTGATGAGAATCTTCATACCCAGCAACAGGTAGTTCGCGGGCTGGCGCATGAAATTAAAAATCCGCTTGGTGGGTTAAGAGGTGCTGCACAGTTATTGGAACGTCAGCTGGATTCGGATGATTTAAAAGAATATACCCAAATCATCATTAATGAAGCTGACCGGTTGCAAAACCTGATGACTCGAATGCTGGGGCCATATCAGCAATCCGAAAAACAATTTTTGAATATTCATGAGGTTTTACAGCGGGTTCGCCAGCTGGTTGATATTGAAGTCGATGAGCGGCTTCAGTTTATAGCTGACTATGATCCCAGTATCCCCGATTTACACGCTGATTTTGATCAGTTGATTCAGATTATTTTAAATATTGTGCGTAATGCAGTACAGGCAATGCATGGCATCGGCATTATTCGTCTGAAAACCCGAATTCAACGTAATCTTACCATTGAAAAACGTTTTTATAAGTTAGGCGTACTGATTGAAATCGAAGATAACGGGCCAGGCATTCCAAAACAATTACAGGACAGCTTGTTCTATCCCCTGGTAACTGGACGAGCCGATGGCACTGGGCTGGGGTTATATCTGGTACAAAACCTGGTGCAGCGAAATGCTGGCACAGTCAGTTGTATCAGTCATGCAGGCCAAACCATATTTTCAATTATTTTTCCCTTGGAGTTAAACCGTGAGCGCTAAAGCAATAGCATGGATTGTTGATGATGACCGATCGATTCGATGGGTATTACAAAAGGCATTGGAAGCCGTAGATATCACTGTCAAGGCCTTTGAGAGTGGTGATCTGGTTTTGGAGCAATTAAAACGAGGTACAGATACCCCGCCAGATGTGTTAGTTAGCGATATCCGTATGCCTGGACTGGATGGTTTGCAACTACTGGCAGAAATTCAGCGAAAGCAACCTGATCTGCCGGTCATTATTATGACGGCTTATTCTGATCTGGACAGTGCTGTATCCGTATACGAAGGAGGGGCCTTTGAATACCTGCCAAAACCTTTTGATGTTGATGAAGCGGTTGATTTAGTACAGCGAGCAATTACCCACCATCACCAACAGCACAATAATCCTGCTGGTGAAATAAATATTGGCAGTGAAATTATTGGTGAAGCACCCGCCATGCAGGAAGTGTTTCGCGCCATTGGACGGCTCGCACGTTCTAATATCACCGTGTTAATTAATGGTGAGTCGGGCACTGGTAAAGAGTTGGTCGCACATGCTTTACACAAACATAGTCCGCGTCGACAAAACCCGTTTATTGCCCTCAATATGGCCGCTATTCCCAGAGAACTGTTGGAGTCTGAATTATTTGGTCATGAAAAAGGCGCTTTTACTGGAGCACATGTGCAACGTAAGGGGCGTTTTGAGCAGGCGGATGGTGGCACCTTATTTCTGGATGAAATTGGTGATATGCCATTGGAACTGCAAACACGGCTTTTAAGAGTCTTATCAGACGGCGAATTCTTTCGTGTTGGTGGGCATAGTGCTGTAAAAGCAGATGTGAGAATTATCGCTGCTACGCATCAGAATCTGGAACAACAGGTTGAACGTGGCGATTTTCGTGAAGATTTGTTTCATCGTTTAAATGTTATTCGTATCCATATACCTTCCTTGCGTGAACGACGAGAAGACATTCCGGCACTGGTAGCTTACTTTCTCAACAAAGCGGCACGCGAACTGAATATGGGAGTGAAAAATGTCTCACCTGAAGTAGAACGTTATTTATCGCAGTTACCCTGGCCCGGCAACGTAAGACAATTGGAGAACACATCTCGCTGGCTTACTGTCATGTCTCCCGGGCAAGTTGTGCAAATGGATGATCTGCCTATGGAGCTGACAGCTGACGGTGGTGTGGAAACAGCTCGTAGCGGTGGTGACTGGCAACAAATGTTTCGCCAATGGGCTGCAAACAAGGCTCTGAGCGGCCAGGAAGGCGTGTTGGCCGATGTGGTACCGATGATAGAGCACCTGCTAATGGAGGTTGCTTTAGAGAAAACAGCGGGCAAACGTCAAGAAGCCGCAAAATTATTGGGTTGGGGCCGAAATACACTTACTCGCAAACTGAAAGAGAATTGATAATCAGGCTTGCTAGCATCTAGTGGTTTGTGTATAGTATGCGACTTAGTCAGGTGCGGGGTGGAGCAGCCTGGTAGCTCGTCGGGCTCATAACCCGAAGGTCGTTGGTTCAAATCCAGCCCCCGCTACCAATAATAATGTTAAGACAGGACCCCTGATTGGGGTTTTTGTTTTTGTGGAGTTAAAATTGGGCCGATGGCCCTTTTTTTTTATTTGTTGCCTATGGCCGTATCTGATCAGATTGAAAAATTAATTGAAGC
>DELT01000111.1:0-443 GCA_002354555.1 Methylophaga sp. UBA2689
GCGAAATGGGGCCATCAGGAAATCAAAATCGCTGAAAGCGAAATGCCTGGATTGATGGCCTTACGTGAAGAATATGCTGGCCAGCATCCGCTGAAAGGTGCGCGTATTGCAGGTTGTCTGCATATGACGATACAAACTGCCGTGTTGATTGAAACACTGGTTGAATTAGGGGCTGAAGTGCGCTGGTCTTCTTGCAATATCTTTTCAACACAGGATCACGCTGCAGCGGCTATTGCCGATCAGGGCATCCCGGTCTTTGCCTGGAAAGGTGAAACCGAAGAAGAAGCTATCTGGTGTATTCGTCAAACCATCATTGGCACTGATGGCTGGCGCCCGAATATGATTCTGGATGATGGTGGTGATTTGACCACGATGATGCATGAAGACTATCCGGAATTACTCGACGATGTTAAAGGTTTGTCGGAAGAAACCACCACCGGCGT
>DELT01000111.1:703-23059 GCA_002354555.1 Methylophaga sp. UBA2689
GGTTACCGTATTGTCACCATGGATGAAGTCGCTGATAAGGCCGATATCTTTGTGACTGCTACCGGTAATATCAATGTCATTAATCATGATCATATGGCAGCGATGCGTAACGAAGCTATCGTTTGTAACATCGGTCACTTTGATAACGAAATTGATGTAGCTTCACTACGTAACTACGAGTGGGAAAACATTAAGCCTCAGGTTGACCACGTTATTTTCCCTGATGGTAAGCGTATTATCCTGTTGGCTGAAGGTCGTCTGGTCAATCTGGGCTGTGCAACCGGTCATCCAAGCTTTGTAATGTCAGCGTCTTTCACTAATCAGGTCATGGCGCAAATCGAGTTATGGCATAACAGTGCCAACTACGAGAATAAAGTGTATGTCTTGCCAAAACGTCTAGACGAGAAAGTGGCCCGGCTGCATTTAGGCCGAATCGGTGCTAATCTGACCGAATTAAATGCTGAACAGGCCAAATATTTAGGGCTTGAGCAACAAGGCCCCTATAAACCTGAACACTACCGTTACTAAGTTAAGCAGGGCTAACCTAAGTGTTAGCCCTTTTTCTTTTACCTAAAGTAAGCATCATGTCCAAACAACCTGTTATCAGCTGTGAATTTTTTCCGCCAAAAACGGAAAAAGGTGCACAAAATCTTTTATTGGTGCAAGAGCGATTAGCTGTATTAAAACCTGAATTTTACTCCGTGACTTTTGGTGCAGGGGGATCGACTCAGGATAATACGCTTGAGGCGGTTATCGCTATACAACAACGCGCAGCAGAGACCGGAATTGATGCAGCTCCGCATTTATCCTGTGTGGGATCATCAAAAGAACGCATCCGTACTATCCTGCAAACCTATATCGATAATGGAATTTCCCGCGTGGTGGCATTAAGAGGTGATTTACCCTCTGGCATGCGTGATCCGGGTGATTTTCGTTATGCTAATGAACTGGTGCAATTTATTCGCAAAGAAACCGGCGATCATTTCACTATTGAAGTTGCAGCTTACCCCGAAGTACATCCTCAGGCACAGGATGCCGGTGTCGATCTGGAAAATTTCAAACGTAAAGTCGATGCTGGTGCTGACAGCGCCATTACACAGTATTTTTTCAACATTGATTCTTATCTGTATTTTGTAGAACGCTGCCAGAAAAAAGGCATTGATATTCCGATAATTCCCGGCATTATGCCCATCAATAATTACACTCAACTCGCGCGGTTCTCTGCAGCCTGTGGTGCAGAAATTCCTCGTTGGCTCAAAAAACGTCTGGAAGAGTTTTATGATGACAGTGTCTCGATGCAGGCATTTACTACCGATTACCTGACTGAATTTACTGAAAAACTGATTAAACTGGACGTACCCGGCTTACACTTTTATTCAATGAATAAAACACAGCCTGTATTAACCGTGTGCGAACGGCTGGGATTGGTTCGCTGATTATTAGGCTTCCTTAGCCATGGACTTTTTTGGTGCATCTTTTACCGCAGCGCTTAAACTGCTGATAGCTTTTGATGCCACTGTCTGGGAGATTATTCAGACATCGGTCAGTATTTCAGTTGCTGCTGCTTTCATTGCTGCTTTACTGGCTATCCCTGCGGGTGTATTTACGGCATTAACCGAATTTTCCGGTAAAGCTATACTGCAACATATCCTCAATACTTTAATGGCCATGCCTACCGTGGTTATTGGATTATTACTCTATGGGCTATTCAGTCGAATGGGACCATTAGGGGAATTGGGGTTACTTTATACCCAATCCGCCATGATTATCGCGCAGAGTATCCTGATATTCCCCATCATGATGAATCTGACTCTGGTGACCGTCAACACCGCTGATCCACGACTAATTTTGACCTTAAAAAGTCTCGGCGCAGATAAATGGCAACAATGCTTTCAGGTATTAAAAGCCGTTAGACTGGCGGTACTGGTAGCCATTTTGACAGGCTTTGGCCGTGCCATAGGTGAAGTTGGCGCGGCAATGATGCTGGGTGGAAATATTGAAGGCTACACCCGAACCATGACTACCGCCATCGCACTGGAAACCAGTAAAGGCGAATTTGAACTGGCATTGGCGCTAGGCATAGTGTTGCTAATAATCGCTTTTATCCTGAATTTCGCTTTGTCCTGGATTAACCGGCGACTGACATGAACGACGCCTTTCAATTAAACAACATTAAAGTTCTTTATAACGGTCAGCTGGCACTGGATATTGAGCAACTCAATATCCCTGCCAATGAATGCATGGCTGTACTCGGTGAAAACGGCGCAGGAAAATCCACCCTGTTCCACTTACTGGCTTTATTGCAAAAGCCCGATTCAGGTGATATCAGTGTATTGGGAAATAAAATCACTGGTTCACCAGCCAAACAGCGTCACCAAATCGGGCTGGTACCACAACATCCCTATATGCTACCCGGCACCGTAACAGACAATATCCTCCTGGCACTAAAGCTACAAAAAGTTGATAAAGCTCGACACACCTCTCAACTACAACAGGCACTGGAAACCGTTAATTTGACTCAGTTGGCAGATCAAACCGCCAGCACCCTGTCTGGCGGAGAACAACGTCGTGTTGCAATTGCCAGAGTGCTGGCATTTGAACCCGATATCCTGTTGCTAGACGAACCATTTGCCAATCTGGACAGCTTTCACCAGCGCCAGTTTGAAGACGTGATCACCATGTTGTCTAACGATGGTAAGCGTACGGTACTGTTTTCAACCCATGACCGATTGCAGGCATCTGCTATCACACCTCATACGATACAACTGCTTAAGGGAAAACCGGTTTCGGCTCCACTGCTGAATCTGTTCCATGGTCATTATGATGGCGAAATCTTTCATACCAAAACACTGAAAATCTTTGCTGCGGAAGGTTCTCTTTCTGCCAGACATATTGCAATCGATCCGCTGGCCATAACTATTAGTAAGCATGCTCATTCGGATAGCAGTGCCCGTAACCAGTTACCTGGGCGACTTACCAGCATCAGTGAAGCAGATAAAGCGGTGCGGCTGACGGTTGATTGTGGTGATAAATTTGAAGTGATAATCAGTCACCAGGCTTTATCTTCTCTAGAGCTTTCTCTGGGTGATTCGCTATGGATTAGTTTTAAAGCCACTGCGGTTAGCCTGTTGTGATTTTTATTTTAGAAAGACGTATAGGCAACGGCGCGACGATTGCGGTAACATAAACTCATGGTCACAACATTAAATCAAAACATTAAGTGAAACCCTCATTACAGCTACGCATTGGTCAAAGCCTGTCGATGACTCCACAGTTGCAGCAAGCGATTCGTTTGTTGCAATTATCATCCTTGGAGTTGCAGACAGAAATTCAGGAAGCACTGGAAACCAATCCCCTTCTGGAAGTAGAGGAAGAATACGATTACGACGAGCCAGCCACTGTCCGTCGTGATGAAGATACCGGTAGCCGCGAAATCAGCGAACTGGAAAATACTGATATTCCCGAAGATCTGCCAGTCGATAGCAAATGGGAAGATACCTACGATAATTCCCAGACTATGACGAGTTCCGGTCCATCCGGAGACAGCGATTTTGAGCGGGATAATCAGGACGAAAGCACTGACAGCCTGCAACAGCATCTACTCTGGCAAATGCGCCTCACCCCATTTAGTGAAACTGAACAGGCAATTGCCACCACTATTATTGATTCCATTGAAGACGATGGTTACCTGAAAACCACTTTGGAAGAGATTCAGCAAAGCCTTGGTGAAGAATTTGCTGAAGTAGAACTCGATGAGATTGAAACGGTATTACACCGGATTCATCACTTTGATCCAGTTGGCGTTGGTGCTCGGGATCTGCGTGAGTGTTTGCTGATCCAATTACGATTATACGAATCGACTGTCGCTTTAAAGCATGTTGAGTTGCTTACAGAGCTGATAGACAAACATCTGGATACATTGGCTAAACGTGATTACGCCCTGATTAAACGTGCTTTGAAAGTCAGCGATGATGAATTAACCGATCTGGTTCGCTCAATTCAGTTGCTTAACCCGCGCCCCGGCAGTAGTATCCAAACTGACAAAACTGAATATATCGTACCGGATGTTTATGCGATAAAAGTTCATGGCAAATGGCAATTGTCACTCAATCCTGACAATGCACCTAAACTGCAGATTGCCGAACATTACGCCTCGTTAATCAACCGGGCCGATAGTAGTGAAGAGAACACCTATCTGAAAAATAATTTGCAGGAAGCACGTTGGTTTCTGAAAAGTTTACAAAGCCGTAATGAGACATTACTTAAAGTCACCCAAGCAATTGTGGAACGCCAACGTGACTTTCTTGATCACGGCGAAGAGGCCATGAAACCTTTAGTATTGGCAGATATAGCCGAGACCGTGGAAATGCATGAATCCACTATCTCCCGCGTAACGACTCGCAAATATCTGCACACGCCACGGGGAATTTTTGAACTTAAATTCTTTTTCTCCAGCCATGTCGGTACTGAAAGTGGTGGGGAATGTTCTGCAACAGCCATCCGGGCGATCATCAAAAAACTGGTCGCCGCGGAAAATCCGAGAAAACCCCTGAGTGACAGCAAAATTGCTGATATTCTGGGGGAACAGGGCATTAATGTCGCTCGTCGTACCATTGCAAAGTACCGCGAAACATTAGCGATAGCGCCCTCAAATGAGCGTAAGCGACTGGTGTAATGCCAGTTTTAGTCCACCAACAGGAGTGATGCATTATGCAATTAAATCTAAGCGGACAACATATAGATATCACTGACAGCCTTCGGGACCACGTCAATAAAAAATTCGAGAAACTGACTCGTCATTTTGATCACATGACCAACGTGCATGTGGTGTTATCTGTCGAAAAACTTCGGCAAAAAGCTGAAGCAACTGTTCATGCCAGTGGCGCCGACTTATTTGCTTCTGACGAGCAGGAAAATATGTATTCCGCTATTGAAAATCTGGTTGCAAAACTGGATCGACAAATCATCAAACACAAAGATAAAATTACTAACCACCATCAAGCTGATGGTGCGATTCAAAAACATAACGCTAGTTAAGGAGCGGGAATTTTCATGCTTATCGCTGCACTGCTCGTAAATGCGGACAACATCAGTTTCCACGATGAAGCTACCAGTAAAAAACGGGTGATCGAAAATCTCAGTCGTATGCTGGCAGCCAATACGAGTGCAGCGACTGCTGAAAAAATATTTCAAGTTCTGCTTGAACGTGAACGTTTGGGCAGTACCGGATTAGGCAAGGGCGTGGCAATTCCCCACGCCCGTGTCCCGGATCTTACCCACACCGTGGCCGCAATGCTGACACTGGAAACGCCTGTCGAATTTGAAGCGGCTGATGGTAAACCGATTGATATCGCCTTTGGTTTATTGGTGCCGGAGGATGATACCGAACATCATTTACAACATCTGTCACGTCTGGTGACGTTGTTTCGAGATGAAGAAATCTGCAGTCGCATTCGACAGGCTTCCAACGCTGAAGCCATCTTTGAATTATTGCTTTCCATCGACGAAGAATAATCTGTTATGTCTTTGCCAGCAGCCATGGATAGCCAACATGGTGTGATGATTCATTATCGGGATAAAGGCATCTTTATTTTTGGTGAACCCGGTGTTGGAAAAAGCAGTCTGGCACTCGAATTAATTCATCAGGGCGCAGAACTGATTGCTGATGATGTGGTGGATTTTACCCTGGAGAATGATCAGCTTATAGCGCACTGCCCCAAACTACTTTCAGGTTTACTGCATACCCGTGAATTAGGCCTGATGGATATCCGCAAAGTGTGTGGTGAAGCTAGCTGGCATGCCAGCAGCATTGCAGATTTGTGTATTGAACTAAAACAGGTCCATCATCCTCAAGCCAGTGTCGCCACCCCAACAGACCAGAAAGTCATTCTTGGTAAACCATTAGTTGTATTGACATTATCTGTTGAGAATCCAGCCTCGTTCAAAACCCGAATTGATAGCTGGTTGACAATGCAGACGATACATAAAGACAGCCATGAAAAAATGCAGCTTTGGCAGCTTGATAAAATGGCATTTTAAGCAGCAATATTTGCCTAAAACGCTCATATACATTACATTCATTGGCGGTAAACTGCCCTTCCAGTCTGACTTTTGCTGGTGACCAAGAGAACCAAGATGACCGTAGGTATTTTAATCGTATCGCACAATCATATCGGCACCGAGTTGATAAACACGGCCAGACAAATGCTTTCCTGCTGCCCGCTGCCCACTAAAGTTATCTCTATCGAAGTCAAAGATAATCCCGACGCCATACGCAAACAGCTGGATGGTGAATTGATTGGACTGGATCAGGGAAATGGAATTTTGATTTTGACAGATATGTTTGGCTCAACCCCCAGCAATATTGCCTGCGCGGTCTCAGATCGTGAAGATATCCGAATTGTTTCAGGGCTCAATCTCCCCATGCTAATCCGTGTTTTAAACTATCCAACCCTAAGCCTTGATGAACTTGAAAACAAAGCGGTTAGTGGTGGCCAGGAAGGCATTGTACGTTGTCATCACTCAGGGTATCGGCCATGAAACAGGAACAGACATTTACCATCATAAATCGCCTGGGATTACATGCCCGTGCTGCTGCAAAATTTGTCACCACTGCTTCTGAGTTCCAGGCGGATATTCAAGTATCCAAGGATAATCGTCAGGTTAATGGCAAAAGTATTATGGGAGTGATGATGTTAGCCGCTGCCAAAGGCACTGAAATTCAGGTCACAGCAGAAGGTGAAGATGCCGAAACTGCGTTAAAAGCTATCGGGGAGTTGATTGCCAATTACTTCGGAGAAGGCCAATGACGCTCGAGCTACAAGGCATTGGTGTTTCTCGAGGTATCGCGATCGGCCGTGCCCATATTCTGTTTCACAATCAGCCGGATGTTCGTGAATATCTGATCCCGGCATTTTCCATTGAACAGGAAGTGGAACGCTTGCTTGATGCGATTGAACAGGCCAAGCAACAGCTTAAATCCATTCGTAACCATATTCCTGCCAACGCCCCGGCTGATGTGACTTCGTTTATTGATACGCATATCTTAATGCTGGGCGATTCATCACTGACCAAAGTACCGGTCGATATGATCCGTCAACGTCGCTGCAATGCTGAATGGGCGTTGCAATTGCAACGTGATGCATTAATCAACGTATTCAACGAAATGGATGATCCGTATCTGCGGACACGCCGTGATGATGTTGATCATGTGGTCAATCGTATCCATCGGATTCTGGCCGATCAGGAAGTTGCTGATCACGAAATTGCTGATGGACGGCTGAAAGGTCATATCATCATTGCTGAAGATTTGACGCCTGCAGATACCGTTTTAATGCAACATCAGGGTATTGCCGCATTTGTTACCGAACATGGTGGCGCAACTTCACATACCACAATCCTGGCACGCAGCCTGGGTATTCCGGCAATTGTCGGTGTGGAATCTGTTCGTCGCTATGTGCAGGACAATGAGCCACTGATCGTCGATGGTGAAGCTGGCATCATGATTGCCGGTGCTGACGAAGGAACGCTCAGAGAATATCAACAACGGCGTATTGCGTTTGATGAACATATTTCATCTCTGAGTCGCTATAAGTCCCAGCCGACGCGTACCCGTGATGGCAAGACCATTACGCTTCTGGCCAATGCGGAATTGCCAGAAGATATTTCCACTATCACCAATGCCGGGGCGCAAGGTATCGGACTGTATCGGACCGAATTTCTCTATATGAACCGATTGGCTCCACCCGAAGAGGAAGAACAGCTCGCCGCTTATCGTGATGTTGTCGAAGGTATGAATAATCAACCGGTCACCATTCGCACCTTCGATCTGGGGGCAGATAAGACCGTTGATGGTGGTCGTCACCTGACTCAGACAGTGGTTACTAATCCGGCACTGGGATTGCGGGCTATTCGGCTCTGCCTGACTCAGCCCGCCATGTTCCGCACGCAGTTGAGAGCGATTCTGAGAGCATCGGCCTATGGCAAAATCAAAATCATGTTCCCGATGATTTCCACCATGCATGAATTGTTACAGGCACGTAATTTACTTGAACAGTGCAAGATCGAACTGGATAAGGAAGGTCTGGAATATGATCGTCAGGTAGAAATCGGCGCAATGATCGAAATCCCGGCCAGTGCAGTCTGCGCAGAAATGTTTGCCCGTCATGTAGATTTTCTATCTATCGGCACGAATGATTTGATTCAATATACTCTGGCCATCGACCGTATTGATGACACCGTCAACTATCTCTACGACCCATTGCATCCTGCCGTGTTACGGCTGATTCATATGACGCTGGAAGCGGGCAGGAAATTTAATATTCCAGTATCAATGTGTGGTGAAATGGCCGGTGATCCTCGCTATGCCCGGCTGTTGCTGGCAATGGGACTGGAACATTTCAGTATGCATCCCAATGCGTTGCTGGAAATAAAGCAAATCATTAACGAAACCGATTTGAGTTTATTACCGGATAACACGCTGAGTATTATGCAAGTGTCAGATGCACTTGAAGCCGATATGTTACTGGAACAAATCAACGCACCGATTCATCANNGTAAGCAGGCTAAAATAGCCTGCGAAACCTCCCCCTAAAAGTACCGACGCCCTCTGGAGCCGGATATGTCTGAGCTGGACCAACACCGCAGTCTCAATCACTCGCTGAATGCATTTTCCGAGGCGCTGAAAAGTGGCCGCTTTGTCAGAATGCGCCGCTTGTTAGCCAGCTTACACCCTGCTGAAACCGCTCATCTACTGGAATCTCTTCCCCCCAATGAACGGCTGGTATGCTGGCCAATCATCAACCCTGAGTTACGAGGTGAGGTACTTTCCTATATTGGGGAAGATGTTCGTACCGGCCTGATGACCGGCATGGATACCGCTGATCTGTTGAGCGCTACTGAAGATCTGGATACCGATGATGTTGTCGATATTCTTCAGGATCTCCCTGGCCATGTGATGCAGGAAGTGTTGCGTGCCATGAACTCGCAACGTCGACGTCGGATTGAAGCCATTCTGGCTTATGAAGAAGATACTGCCGGTGGTTTGATGAACACCGATGTGGTCACCGTGCGCTCGGATATCACATTGGAAGTGGTATTACGTTATTTACGTAAGTATGGGGAATTACCCGAAAACACTGACAGTCTGTATGTCGTTGATCATCAGGATAAATATCTTGGTACGCTGCGCTTGTCACAGGTTGTCAGCCGTAGCCGTTCTCTTACCGTACGTGAAGCGATGTCGCATCAGGTGGATCCCATTCCCGCCAATATGTCGGATCATGATGTCGCACACCGTTTTGAAAAACATGATCTGATATCCGCGCCTGTTGTCGATAAAGATAATCATCTGCTGGGCCGCATTACCATCGATGACGTGGTCGATGTTATCCGGGATGAAGCCGAACACTCTTTATTGAGTATGGCCGGTTTAAGCGAAGACGAAGATACGTTTGCCCCGGTTAAAAAAAGTATTCATCGCCGCTCGGTATGGCTTGGTATCAACCTGCTGACGGCATTTTTAGCCGCATGGGTTATCGGGTTATTTGATACCACCATCGAAAAACTGGTGGCGTTGGCTGTATTAATGCCAATTGTTGCCAGCATGGGTGGTATTGCCGGCAGCCAGACATTAACACTGGTGATACGCTCTATGGCACTGGACCAGTTGAATGATAAAAATCAACGCTGGTTATTACGCAAAGAATTTCTGGTGGGCATGGCCAATGGGGTGATTTGGGCAATTGCTATCGCTTTTGTAACCTACCTATGGTTCGGTAATTTTTTACTGGGAATCATGATTGGTGCCGCCATTATTGTTAATATGACGGCTGCTGCCGTTGCCGGGGTAATGATTCCCCTGGGACTAAAACGTATCGGCATTGATCCCGCATTGTCCGGCAGCGTGCTGTTAACCACTGTCACCGATGTGGTCGGATTTATGGCTTTCCTCGGTTTTGCTACTCTATTTATCGTTTAACTCGGATTTTTGATTATGTCAGGCAACAGTTTCGGAAAACTTTTCACAGTCACCACGTTTGGTGAAAGCCACGGCACCGCTCTGGGCTGTATTGTCGATGGTTGCCCTCCCGGACTGGAATTATCCGAAGCCGATCTACAGAATGATCTGGATCGGCGTAAACCGGGAAAAAGCCGCCATGAAACCCAGCGCCGTGAACCTGATCAGGTCAAGATTCTTTCCGGTATTTTTGAAGGCAAGACTACCGGAACCCCGATTGGTCTATTGATTGAAAACGTGGATCAGCGCTCCAAGGATTACGGCAATATTGCCGAACAATTCCGCCCGGCCCATGCAGATTATGCCTATCACCACAAATATGGTTTCCGTGATTACCGTGGTGGTGGCCGATCATCAGCACGTGAAACCGCAATGCGAGTGGCCGCTGGTGGTATTGCCAAAAAATTTCTTAAACAACGTTATGGTATCGAAATTCAGGGGTATTTGAGCCAGCTTGGTCCAATTAAAGCTGAAACACTGGATTGGGCGCATATCGAAAATAGTCTGTTTTTTAATCCGGATCCCACTATTGAAAGCCAGCTGGAAGATTATATGGATGCCTTACGTAAGGAAGGCAATTCCATTGGTGCCCGCATTAATGTTATTGCACGCCATGTTCCACCGGGGCTGGGTGAACCTATTTTTGATCGTCTGGATGCCGATATCGCCCATGCGATGATGAGTATCAACGCGGTAAAAGGCGTGGAAATTGGTGCCGGTTTTGAATCGGTTACCCAGAAAGGTACTGAACATCGGGATGAACTGACACCCGAAGGTTTCCTGACCAATAATGCTGGCGGAACTTTAGGTGGTATTTCCAGTGGACAGGACTTGCTGGTAAGCATGGCACTCAAACCCACTTCCAGTCTGCGTATTCCCGGAAAAAGCATCAACACACGGGGGGAAGCCATCGAAGTCGTCACTCATGGTCGTCATGATCCTTGTGTCGGTATTCGTGCCACTCCAATTGCAGAAGCCATGCTGGCACTGGTATTGATGGATCATATGTTACGTCATCGGGCCCAGAATATGGATGTAAACACTGACACCCCTATTATTCCGGCACAAGCCTAACCTGATCGCTGGTGCCTTTTTCCGGACTACCCTACTGGCGACTGTCAGGGTTTTATCTGTTTTATTTTGCCACCCTGGGCATTCTGGTGCCCTATTGGGGGCTTTATCTACAATGGGAAGGATTCAGCGCCAGACAAATCGGTGAATTAACCGCCATTCTATTGGCAACCCGAATCATTGCTCCCAATGTCTGGGGTTGGATTGCTGATCACCGCGGACAACGTCTACAAATTGTTCGACTGGCCAGCTTACTGAGTATCGTAGCGTTCTCAGGCATATTTATTTCACAAAGTTATTACTGGATTGCCGTTGTATTAATGGTCTTCAGTTTTTTCTGGAATGCTTCGCTTCCCCAATTTGAAGTCACTACCCTGCAGCACCTTGGGGAACATAGTCATCATTACAGTAAGATCCGCGTCTGGGGTTCCATTGGGTTTATCTGTGTCGTGGTCTTACTGGGTTGGCTAATGGATCGTTATGATGCAGGCATCGTTCCCTATGCGTTGTTATTGTCCATCAGCGGTATCTGGCTGATCAGTCTCACTGTTCCTGAATCTGCCAGTCGTCACCTCAGTCTCAATCACATCCCTATAAAACAGGTGCTTAAACAACCTGCTGTCCGCGCCTTTTTAGCTATCTGCTTTTTAATGCTGGTCAGCCATGGGCCTTACTACACGTTTTACAGTATTTATCTGGAACAGCATGGTTATAGCCGTACCTTGATTGGTCAATTATGGGCGTTAGGGGTGGTCGCTGAATTAATGGTGTTTCTGGTGATGCATCGCTGGCTACCTCGCTTTGGTATTCGCAAGGTATTACTCGGTAGTCTGTTACTGGCAGCTTTTCGCTGGTTGCTGATTGCACTTTATGCCGACCAGGTAATTATGCTTATCGCCGCACAATCATTACACGCTGCCAGTTATGGTGCTTTTCATGCTGCTTCAATTGCATGGGTTCATCAGCACTTCACAGGCCGTAATCAAGGCCGTGGACAGGCACTTTACAGCAGTATGAGTTTTGGTGCCGGTGGCGCGGTGGGAAGCTTATTGAGTGGCTATCTATGGCTGACTCCGGGACCGGAAATGACTTTTATGCTGGCAGCAGTAACTGCGATTGGTGCTTTTTTAATCGGCTTTATCTGGCTTAAAAACAGCAATTCCGCTATGGAAAAACAACCACATTATTGACATGGTAAGCTTCCCTTAAGTACCGCAAAGCCGCTATACTCCTACATTGATAATTTCAAAGCCAACAGTGCTCAAGCACTGCTTCTGACTAGGTGGGATATGCATTTCTCAATTAAGAAAGGGCTGACATTGCCCCTTGCTGGTGCTCCGGAACAAAAAATTAGCCAGGCTAATCCGGTCGCTTCAGTTGCTGTGTTGGGTCTCGAATACGTCGGCATGAAACCAACGATGCTGGTTGAAGAGGGCCAGCGGGTTAAACTTGGTGAAGCAATATTCACCGATAAAAAAATCCCCGGTGTAACCTATACGGCTCCCGGCGCGGGCATAATCAAAGCGATTAATCGTGGAGCCAAACGGGCCTTGCAATCAGTAGTGATTGAGCTTGAAGGTGATGAGGAAGTCACTTTTAAACACTACTCACCAGATGAATTACCAACGCTCAGCCGAGATCAGGTCCAACAGAATCTGGTTGAATCGGGATTATGGACCGCTCTGCGTACTCGCCCCTACAGCAAAACACCAGAATTGGACAGTGAACCCAAGGCAATCTTTATTACAGCGATTGATACTAATCCGCTTGCTGCCGATCCCAATCTGATTATCAACGAATATGCTGACGATTTTCGTAACGGTCTAACAGTATTAAGTCATCTGACCAGCGGTAAACTTTATCTCTGTCAATCACCTAAGGCGGCTTTACCCACTCCAGATTTGCAAAATATTGAAACACCGACATTCTCTGGTCCACACCCTGCAGGACTGGTGGGTACTCACATACATTTTATTGAACCTGTCAGCAGCAAAAAAACGGTTTGGCATATCGGTTATCAGGATGTGATCGCCATTGGCAAACTGTTCACCACAGGTCACCTTTGGGTAGAACGGATTATTTCACTGGCAGGTCCGATGGTGAATAACCCACGGCTGCTCCGCACCCGCCTTGGAGCCAACACTGAAGAACTGGTTCGCGGAGAAGTTCAGAATATTCGCTCCCGTGTGATTTCCGGCTCAGTCCTCAATGGACATACCGCCAATAATTGGGCTGCCTTTCTTGGTCGTTTTCATACACAGATATCTGTTCTCGAAGAGGGAACACATCGTGAGATACTGGGATGGATCCGGCCTGGCGGCACCAATAAATACTCTGCCCTGAACGTTTTTTTCAGCAAAATATTTGGTAAGAAGGATTTGCCGCTCACCACCTCACAGAATGGTAGTCCACGCGCCATGGTTCCGGTGGGGGTTTTTGAAACCGTTGTCCCTATGGATATTTTGCCAACGCAACTGCTGAGAGCTTTATTGGTCAGAGATACTGACTCTGCTCAGGCTCTTGGGTGTCTTGAGCTGGATGAAGAAGACTTGGCCTTATGTTCATACGTCTGTTCTGGAAAATATGACTATGGTCCTGCGCTGAGAGCCAATCTTACACAAATAGAAAAAGAAGGATAACCATGGCGCGTTTAAGAAGATTCCTAGACCGGATAGAGCCGTCATTCCAAAAAGGCGGGCCTTACGAGAAGTACTTTGCCGTTTATGAGATGATCGATACATTCATCTATAGTCCTGGCGATGTTACCCGGGGTTCGCCACATGTTCGTGATGGTATCGATCTTAAACGGGTAATGAGTTATGTCGTACTGGCGACTTTTCCTGTTTTAATGCTGATGCTGTGGAATACCGGTTTTCAGGCCAACAGCGCCATGGCGCAACTAGGCATGTCGACTCTTGAAGGCTGGCGTGGCTGGATCCTGACCAGCTTTGGTATTGGTTATGATCCTAATAGCCTGTTCTCCAACATGTTTCATGGATTGCTCTACTTTTTACCGATATATCTGACAACGCTTATCGCCGGCGGTACTTTTGAAGTTATTTTTGCTGCAGTGAGAAATCACGAAGTAAATGAAGGCTTTCTGGTTACCTCAATGCTCTACAGCCTTACGCTCCCACCCTCTACTCCCCTCTGGCAGGTTGCGCTGGGTATTATTTTTGGTGTGGTAATTGGTAAAGAAGTTTTTGGTGGTACCGGTAAAAACTTCCTGAATCCGGCATTAACAGGTCGTGCATTTCTGTACTTTGCCTACCCGGCACAAATGTCCGGGGATGCCGTATGGACCGCTATTGATGGCTATACAGGAGCAACTCCCCTCGCTCTGGCAGCATTAGGTGGCTTGGAATCCGTCACTGAAGCAGGCTATACCTGGACTCAGACTTTCATCGGTCATATGCCAGGTTCATTAGGTGAAACTTCTACCCTGGCCATTTTGCTTGGCGCGGCTTTTCTGCTTTATACCCGCATTGCCTCTTTCCGTATCATCTTCGGGGTATTCCTTGGTATGGTGGCCACTAGCTGGCTTTTCAATATGATTGGCAGCGATACTAATCCAATGTTTGGGCTTCCCTGGTACTGGCACTTGTCTTTGGGTGGATTTGCATTTGGTATGGTTTTCATGGCTACAGATCCGGTGTCTGCTGCCATGACTAATAAAGGCCGCTGGATTTACGGTATTTTGATTGGCTTTATGACGGTACTGATACGGGTAGTCAACCCTGCCTTCCCAGAGGGTATTATGCTAGCTATTCTGTTTGCCAATATATTTGCACCACTTATCGACTATTTTGTCGTTCAGTCCAACATTAAACGAAGACTACAGCGAAGCTAATCATGGCAGAAATTACGCAGAAAAAAGGTTTTTTAGGCCAGCTGATGCAGCTGCCAAACGATGATCCTAAAAAGACTATATTCATCGCCATTGTGCTTTGTCTGGTATGTTCGGTTCTGGTTTCAACAGCAGCAGTTTCATTAAAATCTCGCCAAGTTGTGAACCAAAAGAACGATATTCGACAAAATATTCTGGCCGTTACCGATCAGTTTGAGCCGGGTATGGACATGGAAGCGGCTTTTGAAAAATTTGAGGTTCGTTTAGTTGATCTGGCCACTGGCCAATACGCTGAAACAGATCTTGATCCTGCCACTTATGACCAGCGTAAAGCATCTGGTTCACCGGATTTGGGAGTACGTCTAGACAATCAGCAGGATGTAGCCGGAATTGGTTCACGAGCTAAATATGCACCCGTTTATATTCTTCGAGATGGCGATCAAATCCAACAACTGGTTATTCCTATTCATGGCTATGGATTATGGTCAACCATGTACGGATTTCTTTCTTTAGGGAGTGATTTCAATACTATTCAAGGATTGCGTTTTTACGAACATGCAGAAACGCCCGGCTTAGGTGGTGAAATAGAAAACCCGCGCTGGTTAGCCAAATGGGAAGGCAAAAAAATATATGATGAAAACGGCAATGTAGAATTCAGGGTTGCCCGTGGTTATGTGGATAACAATTCACCCCAGGCAGAATACAAGGTCGATGGATTATCTGGTGCCACACTGACCAGTAAAGGCGTTTCCAATATGATTTCATTCTGGTTAGGTGAAGACGGATTTGGCCCTTATTTGAAGAGTATGCGTTCCGAACAGGGGATTAACTGATGGCAAGCCAAGCAAAAAATAATGTTATTGATCCAATTATTGATAATAATCCGATAACGTTACAGGTATTAGGAATTTGCTCTGCTCTGGCAGTAACTACCAACATGACTGCAGCGCTGATTATGTGTATCGCGCTGACGTCAGTTACAGCTTTCTCCGGAGCCATCATCAGTTCGATTCGTCATCACATCCCTTCAAGTATTCGTATCATTGTTCAAATGACGGTCATTGCCTCATTGGTCATTATTGTTGACCAGATTCTCAAAGCCTATGCGTATGAAGCCAGCAAACAGTTATCGGTATTTGTGGGCTTGATTATCACCAACTGTATCGTTTTGGGTCGAGCTGAAGCTTACGCTATGAAAAACTCTCCCGGTATGAGCTTTCTAGATGGGCTCGGAAATGGCTTGGGGTATAGCGTGGTATTGTTAGTCGTAGCGTTCTTCCGTGAATTATTTGGAGCCGGCAAACTTTTTGGCCATACCATTATTCCGGTAGCGAATGAAGGTGGCTGGTATGTACCCAATGGGTTGATGCTGTTACCGCCCAGTGCGTTTTTTATTATCGGTCTGATGATTTGGGCTATTCGTAGCTGGAAACCACAGCAGGTTGAGGCGCCGGATTATCAAATTCACCAAGTACACCGTACGGAGGTCTTGTAAATGGAGCATTACCTCAGCCTGTTTATACGCTCGATTTTTGTTGAAAATCTGGCGCTCGCTTTCTTTTTAGGTATGTGTACCTTTCTTGCCGTTTCTAAAAAAATTGAAACAGCTTTAGGGCTTGGTATTGCAGTGGTATTGGTTCAGGCCATCACAGTGCCAACCAACAATCTGATTTATCAATATCTGCTTAAAGAAGGGGCTTTGTCCTGGGCCGGTTTACCTGATGTGGATTTAAGCTTTTTAGGACTCATCAGCTATATTGGCGTTATTGCCGCGATGGTACAAATCATTGAAATGGCAATGGATAAATACGTTCCGGCCCTTTATAACGCTTTGGGTATTTTCCTGCCATTAATTACGGTCAACTGCGCCATTTTAGGTGGTACGCTGTTTATGGTTGAACGTGATTACAATCTGGCAGAAAGTGCAGTATATGGTGTAGGTAGTGGCTTCGGCTGGGCATTAGCTATTACAGCAATTGCAGGCATCAGAGAGAAACTTAAATATTCCGATGTCCCTGACGGCTTACAAGGTCTTGGCATTACCTTTATTACTGCTGGATTGATGGCGTTAGGGTTCATGGCATTTTCGGGGATTCAACTCTAATGGAAATCATTTTAGGCATTGTTCTCTTCACACTCATCATCATGGTGCTGGTATTCGTTATTCTCAGTGCACGCTCAAAGCTGGTAGCCACGGGTGATATCGAAATTATCGTTAATGACGAAAAAACCATTAAAACCAAGGCAGGTGGTAAATTATTAGGCGCTTTGGCTGACGCAAACCTGTTTGTTTCTTCTGCCTGTGGCGGCGGTGGCACTTGTGCGCAGTGCAAAGTAAAGATTTTTGAAGGTGGTGGCTCGATTCTACCCACTGAAGAATCGCATATCACCAAACGTGAAGCTACAGAAGGTGATCGCTTATCTTGTCAGGTTGCCGTCAAACAGAATATGCGGATTCAGGTACCGGAAGAAGTTTTCGGTGTCAAAAAATGGGAATGTACCGTTCGCTCCAATGATAATGTCGCCACATTTATTAAAGAGTTGATTCTCGAACTACCTGAGGGTGAAAGCGTTAATTTCCGAGCTGGTGGCTTTATCCAGATCGAATGCCCTCCACATACCGTTGAATATAAAAACTTCATCATTGCCGATGAATACCGGCCGGATTGGGATCGGTTTGATTTATGGCGTTATAAATCAGTAGTTAAAGAAAATGTGGTCAGAGCCTACTCTATGGCTAACTATCCTGAAGAAAAAGGCATTGTGATGCTGAATGTGCGGATAGCATCACCACCGCCAAATGCCGATGATGTGCCACCAGGCATCATGTCTTCCTACATCTTTGATCTCAAACCGGGTGATAAAGTGACTATTTCGGGTCCATTTGGCGAATTTTTTGCCAAAGACACAGATAGAGAAATGGTATTTATCGGTGGTGGTGCCGGTATGGCTCCTATGCGTTCGCATATTTTTGATCAATTACGCCGCCTGAAATCAAAACGTAAAATGACCTTCTGGTATGGTGCCCGTAGTTTACGTGAAATGTTTTATACCGAAGATTTTGATGAACTGGCCGCTGAAAATGACAACTTTACTTGGCATGTCGCTTTATCTGATGCTCTGCCGGAAGATAACTGGACTGGCTACACAGGCTTTATTCACAACGTCATATACGAAAATTACCTGAAAGATCATCCTGCACCGGAAGATTGTGAATATTATATGTGTGGACCACCGATGATGAATGCAGCGGTGATCAAAATGCTTGAAGATTTGGGTGTTGAACCTGAAAACATCATGCTTGATGATTTTGGAGGCTAGATGAGTACTTTTCTTGCCGCATTTGTGATTATTTTACTGGCTGTTATAGCTATGGCCATTGGTGTAATCTTTGGTCGCTCAGCAATAAAAGGCAGTTGTGGTGGATTGAATCAAGTTGGTCTGTCGGGAAGTTGTGGTGGTGCCTGCTCGATTCAGGAAAAAGAAGAGTGTGAAGCCCGTAAGCGGGCACAATAACAAACTATACAGCGTCAGGGAGTAGCCCATGCTTGCATCACTCAAAGTCAAAGATCATATGAATGGCACCAAGATTACTTTTACACCTGAGATGGATGTATTACGTGCAATTCATCAGCTGATTGAATTTAAAATCTCCGGTGCTCCCGTTATCGATCAACATGGTAATTTGATTGGTTTTCTTTCTGAAAAAGACTGTATGCAAGTGGCACTTAATGCTGCTTATCAGGGCGAATCAGCGGGTAAAGTTGAAGAGTATATGCATAACCAGGTTGAGACAATTGATTTTGAGGCATCAATTATTGAAGTCGCTGAAAAGTTTTTAAAAACTGCCTACAAGTGCTTACCAGTGATTAAAGAAAATCGTCTAGTCGGCTCAATTACCAGACAAAATATTCTTAAAGCACTTGAAATGACGTCTAATCCTGATAGCAAGCAACCAGCAAAACAATCAACAAAACAAAATATTCATGTTAGTAACAGCGTTTCCTGATAGATATTTTCCCTTTTGAAACAGCCGCTATGCGGCTGTTTTTGTTTATTCCCAACTGATTTTGTAGCGGGATTTTTTTGCATAAGCAATTTAGTGTAAGCTTGGATTATCCCAATCAAATCTACTGAGTTTTTATGATTTATAACAGCATCCTCGACACTATCGGTAATACTCCTATTGTTCGTCTAAACAATATAGCTCCCAAGCACGTAGATATGTACGTTAAGATCGAAGCCTTTAACCCGATGGCTTCTGTGAAGGATCGACTGGCATTTGCGGTTATTGATGACGCTGAAAAACGTGGGGTATTAAAACCCGGTCAAACAGTTATTGAAGCCACTTCTGGTAATACCGGCATTGCTTTAGCAATGGTATGTGCAGCGAAAGGTTACCCTTTTGTTGCCACTATGGTTGAAACATTCTCGGTGGAACGTCGTAAAATTATGCGTGCTATGGGAGCCAAGGTAATCCTTACTCCGGCAGCTGAAAAAGGCACTGGTATGGTTAAAAAAGCTGAGGAACTCGCTGAAAAACATGGCTGGTTCCTAGCTCGACAATTTGAAAACCCTGCCAATCCCGCCTTTCATCGTAATACTACTGGCCCAGAAATTCTACGTGATTTTGCTGGTAAACAACTCGATTATTGGGTCTCAGGTTGGGGCACTGGTGGTACATTAACCGGTGCTGGGGAAATGATTAAACTTGCCAGACCTGATACCAAAATTGTTGCCACAGAACCTGCTGCAGCTTCCATGCTCGCTGGAGATGACTGGCATCCTCATAAAATTCAGGGATGGACTCCGGATTTTATTCCAGATGTATTAAATCGTGATGTTTACGATGAGCTATATCCCGTCACCGATGAAGATTCCAAAAGCTGGGCATTACGATTAGCCAGTGAAGAAGGTATTTTCTGTGGATTATCTTGTGGCGGCACTGTTGCAGCAGCAATGAAAGTCGCTGAGAATGCAGCCGATGGTTCAGTTATTCTGGCTATGTTACCTGACACTGGAGAACGCTATCTATCGACTTATTTGTTCGAGGGAATGAATGAAGGTTCAGATGATGAATGGCTGAAAAGCTTAGGCTAGTCAGCCATTTGCATTTATTCAGGCAGAACTGCAGCCACAGCCATTGACCAACAGCAAGTGTGATCAGCCCCCCCCACCAGATAGCTTTTTACTTTGTCACGGGTTTTAAATTTTGACAGATAAGACATCAATACTGAACCGGGTACTACAAAATCATGATCACCTATCAGATGTACCTGAGGTACTGTCTCTAATGCTGCGCTGTAATCGATTGGGTTTAAAGAGCCGGATAGTGGTGCTGAATCATTGAACTCGGTCCACCATCTATGATCCAGATTACCTGCAATGGTCAATAATAGTGCAACATCGCTCCTTTTTGATGCAATTATTGATGCAATAGCACCGCCGCCAGAATAGCCAACAAGTCTAACTTGGCTTGCTTGGTACTGCTGTTTTAATGCAGAAATAGCCTTATCCATCGAATCAACTACGTCTTGAGAATAGCGGTGTGAAGTCCATAGTTCACGATTACAGGAATTAAATCGGGTAACTTTCAGATATTGGCAGGGACGACCTATATAGACACTATTTCCACCTGTCTCCTGTGCCAGTCTTAATGCGACACCAGGTTCACCATCCCCTTCAATAAAAATATTTAGTACGTCAGCTTGCTTTAAATCAGGAGGAACGAAGCTGATCATAATATGTGTTCCCCCCGACAGAATAAGACGATTCCAGGATGATATATCATTTGCTTGCACGGTAAATGAGAGGAGAAATAACAACATGAACATTTTCATGGAACACCTCCTTAAAGGGTGACATGAAAAAATCTGCATAGAAGATGCCAAAAACTATTATGCAGCCTCTATTTAGATAAATCAGTTTTTAGCTATAAGGGTACCAATTTACTTATGAAACCACATATCAACCGCTTTCAAGCCAACAAAGAGTACTTTTTTGTTGAAGGATGTTATATCAATGAACTGTCAAACCAACCAGAAGATCCTGAGCTTTCCATTGCTCAGGCACGAGTTGAACCTGGCGTTACTACTGAATGGCACAAGTTAAGAGATACTATAGAACGCTATGTCATTCTGGAAGGTAATGCATCCGTCGAAATTGGAGATCATGCTGCTCAGAAAGTAAATCCAGGAGATGTGGTAATTATTCCTGCGAATACGCGCCAACGAATCACCAATACCGGAACCAAAGATCTTATTTTCCTTGCCTTATGTACCCCTAGTTTTGAAGCAGATAACTATCAGTCTATCTGAACTAAGCACTACTTTTCTCCGTATTACTGGAAACCTTATGGAAGTTGTTAATTGTCGTGCCGATTGTCTATTGCCATTTATGATTACCACTTAATGTGGATTTATAACATTACTACTTTATTGCAATACTTAACCTTTGCTTAAACACTTGGAGTATGGACATGAAAACGATTAGTTTTGGAAATTTCTCGGCACCCAGCGTTACATCAATTACCTCAGACCTTGATGGTTGGGTACCATTTGAAGGTTCGCCAACAATGACAACTTGGCTAGAACATGTCTCTGAAGACGGTAAGTTATTAACGGGTTTTTGGGAAGCTACGCCAGGTACCTATCGAGTAACCTATAATGCTGATGAAATGGTTCACATGTTCGAAGGTAAGGCCACATTGAAGAATGAAGATGGCAACTCTGTAACCTATAAAGCCGGTGACAGTTTTCTGGTAAAAGCCGGTTTTAAGGGTACCTGGAAGACAGAACAAAAAGTACGCAAGATTTTTGCGATTAGTGTACCTCAGGATGTGACATCACCATTTGGTGAATAACTGAACACTTAAATGGATTGCCCACTCCATAAATAACTAAGTTAAATGCTGTTAATCTGATGAATATTAACGTCATTTAGCTTCCGCTTATTGAGATATCGCTCCTGTGCTTCCTGATACTTGAACATTTCTGTTCATCGTATGCTAGCAATTAGCGGCCACTTGGATTGTTCACATGCTCAGGTGAGGTCATTGTAAAATGGATAGACAAAAAAAATTCCCGAACCGCTATGAGGACCGGGTATCGTTTTGTATTAAAGCCTGACAGTTATTCACATGGATGTGATGTATGCCGACAACGCAGGAGCCGTTATCGGTGACCTACTTTGATGAGATGCGTCCATGCATCTCATCCTTCGGGCGCCTACCGGCGTCCATTATCGCTTATCTCCATGGACGGAGTGTATGCAAAACAATTTCTGGAACATTGCTTGTCCTGGCGATAATGTCACATGGGGGTTGCCATGCTCAAGTTAATTCACCACACGTTTTGAATATAAAAAAAGCCCGGCGCTTTCGCGTCGGGCTTGTTTTATATTAAAGCCTGGCAGTGACCTA
>DELT01000074.1 GCA_002354555.1 Methylophaga sp. UBA2689
CCTTAAAAAATGCGTATGTGTTTCTGCGTCGAACAGAACATCGTATTCAGGCCTGGGCAGATCAACAAACACATTTATTACCCAGTAATAATGAGGCCCGAATTCGTTTAGCAAGGAGTATGGGATTTGAGAGCTGGACTGCTTTTGTTGAAACTCTCAGTGAACATCGGCAGCAGGTGCATGAACATTTCCAACAATTACTGACTGCACCACAGGCCGATGATGAGAGTACCGACAGTATTGCATTGTTAACTTCCAGCGAAGCAGAAATAACGTCTTATCTTGAAACATGGGGATATCACGAACCAGAGCAATCCCAACAGACGATTGAAAAATTGTTGAACCTACATGTCGTGAAAAACCTTAGTCATACCGGTCTCGGACGTCTCAAAAAATTATTGCCATTATTGGTTCAGGCTGCTGCTGGCACTGATGAGCCTGATACTTGCCTGAATCGGATGATTCCGTTATTGGAATCGATTATGCGACGTTCAGCCTATATGTCGCTATTAGTTGAAAATACCCTGGCCTTATCTCAACTGGTCAAACTCTGTGCGGCAAGTCCATTAATTAGCCATCAGTTAGCACGTTATCCAGTATTACTGGATGAATTGCTGGATCCGCGATCACTTTACGAAGTGCCTGGCCGAGAACAGCAACAAGCCTTATTAAACCAGTTCCTCTCAGCTGCTGAAGACACCGATCTTGAACAGCAAATGAATTTATTGCGGGAGTTTCGGCAAATTGCCACTTTGCATGTTGCTGCAGCAGATGTCACCGAAGTATTACCGTTGATGCGGATCGGTGATCAACTCAGCGAATTGGCAGAAATTTTGTTGGAACGTGTGTTGCAATTGGCTTGGCAATATCTGATCTCGCGTCACGGATTACCGCCCGCTGCGGATAAAGATGATATGACGGAGTGCGGCTTTAGTGTCATTGCCTATGGAAAATTAGGTGGACTGGAGTTGGGGTATGGCTCAGATCTGGATTTAGTTTTTGTATTTGATGATGCGCGGGAGGGAATGACTGATGGTGATAAACCTGTCGATTTGATGGTGTTTTATACACGTTTGGCTCAGCGGATGATCCACTTATTAAATACTGTGACTGCGGGTGGAGTGCTTTATGAAGTCGATATGCGACTGAGGCCAAGGGGTAATTCAGGGTTGCTGGTGAGTCCAATTTCAGGCTTTGATGATTATCAACAAAATGAAGCCTGGACGTGGGAACATCAGGCTCTGGTCAGAGCCAGGTGTGTCGCAGGAGATAAAAAATTAGCTGAAGAATTCAGTAACATTCGCCAGCAAGTTTTGTCCAAAT
Source organism: Methylophaga sp. UBA2689 (assembly GCA_002354555.1). Classification (GTDB taxonomy): domain Bacteria; phylum Pseudomonadota; class Gammaproteobacteria; order Nitrosococcales; family Methylophagaceae; genus Methylophaga. The sequence continues at coordinate 1,324 of DELT01000074.1, forward strand.
CACGTACTGAATCCGAGCTGGCAAAAGAAGTCAGTGAAATGCGCCATAAAATGCGTCAGCAACTGGATAAGTCGTCTGCAGGAAATTTTGATCTTAAGCAGGGCGTAGGTGGTATCACTGATATTGAATTTATGGTGCAATATGCAGTACTTGCTTGGTCAGCAAGCTTGCCAGATCTGATGGTTTACACCGATAATATCCGAATTTTGGATGCTTTAGTCGCGACAGGCAAGCTCAGTGAACAAGAAGGGAACATGCTCGCAGATGCTTATCGCTATTATCGTAGTGAAGCAAATCATTGTGTTCTTCAGGAACAACCGGCAGTGGTGCCGGAGGCCAAAGTGGCCGATTTTCAGCAACAAGTGAACGCAATTTGGCAACGCTGGTTACGTTAAAACCAGTTTGATATCAATATTAAGTCTCAAAAGTAGGTAATTATGGCAGCAGTAACAATGGCAGATCGTGATGGCGTTATCTGGTTGGATGGCGAATTTGTGCCTTGGCGCGAAGCTAAAGTCCATGTGCTGACGCATACACTGCACTACGGAATGGGGGTGTTTGAAGGAGTCCGTGCCTATCAAACAGATGCTGGCGCTGCTATTTTTCGCCTGCAGGAGCATACAGACCGGCTCTTCCGTAGCGCCAAGATTCTCGGTATGAACATCCCGTTTGATAAAGCGACTTTAAACGAAGCACAACGTGCTGTGGTTCGAGATAACAAACTGGATTCTGCCTATATTCGTCCGATGTGTTTTTATGGTTCTGAAGGCATGGGTATCCGCGCTGACAATTTAAAAACACATGTGATGGTGGCTGCCTGGAGCTGGGGTTCCTATCTGGGTGAAGAAAACATGACCCGCGGTATTCGCATTAAAACCTCATCGTTTACCCGTCACCATGTGAATATCACCATGTGTAAAGCCAAAGCCAATGGCAACTACATGAATTCGATGATGGCGTTGCAGGAAGCCGTGAATGATGGTTATGACGAAGCACTTTTATTAGATGCCAATGGCTTTGTTACTGAAGGCAGTGGGGAAAACTTTTTTATGGTGCGTGATGGTGTACTTTATACACCTGAGTTGACCTCTGCACTGGAGGGTATTACCCGCGATACTGTTATGCGTCTGGCAAACGACATTGGTTTGAAAGTCATTGAAAAACGCATCACTCGTGATGAAGTTTATATCTGTGATGAAGCCTTTTTCACCGGCACTGCCGCAGAAGTGACCCCTATTCGTGAATTGGATAATCGTCCTATTGGCGAGGGTAAACGCGGCCCAATCACTGAACAGTTACAAAGCATGTATTTCGACCAGGTTTACGGTCGCAGCGAATATTATCGCGACTGGAATACCCTGGTTTAATTCAGGAAAAAACTATTTAACGTAATAACAAAGAGGTTAGTACCAAATGGCAGGTCATAGTAAATGGGCGAATATCCAGCATAGAAAAGGTGCGCAAGATGCCAAACGCGGTAAATTGTTCACACGGCTGATTCGTGAAATTACTGTTGCTGCCAGAATGGGCGGTAGCGATCCTGCCACTAATCCACGGTTACGTGCTGCTATCGATAAAGCGTTGGGCAGCAATATGACTAAAGATGTTATTGAGCGTGCTTCCAAGCGTGGTGCCGGCGAACTGGAAGGTGCGGCATACGAAGAAATTCGTTATGAAGGATATGGTCCCAACGGTATTGCCATTATGGTTGATTGCATGACCGATAATCGTAACCGTACTGTTGCCGAAGTGCGCCATGTTTTCAGCAAGCGCGGCGGTAACATGGGAACCGATGGCTGTGTGGCCTTTATGTTTAATCAAAAAGGCATTATCAGTCTGGTGCCGGGTGTGGATGAAGACTCCGTCATGGAAGTAGCGCTGGAAGCCGGTGCAGAAGATATTGTCACCAATGACGATGGTTCCATTGATGTATTTACCACGCCGGATGACTATGCCGTCGTTAAAGATGCTTTGGATGGAGCAGGCTTTGAGTCGCAATCAGCCGAAGTCACTATGCATCCGGACAATACCGTCAGCCTGGATCTGGATGACGCACAAAAAGCCATTGCCATGATTGATGCGTTTGAAGAGCTGGATGATGTACAACAGGTCTATTCAAATGCAGACTTTTCTGATGAGGTGATGGCGCAGCTGGAGAACTAGCGGCCCATCCCCACTATGTCACGCATTCTCGGTGTTGATCCCGGCTCCCGTAAAACTGGTTTTGGCATCATAGAGCTTGACGGTAAACAGATTAAACATGTCATCAATGGCAGACTGCTGGTGGGTGATGGCGAATTTGCCGATCGTTTGAAGCAGATTTTTGATGGACTGACCGATCTGATTCTACGTTATCAACCGGAAATTATGGCCATCGAGCAGGTATTTCTGCATAAAAATGCTGATTCAGCATTGAAACTTGGTCAGGCTCGAGGTGCTGCCATTTGTGCCGGAGTCAATCAACAGTTAAAAGTCCACGAATATACCGCTACTCAAATAAAAAAAGCTGTTGTTGGTAATGGACATGCCAAAAAAGAACAGGTCCAGTATATGATGTCAGTCATGTTGCAATTAAAAGAAGCACCAATGGAAGATGCCGCAGATGCCTTGGCCTGTGCGGTAACCCATGCAAATCATGCAGCACTGGATAGTCTCAGCAATAAACTTCCCGCAGGAATGCGCATCAGTCGTCGTCGAGGAGGACGCTATAGCCGATGATTGGTCGTCTTACCGGAATTATTATCGAAAAACAGCCGCCGGAATTAGTGCTGGATGTAAATGGAGTGGGCTATGAAGTCTCCGCTCCCATGTCAACGTTTGTAAATTTGCCGCCACTCAATGAAAAAGTGAGTTTATATACCCATTTAGTCGTGCGCGAAGATGCCCAACTGTTGTATGGTTTTGCTACTACTCGCGAACGATTATTATTTCGCAGTTTACTTAAGGTAAATGGGGTGGGAGCGAAACTGGCGCTGACGATTTTATCAGGTAGTGACGTTGATAGCTTTGCCAGAAGTGTGCAGGAAGGTGATGCCGCAAGTTTGACGCGTTTGCCGGGTGTCGGTAAAAAGACAGCAGATCGTCTTATTATAGAGATGCGCGACAGACTCAAAGAAGTCGGTTCTGCAATGGGGCTTGATGAACAAATTACCACGAATATGCCGAGCAGTAGCGGAGCACGAAAAGAAGCACTGGAAGCTTTGATTGCTTTAGGGTATAAAGCCGCCGAAGCAGACAGAATGATCCGTAGTTTTGATGCCCAGGATATGACTACCGAGCAAATCATCAGACAGGCGTTACAGCGTAACTAACTATGGATGAACGTTTTATTACTCCGCAAACGCTGAATGATGATGACCGGGTGGATCGTGCTATACGACCCATTAGATTAGAGGATTATATCGGACAGCCAGTGGTGCGCGAGCAGATGGAGTTATTTGTTTCAGCGGCTCGGCAACGCAAAGAAGCATTGGACCACACCCTGATATTCGGTCCGCCGGGTCTGGGTAAAACCACATTGGCCCATATTATTGCCAACGAAATGGGCGTTAATTTAAGACAAACTTCGGGACCGGTTTTAGAGCGTCCTGGTGATTTGGCAGCATTACTGACGAATCTCGAGCCGAATGATGTATTGTTTGTCGATGAAATTCATCGGTTAAGCCCGGTGGTTGAAGAAGTGTTGTATCCGGCGATGGAAGATTACCAGATCGATATCATGATCGGTGAAGGGCCGGCAGCACGTTCGATTAAGCTGGATCTTGAGCCTTTTACTCTGGTCGGAGCAACAACCCGGGCAGGTTCGCTGACCTCACCTTTACGAGATCGGTTTGGTATTGTGCAGCGATTGGAATTTTACAATGTCGCTGATTTAAGTACGATTGTGCAGCGAAGCGCACGTATTCTAGGGTTAACGCTGGACGTTAAAGGTGCAGGTGAAATTGCTCACCGTTCCAGAGGCACGCCACGGATAGCCAACCGTTTATTACGACG